>JACREY010000022.1 GCA_016218085.1 Ignavibacteriota bacterium
ATTAGTTACCGGGTTGAAAGGATTGGGATAGTTCTGGAATAAATTAAATTTTTCGGGAATAATATCCGCTACCTTCCTGATTCCAATCGGAAAATTTGTTTCATAAAAAGTTCTGACCGAATCTGTAAGCTGTTTTAACCTTGTGACGGAATTAAGATTGCTCGTACCACGCGCAATCAACTGAGCAATCACAAATTTATTCGATTCACCAGGCATCATTCTGAAATTATTTGCACCCGAACCAATTATATACCTTCTGTCTCCGGACGGGTTTGGAGCGTGAACTGCCCCCGTGCTGTCTTTATTGCAGTTCCATATAGAGCCCTGAACTTCATTCCATCCGATATTGGTTTCTGGGTCACCGGGATAGCAGAATTTAGTTTTTTTCGGAGGATTGTACATTGGATTCAGCCAGCAGGTGGAATCTTTCTTGTATCCGGACAGCATCAAATATGCTCCGTATGGTTCACCCGTAGGTGTGGATTCGCAAGGCGGCGGAGTGCAGCTTGTACAGGAAAAATGCGAGAACGAAGTCATTTTCAATCTGATATTCGGGGTAACATTTCTGTTCAGAGGACTTCTTAGCAGTGTCATTCCGACTGCTGGTGGATTTGCACCGTATACCGGATCGCTGTTATCTCCGTTATAGCAGAAACCCAATTGCAAATTCGTATCACATCCAATAAAATCATCATCAGCACTTCCTAAGTCCAGATCACTGACAATTCCGGTACTCAGATTATCCCAGGCAATTGTACTTTTGTTTATGATGTCATAACTTAAGAATTGTACATTTCTTAAATAATCAGGACTGTCGTAAACCCAGGCGGTTAAATGAAGCTCAGCTCCCATTGGTTGTGTACCGCCTCCGAAACCTTCTCCTCCATTGTGAGTGCTGTCTGACGCATCAGTAAGGCAAATAAACAATGTTTGCTTTGCATATCTTACACCGGGAGTATCAATCAGGTATTCAAATGAACCGTTATTATTTACATCTATAAAAGGTGCACCAAACGGCACCATATCACTCCAGTGAATCCAGTCCCAGCTTGACGGCGTGTCGAAACCCTTTGTGTATTTATAAATTTTAAATCGCCCGTCAGTATAAAACACGCCGTTGTTGCAGTATCCCGGATAGTATTCTCCTTTATAAGATGCGGATGCCATCCTCAGCACTCCGTTTACTTTTCCTGCAAGAGTAAGCCCGGCACTGAATATTGCGAACTTTCCTGAATCTTTGGGCCATTCGAAACCGGGATAATTTTGACTTCTTGTGTCTATGTCAAAAATTCCGCTGTATGTGAAAAATGACCGTATATTATTTCCGTCGAGTGAAGATGGATCCTGGCTATGAAATGAAGTATCGAGTGACCTTTTATAAATCTTTCCCTGATTGGCAACAACATACAAATAATTATTCACAAATAATCCCGAACTGAAATTAACATTCGGTGCAAAAGGGTCATTCAGCCAGCTCTGACCTGCATTTGAAGTCCTCAGGACAACTCCCGCATTTCCCATTACCCAGAAAAATGTTAAATCATATTGACTTATTGACACAATCTGATTAAGGTTCTGCACGGTTCCGCTGTTCAGCTGTGTCCAGTTGGTTCCGCCGTTTGTCGTTTTCAGTATTATACCTCCGTTGCAGACTGCAAAACCAAGTGTCTCGCTTTTAAATAATATGGAATTTATTTCTGCCGAAATTCCTGTCACTTGCTGTGTCCAATTAATTCCCGCATTTATGCTTTTCAGCATAGTACCGTTCGAGCCGCCTGCCCACACAGTTTTACCGATTGAATAAACTGTTTTCAGATTTGCAGTTGTAATTCCTGTGACCGGAATCCAGTTTCCCGTGCCGGGTACAATCAACTTGTAAATAATCGTGCCGGAATTACCAACTATCAGGTATTTATAATTCAGAACGGAATCACCCGTTACGGCAGTACCCGCATTTAATTGCGCTGTGGTATTGCTGACCTGGCTTGCCCAGTTCTGTCCGGAATTTGTAGTGCCAATCAGAACACCGCTGCTCCCGAATACGAAATGTGTACTGCTTGTGATATTATTTTTTAACAGGAATCCTGAAAGGTTATTTGTTATGCCAAGTGCTACAGGATTCCATTCACTTAATCCTGAATTTGTTGATTTTAAAAGTAAACCGTTCACACCGGATATATAATAATTAGCATTCCCAATCGAATATAAGAAAGTAAGGTCACTGGTCGTGCCGCTTGGAATAGGATAGAAATATACGTTCTGTGAAAAGATTTGAGAATTTAGAAACACAAATACCAGGAGAAACATTAACTTTTTCATTTTTATACTCCTTAATATTAATTTATCCGCAGTAAAAAACTTTTTATCCCAAAAAAATTACTGCCGGTTTTTTATATAGTCTAACATTTTATTTCCATTTATGCAAGATAATATTTTAATGACTGAAATATTCTCTAATTATTATATTTTACTGATAATTACATAAAATGAACCCTTCATTTTATTAATGAAGGGTTTAATAAATTTTTATTTTTTTATTTTTATAGAAGTGTGCCGGTGAGTAAAAGAGTAGCAACCGTAAAATAAATTATCAAACCTGTAACATCTACCATAGTTGCCACAAACGGAGCAGATGAAGTTGCCGGGTCCAGTCCGAATCTTTTTAAAACAAATGGAAGCATCGAGCCGGATAATGTCCCCCACATCACGACACCGATTAAGGTAAAAAATAAAGTCAATCCAATCAGAAACCAGTGCTCCCCATAAATATTTGAAAAAGAATTCCATACAAGAATTCTTAAGAAACCGATAATTCCAAGAACCAATCCTAGCAATAAACCTGATATAATTTCCCTTCTCATCACCCGCCACCAGTCTATCAATTTTATTTCACCTAAAGCCATGGCACGAATGGTTAATGTTGCAGCCTGTGAGCCTGAGTTTCCTCCGCTCGATATAATCAGTGGAATAAACAACGCAAGTACCACAGCTTTCGCAATTTCATGCTCGAAAAATCCCATAGCAGTTGCAGTTAACATTTCTCCGAAAAATAATATTACCAGCCACCCTGCACGTTTCCTTACCATCTGAAAAAGAGGTACCGTTATATAAGGTTCATCCAGGGCTTCCATACCTCCGAACTTCTGAATATCTTCAGTGGCTTCTTCTTCGATTACGTCAATCACATCATCTGCTGTTACTATTCCAACAAGATAGTTTTCATCATTTACTACGGGAATTACATAAAGGTCATATTCCTTGAACATTTCAACTGCTTTTTCCTTGTCGTCCATTACATTCAGACTTACATAAGTATTATTCATAATCTCTTCTGCAATCGAATCAGGTTTCGCAAGCAATACTTCTTTAATGGTTATTTCGTCCAGAATTTTTCCCGCGGAATCTGTAGCAAAGATTGTATCTATATATTCGACTTCTTTGCCTATTTTTCTGATATGGCTTAATACTTTTTCTATTGTCCATTGGGATTTAACCGCAATGAAATCAGGTGTCATAATTCTTCCGATGCTGTCTTCAGGGTAACCCAGCAGCTTTACGGCTATTGCCCGCTCTTCAGGCGATAAAAGCCGTACAAGCTCTTTTACAACAGGCCCCGGAAGCTCTTCGAGAAACTCTGTTCTGTCGTCGGGAGACATTTCATTCAGAATCTCGGCAAGCTCCTCTTTTGCGAGTGATTTTAAAAGCTCTTCCTGAATATCAAATTCCAGATATTCGAATGTCTTGTATGAATTTTCTTTTGGTAAAATCCTGAATACTATTGCCCTGTCTTTTTCCGGGATGTCTGATATTATGTCTGCCGTTTCGGAAGGATGCATTTCGGAAAAAATTTCCTTTAATGTAATCCAGTTGCGTGCATTTATTAACTGCTCTATTTCGGGTTGGATAAGCTGTCCAATCATTGTAAAACTCCTTATGGGAAAATATAATCTATATTTTACATCGGTGTTTAATTATTAATTAAAAAATGAATTAGAAACGTAAGATAAAAATTAATGATGTCAATTTCAATTTAATTTGAAGTATCGCACAACTGAATATCATCGTGGCACAGTGCAAAATCATATTTCACCGGGTCTTTAGCATCATACTTTTTCAGCTTTTCTGTCAGTTCCACTGCGAATTTCATATCGCAGGATTTTCTTTTTATGAGTTTAAATTTTCTTGCCATCCTGTAAACGTGAATATCCACGGGCATCAGCAATTTCGATTTGTCGATTTCCTTCCCCCATATCCCGGTATCAATTTCATCTCTCCTCACCATCCACCTTAGAAATAAATTCAGTCTCTTGCAGGTTGAATTATTCCTCACGTCCGGCATCAGGTAATCATATCCCATCAGGTTCTTTAAATAACTTTTTCTCATCGAATCTGAAAAAAATGTCAGCGCATTTAAAATATTTTTATCTTCATCGGAATATCTGACTTTGAATAAATTAAGCAGTGAACCGTATTCGCCGAAATTTACTTTTATATTCTGAAGAAGATTAATCAAATCAAAATGATTGTTAAACCTGTAATTCATCCCTTCAAAAAGTTTTACATCTTTCTTAAAATTAAAACTCATTATGAATAGATAAGGTCTGTATTCAATCCTGCTGAGAAATTCTTCGATGAATCTGTTTATTACTCCAATCTGACCGTAGGAATAACAGGCGGAAACAAGCCCGGTAATCTCAATATCTCTTTTATCCTCATACTGATGAAGAAACCTGACAGGGTCTTCAGCCGAATGTATTGATTTGTACTTTTTGTATAAAGAATCTAAATTTATCAAGACTTTATTTTTTTGATGTGAATATTTCTATCACCCTGTTTGCAAGCCCGAATGCGTCAGTATTTTCATCCGCTTCAAGCCAGTTTATGCGCTCATCCCTCCTGAACCAGGTCATCTGCCGCTTTGCGAACCTTCTCGAATTCTGCTTAATGTGAAATATCATTTCATCGTAAGTATATTCACCGTCAAAGTACATGAAAACTTCTTTTATTCCTACAGTGTTCAATGAATTATGTGTTTTCGGATGAAAACCTTTTTCTTTCAGCGCTTCAGCTTCCTTTACAAGCCCCTCTTCAATCATCATATCCACCCTTTTGTTGATTCTCTCATAAAGGTATTCCCTGTCCATCATAATCCCGAACTGCACCGCCTCGAAATCCGCTTTTAAATTATTTTTCTGCAATTCGGATATCTTCTTGCCCGAAGCGTAATATACTTCGAGCGCCCTTATCACTCTCCTGAAATAATGCGGTGCCATCTTTTCTGCGGATTCGGGGTCAACTTGCTTCAATTTATCGAACAGATATTCTTTTCCGTGCTCCGCCATTTCTTCATTGAGCTTTTTCCTTATTTCCCTGTCTTTCACATCCTGCTCGAAAAATCCGTCAATTAAAGCCTGCAGATATAATCCGCTTCCCCCAATTACAACGGGGACTTTTCCTTTATCAAAAATATTTTCAACAATTTTTCTTGCATCCCTGCCGTATTCACCGGCATTGTAAAGACGGTCTAATTCGATTTCTTCGAGGAAATAATGTTTAATGCCCTGCCGCTCCTTCAGTGAAGGAGTGGCAGTGGCTATAGGTATGTTTTTGTAAATCTGCCTCGAGTCGGCAGAAACAATTTCCGTTTCAAGTACTTTTGCCAGTTCAATAGCCAGCGATGTCTTTCCTGATGCAGTTGGTCCTGTTATGGCTATATATTTTCTCATCTGACTACTTTACCAGCACCATCCTCTTCACAGCTGAAAAATCCCCTGCTTTCATCTTATAAAAATAAACTCCGCTCGGATATTTCGATGCATCCCAGCTTATTTCATATGTCCCTGCTGTATGCTTTTCATTATCTATTGGAGTTGCTATTTCCTTACCTAATATATCAAATATTTTTAAAGTCACATCACTGTTTTTTGAAATCTGATACCTGATATTTGTTGTCGGATTAAACGGATTGGGATAATTTTGTTCAAGACTGAATTTATCCGGCACAACTCCCGATATATTGCGAATTCCTATCGGAATATTGATACCGCCTGAAAAACAAATTAACCTGCTGTCCCTGCATCCGCCAATAAACTCTGTTGTAGAGTTACCGTCTATGCTGTTCAATACTGCGCACCTGTCTCCGCGCTGATTCAAAGAACTTCCCCAAATGTAAGCCCACATTTGAACACCGGTTGCTCCGTTCAGCACTCTGACTGTTCCCGGCTGCTGAGTGGAAATTAATATATCCCTTACACCGTCTCCGTTTACATCGCTCAAATAATCGACTCCCCTCAGATAGGAAGCACCAAGGAAATTCTGCCATATAATATTACTTGTCTTGGAATCAATTCTGTATGCCGCCTGAGGTCCGTACATAGTAAAATCAATATACCCGTTTGAATCGATGTCATCGAGCAGGAGAATTCTTCCGTTATTGCTTGAGCCAAGCTGTTTTGTCCAGTTTACTGTGCCGTTATTTTCCGCCAGGCAGACAAGTTTTCCTGAGAATCCCCAGTTGCCGATTAACTCTTTAATTGTATCGGTACCGATTGAAGGAAATTCCTTTATTGTCCATAGCTTGCTGTCCGTTGGATAAGTCCAGGTCTGGTTGCCGTTGTTATCAAAACCATTTATGGAATAAGGTGTGCTTAATCCGATTGCCCCGCCAAAACTCGTTGCAACAACATCGCCTGTAAAATCACAGGTCTGCGTAACGTAAAAAATCTGAGCCCCTGTAAGCCCGTTCAGACAAACCAGTGCATGCCTTCCGCCTGTTCCCGTTCCTGTTCCGCTCGCAGATACAAGCACGTCGTTTATTCCGTCTCCGTTGTAGTCTTTCACAATGCTTACTGCTTCGATATCTCCGTCCGAATAGCTGACTGAATCACCCCATTCCCAAATTTTCCTTCCTGTCCTTCCTGAAATTGTGTAAACCATTTCATTTCCGCCCGCACAGCCGATTACCACATCCTGAATCCCGTCTCCATCTATATCTGACCTGATTTGCATTCCATCTTCCCACTGTACAGAACCTGTATTATTGTTATTATATCCAGTATTAAAAGACCATAAACTATCTGCTGTTATCGAAGCGTTTCCGTTGTAACAGGTTGTCAAATAATTTCCTGATGATACAATTACATCATTCACACCGTCTCCGTTTACATCGCCAATCTGCTTTATGCTTATAGGTTGAGGATCATCGCTGTTTGTGTAGGGATTATCCAGAACATTTCCCTGCCAGTAAATTTCTCCGATAGTAGTCGGATTGGTATTTGTGCTGCCTGAAAGTGTAATTGTCTTTACAGGTGCATTTACTGCATTCGAATTTATTGTTGCCGTACCGGGATAGCTGCTGGCACCTGTGGGATGGAACCAGATTCTGAGACTTCTGATTCCCTGCACTCCTACCGTAATAGGAAAAGTAAGACCTGTTGTATCCAGCCTGTATGCAGGATTGTTAAAAGTAATGCTGTTTATTGATAAAACTGATGTTCCTGAATTTATTATCTTAAAATTCCATCCGCAGAGAGAATTGTTTCTTCTTGCATTGTAATTATAAACCGAATCCGAAAGTAAAATATTCGCGCCTGTAAATACTCCCTTTCCCTTCAGCAAAATTGTCTTATTCGGATTTACCATATCATTATTCACCAAAACAAGATTTCCCGAAATCGAATCGTATGCGAGAGGAGAAAATGATACCGTATAATTTTTCGACTGCCCCGGATTAATCGTATCCGGAACATTAGCAGGCGAAATGCCGAATCTCGGATTTGTTATATTCTTTCCTGTTATGATTAATTTTGCCGAACCGTTATTGGTAACTGCTAAAGTCTGATTAGCTGTAGTTCCGATAGCAACATCTCCGAAATCTATTGTATTTGAAGAAGTGCTTATTATCGGCGTACCCTGTCCGTTGATGGCATATTTGTAAAGCGTTCTGTATGCATAAGATGTGTTGCCTGCCCTGAAAGCTATCAGCCATAAATACTGCCCGTCCCAATACATACCGTGCGGGTCGCAGTCTCCATCAGGATCAGGCGACGGAAATGAAAACAAGGTATCACCTGTTGTCTGGCTGAATGCATAAATTCTTTCCGGCTCGCCGTGAAAATTATCATTCACGTAAAAAATCGTGTCCCCTTTTACCGCAAGCCCCTGAACCTGCCTGCCTCGTAAAGGAATTGTATCCACGATTGTCTTTGTTGCCAGACTCACTTTATATGCAAAAGCATTCGGATAAGTGGTGTAATCGGGAGAATAAACCGCAAACCACAGGTTATTTCCATCCAGCGCCAAGCCCGCAATTCCCGCGGCAAAAGTGCCGGTCATAATGCTGTCAATCTTCACGCCCGACATATTTATTTTATAAATTTTCGAGCCCGCAGTAGCATAATCCTGAGCGATCCAGAATCCCGTTCCGTCCCACGCAAGCCCGTGATTGAACTTAAACGGTGTGGTAAGACTATCCAGGAACTGCGCTGTTCTTGTGATTTTATATAATTTTGTTGTAGGATAAGAAGCAGTATTATCATAATCAGTCCCTACCCATAGGGTATCATTTTTAGCCGTAATGCCCCAGAAATAATTATATATATTATTATAAGGGAAATCGTATGCGCCTACTAAAGACTGGGAAAATCCCGTCAAAGCCGTGGAAAAGAAGAATAAAAATAGTAAAACTGATTTTTTCATAACAAATTTTTAAGTTTATAGTACCCAAAGGTAAGTAAAACTTTTCAATGAAAAAATTCAAAAAAAGGAGGTTGGGAGTAATTTTACTAATTTTTCCCTTATTCTTCAGTATGCTCTTCTAGCAATTTCTTCTTCCCGTTCTGAGATTTATCATCACTACCAAATCTGTAAGTAAAAGTAAGAAAAGCCATTCGGGAATTTCTTTTACGGTAATACTCTGCATAAAAAGTGTTATCCGATATCTCAGACTTGAATTTCGATGTGTTAAGAATATCTATGACTTTAAAAACAACGGTAAGCTTTTTATTGAAAAAATCTTTTTTGATTGCAATATCCAGGTAATAATCAGGCTCATTAAAACCTTGAGCAAGTGTAACCCGCGCCCCTCCCATAACATAGTTTTGGTCTCCAATACCCATTACACCTGAGGTTTTGCCCTGGTAATTAAATAAAAATTGAACTTCAAAATTACCCGGTAATTTAAAACCGCAGTTTATCTTCCCTACCCAGCTTTCGTATTCGCTGTTTTTACTTTCATTTCCGGCGTATGCAACTTTTAAATAAGTCAGGTTTGAATTAAAGTACCACCATTTCAAAATATTTCCGTTTAATAATAATTCCACACCGTATGTATTCGAATGCGCAAGATTTTTATATGTAAAATATGATGTACCGTTATTGTCGGCATAGATGTACCTTGTCATTACATCATTGATATTTCTGAAAAACAAGGATGTTGTTACCGATAAAACAGGAAAATAGTAATTATGCGTCAGCTCAAAAGAATTAATATATTCAGGCTGTAAATCCGGATTTCCGAATCTCAATACCTGCGGGTCAGCGTTATTTACAAACGGATTTAACATAGCAGTACCAGGTCTGTTTATTCTTCGGGAATAATTAAATGCAATTTCAGATTTATTTGTAATTATTTGCTTAATATACAGGCTCGGGAAAATATCAATATAATTCTTTTCTTTAAAAAAATTTATATTTAATTGATTTGCCTTTGAATTAGTCTGTTCTATCCTTATTCCTGCCTGATATGATAAATTCCTATATCCCCCCGAATAAATTCCATAAACCGAATTGATGTATTCCTTATATTCAAAATCATTTTTCATAGAAATCTTATTTTCCCAATTACTGCTTGCATAATCATAATAATTCACGTTAAAATAAGAATCGTTTTCCCTGTATATTCCTTTAATTCCTGCTTCGATTTTACCTATATTCTCCAATCCTAATGTATAATCTCCCTGAACGCTGAAAATTTTAAGTCTGCTCTCCGTAAAGTCATTTTCGAGATATGGCAATGTATCTTTTGGGGTATTATCGGTGTTAAAAAAAGATTGTTTCATTCTCAAATCCAAATCATCTTTCGAATAGCTGAATTGAGAAGCAATATTAATAAAATGTTCTTTTGAAAAAGTTTTTTTGTAAAATGCCGATAAATCCAGACCGTTCCCGCTTATATCAAAAATATTTTTTTTCCCGTAAAATAAAACGGGATTGTATTCTATGTCATAATTTCTATAAAACGTATTCTCTTCCCTCGTTCTTGCCCTGTTATTAAAAGCCATAGATATATTAAATTCGTTGTTTTTATCCGGAAAAAAACCGAAGGCAAGATTCCCCGTATGGCTTTGCAATCTGTTAGCTACATTATTTACCTGATTTAAAAAATGCAAAGTATCATTCAAAAAATTCGTAGTGCCGGTTGTTCCGTTTACGGACATATTAAACAATCTAAAATTATATGATGCCGTTAATGAATATTTATTTCTTTTAATATTGGCATTTGCCGAAAAATTATACTTATCCTGAGTACCTGCATTAAGTGATATGCTGAAATTATTTTTTGATTTTTCCGTTTCGGTATTTTTCTTCAAAACAATATTCACAATTCCGGTAATTCCTTCGGATTCGTATTTTGAAGAAGGATTATTTATTATTTCAATTGATTCTATCATATTTGCGGGGATCAGGTCTAATGAAGCGTTCGGGTCCGAACTTAAAATTCCGGATTGATTACCGTTTATCAAAAATACAACGTTTGAATTTCCCCTTATGCTTATTCTGCCGTCACTGTCCATAGTTACCGATGGAATGCTTTTCAAAACATCGCTTGCAGTTCCGCTTTCGGAAATCATATTTTTTTCTACGTTGTAAACCTTCATATTGTCTTTATTCTCAAAATAATATCTTTCTGCATTTACCTCTATAGTTGCCGTTGAATCCAAAGAAGGGTTAAGAAATATTTTTCCCAAATCAACCTGCGGAGTGTTTCCGTTAACTTTTATTTCCGAACTATAATCCGAATAGCCTATAAAACTTATAATGATTTTATATTTGGAATATCCGATATCCCTTAATTCGAATTCGCCTGATTTATTTGCAGAGGTTCCCTGCCTGTTTGTCGAATCCTTAACTGAAATTATTTTTATTATAGCATTTTCTATCGGCTTCTTATCTGCGGAATCCAGCACAACTCCTTTAACCAAAGTCTGGCTGAATAAAACGACCGGGAAAAAAAATATAAATATTAGATTTCTGAGCATAAATAAATTTTTCATTTTACAAATTAAGATTATCGTAATTGTATATAAACAGCAATTATAATGCCTAATGATAATTTAATTATAGAGGCTAATGGAAGGATTATAAAATATTTTTAGTCAGTTTTGTCGAATCTTCGTCAATTATTTCTTAAATGCCTCTGCACTTTAAAGTTGAAAAACCGTTAAAGGAATAATTTCAATTTCACATTATCTATTGAATCTTCTGTTTATAGTTATTCTTCTTTTCCAAAACCTTTTGTTTTCTATTTATGATATTTATTTACCTTGGTATAATCGTAGAAGCAAATGAAAAAATTCAAAAAAAGGGAGTGGGGAAAGGTTACACAAATCTAAAAAAACAAATATATTATAAATTTGAACCTCCCCCCCCACGTTCCGTTTTATATCCTATTTTCGCTGTCATTTCCCACTATTTTGTATTGAATTTGTAAAAACTTGTAAATTTATGTCAACTATCTTGAAATTCATTTTTAACATTCTTAGGTTTCAAAAAAAATCATTATGAAAAAATTAATTGTAATTATTAGTTTTCTTTTTTCTTCATTATTTTTATCCTGTTCCGCTCCCGAATATTGCCAAAATGATTATTCCTATATTATGAACTGTCCGCCTGATTCGGATGGAATCTACAGACCTTATATAATTTCTCTTTCTCTCGATTCTCCTTTCAATGCTTTCTTTGATATTAAATGTGAAAGTGTATATGCTTTTAATTTAAATGATACTATTACAAATGAAAACTATAACGCATTTTTAGCAATCAAAAATTTTAAAGTACTGCAATTTGAGTTTGTTTCTAAAAAATTCAGTTTTGCATATGAAACTTATTTAATGGACGATTTTTATACCGAAATTCCCATGAATTATGTTTCTTATATTGTTTTTTACGGTAGAAATATGTATTTCTCAGAAAATCAAAAAAAATAAAAATCATTGCTCAAAAACCCGAAAGCAAGTGGTTTTCATCAAAACACCTGCAATACACGCAGGAAATTATTTCTTAAATGAATTTTTATACTAATTTATTCAATAATTTAATTTTCGCCGACTCGAATAATATTTAATGAAAAGAAATTAATTTTTATAACAGAACAACCAAATTTTTTCATTTTGAAATAAATAAAAAGGAACTATTTTGAGAAATTCCTGTTAAATATAAAATTAAACTAATTAATTAAAGGAGCAGTAATGAAAAAGAACTTTCTCTTTGCCGTAATAGTAATTGCTATGATTTCTTTATTTTCAGCTAATAAATCAAATGCACAGGCACTGACTTACGATGTGGTGAATAATACAGGTTTTACTCTGGTTGATATTTTCGTAACACCAGCGGAATCCAATAACTGGGGAAACGATATTCTGCCCAACTCCCTTTTTGAAAACGGGGCTACCGTAACAGTAACTATCCCGGCTGACTACGGCACAACCTGCATGTTCGATATGAAAATCACCGATGAAGCAGGAAATTATGTTACTTTCTCTAATATTGATGCCTGCAAGCTGATTAAACTTCAAATCAACGGCGACGGAACATTCCAGTACCTTGCAACAAAATAAGATTCAGTAAAAATATTTTTATTATAAAAAGCCCGCCTCAGGCGGGCTTTTTTTATGCAAAATGTAATAAGTAAATTTTATTAGCGGAAATTTTTTCTAAATTGCTTTTTTTACAATAAAAAAGTAATTTGAAAAAAACCTAAACGAAAGGAGAAATATCAATGAAGCCTATCTTCAAGTATGTTCCGTTTTTATTAGTTTTTGCTTTTGCGATGTACCTTGTTGGATGCGTGAATCTTGACCAGAAGACCACTTTAAAATCCGACGGCTCGGGTTCAATGAAAATCAAATATTGGACAAAATCATCAAACGTATCCGGTGATGAACTCGCAGGTTTTGGTTTTACTGATGCTAAAGTAAAATCAAACTATACTTCTTCTTCAACAGAACCAAGCAATATCAAAATAGAAAAGAATACAACGACAGACTCGATGATTACCGTTACACTTGAGGTGAATTTCAAAGACCTAAATAAACTTTCAGATGCTAAGGCGTTCTCGAAAATTAAATCGAGCTGGGCAAAGGGAAAAGAAGGTATGGATTTCAAATATACCCTCCTGCAGGATACCTCGAATGCAAAACAGATGGGTATGAGCGATTATAAACTTACCTATGAATTCGAATTCCCGGGTGAAGTTCTTGCTACAAACGGCAAGAAAGACGGACAGAAAGTAACCTGGAATAAAACAGTAGCCGACCTGAAAGAAGATGTTGACTTCACGGCATCCGTAAAAGAAGGAAAGAAATGCGGCTTATTCGGTCTCGAACTTCCGCTCGTTCTTTTAGTCGGAATGACCTTTGTTTATGGATTGAAAAGAAGGAAATAAAATCCGATTCTTTTTTTATTAAAATTTTAAAGGCTGTCAGCGCAAGCGGCAGCCTTTTTTTTATTTGGGGTGGAAATATAATTACAAAACTGATTTTTAAGTGTCGCGGGGAGTCTCTCCGATGATCTTAATCGGAGGACTCCCGCAAAGTCATATTTCATCAAAATGAGTCATGGGATAACCATTAAGTGTCGCGGGGAGTCTCTCCGATGATCTTAATCGGAGGACTCCCGCAAAGTCACATTTCATCAAAATGAGTCACGGGATAGCCGTTATAATTTTCAAGTTCGTAAAAACCAGCACTCGAATGCGGATAGTACCTGTAATCATCAACAAGATTCCATTTAGGAACTACAGGATTCATATGAATATAATTTATTTTTTGAACTAAGAACTTTCTTGTAACTATAATTTTAAGGTCAAAAGATGGCTGAAATACCTGATGGATTTTTCCTTTCCTGTTTTCTTCTTCCTTCACTCCTTTAATCAAAGTTTTCATAATTTCTTTTTCTTTATTGTCTTTAAGTCTTTTAATTATTTCATAAGCCATAAACCTCTTGCCTGTTCCGATTATTTGATTTATTGATTTCTCTGAATTTGTTTGTGAATTAATTTTTGATTTTTCGGAGGGATAAAATATAATTGCGTGCAAATGGTTCGGCATTATAGTAAAAGCTGTGATTTGAATTCCTTTGGATTTTAAAATATCAAACCAGCTGTAAATATGGTCATAAATTTTTGTGCTGCTAAATAAATTTATCCACTTATAACAGGTTATTGTAAAGAAATAAAATACATCTTTGTCATATCTTGATTTTTTTAATGCCATGTATTTTAGTTTTTCCCTGCGAGAGTCCTCCGATAAAAAAAATCGGAGAGACTCTCCGCGACGAGCGAAGGACATTTATCAATAAATATATGAATTGAAATAACATTTATCCATAAACTACGAACACCCCCCCTCTCTTTCCCCTGCCCATTTATTTAATTGAAGTAAGGTTTTAATTTTCTTCGTAATAATATGAGTAATCAATTCCTTTCATAAACATGTCCCGGCTTTTTATATCATCGGTAAGAGCATTTTTCAGGAGTCTTTTTATAGTTGAGCTGTTTACAGAGCTTTTAATCATAGCATTCAGATATTTGTCTTTGCTAATTTTACTCCAATCCACACATTTATTCAGACGTTTTTTTAGAATTAAATCGAGCCAGATGCGTTCGCTTCTCCCGTTGCCTTCCATAAACGGATGCGCAATATTCATTTCCACATATTTATCTGCAATTTCGTTGAAAGTATTTTCAGGCATTTGTTCGATACGGTTTAATGTTTTGTTTAAATAGAGCGCCCTTGCAAACTGAAAACCGTCTTTAGAAATATTCTTTTGCCTGATTTGTCCTGCAAAGTCATATAATCCTCCAAACAGATAAGCGTGAATCTGCTGTAAGCCTTTGGTTGTGCCGACTTCAATGCTATTTATAAAAGAACTATCAAACAAAGCATATGCCTTTTGTTTGCTTTTACCGTCTATAGTTTCATCGCTATATGTAAACCATTCCATAAAACGGTTTGCGGACTTGCCGGGAAATTCTTTGCCCAGTGCAATAATTCCGTTGTAATCGAGCATATCAGATAAACGCTTTTTGCCATCAGGTGCGAGAATTTTCAACCGGTTAGTATTACTAACCACTTCACTTTTTTCTTTTTTCAGTTTTGTTTTCAGATATTTCCAGTAATTCCGTGTCTTGGTGTAGTCGTTTTGGTTGGTCAGAACAGCAACAATATCCAAAACAGAAAACCACCATTTTGAATTTTCTTCATCCCAAACGGCACGAACCTCGCGGTCGTCAAAAAAACGGATTGATATTTTTGAATTACTCATATTTTTATCGAGCACTTATCCCGGGGAGTCTTCTGCTTTAGCACGGACTTCCGAAACGGGTATTTTTAATCAATATACTAATTGCTTTAATATTTTTCTATATACTATCATTCTTCCCCCCTTCTTTTTCCTACCTATTTATTAAATTGAAGTAAGGTTTTAAAATGAATATATTTTACGGATGGTTAAGAAGTTTTTACTGATAATATTATTTGCGGGAAATCTCGCATTTTCATACGATTTTTCAAAAATCGATTCGATTGTTTACAGCGGTATTTCCAATAAATTTTACCCCTGTGCACAGCTGATTATCGGGTATAATAGCGACCTTATTTATGAAAAATCTTACGGAAACCTGACCTATGATGAAAATTCCGAAAAACTCGGTGATTATCATCTTTTTGACCTCGCTTCGGTAACAAAGGTTGTTGCCGCAACTTCGGCAATTATGGTTTTGTATGAAAACGGTAAGATTAACCTCGATGAATATGCAGGGACTTATTTACCTGAGTTCAGCAATAACGGCAAAGAAAATATAACTGTAAGAAATCTTCTCCTGCATAATTCGGGTTTGAAGGCGTGGATTCCTTTTTACCAGTATTACAAAACAAAGGAAGAAGTTTTAAGCGCAATATTCAATATTGCTCCCGTAAATAAACCGGGCGCAAAATTTGTTTACAGCGATTTGAATGCAATCCTTCTCGGATTAATAGTCGAAAGAGTTTCCGGAACAACACTGGATGAATTTTGCATAAGAAATATTTTCTATCCACTTGGTATGAAAAACACATTTTTTAATCCTGTAGAAGAAAAAAAGAAATACTGCGTTCCGACTGAAAACGATACTTACTGGAGAAATAAACAGCTTCAGGGCGAAGTGCACGATGAAGCCGCATCCATACTCGACGGAGTATCCGGCAATGCAGGGCTTTTTTCAACAGCAAGGGATTTATTCGATTTTATGAGAATGATGGAGAACAAAGGTTTTTATTACAATCCATATACAAGAGGATTAAAGAAAGAAAGATTGTTTAAGGAAGAAACAGTGGATTTATTTACTTCCCGCGCTGCAGGTCTTAATTACCTTAATACGCGCGCACTCGGCTGGGATACGAAGCCCGAGCCGAATAAATACAGAATTCCGTGCGGCGAATCTTTTTCGGATAAATGCTTCGGGCATACGGGCTATACAGGCACGAGTGTCTGGTGTGATAAGGACAGGCATATTATCGTAATATTGTTAACAAACAGAGTTTATCCTTACAGGGGAAATGAAGGCATCAAGGAAATAAGGCCTGATTTACACAACGAAATTATATCTTTACTAAAAAATAATTAATAAATATTTTACAAAACAAATAAAAATTTTAAATATGAAACTCCCAAAATTCAAGAACGAACCGCTGACAGATTTTACAGATAAGAAAAACAGGAAAGCTTTTGAAAAAGCACTCGAAACAGTGACAATGAGATTTAAAAAAGAATACCCTCTCCGCATTGGCGAAGAGAAATTATATACTGACGATAAACTGAAATCATATAATCCTTCTAATCCCGATGAAATAATAGGAACATTTCAGAAAGCCACAGCCGAGCAGGCAATTCGTGCAATCGAAATTGCTCACGCAAAATTCTATGAATGGAAAGAAACTCCTGCAAAGAAGAGAGCGGAATACCTTCTGAAAGCCGCTAAGATTATGAGAAAACGCAAACACGAATTTTCCGCAATGATGGTGTATGAAGAAGGAAAGAACTGGATTGAAGCGGATGCCGATACGGCAGAGGCAATTGACTTTATGGAATTTTACGCAAGGGAAATTCTCCGCTATTCAGCCGAACAGCCGATAGTGAAAATCCCCGGCGAAGACAATTATCTTGAATACATTCCGCTTGGAGTAGGACTTGTAATTCCTCCGTGGAATTTCCCGCTTGCAATTCTGGTAGGAATGACAACAGCATCTTTTGTCTGCGGCAATACAGTTGTACTGAAACCATCGAGCGACTCCCTTGCTATTGCGCAGATGTTCATAGATTTACTCGATGAAGTTAAACTGCCCGCAGGAGTTGTAAACTTCGTAACAGGCGGCGGCGGTTCAATCGGCGACGTGCTTGTACAGCATCATTTGACAAGATACATTTCATTCACAGGCTCAATGGAAGTCGGCTTGAGAATAAACGAACTTGCGGCAAAGAAACAACCTTCACAAATCTGGATTAAGAGAGTGATTGCTGAAATGGGCGGCAAAGACACAATTATAGTTGATAAAGAAATCTATGATATAGAAGATGCGGCAAACGGAGTTATAGCGGCGGCATTCGGATTCCAGGGACAGAAATGTTCTGCTTGCTCGAGAGTTATTGTTCACGATAGCATTTATGATGAATTCTGCGACCTGCTTGCTTCAAAAGCAAATGCTTTAAAAGTTGATGAAGCGAAATATTTTCCGAATTTGGGACCTGTAATCAACCAGAAATCAAAAGACAAAATTCTCGAATACATCAATAAGGCTGTAGAAGAAGGCGGAAAAATTATTGCAGGAGGAATTCCGCTCGATAAACCGGGATACTTCGTGCTTCCGACGGTTATCAAAGACGTAAAACCAATGGATACAATTTCACAGGAAGAGATTTTCGGACCCGTGCTTGCGGTGATTAAATCGGAAAACTTCGATGGGTCTCTGATGATTGCCAATAACACGATTTACGGATTAACTGGCGCAGTTTACACAAAGAACAAAAAGAAACTCGAAAGAGCCGCGCGTGAATTCCACGTAGGCAATCTGTACTTCAACAGGAAATGCACAGGCGCGCTCGTAGGCGCTCAGCCATTCGGCGGATTCAATATGAGCGGTACCGATTCCAAGGCAGGCGGAAGGGACTATCTCGGACTCTTTATGCAGGCAAAAACAGTTGTTAAAAAAATTATAAAAAAATAATTATGAGAACCTTTAAATTCTTAACATCAATAGCGGTACTTCTCGGAATCTTAAGCTGCAGCAAGATTTCGGAAAAGGTCGAGCAGAAAGTTAACGAGAAAATTGACCAGACTATAGATGAGAATCTGAAAAAAATCGATTCCACACTGAACAAAACTGATATTGACTCATTAAAAAAATTAATGAAGAGTCTTGACTCGACTTACAACAAGGATAAAGGTAAATCGGATAAAAAATAAATTTATTAAATTAAATATATCACATAAATGAAAATCCACGAATTTCAGGCAAAATCCATTTTAAAAAAATTCGGAGTCGGAGTGCAGGATGGTATTGCAATTACATCCATTGCAGAATTCGATGATGCTATTCAGAAATTAAAAGAAAACGGCGCTACTCAGTTTGTAGTCAAGTCGCAGATTCACGCCGGCGGAAGAGGCAAGGGAATTGTTTACAATAAATACAACCGCGATGAAGTTGTAATCGAAGGCGGAGTCAAATTTTTCGGAGATAATATTGAAAAAGCAAAAGACTATGCGTCCAAAATACTTGGAAATATTCTTGTAACTCACCAGACAGGTAAGGAAGGCAAGGAAATTCAGACACTCTTTATCGCTGAAGGGCTTGATTATAAAAAGGAACTCTACCTTGGAATACTTCTCGACAGACAGAACTCCAAGAATGTAATTATGGCTTCAACCGAAGGCGGAGTTGAAATAGAAAAAGTCGCAGCTGAAACTCCGGAAAAAATTATCAAGGTATGGATTGAACCATCAATAGGAATTTCCTCTTACCAGGCACGCGAACTTGCAACAGGTTTGCAGCTCGAAGGAAATGCTTATAAGGATTTTCTGAAATTCATAGTGAAATTGTATAAGGCATATGAAAGCACTGATGCTTCGCTTGTCGAAATTAATCCAATGGTAATCACAAATGACGACAGAATACTTGCACTCGATGCTAAAGTAAACCTGGATGATAATGCAGTCGAGAGATATCCCGAATATTATGCAATGAGGGACCTGAACGAAGAAGACCCTCTTGAAATAGAAGCATCAAAATCAAATCTGAATTACATCAAGCTGGACGGAAATGTGGGCTGTATGGTAAACGGTGCCGGTCTTGCAATGGCTACAATGGATTTGATTAAGCTTGCAGGCGGCGAACCCGCAAACTTCCTGGATGTGGGCGGAACGGCTTCAGCCGAAACAGTTGAAAACGGATTCAGGATTATTTTATCGGATAAGAATGTAAAAGCAATTTTAATTAATATCTTCGGCGGAATAGTCCGCTGTGACAGGGTTGCAACAGGCGTCGTACAGGCATCCCGCAATCTCAATATTCCCGTACCGGTTGTCGTAAGACTCCAGGGAACAAATGCCGGGGAAGCTAAAAAAATTCTCGATGAGTCAGGTCTGAACCTGATTTCTGCCACTACTCTCGAAGATGCGGCACAAAAAGTTACAATGGCAATTTCAGGTAGTTAGAATTTTTGAAAATAAATTTTGTTTAATATCCTATCACGGCTTAAATATAAGCCGTGAAGTTTTTTGTATTCTTTTTATAAAATAAAAAATAAATTATGTCATACGAAAATATTATCGCTGATTATTCTCTAACTTACGACGATATTTCAATATTACCTAATCAGATATCCGAACTGAAGCACCGCTCTGACTGCGATACTTCGGTCGAATTCCTCGGGCTGAATCTTTCCGTTCCGATAATCGCCTCCCCTATGAATACGGTTTGCGGAGGAAGAATGGCAAAAGCACTTTCTGAATTGAAATGCCTCGGGGTGATACACAGGTTTAATTCAACAGAAGAGCAGATTGAGGAATTCACTGAAAACGGATTACTTATTAGCGATTTTAAAGCTGCAGCTGTAGGAATCAATCAGGATACTGAAATTAAAAGAATTCAAAAGCTCGCAGACGCAGGAATAAAAATATTCTGTATAGATATAGCAAACGGCGGCTCTAAAATGATTGAAAAATTTATAAATAAAATTTCGAAATTAATAAAAGATTATAAACTTAAAATTATCGCCGGTAATGTTGCAAGCTATGAAACAACAAAATATTTAATCGGACTGGAAGTTGATGCAATCAGAGTCGGAATCGGTAATGGTGCGATGTGCTCGACATCGATTAAATCGGGTATCGGAATAGGACAGGTCGATGCGATAATCCGAGCGCTTCAGGCAAAGAAGGATACAAAAAGCACGGTAAAAATAATTGCGGACGGCGGAATCAGCAGCCCGGGCGCAATGTGCAAGGCTATGGCGTTAGGTTGTGATGCGGTTATGTTCGGTCGCGTGCTTGCAGGAACGGAAGAAGCACCCGGCGATGTTCTAAAATATAACAATCAGCGCTGGAAAAAATACTGCGGAAGCGCATCATTCGCAGTTAAACAGGAAAACAAAAACTATATCGAGGGAGAAGAATCTCTCGTTCCGTATAAAGGCAATGTAACTAAACTTATTAAGGAATACCGCGAAGGTCTTCAATCCTCAATGAGTTACCTTAATTCAAAAACTCTTGATGAATACAAAAATAATTCCACTTTTGTCAGGCTGACAAGTCACTCTTTTGATGAAAGAAAACCTCAGGTATAATTCCGGATGTATTTACATAATTTTAACTAAATGAAAATAAAACAAAAAAATACTCTAATTGCAATTCTAACGATTGGTTTTCTTCTCAGATTGTGTTTTTTAATATTTTTTTGTAACCTTGAAAAAGATTTTTATTGGGAATTTGGTAATATTGCAAAAAATCTTCAAGCTGGAAATGGATATTCGCTTTATTATTTTAGTAACGATTCTCTAAAACATGATTTCAATCCGGTTAAAAAGCCATATCCTTCTGCCTTTATGCCGCCTGGATATGTTTTTTATATATACCCGTTCCTTGAAATAAATAGTGTTGAAATAAGAAATATTTTTCTGCTTTTATCTCAAATTATATTAAGTTTACTGTTAATTTTTGCTTCTTATTTTTTTGCTGCAAAATATTTTTCTGAGCGAATAGGTATTATAACTGCTTTAATAATTTCTGTATTGCCTGAATTTATTTATTCAAGTTTGACATTTAATGCTGTTATTCATTATCACTTATTAATTATCCTTTCGCTCTTCTTTATTATGGATAATAATTTTTGCTCTGATTATAAGAAAATTGTGATTTTTTCAGTAATATCAGCACTTATTTTGTTTTTCCGAAGTGAGTATTCTGTTTTTCTATTTTTTATATTACTATTTTATTTTTTTAAAAAGCAATATAAAGTTGTTTTTTGTATTACTTCTATCATTTGTGTACTTTATTCACCCTGGATTATTAGAAATTATATTGTTTTTGGAGAGTTTGTTCCTTTTACAACAAGCGCAGGACTTAATTTTTATCGAGGACATAACAAGGAGGCAATCGGCGATTGGGGCCCAATCGAATTTGTTAGAGAAATAAGGGATAAAAGTGAAAGCAAGAATTTTGAAACAGCTTATAATAAATCCTATTTTTATAAAGCAATAGAATCTGTGAAGACAGATTATAATAAAGAAATTAAAAATATTTTTATTAAAATATATAATTTTTGGATTATAAACCCTGATGACGAAAGATCTTTCAATTTTTTTTATTTATTTCCATCATTAGTCATATTGGGTCTGTCTATTTTTGGTTTCTTCAAAACCTTCTCTTATTCAAAATATAGTTTCATATATTTATTTTTGTTTTACTCTACTTTAATAGCAATTGTTTTTTTTGCAATTCCAAGATACCAGATAATGATGAAAATAGCGATAATTCCTTTCGCAGCATTTACTATAGATTATTTTTTGTTAAAAAAGAAAAAATCAATAGGGTTTTTTACCAAAAAGGAAATCGATAATAATTAATACGAAAAAATAATAAGAAATGCTCAAAGTATTCTGGTTTAGAAAAGATTTACGGTTGAAAGATAATAAAACCCTCTTGGAATTCATTGATTCCGTAGGCGTAGATGATTCTTTTCTTTTCCTTTATATAAAAAACAAAAACTCGTATAAATATTTCGGCGAAAAAAGGATTGCATTTCTTCATGAATGCATTTTTGAGCTGGGTATTGAACTCGAAAAAAATAAATTAAAATTAAATGTCCTAAGCGGTTCTTCTGAAGAGATTTTCAGGAACTTAATAAATAAATTCGGAAAAACAGAAGTATTTGCCGGAAGGCAGATAGAGCCATTCTGCATTTCAAGGGATAATAAAAATAAAAAGTTGCTCGAAGAAAATTCAGGCAGACTAAATTTAATTGAAGATATAAACATGGTTCCTTTTAATGAATCGGTTAAAGATAACGGAACACCTTACACAGTTTTTACTCCGTTCAAAAATAAGTTTTTAAGGATTCTTAGTCCGGTTCATTATGCAGAATCCAAAGTGAATCTTTCAAAACTAAACAGGAAAAACGAATTACAGCTGAATAATAATTTTGATTTCGAAAGTGAATATAAAAAGTTTGATAAATCGGGTTTTCTGAAAGGCGGAAGAAGTAATGCAGTTGTTCTTTTAAATTATTTCTTCAAAAGTAAAATAAAGAATTACGCAGTTGACCGCGACTTCCCTGCTATTGAAGGTACAAGCCTGCTTTCGGCGCATCTGCATTTTGGGACAATAAGCATAAGAGAGTGTTTTCGTGCATACAAAGAAGCCGCAAAAGATACTAAGGGCACTGATGAAATATATAAATGGCGAGAAGAGCTAATCTGGCGGGAATTTTATTATAGCATCACATATCATTTTCCGCACGTGATTAATTCTGCTTTCAAAAAAGATTATGATAAAGTTAAATGGAATTACGATAAAAGAATGTTTAAGTTGTGGTGCGAAGGAAAAACAGGATTCCCCATTGTGGATGCCGGAATGCGCCAGTTGAACAAAGAAGGCTGGATGCATAACAGGGTAAGAATGATTGTTGCAATGTTCCTCACCAAAGATTTACTGATTGACTGGCGTTGGGGAGAAAAATATTTTGCAGAAAAACTTATTGACCTGGATTTCTCGTCCAACAACGGCGGATGGCAGTGGTCTGCTTCAACCGGATGCGATGCTCAGCCTTATTTCAGAATTTTTAATCCGTACCTGCAAAGTAAAAAATATGATTCGGACGGAATTTATATAAAACGGTATGTACCTGAATTGACAAATGTAAAAACAAAATATATACATAACCCTTCCGAAATGCCTGCGGCAGAACAGTCTGCATGCGGTGTAATTATCGGAAATGATTACCCGGCTCCGATTGTTAACCATTCGGAAGTAAGTAAAATCGCTATTGAAACTTTTAAAAACATAAAAAATAAACCATAAAATTTAATTATTATTACAATGAGAAAAAAATTTATTGCCGGTAACTGGAAAATGAATACAACTTCGGTAACTTCCAAAGACCTTTTGTCAGGATTAGTTAGCGGTTTATCAGATGAAATACTTGAAAAAGTAGATGTAGTTGTCTGTCCACCGTTCACTTCGCTTGCAACAACAAATGAAGTAATAAAAAATAAAAAAATCGGAATCGGTGCGCAGAATATTCATCAGAAAGACGAAGGTGCTTATACCGGAGAAATCTCAGCTCCAATGATTAAAAGCCTGAACTGCGGATATGTTATTCTCGGGCACAGCGAGCGCAGGCAGTACTTCGGCGAAACAAACCACCTCATTAATGCTAAAATAAAAAATGCGCTAAAGTACGGAATTAAACCAATCCTCTGCGTCGGCGAAACTCTGGATGAAAGAGAAAATAATATGCATATGAAAATCGTGGATGACCAGGTAACACTTTGCCTTAAAGACCTCACAAAAGAAGATATGAAGAATGTCATTATTGCTTATGAACCCGTATGGGCAATCGGCACCGGCAAAACAGCCACACCTGATATGGCTAATGAAATGCATATAATAATTAGGCAGGCTCTCGAAAATATATTCGGAAAAGATACAGCAGATTCAACCAGAATATTATACGGAGGAAGTATGAACGATAAAAATGCCGCTGAACTTCTTGCAAAACCTGATATAGACGGTGGACTTATCGGCGGTGCAGCACTTAAAGCAGATAACTTTATAAAAATTATTCAAAGCGCATATTAATATTCTGAATTTTAATTATTAAATACCATCATTTTTTTAAAATGATGGTATTTTTTTCTGTAAATATAAGTTTTATACCCTTTTATCCCTACCATAAAGCAATTTTTTTCCTTATTTTGCTGTTTATCAAAATATCAGTCTGTATATATTTTAAAACTTAAACAAAATTTACGAAAATGAAAGAAGTTGTAATTGTTTCTGCAGTCAGAACCCCAATTGGAAGTTTTCAGGGTGCGCTATCTTCTTTAACAGCTCCTCAACTTGGTGCAATTGCCATTAAAGAAGCAGTTAGCAGAGCAGGAATTAAGAATGAAGATGTATCAGAAGTTATTATGGGATGTGTTCTTCCCGCAGGTGTAGGACAGGCTCCCGCCCGTCAGGCAGCAATCTATGCAGGACTTCCCGAATCTGTTCCCTGCCTTACAATTAATAAAGTATGCGGCTCCGGACTTAAATCTGTTATGCTCGGCGCCCAGGCAATTATGTGCGGCGATGCAGATGTCGTGGTTGCAGGTGGAATGGAATCAATGAGCAATGTTCCCTATTACCTCGATAAGGCAAGAACTGGCTACAGAATGGGAAACGGCACACTTCTCGACGGTATGATAAAAGACGGTCTTTGGGATGTATATAATAATTTTCATATGGGCAATGCAGCCGAACTCTGCGCACGAGAAATGAAAATCACCCGCCGGCAACAGGATGAATTTGCAACAGAAAGCTATAAAAAGGCTCTGAACTCAATCGAAAAAGGTTTATTCAAGGAAGAAATAGTAGAAGTTAAAATAAAAGGGAAAAAAGGCGATGTGGTTGTTTCCAATGACGAAGAACCCGGAAAAGTGAATTTTGAAAAAGGCCTTCAGCTCAGACCTGCTTTCGAAAAAGACGGAACGGTAACGGCATTCAATGCATCGAAAATAAACGACGGTGCAGCAGCTCTCGTGCTTATGTCAAAAGAAAAAGCAGATTCGCTCGGATTAAAACCTCTTGCAAAAATAGTATCACAGATTTCATTTGCGCAAAAACCGGAATGGTTTACTACCGCTCCGGGATTTGCAATTAATAATATTCTAAAAAAAGCAAATTTAAAACTCGAAGATATAGATTTATTCGAAGCTAACGAAGCATTTTCAGTGCAATGCCTCGCTGTTAACCAAGTGGCAAACCTTGACCCCGCTAAAGTAAATGTAAACGGCGGCGCAACCGCCCTCGGACACCCGATAGGAGCAAGCGGCGCAAGGATTCTGACTACGCTTTTGTATGCTATGAAAAACAGGAATGCAAAAAGAGGTATCGCAACGCTATGCATCGGCGGAGGAGAAGCAAGCGCTGTTATAGTTGAAAAAATATAATAAAACTTTAAATATATTTAACAAAAACTATGGAAATAAAAAAGGTTACTGTAGTAGGTGCAGGAACTATGGGAAATGGTATTGCCCATACTTTCGCTCAGTTCAATTATGAAGTCAACCTCGTTGATGTAAATCAGGAATTCCTCGACAGAGGAATTTCGACAATCTCCAAAAACATAGACCGCCAAATTAAAAAAGGAATCGTTTCAGAAGAAAGAAAAAAAGAAATTCTATCAAGCATTAAACCCTCTGCCGATATTTTGGTTGCAAAAGATTCAGATTTAGTAATCGAGGCAGCAACCGAAAATCCGGAAATTAAGAAAAATATATTCAGGACCCTCGATGGAATATGCAAGCCCGATTGCATACTTGCAAGCAATACTTCATCCATATCCATCACAGAAATCGCAGCTGTTACAAAGCGCCCTGATAAAGTTATTGGAATGCATTTTATGAATCCCGTTCCTATGATGCAGCTCGTGGAAATAATCCGTGGGCTTGCTACTTCGCAGGAAGTTTATGAAATCATCAAGCTTACTTCAGAAAGACTTTCTAAAGTTCCCGTCGAAGTAAATGATTATCCCGGATTCATCTCAAACAGAATCCTTATGCCTATGATAAATGAGGCAGTTTATTGCGTAATGGAGGGTGTCGCAAATGCAGAAGCAATCGATACTGTAATGAAACTCGGAATGAATCACCCTATGGGACCGCTTACACTCGCAGATTTCATCGGTCTTGATGTCTGCCTGTCCATTATGGAAGTTCTTTACGATGGTCTCGGCGATTCCAAATACCGCCCCTGCCCGCTTCTTAAAAAAATGGTTGCCGCAGGACATTTGGGTAGAAAATCGGGAATCGGGTTTTACAAATATTAAATCTTTAAACGCAAAGTACGCAAAGTAATACGCAAAGAACGCAAAGGAGAACATTTAAAATAATATTAAACCAACACAATTATTAATTAAATTTCTTACAAAAAATGAAATTCGAATTAACAGAGGAGCACAAATATATAAAAGACACTGCAAAAGACTTTGCAGAAAATGAAATTGCACCATCAGCAGTGGAAAGAGATATAAAAGCGGAATTCCCGACAGAAATTGTTAAAAAACTCGGCGAACTCGGCTTTATGGGTATGATGGTTTCCCCCGATTGGGGCGGAGCCGGTATGGATACTGTCAGCTATGTAATTGCTATGGAAGAAATATCAAAAGTTGATGCCTCGGTAGGAGTGATTATGTCAGTTAATAACTCCCTCGTATGCTATGGAATGGAAAAATGGGGTACGGACACTCAAAAGGAAAAATATCTCAAACCTCTGGCTATGGGTCAGAAACTTGGTGCCTTCTGTTTATCCGAACCCGAAGCCGGTTCAGATGCCACACAGCAGAGAACCGAAGCTGTACTTAAAGGCGACCATTACATCCTGAACGGTATGAAAAACTGGATTACAAACGGTACTTCGGCAGACTATTATTTAATTCAGGCAATGACAGATAAGTCTAAAGGATATAAGGGGATTACGACGTTTATCGTAGAGAAAAACTTCGAGGGTTTCGAAGTCGGAAAAAAAGAAGATAAACTCGGAATCAGGGGCTCAGATACTTGCTCAATTGGTCTGAATAACTGTATAGTACCAAAGGAAAATGTCCTTGGAGAAGAAGGTTTGGGATTCAAGATTGCAATGGAAACCCTTAACGGCGGCAGGATAGGAATTGCCTCACAGGCTCTCGGAATTGCTCAGGCTTCCCTCGAAGCCTCTGTCAGGTATTCAAAAGAAAGAAAAGCTTTCAATTCACCTATATCAAACCTTCAGGCAATTCAGTTTAAACTTGCTGATATGGCTATGAATACGGAAGCTTCAAGACTCCTTATTTTCAACGCAGCCCTTAAAAAAGATGCAAAGCTTCCCTTCGCAAAAGAAGCCGCTGAAGCAAAACTTTTTGCAAGTAAAACGGCAGTAAATAATGCACTCGAAGCTATTCAGGTTCACGGCGGGTATGGCTATGTGAGAGAATATCTGGTAGAAAGGTTTCTCCGCGATGCAAAAATCACGGAAATCTACGAAGGAACAAGCGAAATTCAGAAAATCGTAATCGCAAGAGATTTGCTAAAAGATTAAAAGATTTGTAATCCCGATGTCGTCAAAAGAGCTGACTCATCGGGATGCAAAGAACGCGGATTTGTAAGATTACTGTTGAAGTTGCTTATCACCGATATAATAACCGGTGCAGGTTCGTATTATGTGGTGAGTCTCCGGTTTTTTGAGTCTTCCGATATAAAAACGAAATCCTTAAACTAAAAGTTTAAACTCTTCAACAGACATTCCTGCTTGTCTTATTATTGCTCTTAATGTTCCCTTTGCAATTTCTTTGTGATTCGGAATAGTCAATCTTCTGAATGGATAATTTGCATTTCTTAAAATAATATGACTTCCGGTTTGGTGGTCTATAAGATAACCAATCTTATATAATGTTTTTACAAGGTCATTTGCAGATAAGACAGGTAGCCGGCTCACACTGCAATCTCCACTATCTCTTCTGAAATGGATGGAGGAATAGGTTCGTTGTGCTTTTTCAAACTTTCAAGATATCCTTTTATAGCATCTTTTGCATTTTCGATTGCTTCATTTCTTGTTTTACCCTGCGAAATGCATCCCGGTAAAGATGGAACTTCAGTAACAAACATCTTATCTTCGTCTTGCTCTATAAATATTCTATATTTCATTTATTATTTTTTTTACTTCTTATAATAAATTGTAAAATATTATATTAAAAATCAAATGAAATATAGATGATGGAAAAATTAGAAAAACATAAACCTATTGGTAGAGCAGTCTCCGCTCTTCTAAATTTCCCTTCAAAAATTACTTCACGAGCAGCATCTTCTTAGTTTCCGAATAATCCCCCGCCGTCAGTTTGTAATAATATACCCCGCTCGGATAACTGCTCCCGTCCCAGGAGACTTCATACGTTCCGGGAGACTGTTTTTGATTCACTAAAACCTCTATTTCCTTTCCGAGAATACTAAAAACTGCTAACTTAATAACTTTATAACTTTCAACTTTATAACTTATTTTCGTACTCGGATTAAACGGATTCGGATAGTTCTGAGATAATGAATACTTATCAGGCACTTCGGAACTTATATTTTGTATTCCTATAATCTCCGTCAGTCCTCTCTTCCAAACAGAAGCAAGATATGTACCGGCAAAAACTTTATCTCCTGCAAATGTAAAAGAAGTAATACCGTAGCCTTCAAGCCCCTGATTTCTAACCCGCCAGTTTGTTCCGAAATTTGTTGTCAGGAATAATATTCCGCAGCTGCTGAGAAATATGTTTGTACCTGACTGGTAAATTCTCGTATTCTCGCAGTACATCGATAATCCCGAGCATACAGGATACCAGTTAAAGCCTCCGTTTGAAGTCCTGAAAACGCTGTCACACCTACCTATCATTATATTATTTCCCTCGAATGCAAAATCCTGGATATGACCTTCAAAATTAATGCTTGTCCAGGTGTTTCCGTTATCTGTCGATTTATATGTTCCTTCACCGTATGTGCCCGCATAAACAATGCCATTATAACTTCCCATTCCTGTTATATCACGCGATGGCAATCCTGCATTTACCGAATCCCAGGTGTCTCCGTTATTTGTTGTTCTGCAAACTCCATTATCATGAGTTCCAATGAAAAATGCAGTGCTCGTCGCAGTGGATGATTCAACATTGTTCTTTGTATATCCTGTTGAGGTCCAGTTAAAGCCCGAATTTGTTGATTTAAAAATACCACCTGAAGTAATCGCAAAAATATAACTGTTGAATATTCTTAACTTACTCACCCTGTAATTGTTTAATCCTGTATTCTGCCAGTTATCTCCGTAATCAGACGAAACAAATAATCCTTTATATGCGGCTGCTAATACATACCCGTTTGTATATAATAAATCCCAAATCTCCCGGGCGGTTAATCCTGAATTTTTATCCGTCCACAAAGAACCGTTGTTCGTTGTGCAGAATATTCCGTTGTCTGTTCCTGTATATGTATTTGCTCCATATGTAAAAACAGTATTGAAATAACTCACAGGCAATCCGTTCATTACTTCTGACCAGCTTGCTCCGCCGTTTATAGAAAGGTAAATATTAGCGGTTGTCCCTGCAAATAAATTTGTGCCTGATGTATAAATGCACCTTAAATAATTATTCGACATACCGGAATTTGACAAACTCCAGTTCTGCCCGTTATCAGTTGTTTTATACACGCCTGTATTCGTTCCTGCAAAAACACTGTTTCCTAAGGATGTTATGCCATAGACATACATATTTCCAAGTCCGTTATTTGCTTCTGTAAAGTTAACTCCTCCGTTTGTTGAAATATAAAACCCTCCCCCGAATGATCCTGCATAAACATTTGTGCCTGATGCGTGTAAAGACCAGAAATTTCCGGGTGATACACAGGTTGTCCAGTTCTGACCGTTGTTAGTTGTCCTGTATATTCCCCCGACTGTCCCTATTGCGTTAAAAGCGGCTATTAATGCATTTCCTGATACTGCCAGTGAACTGATGCGAAGATAATTCAAACCTCCGTTCGCCTGACTCCAGCTTGCCCCGTCATTAGTGGATAAATAAATCCCTGATTGCGTCCCTGCAAATAAATTATTGCCGATAGAGGCGAATGATCTGACATCTTTTCCGGATAAACCCGGTATGACTGACCATGATACTCCGAGGTTTGTGGAATAATAACCCTCGCAATATGTCCCTGCATAAAGTTTACCATTGTAGTAATATAAACCCGCTGCATTTCCTCCGAATGGACCGTTTGTCCTAATCCATTGTGCCTGCAAATCCGCTGAATGGATAATTAGGATTATTAAAATTATAATTAACTTTTTCATAAAATTATCATTTAAATTTATAAATAATTTTATTTCATAAATAGAGTAGTATATTTTTCGTATTAGCCGGTATAAAAATAAAAAATCAAACCTGCTCACATTTCAAATATAGTAAATAATTCCAAGATATGAAGCAAGTAAAAAAAAAGAGGTCAAAAGCAGCTTTTGACCTCTTTTTTTTAAAATTTTATTGTTTCTTACCAGAAACCAAAACTTGCTTTTACGCTCAGATTGATACTGTTAAAATTACTTGCTACAGAAGTTATTACAGGTGCAGGTCCGTGTATTGCAAGCGGAACAATTCTGTAACTGAATTCAAATCCCAGTCCTATCTGCCCTGCATAATCATATCCGCCTGAAATCGTTGCATTGTATCGCCAGAAGCTGTTTGAATAAGATGCAAACTTTATTGGATTTGTCGAATAGTTATACTCTTGAGTGTAAACTGCATTATCATAACTTTCCTGAATGTACATCGGCCCTCCGCCGATTCCAATAAAAATATTGTTCACAAATGAAAACGTCTTTTTAGCAAGCGGATAAAGTTTCATTTTAACATTTATCGGAAGCGTGAATAAATTTGCTTTGTTCGGGAGATAATAATAATTACTTATTCCGTCGTTGTAATAAAACCCCTTGTTATTGCTAGATTGCGCAAAGACAAACGCTGGATTGAATTCAAGTGCTATGTGCCTGTTGAATTTGTATCCCGCGCTAATGTTTATTTCGCTCAAAAATGATGAAGTGTTAAGATTCAAAACAGGGTAAATCCTGCTGACATCTGAACTTGTAAAAATCAGCAGTGAATATCCGACACCGGCATAATAATTTCCCTTGTCCCTGTCCTTCATCTGGGCTGAAACGAAATTATTTGAGGCCGATACTAATATTAATATTAAAATTATTTTCCTCATAATATATATCTGCTTAAATCACGGTTTTTAACTATTTTTGATAATTTTTCGTTTACAAGCTTTTTGTCAATATCAATCTTGCTTTTCTTCTGCTTATCAGGAACGTCAAATAGAATATCTTCCAGCAGGGTTGTCAATATTGTATGCAGCCTTCTTGCACCGATATTCTCAACCTGCTCATTCACTTCAGCCGCAATCTTGGCAATTTCGAAAATAGAATCTTCCTTAAACAAAAGCTCAACACCTTCTGTTTTTAAAAGAGCAATATATTGCTTAATCAGTGCATTTTCTGGTTGCGTCAGAATTTTATAAAAATCATCCTCATTTAAGCTGTTAAGCTCAACCCTGATTGGGAATCTACCCTGTAGTTCGGGAATCAAATCACTTGGCTTGGCAATATGAAATGCACCCGATGCAATAAAAAGAATATGGTCTGTTTTTACAGGTCCGTATTTAGTGATTACTGTCGAACCTTCCACTATCGGCAGTAAATCTCTCTGAACACCTTCTCTCGATACATCCGGTCCGGAAGCTTTTCCGCTGTTTCCTGCTATCTTATCTATCTCATCTATAAAAACAATACCCGAATTCTGAACTTTATCTACCGCTTCCTTAATCACATTATCCATATCAATCAGTTTCTGGGATTCCTCCTGTGTCAGTATCTTCTTTGCTTCTGCGACACTAAGTTTCCTCTTCTTGGATTTCTTCGGCATAAGATTTCCGAATAAATCCTGAAGGTTAAGTCCCATTTCTTCCAGTCCAATTGGTCCTAATACCTGAAGCATCGGCATATTATCCGCGGTTAAATCCATCTCTATTATCCTGTTGTCAAGCTTGCCTTCCACAAGCTGCTTGTATAATTTCTCACGTGTCTTCGCGTTCTGCTCCGCTTCGTCAATAGGCTTTTCTCCTTCGGCTGACATTATTCCCTCATCCGCCGGAACGGCAGGTATTGAACTTCCGTTTTTCTTCTTTATCGGCGGTATCATAATATCAAGTATCCTGTCATAAGCGTTTTCTTCCGCTTTCTTTTCTACAATCTTTGCCTTTTCCTGCTTCACTATGTTAACTGATAAATCCATTAGTTCCCTTATCATCGATTCAACATCTCTCCCTACATATCCAACCTCAGTAAACTTTGATGCCTCAACCTTTACAAAAGGAGCATTTGCTAATTTGGAAATTCTTCTTGCTATTTCAGTCTTTCCTACACCCGTGGGACCTATCATTATTATATTATTGGGCATTATTTCATCCTTCATCGACTCCGGAACCTGCTGCCTTCGCCACCTGTTCCTTAATGCAATTGCTACGGATTTCTTTGCATTGTCCTGCCCTATAATGTATTTATTAAGCTCGCTTACAATCTGGGACGGGGTTAACTGATCAATTTCTTCCCGCTTCTTTTTACCGTTTTTTTCTTCTTTATTTCCTTGTGTCATTAATAAATTATTTTCTTTATATAAATCGGTATAACTATCAACAATATATTTATGTTAGCTCTACAATATTAATTTTATTGTTAGTATAAATACAAATATTTGATGCCTGATTTAAAGACTCATTAACAATTTCTTTTGCTGATAACTTTGTGTATTTTACCAGCACTCTGGCTGCCGAAAGTGCATACGGTCCACCCGAACCAATTGCAACAATACCGTCATCCGGCTCAATCACATCACCTGTACCGGAAATTATTAATGCCTTATCTTTATCGACTACAGCCAACAGCGCTTCAAGCCTCCTTAAATATTTGTCCGTTCTCCATTCTTTTGCTAGCTCGGTAGCAGCTCTTAATAAATTGCCCTTATACTGCTCAAGTTTCCCCTCGAATCTTTCAAAGAGAGTAAAAGCATCTGAAGTAGCGCCTGCAAATCCTACAAGCACTTTATCATTGAATATCTTCCTTACTTTTTTTGCTGTATGCTTCATCACGGTATTCCCCATTGTCACCTGACCGTCGCTTCCAATTACAGCTTTTCCATCTCTTATTAATCCGATTACTGTTGTTGATCTGATATTTCTTTTCATTTTACTTATCTTAATTTTCTTCTTAATCTTGCTTTAGGAATCTTCATTGCCTCCCTGTATTTTGCCACAGTTCTCCTTGCAATCTTGAATCCCAGTTTATTTAATTCCCTTGTCAAATCATCATCATTCAGTGGTTTGTACTGATTTTCGGCTTCGATTATCTCTTTTATCTTGGCTCTGATTTCCTTGGTTGATACGTCCTCGCCTTCGTCAGTCTTTAAATAATTACTAAAGAAATATTTAAGCTCGTAGATTCCAAAATCAGTCTGAACATATTTCCCCCTCACCGTTCTGCTTACGGTGGAAATGTCCATCCTGATATCCTCCGCTACATCCTTTTCATACATTGGCTTTAGGTTCTCACCCATATTATCGAAAAACTCCCTTTGCCTTTTTAAAATCGAGCTCATTACTTTTAACATCGTCTGCCTTCTCGATTTTATGGCATCTATAAACCATTTAGCCCTTTCATAATTGTTCTTCACAAATTCCTTTGTCGATTTATCTCCCTTTCTACCAAGATTATCTGTCAAATCCCTGTATGCTTTGCTAAGTCTTAATACAGGTACGTTCCTGTCATTTATTTCAACCTTATATTCATTATTCTCTTTCCTGACTATCAGGTCCGGGTAAATATAATGATTGTCCGTCGAATCACCGATATATCCCGGCTTTGGATTTAGCTTTGATATTAATTCAAATACCTTGTTTAATACATCAATCTCTACATTTAGTTCCTTCATCAGCTTTTCATAGTTCTTAAGCCTGAATTCCTCAAAAAATTCATTCAGAACTCTTTTAGCTGTTTCCTTTACATCAGCATAATTTGTCAGCAGGTCAATCTGCTTTAATAAACATTCTTTCAGATTTCTGGATGCTATTCCGGGAGGGTCGAACGTCTGTATTTCCGCAATTACAAATACAATTTCCCTCTCGGTGAAAACTTCCCCGGAAAATTCAGTATCCTCTTTTTGCTTGTCAAGGTCTGCTATTATCTCTTCATTGCTTTCCCTTATGTATCCTTCATCATCCAGGTTACCGATAATGACTTCACCAATGAAAACATCTTTTTCGCTGAGTCCGGATAAATGAAGCTGTGACAGCAGATTGTCCGTCATGGATAATCCGCTCTTCCAGATATTTTCATAATTAATTGTCTTCTGGGATGACTCGTAGTCTTCGGTTTTATATCCGTCGATTTCAGAATTGGCAAAATCATCCATGTCAAATTCCTCTTCCTTCTTGTCTACTTCATCAAACTCCTTCTCCGGCTCATCTGCTGACTCTTTTTCTTCTACTTCCTTCTCTTCCGCAAAATCATCTTCTAGCTCCTCAAGAAAAGGATTTTGTTCAATCTCCTGCCTTACCATCTGTTCAATCGACAAAATGGGAACAGCCAGCAGACTCTGCTTCTGAATAATCTGAGGCAATGTCTTTTGAAGTAATTTCTGAGACTGCGTCTGTTTCAACATTGTGTAAAACTATTTATCGTTAATTAAATGTTTAAAATTATTAAAAAAATCTTTTCCAAAAGCTCTTTCCAGAGCTTCTTTTAAAAATTCAAATACACTCGAATTCATTTCCCCGCCTTTTGATATTGCATCATCACACTCGCTCATTCTTTCATACCGCAGCACATTTCTTTCCTCCCCGTAAACCCTTATAGGAAATAACTCGCAAGATATCGGTTTTTTAAAATCAATCTCGCCTTTCCTGAATGACGTTTCGAAAATACATCTTGCAATTCCACCCTCTGCAATATACGAAAAAACGCAATCTTCATCGTTGACATTATTTAGGTAGATTTTTTCACCTTCCCTGAACCAGAATCCCTTTTTTTCTATCACTTCGAGGTTTCTTTCGGGTATGCCGGCTTCCACTTTTTTAAAAACTTCTTCGATTTTGCCGATTTCTTCTTCTTCAAGCGGGGCTCCGTACCTGCTCCTTATCGTACAGCAGCCGCCCTTGCACATTTCAAGATTGCAAAAGAACTTATTCGTAAATAACCTGTCGTCTATAAAATATTTTTTGTTGTCTTTCGTCAAATCCTTATAAAATATTTACCGGGAAGCTGCTTTATCAGCCCCTTAAATTCCAGAGTCAGCAGGTTCACAAGGCAATCTGAAATGCTTAATCCGGTCTTTTCATTGATTTCATCAATATGTCTCGGCTCGTTGCTTAGCACATCCAGCAGGCTTCTTTCGAAAATGCTTAGTTCAATTCCCCTTGCGGTTGCTTCTTTCAAGTTTACTATATCTTTTTTTAAAAAACTATCTATTTTGTAATTCAATTCCGAAAAAATATCTTCTACGGAATCAACAAGCTTCGCCTGTCCTTTCTTAATAAGATTGTTGCATCCTTCGGATTTCTTCGAATATATGTATCCCGGTACTGCAAATACCTCCTTGTTCTGGTCGAGTGCAAATTCTGCTGTTATCAGAGAGCCTCCTTTTATTCCGGTTTCAATAATCAGAGTTCCGAGACTAATACCGCTGATAATCCTGTTCCTTCTCGGAAAGTTCATTTTGTCAGGTCCCGTTCCAGGTTCGAATTCGGATATAACTGCTCCGTTTGAAATTATTTCCTCATAAAGCTGTCTGTTATCGGGAGGATATACCACGTCGGCTCCGCATCCAAGAACAGCGTAAGTCTGGTTGTTGCTTTCTATTGCTGCCTTATGGGCTGTTGAATCTATCCCCCTTGCCATGCCGCTTACAACCGGAATCATGTTTGCAGATAATTCCTCGACAAGCTTCCTGCAAGCATTTCTGCCGTATTCAGATGGATACCTGGTACCAACAACACTGAGTGAAAATGCGTCGTTCTTTGTAAGATTTCCTTTGTAGTATAAAATTACCGGTGCATCATATATATTTTTCAGGTTGGAAGGGTACTCTTCATCCGTAATGCTCAGAATACTTATACCGGCTTTTTCTGAACGCATTAGTATAGACTCAAAGTCTTTTTCTGTCTTTGAAAAGTCTTTCTTGGCATTTATTATATTTCCTGCCAGTGCGTCGTTTATGCCGTCTATCTTTTTTAAAAAATCAAAGCTGAAAAGATACCTGTCATCAAGATTCTTTATAGCCGAAAGGATGCCCTTTATCTTGACGTTTCCCAGACTTTTTACCTTTGTCAGAAAATAAAGGTATTTTAATTTCTCTGTTCTGTCCATATTAAAATATTTTCCGGTGTTGCATAATAACAGATGGAAATTCAGTAACAACTAAAAAAAAAGTCTCGGTAAATATTTATTAACCGAGACTTTTTAAAAGAAAACTTTTTTTCTTAATCAAGAACTCTTTTTGCTCTCAAAAAAACTCTTGAATAAAAATCCGAATCAAGCGACGCTACTGCTACGCCAGTTTTGGAACCTGAATGAACAAAATATCCGTCACCCAGATAAATTCCTACGTGTGATACTCTGCCTCTTCCCCTTGTATCGAAGAAAAGCAGGTCTCCGAATTTTAAATCTTCAACAGCTACCTCAACACCTACATTCGACTGCTCGTATGAAGTTCTCGGTAATGCTACTCCTAAAGCCTGAAACATTACTGCCTGAACAAAACCTGAACAATCAATTCCGCGTTTCGAAGTACCTCCCCATAAATAAGGGGTGTTAAGATATTCAATTACTTTGTACATGACCTCGTCTCTGTCTTTCGAGACGTTGATTGTGGTCGGGGTATTAAATCCGGCTATTGAACTTGATAATGACTCAAGATTGACTTTTGTTAAGGAAGTCTTCTGAGATAAGATGTTCGTGGTTACCGAGCGTTTATTCTTGTATCCATCAACATCTTTCTTCTTGACGTCATTACGCGAGAGTTCATAGCTGCCGGAACAACCGGTCATTATCGAAAAGCTCACGAGAAGCAGTGTGGATAATAACCAAAGTCTTCCGTTTTTCAACATTGGATTCTCCATTTATAATTTATAAAAGAACGATGATTAAATTTATAAAAAATTATTTCTTATTTCAAGACCTAAATTAAACTTTCTTACAAACAGATAATATTATATGATAGTTAGAAATTGAGGATATCTTTGTCATTTAATCTTAATTTTTTAAAATCCCTTCCATTAATTCATTTACCACTTTATTGCCGCTTCCCTCAATCTGATAAACAGGTATTTCCTCAAAAATATCTTTGAACCTCATCCCTGTAATAAACAGTATTTTCGATAAAACCACACCTTTCTCGCAGTTACCGTAAATAACTGTTGCACTTCTTGATGTCACAGACGGGAATCCTGTCCTTGGGTTAAATATGTGATGATACCTTACCGAATCTATAATCCTGAACCTCTCGTAATCCCCGCTTGTAAGCACGCCTGTGTTTTCAACTTCAAAAGATGCAGTGATTAAATCGTTTTTCCTTGGGTCCTTTATTCCAACCACCCATTTTCTCCCGTTCGCTTTTCTGCCGCTTGCATAAATATCCCCTCCACCGCTTATCAGGAAATCATTTACCCCTCTTTTTCTTAATTCTTCAACAGCCCTGTCAAGTGCGTATCCCTTTGCTATCCCGCCTAAATCAATCAAAACTCCTTCCTTTGCAAAACTAATTGTCGAATCTTCATAGTTAAGCTTAATAAAATTGTAATCGACTGAACCTAATAGCTTCTTTATCACCGTGGATTCAGGCGGTGTCTCAATAGGATGCTCTGAATTGAATCCCCAGTAATTAGTAAGCGGTCCTACGCTTATATCAAAATACCCTTCAAATAACTTTGAATACTTAATGCTCCTATCAATCAAACCGAACAATTCTTTTGATAATTTGACCGGCTTCCTGTATGCATTCCTGTTGACATAGCTTATTTCAGTCGAATCTCTGTAATTACTTGTGAAATTTTCAATTCGCTCAACTTCCTTTAATGCATAGTACATTGCCTTTTTACCCGAATCGATGCTCGTATGAACTGCAGTGATTTGAAATTCCGTTCCCATCAGATACTTGCCGGCTGACATTTCGAACTTAACTTCATCCTGAGAATGAATTTTTCCGTATGCAAACAAAAAAAGGAACATCGAAATAATCAGTGTTCCTTTAAAATTTATATTTTTCATTTAATCCTTTTTTATTATTCGGCAAATATGTGCAGCTCGTTTGGTATGCAGGTAATATAATCACCGGGTTTCCTAATGGAGCTCATCTGTTTGCAGATTTTATGCCTGCATTCAGTGTCTTTTACTTTTACGGAACTGCCCGTTACATCAATTACCATTTTGCCTGTTTTGCCGTTGAGTGTATATATGCCTGAATTACCGGGTGAAAGCTTAGAAATTATGATTCCTTTTTTTGCAATTATAATATTCTTCACTTCAAAGCCGCTATTCCTGTATAATCTTACTCTCACGGGATTTGTTAACATCCCGGGAAGACTCAGCATATCCCTTATCTCCCTTAACTTCAATCCTGTATCATCAAATGATCTCGTGTAATCGACAAGATTATTATCTTTAACAAAAATCAGGTCTCCCATTACGCTTCCTGCTACAGGATATTCGGAATAATTTATGCTTCCGCTCCCGAGCATTCCGCTTTTGGCGAACTCTTCAAGCATCTGTACCGCCAAATCAGCATTGCCCGTTATTACCTCCAGTGAAAAATTCTCCCCTTCTGCCGGAGCGCCTGCCAGCATTGATTTTGCGGCATTCGGAAGTACCATCCCCGCTGCTGCAAAAATACCCGCTGCTTTTAAAAAATTTCTTCTGTCCATTTTGTTAAATTGATATTTTAAACCCTAATGATATTAAATATGCATACAAATCATTCATCCTCATTGCCCAGTCAGGAGAATCTGTATGCCTGTGATAAAAACCAATGCTTCCTAAAAAAGTCAGTTTTTCATTATTTAAAACCGGTATCCTGTTTTCCTTATTCCCTTTGTAAGAGAATCCGAGTGATACGTCGTTCGTGTAACCCGAATTAAGCTTGCTGTCAACTGCCATTAACGGCTCAACCTCAGTATATATCTCCTTGAAGAAATATGCCCTGGTCTGAATGTACTGCCTGTATGAAAATATCATATTCAGGTTTTCGGTGAGATGTGTCTTAAACTGCGCTTCCGCTGTATGCGACCTTATATCCCACGTGTCCCAGTAATATCTGTAACCTAAAAGTATTGTTGACAATCGGGATATTCCGAAATTAGTTCTTATTCCCGCAGCCTTCCTTATTCTTTTCTCCGGCGTTACAGGCTCTAATGTCTTTAAAAAGAATCCGTTTACAATCCTCACTACCTGGTATCCGTCAAGCATGTAACCATCGACATTGGTTAAAGAAAAATCCAGCTGTGTCACTATTTTTTTAGAAAGAATCTGAGTCAGACCGAAATTAAAACTGTTGGTAGTTCTGTCCTTAGTCCATGTTCTTGTCTGAGGAAAAATTTTATCGAAATTACCTGCATACCCCAGCTGAAGCACGGTATTCTTTTTCGCAAAGGGAATCGAGATGTTTGCCGTAAAGGTTCTTGAAGAGTAATCGTGCTCTGTGCTGTACATTCCGTTTGCCGAAACAGTAACATCCGAAAAATTCCTGGTCACGCCAAGACTTACCTGATGCCTTAGTTCATCAGGTGTATCATCGGCACCGCCGTATTTATTTGTCGTGGCTGATGTTATTCCGTCAACCTGAAATTTCGTTTTCATAGATGCGGAACTGATTGCATCAACAAGATATGAACCAGTAACAGAGGTATTTTTATCCAGGCTCTTGGTTACATTTATTGTCGGATATATAACATTCAGTCTGAAATTATCGAAGTATGAATTGAAATTCACCTGTATCTCTTCTTCCGGCAGTTCCTGAGTCAAAACGTAAGAAGGAAGTATTATCAGAATTAAAAAAAACAATTTTTTAACCACAGCCGCAGCCTCCTCCCTGTGAACCGTTCCCGCCTTCGGACCCTTCCCTGATATTAATATAATGCTCTTTTATTCCCTTCTGTATTGGATTTTCATCAAACATCATGTTAGGGTCGGATAACCTTTCGCGCTCCCAGGGCTGTACAACGGCACATCCGGATAATGCAGCAAATAAAAACAATATGAAAAAATAAAATAATTTCAATTTCTATTCTTTTAATAAAGCTTCGATTTCACTTTTGAATTTTTCTTTTTCACCCGGGTCGTATCCTACTGTAATAAATTTTACCACGCCATTTTTATCAATTATTAAAGTCGTAGGAATTCCTTCCACTTTGTAAAGATTGCCGATTTTGGAATCCGGATCCGAAATATTTTTAAATTTCACTTCTTTACCGAGTTTTTTGATGAAAGCTGTCATGTTTTTGACATCTTCATCCAGATTAATTCCAAGCACGGAAAAATCCTTATCTGAATACTGGTCATAAAGCTCTATAAGAAAAGGAAAACCTTCCTTGCAGGGCCTGCACCAGCTTGCCCAGAAATCAACCACAAGAACTTTTCCTTTAAAATCAGACAGGCTGACAGTTTCTCCGCCCGCAGTCTTGCCGCTGAACTCAGGAGCCGGCTTGCCTTTTTCCTGTGCGAAAATTAAAAAAGGTAAAAATAAAATTAATAATGCTAAATGTATTTTCTTCATGCTATTTTTTTTAATTTAATCTCTTTGATCTTGTATCGTCTTTTTCTTCCCAATTCCTTCCGTGACATTGAATGCAGGAAGGCGTCCACCTGTACACGCCGTTTATCTTTACTGACATTCCCTTGATATTATCTGTATGGCACTCCATGCAGTCATCAAATTCAATTTCTTTTCCTGTTTCCTTATGCATTATTCCTTTCAAATTTCTGGTGTGGTCCGGAAGCAGTGCATCCCTCGGTGCTGTGGGAAAAATTCCGTCACAACTGCTTATAATTGCAGCAAGTGCAAATAACGCCAATATTGTTAAGAATATTTTCAAATTTTTCTGATAATTAAAACAATCTTATACTTTATTTTATCAATATAATATAGCTAACTAAAAATAATTATTTTAGTTCAATTTTTATTGTAAAAAATTGTAAATTTCTTTGAACTTTTAACGGTTTCGTTTTTTCGAATTTATTATATCATTTAAAGCTTCTGCTTTCGATCCGGTCTTTTCCTCGTAATCTGCTATGGAAGTGAATTTACTGCTATCGAATATTATGCCCCTGCTTGAATTAACGAGGAAAATATTATTTTTAATGTTTTTCATTAATGCATCTATATCATTTCCCTGTGCCCCGATTCCCGGTATTAGTATTGAAATGTTTTTGTACTTTGTTGTAATTTTTTTTATCAGTGATGTATGGTTCGCGCCAATTACAAATCCGGTTTGCCCGTATCTGTCCCACTCTATACATTTTTCTATTACTCTTTCATAAAAGAACTTTTTCCCTGTTCTTATCTGCTGAAAATCTTCCGATCCGGGATTTGATGTCAGTGCCAATACATAAATCCCCTTATCCCTTCTGGAAAGAAAAGGCTCTACCGAATCTCTTCCCATGTATGGGTTTACCGTCATCGAATCAAAACCGTATTCATCAAAATATGACTTTGCATAGTATTCATCCGTGTTTCCGATATCTCCTCTTTTTCCGTCGCAAATTTTCAACCGCGAACCCGGTATATGTTCTACTGTCCCTCTTAATGACTCATGAAATCCCTTTCCAAGTGCCTCATAAAATGCAAGATTCAATTTATATCCTGCTGAAAAATCCTTGGTAGCGTTAATAACTGATTTGTTAAATTCGAGCACCGGATTTTTTTTCTTCAGGAAAATTTCGGGAATTTTCTTTAAGTCAGGGTCCAGTCCGATTATGAGATTAGACCTGCTTTTCTTTATTGCCTGCTTTATCTTTTCTGAGTAATTCATTTTATTTATAAATATAAGTTTCTGTGCCTGTATGTATTCATTCCGATTCCAATCATAGCCATGAATGTCAGCAATGATGATACACCGTAACTGACCAGCGGGAGAGGAATGCCAATGACCGGCATTATGCCTATTGTCATTCCGACATTTATGAAAAGGTGAAATAAAAATAAACTTGCAAATCCTATGCAGACAAGGCTTAAAAATTTATTTCTGGATGTTGATGCGTTGTTAATAAGTCTGATAATTATTATCAGATACAATAAAATTATTACGGATGCACCAATCAAACCGAATTCTTCACCTATCATGCAGAAAATAAAATCTGTCCATTGTTCGGGTATGAACCTTAACTGAGTCTGCGTGCCCTGCAAAAGCCCTTTCCCGAATATCCCTCCCGAACCGATAGCAACCTTTGACTGTATTACATTATACCCGCTTCCAAGCGGGTCAAGAGTCGGATCGAATAATGCCATAATCCTGTTTTGCTGGTAAACCTGAAGCTTTGAGTATAAAAAATGAACGGAAAATCCTGCAATTAAATTGATTATAAATACAAACGAAGATAATAATATTCCCTTCTTGAAGAAATACAGTGAAATCAACACTACAACTAATCCGGCATAAAAATATATCTGTCCCAAAAATGATAAAATTGCCAAAGCTATTGGAGTTATTATCACAAAAAGTACAAAGGGGGATAAGCCTGCCCAGAAGAAAATCGGTAAAAGAAAAGATAAAAATACGAGCGAGGTTCCCGTATCATTCTGAAGCTTTACAAGTGCAAAAGGTATCAGAACAAATATGCAGGCTTTTATAAAATCAAGCATCTTGTTCGGATTCTTTTCAGAATCACCGGGATTCAGAAAATTTGCGAGTGCCATAACAGTTGCAATCTTGGCAAATTCAGAGGGCTGTATTCCGAATCCGCCTATGTAAAACCAGCTCTTATTGCCGTTAATGGTTTTACCGAAAACCAAAACCAATATCAGAAGAAAAATTGCAAAACCGTAAGATGCATACGAAAATTTTGAGAAATATTTTGGCGGAAGCAGACTGATTACAACCATTATGACAAGTCCGATAATTCCGAAGACCATCTGTTTCAGATAAAAATCTGTTCCTCCGGTATTGCCGAATGTTGCGCTGAATATGGCGACAATTCCTATCGCAACCATAATTATAGTTGTTGAAAATAAAACCAGGTCGTATTTATCGGTAAATTTTTCCTTCATCAGAATCAGTCATTTACTTTTATTACATTACTTTCACTGTATGTGTCAGCACTGTTGCCGCTAAGATACCTTACCATTATCGCAGCCGCAATCGGGGCAGCAAACTGATTGCCCCATCCTGCATTTTCTCCGAGAACACATACTGCAATCTTCGGGTCACCGTATGGAGCATATCCTACAAACCAGGAATGGTTGTTCCCGTTAGGATTCTGTGCAGTACCCGTTTTTCCTGCTAATATATATTCGCTGTTCCTTATGTTCTTTGCCGTTCCCGTTCCGTTTACTACCAGATACATTCCCTTCTTTACCGCATCATAATATTTCTGCGGAAAATCAATTTTCCTCTGCGTGAACTGAAGCATTTTTTCCTCGCTTGTAGTCTGGTTTACAACTTTTTTTACGAAATGCGGCTGATTGTATATTCCATCCATGCATATTGCGGATACGTATGCTACCATCTGTACAGGCGATACTCCGAGCTCTCCCTGTCCTATGCCAAGACTTACAAGCAGTCCCTGCCCCCATTTATTCTGCCCGTAAACTTTATTGAAATAAGCTGTCGAAGGCAGCAAACCTGATGTCTCGTGAGGAAGGTCTATGCCTGTCCTGGCTCCAAATCCGAACATCTTGCTGTACTTTGTATAATTATCTAGACCAATCATCAGTGACAGCTTGTAAAAGAATACGTTCGCCGAAACCTCAAGCGCTCGGGTCAGGTTTATCGAGCCGTAAGCTCCGTGATCTTCGAATGTCCTGTTTCCGAATGTAAATGAACCACCGCAGGCAATTGTGGATGTTGTAGTGATTTTTTCAGAACCAAGTCCGGCAAAACCCATCATCATTTTCCAGGTAGAGCCGGGAGGATATTTGGTCTGGGTTACCCTGTTGAAAACAGGCTTGTTCTCATCACTGAAAAGCTTTGCAATCGATTTTGCATCAGGCGTGCCCGAAAATATCGATAAATCAAAATCAGGTTTGGATACCATGCATAGTATTTCTCCGTTTCTCGGGTCAACTGCTATTATCGCTCCTCTTTTGTTTAACATTAATTTCTCCGCATATTCCTGTAAATCAGCATCAAGAGATAAATGCAGGTCCGAACCGTTTAGTGCCTTTATATCGTTCATTCCGTCATTATATGGACCAACTTCCCTTCCGTTTACATCAACGGAAATTAGCTTGCTTCCCTTTTCTCCTCTTAAATATGTTTCGTAATATCTCTCGAGCCCTGTTGAACCGACAAGGTCTCCTTGCCTGTAGTAAGTACCATCCTGCTCTTCAAGCTGCTTTTCCGTTATTTCCCCGTTGTATCCGAAAATATGAGAACCTCTGAATTTTATCGGATAGTACCTTAAAGATTCTACTTGATAACTTACCCCCTTCAGTCTTTCCCTGTTCTCCTCTATGTAAGAAATCAGTTTGAAATCTATGTCACGCTTGACCTTGACAGGATTGAACCTGTTTGTGCCCTTTGCTTTCGATAATAATTCCTTTATGTAGCCGGGTTCTTCCCCTATTAACGAGGAAACTTCATCAATCAGATTCTTGTCAAACTGGAATGGGGTTATTGTTAAAGTATAAGAAGGTTTGTTGTCAACAAGCACTTTCCCGTTCCTGTCAAACATCAGTCCCCTTGCAGGTGTTTCTGTTATTTTCTTGATTGAATTTTTCTGGGATTCCTTTCCAAATTCCTTTTCCTGTACGACCTGAAGCTGAACAAGCCTTGTTATCAGCAATATCACGGCTAAAATGCTTATGCCTATGAACACATATTTCCTTACTGCTGAATCCAATTTAATAACCTTCCTTTAAAACTTTTTTACGGGGGAAAATGATGTAGATAACACTTACCAGCGTTGTGTAAGTAGATGTTGTCAGAATATATTTCGAAAATATCTCAATGAAATTCAAAGATAATCCCTGAAAATAAATTAAATAATAAATGAAATTCGAAATCATCGAACCTAAAAAAATTACAATCAGGAAATTAAGTTTCGTCAGGTATTTGTCGCCTTCAGTCCGGAATCCGCCCGCAGCAAAACCCGTCACCGAATACGCAAGCGCAGTTAACCCCAGGAAAGAACCGCTTACCAGGTCAATCGTAAAACCTGCAATGAACCCTGTCACCGAACCGAATATCTTTCCCTCGGATACGGCAATATAAACCAGCGCAATTAGAACAAGGTCAGGGGTTATATTGTAAGCAGATAGAGAAATTAGCCATATCAGCGTCTTCTGTATAAGAATCAGCACGAAAAGAATTACAAAATATTTTGTGAATTTTATTGTCAAAATCTTTTCCTATTTTTTCTGAAATACTTTCTCGAGCTCAACTCGCTCCCTGCTCGAAACAAATTTTAATATAAAGACCTCTTCCAGAACAGAAAAATCTACAAGCGGGGTTACTACAACCTTCTTGAATAAATTATCAAGGTTCCCTGTTTCGGTCACAGTTCCGATTGGAATTCCTGCCGGATAAATGTTGCTGTATTCTGAAGTTATTATAACATCCCCGACATTTACATCCGCGCTCTTCTGTATATTTGCTACTGTCACGCTCGAAACACCGTCATAACTCAATATCCCGTCAAGCCTGTTTCTCTGTACTTTTACCGTAATCCTCATATCCTTGTTGTATAATATTTGGGCTATCGAGTAATTCCTGCTTGTTGCCACTATTCTGCCTACAAGTCCTGCATCTGTTATTACAGGCATGTTAATCGCTACACTGTCGCTTTCCCCTACATTTAGAGTTATCGTATTCCTGGTCTGAAGCAGTGATTTGTTTATGATTTTTCCGCTTACCACTCCAAGAGTATTTTTATCCTTGAAGTTCAAAAGCCTTGTCAGTCTTATGTTTTCAAGCTTTGACTCCTTTAAAGAGGCAATTTCATTCGCAAGCTTTATGTTGTTTTCCCTTAACTGCTTGTTTTCCCTCTCCATGTCAAATACATTCGGAATTGCGGATATTCCGCTTTCAACGGTACCGAATGATGTTAATGCCGCAGCGCGCAAAAATCTTATCTGTGGATTGTCGTTCAGGAATATTAAAATCAGAGAAATGACTATCAGAACTGCAAGCGTAATGTATTCTTTTAAATCTAATATAAAGTAACCTAACTTTTTCAATTAAATACTATATGAAATAAATTTATCTTTTTAACATTACTTTTCTGTATAAGTTCAGGTCTTCGAGAACTTTTCCCGTGCCCCTTGCTACTGCCGTTAACGGGTCTTCTGCTACGTGAACCGGTACCCCGGTTTCCATCCTTATCCTTTCATCAAGCCCTTTCAGAAGTGCACCGCCTCCTGTCAGGAAAATTCCCTTTTCAAGAATATCTGCGGATAATTCAGGTGCTGTTTTTTCAAGTGCAACCTTTACAGCTTCTATCATCTGCTGTACAGGAGCATTCAGGGCTTCCCTTATCTCAACCGTACTTGCTTCCGTGTATTTTGGAACACCTGCTACCAGATCCCTTCCCTTTACTTCGAACCTGATTTCACCGTCAGGCAATGGCATTACCGAACCGACCTGGCATTTGATTTCTTCGGCAGTTGTCTCGCCGATTAATATGTTCTGGTTGTTTCTGAAAAATCTTACTATAGCATCAGTGAGCTCGTCACCGGCTATTCTTATCGAAACATTATTTGCTATTCCGGAAAGCGTTATGACCGCGATTTCAGTCGTTCCGCCGCCGATATCGACTATCATACTGCCCGATGGCGCCGTTACATCAAGCCCAATACCGATAGCGGCAGCCATTGGCTCGGATATTAGATGCACTTCTTTTGCACCGGCGTGCTCTGCTGTATCCCTTACTGCCCTTTTTTCAACTTCTGTTATCCCGCTCGGTACGCATACTACAATCCTTCTCGCAGGCATAAAACTCGACGTAATCTTTTTTATAAACTCCTTTATCATTCCTTCTGCCATTTCAAAATCCGCTATTACTCCGTCCCTTAATGGCCTTATTGTATTCAGTTCCTTGTGCACTTTTCCGACCATCTTCTTAGCTTCATTACCGATAGCAACAATTTTCTTTGTATCAACATCAAACGTTACTATTGAAGGTTCATTCAATACTATTCCCTTGCCCTTCATATATATCAGAGTGTTTGCTGTACCTAAATCTATTGCTATGTCATTTGAAAAAAATCTAAAAAACGGCATTTTCTATTTTTCCTTTTCTCTTTCTCTAAATTTTCTGTTTTATACGTATAAACACTAAATTTATTAATAATAATTTTTATTAACAAATCATTAATATTACCTTATTTTTAAACCTTTTATAGTAAAAATATCAAGTAGTTTTTAATGCTTGAAATGCCTGTAGCCCGTAAATACAAGACATAAGCCCCTTTCATCGGCCTCCTTTATTACTTCTTCATCACGTACAGAACCGCCCGGATGAATTATACAGGATGCCTTGACTTTTGAAATTTCCACAACATTATCAGGGAACGGGAAAAATGCGTCCGAAGCCACTACACTGTCTTTTAGACATAATCCGAATTCTTTTGCTTTCATTATTGCAATTTCCGTCGAATCGATTCTCGAAGGCTGACCTGCCCCTACACCCAGAGTCTGTAAATCCCGTACAAAAACAATTGCATTTGATTTTGTATGCTTCACAACTTTGTATGCAAATATCATATCCCTTACCTGCTCATCCGAAGGTATTTTCTTTGAAACAATTTTAAGCTCGTCTGGTTTCAAAACAAGATTATCCCTTTCCTGGTATAAATATCCTCCTGTAATTTTTCTTAATTCATTAGATTCACTGCTGAATTCAAAACTTACAAGCCTTCTGTTTTTCTTTTTGATTAAAAGCTCAAGCGAGTCATCGTCGAAACCGGGTGCAAGTATAATTTCCGAAAAAATCTTGTCCGCTTCCATAGCTGCTGCAAGGTCAAGCTTCCTGTTGAAAATTATAATTCCACCGTAAGGAGATACTGTGTCTGTTGCAAATGCCCTCCTGTAAGCATCAGTCAGATTGTCCGAAGTTGCCACCCCGCTTGGATTTCCGTGCTTAATTATCGTTGCAGTAGGCGCATCTCCCCTGAATTCGCTTATCACACTGTATGCGGCATCTATGTCGAGCATATTGTTGTAGGAAAGTTCCTTGCCGTGAAGCACCTTGTAAATTTCATCGAAATTTTCCTTATACAATACCGCATTCTGATGAGGATTTTCTCCGTACCTCAAATGCTGGGAATTGCCCAGCTTAATCCAGCTGTCTTTTACTTCGGATAATCCGTTGAAATATTTTTCAATATCAACATCATATTGCGCAATGTACGCAAAAGCATCGCGGGCAAGGTGCATTGAGTATTCATATGGAAATTTTCCTTCATACTTTTTAAAATCTTCTATGTAAGATTTATATTTTGCCTGCGATACTATTACATTTATGTGTTTGAAATTTTTTGCCGCAGCCCTGATAAGGCTCACTCCTCCGATATCTATCTGTTCTATTGCCTCTTCCGTCGTTACTCCCGGCTTGCTGACGGTTTCCTTGAAAGGATAAAGATTAACAACAACTAAATCGAAAAAAGGCAGGTTGTTTTTCTCCATGTCCTTTTTGTGCTCTTCATTTCCCTTCATCGCAAGCAATCCTGCAAATACATTCGGATGAAGAGTCTTAACCCTCCCTCCGAGAATTTCCGGAAATCCCGTCAAACCCTCTACAGTGCTTACTTTCACGCCGTTTTCCTTCAGATGCTTGAATGTGCCCCCGGTAGAAATAATGTCAAAACCCAGACCCTCCAGTTCCTTTGCAAATTCAAGTATTCCTGTCTTGTCAAAAACGCTGATTAAAACTTTTTTCCCCATAATGTTTATAATAAAATTTTAAAATTATCAATTAATTTATTACGCTCTTCATTCAGAATTCATAATTCAGAATTCATAATTACGTTCTATCATGCTAAGCGCTTCCGCATAACACCTGTGCTCCAGCTTCAATACTTTTTTCTGAAGCGTTTCCGCCGTATCTTCGGACTCAACCAATACTTTCTCCTGCAGAATAATTTCTCCCCTGTCATATTCCTCATTAACATAATGAATTGTCACACCTGATTCTTTCACGCCCGACTCTATCACTGCATTGTGCACATTCATTCCGTACATCCCCTTTCCGCCAAAAGCAGGCAGCAAGGCAGGATGAATATTAATTATCCTGTTATGATATTTCCTTATTATTTTTTCATCTATTATCTTCATGTAGCCGGCAAGAACAATAAAATCAATCTTATGCTGTTCCATTTTATTTAAAAATATTTCCGCATATTCTTCTTCGCTTATATCCGGATACTTTTTTCTGCTGATGTGAAAATGAGGAATGTCAAACTCATCGGCAATCTTTACTGCTCCGCAATCGGAATTATTTGTTATCAAAAGTGATATATCCGATTTAATAATTCCTGATTTCTTTGCTTCAATTAATGCCCTGAAATTTGTTCCCGAACCCGATGCAAATATGCAGATATTCAATGTTGTTTGTGTTTAACAAAAATACTTAATTAAATAAGTATTTTCAAATCTATTTCCATTTTCTACATTCGATTTTCCAAAACTCTAATTAATATTTACCGTTTTCCTTTTTCCGTATTCCATTTTCCGGTTCAAAACTTCGCGCTTATCCCCAACGTCGGCAGTATAGGTACCATCCCCGTCGTCTCCTGCCTTATCGATAAATCTGACCTCAACGTATATTTGTACCCAAGCACATTTTTCCTGTTATATACATTTACCACATCGAGATAAAAAGACCAGTCTGCCTTCCAGAATGTTGCATAAGCCGTAAACCTTACATCCAGTCTGTGATAATCAGGCCTTCGCTCGTTGAACCTGTTCTCGTCCCCGCCCATATCAAGATTGAACAAAACCTGATTTACAAGAGGATTCACTACTAGGCTGTCATTGTAAATTCGCGGAGTAACACCTACCGGCTTTGTGTACGGAAAATTAGTAGCATAAGACCATCTTGCACCGATTTCAAACCACGTGTTAAATCTGTAATTCAATACTGCATTTGCTATTATCGGCTGGTCAAACCTGAAGGGCTTTTCAAGCCCGTCCCTTACCCTGGTCGTCTTCGATAATGAAAAATTCACCCAGCCCGTAAGTTCTGTTTTCGGTCCTGAATATTTCTTCTCAAGACTAAGCTCTATCCCGTACGCATCACCCGTAGCACCATTCATTGGGTTAGAAGTTACTGAATCAAATGGAATTTTTTCTGATGACCTGTACCAGTTCTGCGGATTCTTCATATATGCAGGGTCGTGATTGTTCGGATTGTATAAATAATATTCATACCTGCTTGATTTTATTTTTTCCTGAACTATCAGATTGTCAAACCGCTTGTAATATCCTTCTACTCTCAACTGCCATTCGTTGTTCAGCCACCTGTCAACTCCGAGTATGAAATGCAATGAGCGCTCAGCCTTCAGCCTGTCGCCTGCTTCACCTGTCAGATTGTAAAATGTCTGATTGTCAACCAGCTTTTCGTATCCGGGAGACTGGTAATAAACTCCTACCGCACTCCTGATTGTCGTGAGCGGGTCAATGGCATATCCGAAATTTATCCTGGGCGATACGTAAACCGCTTTTAAAAATGAATAATAATCCAGTCTCAGTGACGGCTGATAATAAAACTTGTCCTTTATCTGAAACCTCCCCTGTGCATACATATTTGCCCTGTAATTGTTGTTGCCTTCTATGCTGAAATCCTCCAGCAGCGCAGACATTCCGGGAAATGACCTTATGTATGCTTTGAAATTTTCATCAAGCTGAAGCGTGTATGTTAGGTCTGTCTTAATCATATCCACTCCTGCTCCGAATTCGTACTTGTTCTTTCCTTCCACGTATACTGTCCTGTTTCCGAGCGAGTATTTTGTGAATATGTACTTTGATGCAAAATTAAATCCAAGCAATGCCCCGATTGACTTTAGAGAATCCCTCTGCCCGGGCGTTAAATTTTCCTTGTCAATAAGCGGGTCCAGTATGTCCCCCTCAAAATCGTTATCACCCTTGTTCTTGTACCAGGATAATGTCGTTTTTGAAATCAGGTTTGCATTGGGTATGTAATGCCAGCCAAGCGAAACGACATTGTTTATAGTTTCATCATTCACATTCACACTGTCGGGGTTGGTTCTCTCAGGTCCGGGAATTATAGCAACTCCGTCTCTTGAAAAAATTCCGTTCACTATAAACTTGTGCTTTCCAAAAGGTCCGAATGCAAATTTCATCTGCAAATCTTCGAATGAAGGAAAAGATGAATCATCTGAAATTAATTTCTGCTTCCTGGCAAACGGCCCGAGTATCAGGTCGTAATATGTCCTCCTCGATGAAACAATCCACGAACCGGGAATACTCCATGGATTTTTTCCCTGAAGAATTGCATTTGCGCTCGCTATGTTTATGTTCGTCATGAAACTTAATGCCCTGTCCCTCGTGCCTTCCCTGTTAAGCACATCCAGCACTGCCGAAAGCCTGTCACCGTATTTCGCGGGAAAACCTCCCGTTATTAAATTTATATCCGATAAAGTTTCGGGATTGAACATGCTTACAAGCCCGTAAAGCCTGTACGGATTGAATATCTCTACTTCATCCATTATAATTAAATTCTGGTCGGGCCCCGAGCCGCGTATCACAAGCTGGGATGTAAAATCATTTGGAGAAGATATTCCCGGCAGCGACTTCAACGAGCGCATTACATCTTCAAATGCACCCGGAAGTATTTTTATATTCTTTGGAGTTACATTGAAAAGACTCGTCCTTAAATCATTCTGGCTTTGCCTGAATACTCCCTCTACATCTATTTCATCTGTAGTGTATATCCTGTCAGTCAATACTACGCTTAATTTCCTTACCTCACCTTTGTTCAATAATACATTGTCATCTTCAAATGAAATGTATCCTTCAAGAGTTACTATTACTGAATATTTTCCGGCATGCAATATGAAATTGTGCTGACCTGTGCTGCCGGTTCTCACGCTTGTGTCCGCTCCGTTCCCTTTTATGGTTATCAGCGCATTGCTGAGTTTCTTTCCCCTGTCGTTTGTTACCTGTACCTTAATTTCCGATTTTACTGAATCCTGTTGTGCATTACCTTTGATGAAAAAACCTAGGGATAAAATAACCGCAAATATAAATATATTACTTTTTATTTTTTCTGACATTAATAATTTAAACCAAATTAAAACATTCATAAATTACAACAATTTAATTTTTATAAACAATTCATTTTGCCCTGTTTTTTTAAAAAATTGCATTTTTTATACTTTTTCCCTTCTCTCAATTATTTATTTTTCATAATGTTATTTACTTTTTATATTAAATATCTTAAATTTTTAAATTATACCAAAAAAAACTCTTTGATTATCTCATTATGAACAGAAAAATTACCACTGTTTTGCTGGTAAGTAATGACAGAGAAGAAACAAAATCTTTCAACATCCCAACAATTCACGTTCAGAGATTTAAAAAATATTTTGTTTCTTTCCTTTCATTGACTGCCTTGACGGTTATTTTTATTTCTTACCTGCTGATAAGCCTTAGCAGCTATTCAAATGAAAAGCAGCAGCTAATGAATAAAATCGCCTCTATGGAAAACGACGTTAAGCTGATTGATTCGCTCAATATTAAAACAAAGATAAATGACATCGAGAATAATATTTTGTTCTTCAATAATTACCTTCGCGAGCGCGGTATAAAGCCGGGTGATAAACAAAAGGATATTGGAGGAGCTGTAGATTCAAATGAAAGATATGATTTATCGGTCTATGATTACTATAATAACTACTCCGCACTTCTGCTTTCAACGGCAAATAATCTTCCGCTTGGCTATCCTTTTATAGGCGAAATGCGCTCCGATTACGGCTACCGCCCGAATCCCTTCGGCGGACGCGGCTCGGAATTTCACAAGGGACTCGACCTTAAAGGAAATATCGGCGATACCGTTCGCTGTACCGGAGAAGGAATCGTTTCTCAGGCAGACTGGGACAAGGGCTACGGCAAGTGCGTCGTCATAAAGCATACCTATGGCATAGAATGCCTCTTCGGGCATCTTTCGGAATTTAACGTCACTACCGGACAGAAAGTGAAAGCAGGTGACGTAATCGGATTCATCGGCTCCACGGGACGCTCCACCGGTCCGCACCTCCACTACGAAATAAGAGTAAACGGAATAGATATCAATCCACACAATTTTTTAACATTAAACTGAAAATAAAATGTTCGGACAAAAAAATAAGGAAATATCATCATCCATCAGCACAACATCGCGCTCCTCTGATTCATCTCAGATAAAAACCTTAATCAGCGAAGGATGCCGCTTCGAGGGAAATCTTTTCTCCCCTTCCAATACACGCATAGACGGATATGTAACCGGAAACCTTACCGGTGAAAACGGGCTAATCATAGGCGACAAAGGTAGTATCGTAGGCGATATCAGTGCTATAGAGGCAGTGATTTACGGAACTGTACGCGGTAACATAAAAGCCCATAAACTCGAAATCAAAGGAACGGGAAAAATTCTCGGCGACGTAGTGGTTGACCATATCATTATGGAATATGGCTCTCACTTCAACGGCAACCTGAAAATGAACGAACCCAAGGAAGACTTGTCCAAAGCCGCATTCGATTTGCCTGAAGAAAAGAAAGAGTAGAAATAATAAATAAAAAGTAATGTTATTGCATTACACTAAATAATACTGACAATGATAAAATAAAATTGAAAAATCAATTATATTTGTATATATTACTAAAACAAAATATGAAAAGAGAATATAACATAATAATAGAAAAAGATTCCGAGGGATATTACATTGGATATGTACCTGAACTTAAAGGATGTCATACTCAGGCAAAAACAATAGATGAACTGATGAATAGGATGCAAGAAGTGATTGAGTTATGTGAAGAGGTAACTCATTAAAATACACAAAAACCCACTACAACTCGGTCCCGTTTACCCTCCGGATCAAGTCCTCTTTGGGAACGCACAACACTCAATAAAAAAACAAAGACACAAAATTTCTCAAAATGATAATTGTAACGTTACACAGTGTTATATAAATTAAATCTCTGATTATTATTTAATAAGGCATTTTTTCAAAAAAGTGTTACAGTTTTGTAACATTTTTGTTTTTCTGCTTGCAAATTTTAAAGAAAATGCCCTTTTTCAAGGATGACTCCTAAACTGTTACACATTTTTGTACCAGTTTTGTTCTCCTGATAGTAAAAAAATATATGCTTCAGATATTTAAGAAAAGAAATCCATATTTAAAAGAACGGATACTATCCCATATTAATATATGGTATATGGATTTAAAAAGCAAGGGAGGATTTAGTTTAAAAGTTTATAAAGTTTATAAAGTTGTGAAGTTTGTTAGGTTTGTAAAGACTATCGGGAGTTCAAAGAATGGAGTCTCACCAACATAACTAAAAACCCGCTCTGTCATTCCGGTGCGCAACGGCGGATCATTGACGCGTACACAGTGATTTTTAAAGGATAATAGAAAGAGCGGCTACACTGTAACCCATCACTCCACCTATATTGTCACCCCCGCATGCTGAACGTTCTGTGCGAAATCCCGACCTGTCGGGACTTTAGGCGGGGGTCTCGTTCTTGATTTTGTTATTTTTTATCTTTTATTATCCTTTTTGATCCTTGATAATATTTTCATTAACTTTTCTTTCTTTTCAAGTTCATTATTTAAAAATTCTATTTCTTTTTCTAAACTTTCTGAATCAGGAGTTAAAGAATACTTTCTAAAATTTGATTTTGGAATTAATTTTAGATCAATAATATCTTTTCTTTGGAAATAATTGATATCCATTAAAAAAGTATTTGATAGTTTTTGTAAATTAAATATTATTGCATCTTTAGGCATTTTATTTTCATTAGAATCAAATATTAGAGTATAAAAAGAAGCCCAAATTACAGCAGAATAATGGAAATAAATTGATTCACTAAAACCGGCTATTGAAAGACATTCTGTTTTATTAAATATTTCTTTTGCAAAATTATCATTTGCAATTAAACACGATGAAAAGAATACTCTTTTTCCTTTGAGTTTTGTTCCTAAGATTGTTGCAAATTCTGAATATGAAATTCTGTCATATGTCAAATCAATATATTCTTCATTTGCGTGACATGAAAAATGAAGATATTTATATTCACTTTTGACAAATTCATTTAAAATATTTATTAATTCTTTTTTTGTTCTAATGTAATGATATAAAGTCTTCTTTTTATAATAATTCAAGATATTTTTTATAATACCTCCTTCCATTAACTTTTCATTTTCGTTTTCTCGAGTTAATGACTCTATAATAAATACATTCGGATCACCCATATTATTAAATAATTAAGTAATTAAATATTATTAAATTTAAATTATAAAAATTAATTTGCGAATTTTGTATTTCGAAATACTATTTCATTAAGATCAGAAAAAAAAGACAGTAAATTGTATTCGGTAATAGGAGCATCACCAGGATGTGCACATTGACATCTTAAATCAAAACATCCTTTTAATCTAGTATGCTGATTACTATCAATTAAACCGATCCCTTCTATAATCCATAGGACTATTGTATCAAAAACTTCACGAAGTTCACTCAAAGAATTTATATTTTGAGTAGAATTGAATCTCTTAAATCTTCCTACAGTTTTGCTTGATAATGAAGCTGAAGTTATATTAAATTTTTCAAACCCAATTTTTTCAATTTTTTTCTGGATTCTATCAATAGCAGCACACCAACCTAAAATTACTGCTGCTCTATAATAACCATTAGTCGCACATTTTATAGCTTCTATCAAATACTCGTTTTCTTCTTGATTCGGAAGCCCTCCAAGAATTTTAGTTAGTAATGTTTCATTTGATGGAGTCGTTGGATTTTTCTGCAAAGGTATTATTAATTCATCCCTAAATTTTTTTAATATATTTTTCAATGAATCTTCATAACTAGTTTTCAAATTATTTGGTGCACTTATTTTTATTAATCTACTAAAATTATCTGAATAATAATCCAAAACATTCTTTTCTAAAGACGATATTGCATATAATTCATCTGCTAATCCTGAAAACCAATATTCACCAATATGTTCAGCTTCTTTTCTTATCTCTTTTTTTGAAATAGATTTTGCTTTTTCTTTAGATATTTCTTTTTTTAGAAATTGCAATCTTTCGTGTAACGATTTTATTTTATCAGTATTAATCATTGTAATGTTTTAATTATTTCAGCTAAACGGCTTTTTCCTTCTGATGACAATGAAATGTTTGGATTATTTTTATCATATGTTTTAAAATTATCAAACATGGTCTTATTATATTTAAAATATGTTGCAAAATTTGCAGGGTCATAACATTTTCTCTGAACTGTTTCTTTCCTGACATCTTCGCCATTAAAGTGAAAACTTCCGATTTGAATAGCATTTTTTAACGATTCCAATAGAGCTATCCTTAGTTGACTTTCAGATGCTTTTGTAGTTTTTAGATCGTCATATAATGGTTTTAATATTCCATTTTCCAAATAAAATATCTGGCTAATTTGTTCAATCGATACACTTTCCTTTTTCATAAATTGTTTAACTTTAACATGTAAATCTTTTTCTTGAATATTATCTTGCTTTGATTCTGAATGAGTTTCTTCATTGCTATTTGTTGACCTTTTCTCAATTGTGTTTTCGTCGCTATTTCCTAGTTTAGGTCTACTAATTTCTAATAAATAATTTGAAAGTAATAACTCAAAACATTTTTCTTGCAAATTATCAGGACATTCTTTTGCAATTTTAGCAAATTCATGAACTTTATTTTTTATGTTATCCATAATGTGATTAATTTATTTATTAATATAATTTATTATATTATTATTGTTAATTTACAATTTATAAATTTAATTTACAATTAAGATTTATATTTCCCCTATTGTTTTTGCACAATAAAAAAAGGGATTCGCTTTCACAAATCCCTTAATATAATTGCTTAATAATTAAGTATTTCTATTCCAATTTCATCTCTATCATCTTTTCGCTTCCGGAGCGGAGGACTTTTAATTTTACGACATCCCCTTTTCTCATATCGTTGATTGCGAAAACCAAATCCTGCTCGTTGCGGATTTTTTCATCGTTGCAGGCGATAATCACATCTTCTACTTTCAGTCCTGCCCTGTCCGATACTCCGCCTCTCTGAATCTGCGTAACTATTACGCCGTTCTTATCATTGAGTCCGAGATATTTTGCAATCTGGTCGTCAATAGCCTGAATCCTGAATCCTACATTCGAACTGCGTTCAATCTTTCCGCCGGATTTTAATTCTTCCATAATTTTCTTAACGCGGTTAATCGAAATCGCAAAGCCCACGCCGATGCTTCCCTGGCTGAACTGGCTTCCCGTGTAAATAATCGTATTCATTCCGATTACGTTTCCTTCCGCATCCACAAGCGGTCCGCCTGAATTTCCGGAGTTGATTGATGCGTCTGTCTGAATCATATCTTTATAAACCCTGTTGCCTTCGGCGCTGACTTTCATATTTGTTGCGCTGACTACGCCGACCGTAACGGTAGGCTTGTCATTTATTTCAAAAAGTCCGAACGGATTTCCAAGTGCAATCACCCACTCGCCTATTATGATGTTATCGGAGTTTCCGAAATTAATAAACGGAAGTCCTTTTTTATCAATCTTTAAAAGTGCTACGTCTGATACGGGGTCGGAGCCGATTAGCTTCGCAGTTACGGTTTCGCCTGTTGTCAGGGTTACTGAAATTTTTGTCGCATTCCCTGCAACGTGGTCATTGGTAAGAATATATCCGTCTTCCGAAATTATATAACCCGAGCCGAGTCCTCTTACAACCTGCTTTTGCGGACCCATATCACCGAAGAACTGTCTGAAAAACGGGTCATTGGAAAACGGGTCCTGTACAGTTCGGACTTCTTCCACGTTTATGCCGACTATGCACTTCGAAACTTTTTCGATTGCTCTGGTAATTGCGGTCTGCCTTTCTTCCGAAACGTTTTGGTTCAATTGCTTCTTATCAGTCTGCGTAAGGCTCTGGTTTGTATTGCCTTTATTTTTAAAAAATTTTGTAAGGACAATTCCGCCGAGTAGCATTCCCGCTATCAGCGTGAATATAATTACGAGCGGAAGAATAATTTTGTACCTGTTCATTGGATTAACTTTTGTCATTGTTTCCATAAATATATTAATTATTTTTTTCTTTTAAGATTCTTTTTTACTTTATTAATAATTGCATTTTTGTCTATTCCGTATTTTGCCATAAGTTCTTCCATCGTGCCGCTTTCGCCAAAGGTATCATTCACAGCCACGTAATCCATCGGCACAGGATTATTCTGCACTAATACTTCCGCCACTGCACTGAATAGTCCGCCGTGCTTCTGATGGTCTTCGCACGTAATCACGAGTCCTGTTTCATTTGCGGCTTTCACGAGAATTTCAGAATCAATCGGTTTGATTGTATGCATATTAATTACTCTTGCCGAAATTCCTTCTTTCTTCAACTGCTCCGATGCCTTGATTGCTTCCCACACGAGAAGTCCGTTTGCCACAAGCGTTACATCGTTTCCGTCTATAAGTGTATTCGCTTTTCCGAATTGAAAAGTTGCATTTTTATCCGTGAAGTTAGGAGTCTTATCCCTGTAAAAGCGTATATAAAAAGGTCCGTTAACCTCGACACATTTTTTTACAGCAAGGAAAGTTTCATTATAATCGCAGGGAGTAACCACGGTCATATGCGGCAAAACCCGCATCAATGCTACATCTTCGAGAGATTGGTGTGTGGCGCCGTCAGGACCGACCGATATTCCGCAGTGCGATGCGCAGATTTTCACGTTCATTTCGCTGTAAGCCAGCGACTGCCTGATTTGGTCGAACGGTCTGCCTGCGGCAAATTCACCGTAAGCGGAAGCAAAAGGAATTTTTCCTGCAACTGCAAGCCCTGCCGCAGTACCCATCATATCCTGCTCTGCTATTCCCACGGAAATAAATCTCTCGGGAAATTTTTCTTTGAATAAACTTGTCTTTACCGAGCCGCTTACATCTCCGCCAAGTACGACAATATTTGGGTTTTCTGCTCCGAGTTCAATTAGCGCATCGGCAAATCCCTGTCTGGTTTCTTTAAGTTCAGGATTAATTAAGTCAAATGTCATATATATTTTATAGTATATTTAATAAAAATAATTTTTTTAAAAAAAGATTTCAAATCATTTTTCCGCACCGAAAACCATATCGGTATAAATTCAATACTGTATTTAAATTAATAGTTTTTAACACTATATTAATATATGTATAACAAAATTCAGTTCAAGATAATTGCATTAATTTTGTTAATTACTGCAATTTTTGTTTTCGGTCTGATTTCACTCCGGAATGCCGAAAACAGGAACTATTCTTCTTTCATAAAAGGCAGAATAGCTGAAAAAGATACCGTCATCAGGAAAATTATCAGCCTGAAAAGCGAAACACTTATAACCTATGTTTTTGATTACTCCTACTGGGATGAAATGGTTACTTTCTCCAGAACCAAAGAGGAAAAATGGGCTGAAGAAAATATTGTTCCATCTATTAAAACGTTCGGACTTGATGCTGTATGGATTTTAGATAATGATTTTAATACGTCTTATTCGCTTAATTCTGCCAATGACAGGGCTTTTACTCTTCCGATTACAAAGGAAGACTTTAAATCAATAGTTAATAAAAATCTTTTTTCTCACTTTTTTGTATATACAACCCGCGGGCTGATGGAAATCAGCATAGCTCCACTACAGCCCGGAGCAGATTTGCAGAGGGTGACAATTCCGCTCGGATATTATATCGGAGGAAGACTCTGGACAAAGGAATATCTTGATAATATTTCCGAGTTGACTTACAGCCGGATGGAAATTCTAAAAAATCCTAAGGATTCCATTATCAATGAAGACCTGAGTTCATTCGAATTCGTAAATGTTATCGAATTGAAAGACTGGAACGGCTCCACGCTAAGCAGGCTTAATGCCGTGACTACATCATATTCAACCAAAGAATTTCTCAAACTTGAAAATTACCAGTTCATCGCTACTATCTTTTTCATAGTTCTTGTTATACTTCTGATTTCACTTTATTTGTTCAAGCTGTTGAACAAACCGCTTAAAGCAATTACACTAAGCCTCGAAAAAGAAAGTTCGAAACCGCTCGAGGAACTGACAAGCAGGAAAAATGAATTCGGGGAAATCGCACGGCTAATAAATGAATTTTTTGAAAATAAGAACTCTCTGCTTGCCGAAATAATGATGAGAACAAATGCAGAAAATTTACTGATTAAAAATCAGGCGGAATTAATTAAGGCGAAAGAAAAAGCTGAAGAGTTAAGCAAACTTAAATCCAACCTTCTTGCAAATCTCAGCCACGAATTCAGAACTCCCCTTAGCGGAATTATTGGACTCTCTGAACTTCTGAAATTGGACTCTCACGATGAAGAGCAAAAAAGACTTCTTAATGATATCTCTGTTTCCGGTAAAAGACTTCACGATACCCTTAATTCAATTTTACTTCTTGCTCAGTTTGAATCTTCCGATATTACCGTTCACAAAGAAAAATTTAACTTAGGAACAGAAATACGAAGTCAGTTTGAAAATATTAAATACAAAGCTGAAGATAAAAACCTTGAACTTAAAATTATACTTGAAGAAGAAGATATCTATCTGGATACTGACAGGGATTTAATCAAACAGATTCTTTTCAACCTTTACGATAATGCTGTAAAATTTACGGTTAAAGGCTCGATTAAAATCAAGCTGTCATCAAGAATTATAAACGGAATGCTGAATGCTGAGGTGAATATAAGTGATACCGGTATAGGAATTCAGAAAAAAGATATCGATTTTATATTTGATGAATTCAGACAGGGCAGCGAAGGATTCAAGCGCAAATACGAAGGTACCGGACTCGGACTTACACTTACAAAGAAAATACTCGGAATCCTCGGCGGTAAAATCGAGTGCAGAAGCGAGCCCGGCATCGGTACTACCTTTACTGTATTCATACCCGCTTTCAAGATAATAAATATGGAAGAGGAAATGGAAAAAGATATTTCCGGACAAAAAGTAAAACCTTTGAATGTACTTTTCGTTGAAGATAATCCTTCCAACCAGTACGTTTTTAAGAAATTCATAGAGGATGTAGTAAACGTCGATTTTGCTTCAACAGGGGAAAATGCACTTGAGTTTGTTAAAATAAAACATTATGACCTGATTTTTATGGATATAAATCTCGGTCCGGGAATGGACGGAATAGAAACTCTTAAAAAAATTCGTGAAACGGAAGGCAAAGAAAATTTAATCGTTGCTGCACTTACCGGATATGCAATGGAAAACGACAGGGAACATTTCCTTTCCTGCGGTTTTGACTACTTCATCGTAAAACCGTTCGGAAAAAATGACCTCTTAAATGTGATAAACGATATTAAAAACAAGAAAACGAATTGAATTAAATGATGAAAACAACCGTTAAAAAAACTAAATCACCTGAATCAGATTTTGAAAAAAGATACAGGGATATTTATAATACAGTAAGCGAGGCTATTTATATTCTGAATGAAGAAGGCGTTTTCATAGATGTGAACAGAGGCGCTGAAATTATGTACGGATATTCACGCGAAGAGCTTATCGGAATGTCCCCTGCCGATGTGTCTGCCCCGGGGAAAAATGACCTGGAACAAACTGCAAAATTCCTGGCAGAAGCTTTTAATGGAAAACCGAGTATTTTTGAATTCTGGGGGCGTCGGAAAAATAATGAAATTTTTCCAAAAGAAGTTATTCTTAATCCGGGAAATTATCTCGGGAAAAAAGCCATCATCGCAACTGCAAGGGATATTTCCGAAAGGAAAAAATATGAAATTGAATTATCGAAAATCCAGTCACGCCTTGCTCTGATATTCAATAACTTTCCCAATATGGTGCTTTATGAATCAAACGGACCGAATGATTTTATTTCCGAAAATGTAGTCGATATGCTGGGATACCCCCCGTACCTGTTTACTCAGAATGTTAAATTTATAAATTCGCTCGTGCATCCGGAATACAGAAAAGACCTTGAACCAAAAATCTTGAAATGGATGGAAGACTGCAAATCAGGAAATCTCAAAATTGAATATCCTTGCAGAAGGGCGGACGGAGAGTATATATGGATTGAAGATTTCCTTCAGAAAGAAATTTCAGAAGACGGTAAACCATACATAATCGGAATGATGACGGATATATCCGAAAGAAAAAACCAGATGGAAAAACTGAAGGAATATGCAGAAGAATTAAAAAACCTTAACTCAAGTAAAGACAAATTTTTCTCTATAATTGCCCATGACCTTCGCAGCCCTTTCAACGGACTGCTTGGCTTCTCAACCGTTCTGCTCGAAGAGCTTTCCGAGCTTACTTCGGAAGAAATCAAAGAGTATGCAGGTTATATTCATACATCCGCAAAAACGGTTTATAACCTCGTTGATAACCTGCTCCAGTGGTCGAGAATCCAGACAGGACGAATTGAATACCAGCCGATAAAAATTGACCTGTATGAAGAGGTTTTCAAAGCCATTGAACTCTTCAGCAGCAATGCTATTACCAAGAGAATAAAACTGATAAATGATATTCAACCGGATGTTTTTGTTCACGCCGACCAGAATATGCTTAGAAGCATTATGCAAAACCTGATTTCTAACGGAATTAAATTTACGGGACACGGCGGCACAATTAAAATTTCTTCAAAAGAAAAAAACGAAAGAATTGAAATTGAAATAGCCGACAGCGGTGTCGGAATTGAAACAAAGGATATCGCTAAACTTTTCAGAATTGATTCTCAGTATTCAAGCCTTGGCACTGCAAATGAAGAAGGCACCGGTCTGGGTCTTATTCTTACAAAAGAACTCGTCGAAAAAAACAGAGGGCAAATCTGGGTGAAAAGCACTATGAAAAAAGGTACATCCTTCTTCTTCACCCTCCCGAAATGGAATAAATAACATGGAAAATGTAAGACTTACCCAAATGGTAAAATCGGCAGGATGCGCTGCCAAACTGTTCCCTTTTATACTTTCCGATGCACTGAAAGATATTGACTGGGGAAAAAATGAAAATGTCCTGATCGGCTTCGATGGTAAAGATGATGCAGGAGTATATAAGATTTCTGATGAACTTGCATTAATCCATACAACGGATTTTTTTACACCTGTAGTGGATGATCCGTTTACTTTCGGTCAGATTGCCGCAGCTAATTCTCTCAGCGATGTCTATGCAATGGGAGGAATTCCGATTAACGCTCTTAACATAACTGCATTCCCTCAAACCGAGAATATAAAAATTCTTAAAGAAATTCTTGCAGGCGGAAATGAAAAAGCAAAGGAAGCAGACTGCGTTATTATCGGGGGACATTCGGTGGATATTCCATCAATACTTTATGGACTCGCAGTAACCGGAAAAATCCATCCGGAAAATATCAAAGGAAATGATTCCGCTAAACCCGGCGATGTGCTGATTTTAACTAAAGCACTCGGCACAGGTCTTCTGAATAATGCAATAAAATATAATTCCCCTGATGACAAGATTTGCAGAAAACTGATTGCTTCTATGAGCAGGCTTAATAAAAATGCCGCTGAACTTATGGTGAAATATAATGCAAACGGATGCACGGATGTTACGGGTTTCGGACTCGCAGGGCATTCTATGCAGATGGCTCAGGCATCATCAGCTGTCCTTCACTTTATTATAAATGATTTACCTGTTCTCCCCGGTGCAATGTGGGCTGTCGAAGAAAAACTCCTTACACGCGGAGATAAATCAAATCGCACTTATACGGAAAAATCTGTAATGAATCTTGGCAGTATTAATCAGGATAAAGAACATATCCTTTATGACCCGCAAACATCCGGCGGACTGCTCATATCCGTTCCCGAAAAAAATGCGGATAAACTTCTCTCGGATTTGCAAAATTCAGGCGACGAGGATTCTAAAATTGTCGGATTCGTTAAATCCCCTTCTGTTGAATTTAAATCCGGCACAATTATTTTCGATTTTAATGATTAAATTATGGATGATTCCGTTATAAAAGAAACAAAAGCCCTCTTCGAATACATCCGTTCGTTCGACCTGAACAGCATTCCTGATTTGAATACAATGCTGTCTGATTATAATTTTTCTTATATCCCGATTGAAGATCTGCTCTGTAAAATCTCTTTTGGAAAAAACATCCTGATTCTCGATGCCCGCTCTGAAAATGAATACCTGGAAACACATCTTCCGGAAGCGGTTAACTTTCCCGTTTTGAATGATAAAGAAAGGCATAATACAGGACTGATATATTCAAAGTATTCTCCGCTTGCCGCCGTGAAACTCGCAGCCGAATATGCCGACCCTAAAATGCCTGGACTGAAAAAAAAACTGGCAGAACTTAAAGCCGGACTTAAGGAAATTTTTGTCTACTGCTGGCGCGGAGGCGGCAGAAGCAAATACCTCGCTAAAATGATTTTTGACTGCGGATTTAAACCCGTAATACTGACGGGCGGAATTAAATCCTATCGTAAAAAAGTAATGGAGTTTTTCGCTAAAGATTTCGATTATAACCTGATTGAGCTAAACGGTCTGACCGGAACAGGAAAAACAGAAATTCTGCGTGAAGTTTCTTCAAAAATCCCTGTACTTGACCTTGAAAAATCCGCTCGGCACTTTTCTTCCCTGTTCGGATTTATACCTTATAAAATCCGCGGTTACGAGACCGTTAAAAACCAGTCTGCTTTCGAAAATGATATCTTCGCTCAGATTGTCCTGCAAATGCCAATGTTGAAAGAGTATAATTTTTTTCTCGTCGAAAGCGAAAGTAAAAAAGTCGGAGACTTCTTTATCCCCCAAAATATATACTTAAAAATGCTTGAAGCTAAAAGCATTAACATATATAGAAATATAGAAGTTAGAATTGAACATATAATAAATGACTACTTTGGTACAGAAAATCAGGGACTCGTTGAAATGGAAAAAATTTTCACCGAAAAAGAAAGATTATTCAGAAAGGAATTAAGCAATAAATCATATGAAACCCTCCTGAATTTTCTCCAAAATGGAGATAAATACCGCTTTACAAAAGGTATGATTGAGGAATATTATGATAAGAAATACAGGGATAAAGGTAAAACTCCCCTGACTTCAATCTGCTCCGATGATGTCCGCAAAGCCGGCAAGGAATTGATATCCTTCCTCAGCTATATCAATAAACAGGATTAATTCCCATATTATAAAACATAAATGACCACTTGTCCGCCTGCTCATTTATGATTTTCTTTATGGACCTTCCAAATCCGTGTCCTGCATCGGTTTCTATCCTGATAATGACAGGATTATCACCTTTATATAACTCCTGAAGCCTTGCAATGTATTTGAATGAATGCGCAGGAACTACCCTGTCATCATGGTCTGATGTGAATACAAGCGTTGCAGGATATTTAATATCCGGCTTTAAATTATGATATGGAGAATATTTTATCAGGTTATTAAATCCGACAGAATCATCGCTCGAACCGTATTCTGTTACCCAGCTCCAGCCGATTGTAAATTTATGAAATCTAAGCATATCCATAACACCTACTGCGGGCAATGCAACCCTGAATAATTCAGGTCTCTGGTTGATAACCGCACCAATCAGCAAACCTCCATTTGACCCGCCTTCTATTGCAAGCTTTGCTGAAGAAGTATAATTGTTTCCTATTAAATACTCTGCCGCCGCCATAAAATCATCGAAAACGTTCTGCTTTTTCAGAAGCATTCCTGCCTGGTGCCACTCTTCTCCGTATTCCCCGCCGCCGCGAAGATTTGCTATTGCAAGTACTCCCCCGTTTTCAAGCAGGATTATTCTCGATGGACTGAATACGGGACTCATAGTCGCATTGAATCCGCCGTATGCATAGAGCAGTGCCGGATTATTCCCGTTCATCTCTATTCCCTTTTTATGAACAATGAACATCGGAATCATTGTTCCGTCTTTGCTCCGGTAAAATACCTGCTTGGTTTCGAAATCAGATGAATTGAATTTCACTTCAGTTGTCTTGAACAGTACCGATTTCTCGCTGTCCATATCGAATTTGTATATCTCATACGGATATGTAAAAGAAGTGAAAGTATAAAATACTTCAGGGTCGTCCTTGTCGCTTACACTTATTCCTGTAGCCCCGAGCGAAGGTAGTTTAATTTCGCTTCTCTGCTTTCCGTCAAACCCATAAATGAATAGCCTGTCCGTAACATCTACCCTGTATTCTACAATAAATTTTCCCCGGCACATTATCACACTTGAAAGCACATCCTTTGTTTCGGGAATCACTTCTTCAAATTCGATGCTTCCTTTATTCAAATTGAATTTCACGAGCTTGTTTTTCGGTGCATTTAAGTTTGTCATTAAAAACATTTCATCTGCTGTATTGTTTATAGGCCACATATCAAAATCAAAGTCATCCTTAATCAGTCTGAAATCCGTCTCTCCCACTTTTTTAAAATATAGCTGGTTGCCGTTCGAGCCTACTTTAGATATACTCTTGAATAAATATTTCTCATCTTCCGAAGGATAAATCGAGACCCACTGGTTCAGATTGTCTTCATAAATCAGCTTATCTTCACTCTGGCTCGTGCCTGCCTTGTGGAAATATATTTTTGGATTTTCATTCTTGGAAGAAAGCACTTTCCCCTCTTCGGGTTTTTCGTATTTATTATAAAAGAATCCGTCTCCGAGCCACGATGCGCCTGAAAACTTCACCCATTCCAGATGGTCTGCCAGCTTTGTCTTTGACTTCACGTCCATAACAAAAATTTCATTCCAGTCCGAACCTGCTCTCGAAATGCCGTAAGCGCAGAATTTATTATCTTTGGAAAAAGTCAGAAACTGAAGCGAAACCGTTCCGTCTTTCGAAAATTCGTTCGGGTCAATGAATACTTCAGGTTCCGAAGTCAAATCCTTCTGCCTGTATATCACGCTCTGGTTCTGCAATCCGTCGTTTTTATAGAAATAATAAAACTCACCCTGCTTGAATGGAGTCGAGTATTTCGGATAGTTAATAATTTCAGTCAGTCTGTTTCTTATTTTTTCCAGATATGGAATTTTATCAAGATACTCCCTCGTAACCTTGTTTTGCTCACTTATAAAATCCTTTAAATCCGGATTCGCCTGGTCTTCCATCCACTGGTAATCATCCTTCACTTCCACACCGAAATAATTATCCGAATGCCTGATTTTCTTTGTCTCGGGATATTTTATCTGCCCAATCCCCGCTTCGCAAATTAACATAAATATTATAAATAAAAATATTGTGTTTTTCATAATCGTGATTTTAATATTCCCTAAAATGAGAAATATTTAAATAAAATTAAACGGAAAAAAAGAATATTCAGTTTTCAAAATGTGGATATTAACAGGCAACCCCTACGGGGTTGAAACTCTTTAAGATATTCGATTCTATTAACAGGCAATCCCTACGGGATTGGATTTCGTATCAGGCAAACTGATTATTAACGGGCATTCCCGAGGCAATTGTATTAATTTAATAAAATTTTTAAAACATTTAATTTCTTTAATAATATTTGATTAAATATTTTAAATAATAATATTATTTGCTCTAAACCCCGTAGGGGTTTCCTGTTAATAGCTTTAGATTTTAAAAGCTCTAAACCCCGTAGGGGTTTCCTGTTAATAGCTTTAGATTTTAAAAGTTTTAAACCCCGTAGGGGTTTCCTGTTAATAGAATCCTTACATAAAAAGATTCAAACCCTGTAGGTCTCGGACTCGCCGTGGCGAGGGTATCCTGTTAATAATTTTTTGCTTTTCATTTCATTTATATATTGCTATTTTAAATAAACATATTAACGATTATGGCTAATACATTTACACAACTATATGTCCATATTGTATTTTCTGTTAAAGGACGTAAAAATGCTCTACAAACTGAGAACAAGGAATCACTCCACAAATATATAACTGCAATCGTACAAAAACGAAACGTCAAAATGATGGCTATCAACTCAATGCCTGACCATATTCATATTTTTCTCGGATTATGCCCTGATATTTCTGTCTCGGATATCGTCCGTGATATCAAACATTCATCTACAAATTTTATTAATAATAAAAGATGGGCAAATGGGATATTTTATTGGCAGGAAGGATATGGGGCTTTTACATATTCGCAAAGCCAGATAAATAATGTAGTTAAATATATCATAAATCAGGAAATACATCATCATAAAAAAACTTTTAGGGAAGAATATATCGAATTATTAAAATTATTCAATATTCAATATGATGAAAAATATCTTTTTGATATTTGATATAAATACTCTAAAGGGTAACCCCTACGGGGTTATAATATTTCGCTAACATTTTTTCTATTAACAGGCAATCCCTACGGGATTGTGTTTTCAACAGATAGAAATATTCTTAATTCTCTTAAACTAAATATTTTAGTGTCCTTATTGAACTCTTGAAAAATAAATTCGTGCCCTTAGTGTCTTAGTGGTTAATGCTCTTCCTATAATCACTCAAACGCCCCCGACAAAATCTTCTTCTGTGTTTCGTTCCATACCTTATACGAGCCCGGCGCGGGTGACGCACTGCTCTTGCGGGATATAAATTCTATCTTCTTTCCGGGTATATTTTTTTCCGTCAGCCGCAGCTGCATAAAAGCCATCGCGCCCATATTTGCAGGCTCTTCCTGAACCCATTTAAGAGTGGTCGCGTTTTTATATCCCATCAACGCCGTGACTAATTCTTCCTTCGGATGTGGATAGTACTGCTCGATTCTGATAATAGCTGTATCTTCTATTTTATTATCAGTACGGTATTTATTTAATTCATAATAAATCTTTCCGCTTGTCAGAATAATTTTTTTCACTTTGTCTTTTTTCGCTGTATCATCATCGAGCACTGTTTTAAAACTTCCGCTTTTAAATTCCTGCTTCGGAGATTTTACATCGGGATGCCTTAAAAGACTTTTAGGTGTCATAATCACAAGTGGTCTGCGGTCCTTGCTTTTTGCCTGACGTCTTAACAAATGAAAATATTGCGCAGGTGTTGTTGGATTTGCTACGAAAATATTTCCGTCCGAGCACAATGTTAAAAATCTCTCGAGCCGCGCGCTTGAATGCTCCGAGCCCTGCCCTTCCTGTCCGTGCGGCAGAAGCATCACAAGATTATTCGGCAGTTTCCATTTTGAATATGAACTTACAATAAAATTATCTATGATTACCTGCGCCGCATTAGCAAAATCACCGAACTGCGCTTCCCAAAGTACAAGCGTTACAGGGTCTGCCGTGCTGTAACCGAATTCAAATCCGAGTACTGCCGCTTCCGATAATAAACTATCGAGCGGTTCGATTATTGCCTGATTATCAGAAATGAAATTAAGAGGAATATATTCCTGACCGTTATTCATATCGGTTACGACTACGTGTCTCTGAGAAAATGTCCCGCGCGCGCTGTCCTGTCCGCTAAGCCTTACAGGATTTCCTTCGAGCAGAAGACTGCCGAATGCAAGAGATTCTGCAAAAGACCAGTCAACCTTTACATCTTTTGAAGAAAATTCTTTTCTTGTTTCAAAGAATTTTGATAATTTCGGATGAAGTTTGAATCCCTGCGGCAGAGTAGAAATTTTATCGGCTATATCATTCAGCTTCTCCGTAGATATACCCGTAGGTTCATCGGTTTTATATGATGAAATCATTTCATCTGTAACAGCAAGTGGAATATCACCGCCGAAATCTTTTGTTCCGTTGTGCGCCTTCGAGTAATCTATATCCATTGCACTGTGAACTTTCTTTTCCATCTCTTCCGCTTCAGCATCGGTTATTACTCTTTCTTTTTTCAATTCTTCTTTATAAAGATTCATTACAGAAGGATGTTCTTTAATCAGTTTGTACATTATCGGCTGTGTGAATCCGGGCTCGTCCGTTTCATTATGTCCGAGCCTTCTGTAAGAAAGAATATCCACAACAACATCTTTCTTGAATTTCATCCGGTATTCATAAGCAAGCTTTGTAACCCAGAGAGCTGACTCGGGATAATCTCCGTTCACGTGGAATATCGGTGCCTGTACCATCTTTGCAACATCGGAAGCATAAACGGAAGAACGTGAATCTTCAGGAGGAGTGGTGAATCCAATCTGATTATTTATGATTAAATGAATAGTGCCGCCTGTGCTATAGCCCGAAAGCTGTGACAGGTTTAGCGTTTCGGCTACCACACCTTCTCCTGCAAAAGCCGCATCACCGTGAATCAGAACCGGAATAATTTTGTTTTTTTCCGTATCACCCATATTTTTCTGCTTGGCACGGACTATGCCTTCCACAACAGGATTTACAAATTCAAGATGCGAGGGATTTGATGCTACCGATACTTTTATTCTGTCAGCATAAAAGGTTGTATATGTGCCGGATGCTCCGAGATGATATTTTACATCCCCGGAACCCTGCACTGAATTTGAATCAACTATATCCTCAAACTCCGAGAAAATCGAATACAGCGGCTTGCCTATTATGTTTGCAAGTACGTTTAGCCTGCCCCTGTGCGCCATGCCGAGCATAATTTCTTCAACCTTATCATTCGCAGCTTCATTAAGAAGAAAATCGATTACGGGTATAATCGTTTCCGAGCCTTCGAGTGAAAATCTTTTATGACCGAGATATTTTTTATCGATGTATTTTTCAAATGATTCTGCCTGTATCAGCTTGTATAAAATATTTCTCTTAATATGTGAATTGTACGCAGGTGTATTTCGGATTGATTCCATATTATTTTGCAGCCATAGCTTTTCTTCGGGGTCCTGTATGTGGCGGTATTCAACCCCGATATTTTCACAATATGTCTGATGAAGCATATCGAGTATATCGCGAAGCTTTGCTGTCCTGTATCCGCCAAGTCCGTCCGTTATAAATTCCCTGTCGTAATCCCATACCGTGAATCCGTAATAGCTCGGATCAAGCTCTTTGTGATATTGCGCCTTCGGATTTAGCGGGTCGAGATTAGAAAGAAGATGTCCACGCACTCGGTACATATTAATCATCTGAATTGCCTTTGCCTGCTTTTCTATTTCGCTCAGGTTTTTTATTCCGCCGAAGTCATCAGGGTTGTTGTCTGCTTTCCATTGAACAGGTTTTGTCGGAACCTGTAAATCACTAAAAAGATTATCATAAAAATTATCTTCGCCTGTTAAAAGTTCATTCAGTTTTTTCAGAAAAAGTCCGGACTCAGCACCCTGAATAATCCTATGGTCATATGTGCTTGTTACATTCATAATCTTGCTGATACCAAGTTTGGAAATTGTATCTTTTGTTGCACCCTGAAATCCTGCCGGAAAGTCAATACTTCCGGTAGCTATTATTGCTCCCTGCCCTACCATCAATCTCGGATTCGAAGATACCGTGCCAATTGTTCCCGGATTTGTCAGAGAAATCGTTGTATCCTGAAAATCCGAAACTTCGATTTTATTCACACGAGAACGTTTTATAATATCATTATATGCATCATAGAATTGCCTGAAGTTCATTGAATTTGCGTTCTTGATGTTTGGAACTATCAGCGAACGGCTTCCGTCTTTCTTTATCAAATCAATTGCCAGCCCGATGTTCACTTCTTTTCTTCTGATTACCTGCGGCTCGCTGTTGATTAATCCGAATGCGTAATTCATAACAGGCACAGTTTCAAGCCCCTTCACAATCGCCCATCCGACAATGTGAGTAAAAGAAACTTTCCCCTGTCCGATTTTTGCAAAATAATTATTCAGTATTCTTCTGTTTTCCTCTAAAACTTTTACCGGAATTGCCCTGAGTGATGTAGCCACAGGTATGGATAGACTGCTGTCCATATTCTCGATTATCTTCATTCCCGCACCGCGTATCGGAACTGCTTTCTCAATATCTTTTTCTGCTACTGTGCTTTTCGGCTCTGCTTTAGAAAGTATTCTCTCTTCTCCGTTTACTTTTTTTTCTTTCTTGCTGTATGCAGATTTTATTTCTAATGATTCAAAAAAATTCTTCCAATACTCGCTCACCAACTCGGGTGATTTTTCGTATTCATTAAGAAGCTCGAGCACATACCAGGTGTTTACACCAAATTCCGATATTTTTTCTTTCTGAGTTTTTGTTAAATCTTCTATATTCATTTTAATTGTTATATTTATCAGTATTTAAAACTATTTTTTTGAATAAAAAATTCAAAAATTCCGGAAATTTATAATTTTACGTAAAATATCGGCATTTACATCCAAAACCGTTGAATGAGTCTGCAAAAATTAGTATTTTATGAATATTTACTAACAAAAAACGCGAATTTTTATGAAAACACTATTTGATAAAATTATTCTGCTCGGCAGACCTGCTTCGGGCAAGTCCGAAGTCATTCATTATGTTAAAAACCTGAACCTCGATGATAGAAAAAAAAGATTTCATCTCGGTAAAATTACAGACATTGATGATTTCCCGATGCTCTGGACCTGGTTCGAAGAAGATGACATACTCGAAAAAAAATTCGGAAAACCCAGACTGCATTCAACTTCAGACGGCTATTTCAAGGAAGAATATCTTTGGCATCTTTTAATTGAAAGAATTTCCCTCGACTATACAAAACACGTCAGGGATAACAAAGACAAAAGCGATGATATCACCTACCTTATTGAATTTTCACGCGGCACCGAGCACGGCGGATATAAAGAAGCCTTCAAACATCTTTCACCTGAACTTCTTAAAGGCGCCGCAATAGTATATGTAAATGTTCCTTTCGAGGAATCCCTAAGGAAAAACAGGAAGCGTTTCAATCCCGAAAAACCCGACAGCATACTCGAACACGGCCTGCCGGATTCAAAACTTGAAAAAATGTATAAGGAAGTTGATTTCCACGAAGTGATTGCAGGGAATGATAAATTCGTGAACATCAACGGCATCGATGTTCCGTATGTGATTTTCGAAAATATGCCCTCAAAAACAGACGACCCCGCACTCCTCGGACCCGCTCTGGATGAGGTTTTTACAAAACTCTGGGATTTGTATAATAAATAAATTTCAATTTACCATTATAAAAAAGAGGGAGCTTTATGCCCCCTCTTTTTATTTCATCTTTAATATTTTCTTCCAAATTATTTTATTAACATCATTTTCACGGTTTGTCTGAAATCGGCTGCTTCCATCCGGCAGAAATAGACTCCGCTGGAAAGCTCACTGCCGTTAAATTCAACTTCATATTCACCCGGTTTCATATTTTCATTTACAATTAATTCCTTAACCAATACTCCAAGTGAATTATATACTCTCAGGAAAACATTTGTATTTTTCTGAATACTGAACCTGATTTTTGTATATGGATTGAACGGGTTCGGATAATTCTGTTGTAAATTAAATTTTTCCGGTGTATTACTGTTGATTGGCTGTATGCCGATTGTCGAACCGAGTTTTGTCATTTGTGAAGCTGTAAGAGGCAGTACATATCTTGATAGCATTTGATTACCATTCAATCCCCTCTTTGCAAATACCCACATCGCCGGATTTGTGTATGTTGTATCCAGACGACCTGTGTAATTTGCGAAATCAAAAACTAAAGATGTGAGATAATCAGGCGGAATCGGAATAACTCCCTGTGTATGAACAATTTTTTTAGGAACCGAAACAGAATCCCATTTTGCAACGACAATCTGGTGAGTGCTGTTATACTCACTTATTACTGCGTTGTTATGGCACTCTCCGCATGTCCTCGTGGAATCCTTTGGCATTATCGTGTGAGGATAATAAGGACCCCAGGCATTGAACGTTTTATTCCCCTGATAAATTATTGATTGATAGTTTACAATGCCGACTTTGCCGGTCTGTACATGTCTTGCTAGCATTATAAATCCTTTGAGCTGGCCGATAGGACGTTTAAAGCCTCTCATACCCTGCCATACTTCAGTATCGAAATGGCAGTTATAGCAATTCACTATCGACCTGGTATGACAGGTTGCGCATTCAAGCTTGCTCATGTGTGTTGAGTGAGCAAGCGAATCGTCTGGTGTGACGGGAATTGTACTGTGACATCCTGCTGTTTGGCAGTTTTTACCCTGTACTGTGTCAAAAGGTGAGAAGTAAGGTGTTGCATCTGCATGCAATTCATCTTTTACGTGACAAGTAACACAGGTAAATCCCGCCGATCTGTGCTTATCGGTATAGTTGGCAATTTCGACTTTCTGCCTGCTATGGCATCTTTTACATATAGAATCAGGTACTGAATTTCCTAATGTAAAATTATGGCAGTCGTTACATGACGGTTGATAAGTAGCCGTATCAATCGGTGTATTGTTTGCCAGCTTACCGGGATGACATTTAGTACAACGTAAAGCATTAATCGGAATATTTGAGATATTTTCAAATCCTCCATTTGTAGAAGCATAAAAATTCGAATGCCCTTTTCTTAGCATATGAAAACTGGTTGCCTGTGGATATGCAATGTAGCTGTAAAACAATCCAAAAACCAAAGCTAAGATAATTGGCAAATAAAGCCTTTTCATATAACCTCCGTTTAAAAATTAGAAAATATTAAAGATATTAAAATTATTACAAATTTTATACCAAACTTCCTGTTTTTAAACTAATTTATGCAGTTCTGCTGAAATAAGATGTGTATTTTATGTACTTTGAGGTTTAATCTGCGTGTATATTCTCCACATAAATTTTTCTAATATAATAAAAAATTTATTAAAGAAACAAACAAAAAAAAGGGAGCATTCGCTCCCTTTTTACTTTACACTTTATACCTTCTACTTTCTACTTAATTAGTACCATCTTCTTCACTTCCGTAAAATCACCTGCAGTCAATTTATAAAAATACACTCCGCTCGGATATTCGGAAGCATTCCAGTTAACCTCATATTCACCCGGATTCATTTTCTCATTCACAAGCATTTCAATTTCTTTTCCAAGATTATCATATACTTTCAGAATAACAAATCTTGAATCTTTAATCTTAAATCTTACTATCGTAACAGGATTAAAAGGATTCGGATAGTTTTGGTTTAAAGTATATAATGAAGGTATTTCGTTTGAAATCGTTTTTATTCCAATAATTTCAGATAATGAGCGTCTTAAAACTGAATGGAATGCTGTTCCGGCATAAATGATATTATTTGCTATTAGTATTTTTTCTGTCCTCGGTGCGATATTAATTCCTTGATTCTTTTGAATCCAATTGATACCGCTATTAGTAGAAAGATATAAACCATCACTTGTCCCTGCAAAAAGATTATTTCCGTCTGCAACAAGTGAATAAATACTCATATTATTAAAAAATAGTTGTGTCCAATTTACACCATTATTTGTTGTTATGTATAAACCATTATTATAAGTACCTGCAAATATTATATTATCTTTTAAAGCAAGGGAATATATACTTACATTATTCAATGATGTTTGAATCCAGTTAGTTCCGTTATTTGTGGATAAATAAACACCGTAATCAAATGTCCCTGCAAAAATATTATTCCCGCTAATAAGAAGTGAAGAAACATTCTGATATAAAGTACATCCTGTCCAATTATTACCGTTATTTGTAGTATAATAGAGACCGTTTTCTGTTCCTGCAAATACTTTATTACCGCTTACTGCAAAAGAATATACACTTCTGTTATTCAATGCCGTTTGATTAAAAGAAGTTCCGTTATTTGTTGAAAGAAATACACCATTATTATATGTCCCGGCAAAAATATTATTACCACTGATAAAAAGATCATTTACATCTATATTATTTAAAACATTGATTCTTGAAAACGTAATGCCATTGTTCGTGGAAATATGTACACCGTTAATCGAACTGGCAAATATATTATTACCGTTTGCTACTATTGAACGAATGTATTGATTATTCATAGCTGTTTGAGTCCAATTAGTACCGTTATTTGTAGAAAGATAAACTCCGTAATTGGCAGAACTTGCAAATATTTTGTTATCTGCAATTGCAATTTTGTGTATGTATTGATTGCTTGAGGCTATTTGATTCCAGCTAGCCCCGTTATTTGTCGAAAGATATACACCATAAAATTCCGTTACCGCAAAAATATTATTTCCATTTAGTGCTATGTACTTGACAACTTTATTATTCAAAGAAGTTTGACTCCAGCTCGTACCGTTATTCGAAGAATAAAATACCCCATTTTCTGTACCGGCATAAATATTATTCCCGTTTATGGAAACCGCTCTGATAATTTGATTGTTCAATGAAGTTTGAGTCCAGGTTGAACCATTATTCGTCGATAGATATAAACCATAATTAGAATTACCAATTCCTGCAAATATATAATTCCCATTTATAGCAATAGAAGGAACTGGTTTATTAACTAAAGTCGTTTGACTCCAGTTTACACCGTTATTAGTTGAAAGAAAAACTCCATTATTTGTTCCGACAAAAAGATTATTATTACTTAATGCAATTGTATTAATTGTTTCAGTACTTAATACAGGTTGATTAAATGTAATGCCATTATTTGTAGAAATACAAATCCCGTTCGATATTAACCCGGATAATCCTGCGTAAATATTATTTCCACTTACAAGAAGAGAACTTACAGGCTTATTATTCAATGAAGTTTGAGTCCAGTTATTACCATTATTTGTAGAAATAAAAACACCCAGACTATATGTTCCTGCATAAATACTATTTTCATTTAATGCAACAGAATATACTGCTCCTCCGTAAATACCATCACATTGTACCCACTGCGACATAGAATCTCTAACAAAAAAAGAGGAATTTATAAAAGTAAAAATCAGGATTAAAAATAATACCTTGTTAAATAACTTTTTCATATGAATTATTTTATATTATTTTTATTATAATATATATTACAATAAATGAATATTCAATGTTTATTTTTACCATTATATAGCATAAAAACAATATATAAAAAAAAGGGAGCATCGCTCCCTTTATTTGCTATTTGTTATTTGATATTTGTTATCTGCTATTTGTTTTCTGCTATTTGTTCTCTTCTGCTCTCTTCTTTTCGTAGTCTGATATAACTTTATTCTCTACTTCTTTCGGTACTTCTTCATAATGAGAGAATTTTCTTGCATAATTTCCGCGTCCCTGTGTAAGTGAGCGAAGCTTTGATGAATATCCGCCCATTTCTGAAAGAGGAATCGTGCACTTGATCACCTGCAACCTGCCTTCTGCTTCCATTCCGAGAATTTTTCCTCTTCTGGATGATACGTCACCGGATACGGCTCCCATAAACTCTTCAGGGAAATATATTTCTACCGTGTATATCGGCTCGAGTATCACAGGACTTGCTTCTTTGAATCCCTTCTTGAATGCCATCGATGCGGCAATCTTGAATGACATTTCGTCCGAGTCAACTGTATGGAAACTTCCGAAATGCAGAGTCGCCTTTACATCAATAACTTTACAGCCAATAAGCACGCCGCTTTCCATTGTTTCGATTATACCCTTCTCTACCGCAGGTATAAATCTTCCCGGTACGACACCACCGACAATAGCATTGACAAATTCAAATCCCTGTCCGCGCGGCTGCGGCTCGAGCTTTATAACTACGTGACCAAACTGTCCCCTGCCGCCTGACTGCTTCTTGTGCTTGTATTCTATTTCAGGTACCATTCTCTTTATGGCTTCCCTGTACGGAATCTTCGGTTCGGATACGTCCACGTCAAGATTGAATTTCGTCTTCATTCTGGCGATGTGAGTATTAATATGGATTTCGCCCTGTCCGTGTATTAGTGTCTGCTTGATATCTGTATCATATGATACTATGAATGTCGGGTCTTCTTCGTGAATTGAATGCAGCGCCTGCCCTAATTTATCTTCATCGCCTTTTCTTGTCGGCGAAATTGCAAGCGTCATATTCGGCTCGGGTAAAACAATCTTATCAAGTACTATCTGAGTTGATTTTATGCAAAGAGTATTATTTGTATGAGTGTCTTTTAATTTCACAACCCCTGCTATATCTCCGCAGATTACTTCCGGCATCTCTTTTCTGTCTTTTCCGTTCATCGAATAAACCTGCGATAGTCTTTCCGACTTGCTGTTATTCGTATTTATCATATCCAGTCCCGGAGCAACTTTTCCCGAATATACCCTGAAAAACGAAAGTTCGCCTACGTTCTTCTCGGATACTGTCTTGAATACAAACATCACCGGGTCGCCGTTTGGGTTTGCCTTTAGTTCAACTTTTTCTTCGCTTCCTGCTCTGCTCACCATTTCCGGCTCTTTGTCAACCGGCGATTCGCAGTAATCCGAAATGTAATCAAGTATCGGTCTCACGCCAACATTGTTAGATGCAGATGTGCAGAATACGGGGAAAAGTTTTCTTTCCTTCATTCCCTTTTTCAGTCCTTCCACTATTTCACCTTCGCTCAGAGTCCCGTTTTCAAAAAACTTCTCCATCAACGCTTCGTCTTCTTCTGCAATTGCTTCTACGAATTTCTGGTGGTATTCATCCGCAAGGTCCTTCTGGTCGGCGGGAATGTCTTCAATCTTGTATTCACCTTTGCCGTCTGTGTTGAACCTGTACATCTTCATCTTGATAACATCAATTACTTCATTAAATCCTATTCCGTGATTTACGGGATATGTGATTACGACTACCTCAGGTCCGAAACTCTCTCTCATCTGCGACAGCGTCTCGTCGAAGTTTGCATTTTCATGGTCAAGCTTGTTAACTATCAAAATAATGTTGTTCCTGTTTTCCTTTGTAAACTTGAAACAGGCTTCCGTCCCTACTTCTATACCCTTAAATGAATCCACAAGCAGTAAGGATGTATCCGTTACCCTTAATGCCGACTTCACTTCGCCTAAAAAGTCCATGTATCCGGGTGTGTCTATAATATTGAACTTCGAAACTTCGCCTTTTCCGTTTTTCCACATACAGTTCATCAGCGATGAATTTATCGAAAGCTGCTTTTCGATTTCGTCTTTCCTGTAATCGCTAACCGTGTTTCCTTCTTCAATCTTTCCGAACCTCGTGGTTACTCCTGCTGCGTATAAAATACCCTCGGAAAGGATAGTTTTACCGCAGCCGCCGTGTCCTATGATGGAAAAATTTCTGATTTGTTCTGATTTATAATCAGCCATAAAATATTCTCCTTAGAATTAGAATTTATTTATATATTATTTTAAATATTTAATTTTCTCAGCTAAAAAAGAGCACGAATAGTTAAAATAACAATACTTTTTACAAAATTAAAGCTAAATTCTCAGTGCAGAATCTATCATTTTTACCGCTTATTATTTACTTATCATTATTTTATAATTATATTGATATTTAAATAATATATAAATAAATTAATATTATTTTGAATATTGAATGTTATTAAATTTGTCTTTCATCATTTAGAATAATTAAATTGGTAAAAGGTAAACTATTAATGTGATAAATATTATCGATTTTACAATTCTCCTAACAATATAAAAAAAATAAAATGAAAAAATTGTTTGTTATTCTATTGTTATTGACGGTATTCTTTATTTCCGGATGTTCAAAGGATGATTCTGTTAGTAATAATATCCTCCCCGGTGTTACACCTCAGGTCACTTTATTTTCAAAATCCGGTCTGTTAGACAGTATTTACTGCTCTGGTGTGAATTCTTATAAAATCGATAATTTAGCTTCATTTAAAATTGACACCTCTAAAAAGTATGTTATTAATTATAAAGTAGATACAGACGCTAATGCACTTTTCGCCATAGCAAAAAATATTTATGGTGTTAGTTTTGATACGGTATTATATTGGAGGGATTTTCACGGTGCATCTTATATCGTAAACGACACTGTGAAACCCCTTATTTATATGAACAGTAATATGTTGAAATATATAATTGCAGTAAATGTTTTATACAAATACATCAGTATCAGGGATTTGAAAGTTATTATGCTTTACTGATAATTCTATATCGCGAATTTTTCATGTTTTTAGAATTGAAATTTATATTGAAGAAAAAGATCACGTAACTGTTTTTTCAGTAAAATCTTCCCTCCTCGTCTCGGAGAGTCTCCTCGCTCTTTGAGGGACTCTCGTGAATTTCGCTCTCATTTAACATCTGAAATTTATCATTGACAATTTGAAAAAAATACCTTATATTATTATGGGTATTGTTCTTTAAAATATTCAATGCCGATTTTAGCCCAAAATCACTGAACGACAACAAAACTGCAATCCGCCGCGGCGGACAACAGTTTTTATTGTTTCGATTTTCCGGAATTGCACTATTTTTGCGCTTTTGAAACAGTAAAAGCGCAATTATTATGTAAAGTTAAACGGTTATCTATCTTTTTTCACAATTTTAATATAATTATATTGCAATTTATGGATGGATTTTTTGAAATTTCTTGAAAATTTTATTTGTTTCAGAAAATATAGTAAATTAAATATCTTTTATGCCGGTACAATTGCCGATTACTACATATGGAATGGAAGTTCTGCGGAAAGAAACAAAAAAAGTGGAACAGATTGACACAAAATTTATCGAACTCGTAGATAATATGTTCTATACTATGATTAATGCAAATGGTGTCGGACTGGCAGCTCCGCAAGTGAACAGCGACCTGTCACTGTGCCTGGTGGATATTTCCTGCATCGATGAATATAAGGATGTAAAACCGCTTATTTTGATTAATCCTGAGATTATTGAAATATACGGTGAAGAAACAATTGAGGAAGGTTGCCTGAGCATTCCTGATGTCAGAGCGGCTCTTACCAGACCCGATAAAATTTTCCTGAAATATAATGATTTTAATATGAATGAGATTAAAATCGAAATCGATGGCTTTCTTTCCCGCGTGGCACAGCACGAAATTGACCACCTGCACGGGAAACTTTTTGTCGACTACCTGAATGATGATGAACTGAAAAAAGTCAAAAGCCAACTTAGAAGAATACAAAAAGGAAAAGCCGAAGCGGATTATCCGCTCTATGAGAACATTTAACAGAAAATGGAAAAAGGAAAATAGTAATAGCAGTAAACTGATTTATAAATGACCATTTTCCATTCTCCATTTTTCCATTTTCAATATTCATAGATTTGTTTTATTTAAAAATAAGGAAATAATAATTGATAAAAAAATGAAGATTGTCTTTATGGGTACGCCGAAATTCGCAGTCCCCTCCCTCAAAATCCTTGTTGATAATAATTACATAATCCCTTTCGTGGTTACCGTTCCGGATAAGGAAAAAGGACGCGGACTTAAAAAGCAGTTTTCTGATGTTAAATTATTTGCGCTCGAAAATAATCTCCCTGTTCTCCAGCCCGAGAAGCTGAAAAATCCTGAATTTCTGAAAACCTTGCATGATGCTAATCCTGATTTAATTGTGATAATCGCTTTTAGAATGCTCCCGAAAGAAGTGTATGCGTTCCCTCGACTCGGCTCTGTCAACGTTCACGCTTCCTATCTGCCGGAATACCGCGGCGCCGCTCCGATTAACCGCGCAATTATTAACGGTGAAAAGGAAACAGGTCTCACAACCTTCTTCCTCGAGGATAAGGCAGATACGGGTAATATTATCCTTCAGCAGAAAGTTGAAATACTTGAAAAGGATAATGCAGGCACTCTGCACGATAAACTCTCCGTTCTGGGAGCAGAACTTCTTCTTAAATCACTTAAACTGATTGAAACAGGTAAATATGAATTGAAGGTTCAGGATGATTCTCTTGCAACAAAAGCACCTAAGATTTTCAAAGAGGACTGCCTGATTGACTGGAAGAAACCATCTGAAGTAATACATAATCAGATACGCGGTCTCTCTCCCTATCCCGCGGCTTTCACACATATGAATGGCAAGGTCCTTAAAATTTTTAAAAGCTGCAACACCGTTTTAAAATCTTCCTTAGAGCCGGGCAAAATCCTGATTGACGGAAAAAAATTATTTGTAAATACTGGGGATAACCTTCTCGAACTTCTGGAAATCCAGCTCGAAGGGAAAAAAAGAATCCCGTCCGGGGAATTCCTGAACGGGATTGATAAAAATTTATTGACTATGTTCGAATAGTTTTCTTCAGCTTCTGTTTCTTGCCTTAAAACTTCACTTCGACCCTAACAAGCTCGTTTCCTTTTGTTACTGCAAATGTTGCCGTCAACGTTTTTTCATCGAACTTGTAAAAGTTCAATGCACTGTATTCACCTGTCAGCGGCTTGTTTCCGTAGTATAATCTTTGTGTATTTATATAACTGTCTTTGCTTATGCTTTTTGCACAGATGTAAAGAGGTTTTCCTTTTACAAGGTTAATTTCCTGAATGTAATCGAATTCATCGCTCTTGCCTCCATTCCAGTAAACAATTGAATAGTATTCCTCGAAATTCCTGTTTCCGTTGACGATGTATGCAAAGTTTCCTTTTGAATCTGAAAGCAGGTATTCCGGTGACATGTAACTTATTGCCTGTAGTCCGTCGTATGGTCCATAGTTTTTTCCGTCAATGTTTATGAAATATTTGTCCTTGACCTTTGTTTCATAATTACCGTACTGCGCGGTTATGTAAGCGAGTCTGCCGTCTTGTAAAAGCTCGGCAGAGACAAGATTATTTTTGCTGATATTAATTTCTTCATCCCCTTTTACTATTACGGATTTGTTTTCATTTATTAATCCTGTATATAAAAGATTTCCGTCGGACATCTCTTTAACGCTAAATATCGACTGATAACGCTTGCCTTCGTTTCCGTCAAATACTATAAATGATTCGTACTCTTCGGATTTCTTTTTCTTTTCGCTTGCAATGAAATACATTTTGTTGTCTTTTGTAAACCCGAGATTATAAACTCCGCCCGAATATGTTTTGCTCAAAACCTTGTCACCGCGCATTATTCTCTGCGGTGAGGCATCCGCGAATTCATCGGTTGCAATGTAATACACTTCCCCTTTATTATCCAGAATAAGATTATAGACATAAGAAAAAGGTTTGAAATGCCTGTCATTATATACAACAAATGCTCCGCCTGAATTCATAAAGCTCCCTGTATCCTTTGCCGTGTATGCAAAATTACCTTTCGAATCTGATATGAAATTATATGCTTCTATATCCGCATAATGCTTCTGCTCGCTTTCGCCGATTACCAGGCAGGCAAAACCATCGGACTTTGCAATATAATATGGCTTCCCTGCTTTTGTGAATCCGATTTTTCCGATTGGCTCTCCTTCGTACGGTATTTTTCCGAATTCGCAAAGAACTATTTCATTATATTCCTTTCCTTTTGAAAAGCTTCCGCCTTTAAAATCATAACTTGTGATAAAAGCTTTACCCTTATCGTTGCAAAGGAAATATATTTTTCCGGCATTAAAAGCAAGCTCAGAACTTATGTATTCGTATTGCAGTTCCTGCTTTCCGTTTCTTAAAAAATAGTAGTTGTAGGTTGTATCGTTTATTTTCTTGTTTGCAGTCGTATAGTAATTTCCGTTCTCATCAAAAACAGCGGAGAAATAATCGATGTAGTCATACCAGTCCGTATTTCCTTTGTTGCTCATAACCATGTTTCCCGGATTTCTTGTAGAATCATAAACCATATAAAGATATGTTCCGGTTTTTTCGTCATAGGTGAAAGAATAGGGATCAGCTTCATTAATGTTTTCAAATTTTACCAGCGTCTTTTCAGATATAACCTGTGAATTTACTGCAAAAGGAAGAATAATCATCAAAAATAAAAAGAATGCGTTTTTCATATTAAGTTATAGTTAAATTAATTATTAAGCAATTAAGTGAAATTAGATTCTTGTTTCAATACATAATGGTAATACTAATTTTGCATATAATAGTTCCTGAGGATTAAACCTTTTGAAATTTTATTTTGTCTATAAATAAAACTTTACAAACTAAAAATATTTCAGTCATGAAAAAAATAGTAAATTATTCTGCAGTAGCACTCGTTTTTCTCTTATCAATTTTCTTATCGAGCTGCAACAAAGACAACTCAGTCGAGCCCACAGAACTTACAGACGAACAGTTTATGCAACTGGTGATAAACAGCGGATACAGCGGGACAGTAACTGATGAAGACAATTTAATGTCTCAGGAAATTTCTGACCTTGACACAGGGGCAGTTTCCGATGACGGTGGTTCATTATCCCCTATCGATACACTGAAGAAATGGGGAAGAAAAATCACCGGGGTAAATGTTAATTATCAGATTACGGGAAATGATTCTCTGAAATATATTGCAGTAACAAGAACTATTTCAGGTAATTATATAATTATCGGTTATGTTGGCGGTGTCTTGCAAACAATTACCAAGCCTTATAAAGAAGTACTGAACAGAAATATAGTTTTTAAAAGAATTGACAGAAGCCCGAAGCCGAGATATAACTGGAGAGTTTATCAGGTGTCAAATTTGAGTGGAGGAACTACCGAACCTCAGGTAGGCAGCCAGCACGAGCAGATTAACAAGGTTGAAGTTTATAAAAACGGTGCTTCAACGCCGGCTTACACTATCATAGGACCCGAATTCCAGAATTCATACTGGACGACTATGAGATTCGGCGGCGCAGGAATCCCGGTATTCAGCAGAGGCGACCAGGTACACGTTAAAATTTATGTTAATTCAACATCACCAACTCCGAACGATATAGTAGCCTTCCACTGGGCAAGAAATTCATTCGGATTCCACAGAGTGCCCTTTGCGTATGAAGGAATGAGCGGAACTGACAGAGTATACTCAAAGACATATACAATTTATAATCAGCACAAGTATGGAAATCATAATGCCTACTTCAGTGCATCGACTCACGAATCGCTCTATGATGATGATGTGACTAAATTTGCATCTACTGAAGTCGGGATACCATACAGAATCCAATAACTAATCCCGTAACCCCAAAAAAGCCCGCATAAAAGCGGGCTTTTTTTTTATTTTATTTTTCTTCTGTATAGATTTGTGCAATTTAAAAACCATAGAATAAACAAATAATATTCAGTAAATTTAATAATATTCGGAATATTAAAATGTACTAAATAATATTTGAAAAGAAAGAATTCGATTAAATGATAAATTACACTGTAAACTTTTTTGAGCTTGAAATTCTTAAAATCAAAGATATTAAACTTCACGAAACTACGGAATATAACAGGCTGAGAAATGTATATGACAGGATTGCCGGCAGTAAGCACCTTTTGAATCCTGTGATTGTAGGAAGATACAATAAAGACCTGATATTGATTGACGGAGCAAACAGACTAAGTACACTGAAGGAAATCGGCTGTAAACTTGCTATTGCTCAGGTAATAGATTACAGAAATAGCAAGATTAAACTCAAGAGATGGCATCATCTTGTTTATGGTTTGGATCTGAATCAATTAACTGCAATTTGCGATAATCTTGGATTAAATTATAATTCTGTTGCACATAAAGTCGGCTCAAAAACACTTAAAGAGAATTTCAATTATATTCTTGCCTCGGATATAAATAAAAATAAATCCCTATTAATCGGACTTCCGAAAAATTTCAGGAAGATGATTGAGACTTTAAATTTGTTTACAAAATCGTATTTTAACGTTTACAGTTTTGACAGGTCTGAAGAGGAAATCACAATCAGCGACCTCAGGAAATATACGAGAAAAGAAGGAACTCTCATTGAGTTTCCTTGTTTTACAAAAAAGCAGATTGTTCAGATTGCTGACAATCACGACAGGGTACCGGCTGGCATAACCAGGCACATACTCGACAACAGGGTTTTACACGTGCGATATGAACTTGAAAAGCTGAAAGACGACAGGAATATTGAAAAACTTCAGACAGAACTTGAAAAATATTTAATAAGCAAAATAGATAAAAACAAAGTAAGGCAGTACCGCGAATCCGTTATAGTCTTCGACGAATAAATGAATACAGAATTTTTCATAGCAAAGAGATATTTGTTTTCAAAAAGAAAGGTAAGCTTTATTACTGTGATTTCAGCTATCTCAGTAATTGGGGTCACTATCGGAGTTGCAGCCATGATAATTGTACTTTCTGTTTTCAACGGATTCCACCAAAAGGTTTCCTCGATTCTCATTGGCTTTGACCCTCACATTCGCATAGAATCAAAAGCCGGACCAAAGATGGATAAATATGAAAATGTTCTTGGAAGTATAAAAAGTATGGGGATTTCGAATTCATCCCCTTTCACTATGAATAAAGGAATGCTGACGAAGAAGAATTCCAATAAAGTCATATTTATAAAAGGTGTAGACGAAGAAAGCGTGGATAAAGTTTCCGGTGTAAAGGAAATTACAGAACTGGGTGAATTTGATCTGAAAAACGACGGGGACTTCGGCGGAATAGTCCTGGGACTGGCTCTTGCTGACCAGCTCAGCTCATATATCGGTGATACAATCACCATACTAAGTCCTGTAGGACTTGAATATTCACTCACACAGTTCGTCGAACCGATTACAATGGAATTTATTGTCAGGGGTATTTTTGATTCTGATAACCGGGAGTATGATTCAAAGTATGCATACATTTCAATTTTAAATGCGCAAAATCTTTTTAAATTGGGTGATGCAGTAAGCGGAATTGAAATCAGGCTGAATGATATCAACAAATCAGACGAAACTAAAATCAGTATTCAAAATACACTCGGTGATAAATTTAATATCCTGACCTGGTATGATCTCCATCTTGATTTTTATTCAATTCTGAAAATTGAAAGATGGGTGGCCTTTATTATTTTAAGCCTGATAATCGCAGTTGCTTCATTTAATATTCTCGGCTCACTAACAATGACCGTTATTGAGAAAAAACGTGATATTGGAATACTGAAAGCAATGGGTGCATCGGACAATACCATAACAAGAATTTTCCTTTTCGAGGGGTTTGTCGTGGGACTGATAGGAATGCTCGCAGGTTCATTTATCGGTGCAGGAGTAATTCTTGCACAAAAGTATTTTGAGTTTTATACTCTAGATTCAGCAGTATTCAAAATAAATGCTCTTCCGGTGGTGATTAATATAACAGATTTCATTTTTGTTTCTCTTGCTGCACTTCTGCTGTGTTTCCTTGCCTCATTATATCCTGCAAGGCGTGCTGCAAAGCTGAATCCCGTAGAATCAATAAGATGGGAATAAATTATAATTAAATTATTTTAATGGAAAAAGATATATTATTTGAGATTTCGGATATTAAAAAATCGTACAAGATTACGAAGCAAAATACTCTTAATGTTCTGAAAGGAATTAACCTGAAAGTATATAAGGGTGAAATTGCTGCAATTGTAGGGAAATCAGGTGCAGGAAAAAGTACCCTGCTTCATATCCTCGGCACGCTCGACAGACCTGATTCAGGACAGTTTATATTCGAGGGAAACGATGTATTTTCTTTTTCCGATAAGCAGCTTGCTGAATTCCGTGCTAAAGAAATAGGTTTCATTTTCCAGTTCCATCACCTACTTCCTGAATTCAGCGCTATTGAAAATGTTCAGATTGCCTCAATGATTTCCGGAAATAAAGATAAAAAGAATGCACACAGGATTCTGAAGGAAGTTGGTCTTGAAGAAAGAGAAAACCATAAACCTTCGGAACTTTCAGGCGGAGAGGCGCAGAGGGTTGCAATTGCCAGAGCACTTATAAACTCCCCTAGAATTATCCTCGCGGATGAACCGACGGGAAATCTCGATACGGAGAATGCAGAATCAGTGATAGACCTGATTTTTGAACTCAGAAAAAAATTCAACCAAACGTATCTGATTGTCACCCATAACGAGGAATTCGCACAAAGATGTGACAGAATAATAAAAATATCTGACGGTAAAATAACAGACAGCTGATTTTTAACAGTTTATTAATATAAGAATAAGGAATAATTTCTTAATTTTTTGTATATTTAAAGGTTTACTTAAGAAAATATATTTATACATTTTGCAAAATATTAAAATCGAGACCGAAAAATTAAGCCTTTTTTACGGAAAAGTTCAGGCACTGAATAACATTTCTTTAAATATTGAAGAAAAGAAAATTACAGCACTGATAGGTCCTTCAGGTTGCGGAAAATCTACTTACCTCAGGACTTTAAACAGAATGAATGACCTCATACCTGATGTTAATATTACCGGAACGGTAAAAATTGATGGAATAGATATTTACGGAAAAAAAATTGATGTAGTAAAACTTAGAAGAAGAGTCGGAATGGTTTTTCAAAAATCAAATGCATTTCCGAAAACCGTTTATGATAACGTTGCTTATGGTCCTAAGATAAACGGAGTAAAAAGCAAAAAAATGCTAGATGAAATAGTGGAGACAAGCTTAAAACGCGCTGCAATCTGGGATGAAGTCAAGGACAGATTGAATGAATTTGCTTACAGCCTTTCCGGAGGACAGCAGCAGAGAATCTGTATAGCCAGAGCCCTTGCCGTAAATCCTGAAATAATATTAATGGATGAACCTGCAAGTGCACTTGACCCAATTTCTACTTCAAAGATTGAGGAATTGATCTTTGAACTTAAGAAATCAATAACTATAGTAATTGTTACCCATAACCTTCAGCAAGCGGCAAGAGTCAGCGACTTCTGTGCATTTTTTCTATCAGGTGAAATTATCGAATTCGACCCGACCAGAAAAATGTTTATGTCTCCGAAAGATGAAAGAACGCAAAATTATATTACAGGAAAGTTCGGATAATTTTTAAAAATAAAATTAAATGAAATGTATCAATATCTTGAAGAAGAATTAGACCTTTTGAAAACAAAGGTAATAAAAATGGGAAGCCTCGTCGAAGAACAGCTCGAATTTGCTGTCAAAAGCCTGTTTGAAGGAAATCTTGAAATGGGTAAAATCGTAATTGAGCGTGACAGTAAAGTGGATAAATATGATGTGAAAATTGACAAGCTTTGCCAGAAAATCTTCGCACTCACACAACCGGTAGCCGTGGATTTGAGACTGATTATGTCTGCACTAAAAATTAACAATGACCTCGAAAGAATGGGCGATATTGCAGTTAACATTGCCGAAAGAGCAGAACCGCTCGCAAACAATATTGACTTGTTAAAAAGAGTTCAACTTGATATTATGGCTGAGAAAGTAATGACTGTTGTTCAGAAAGCTATCGATTCTTTCGTTAATAATGACCACGAAATCGCATTAAGTGTTATAAAATCAGACGATATTATAGATGAAATGGACAGGACTATTTTCTACAAACTGATAGACGAAATGACAAAAGACAGTTCGCTTGTCAATGCTGGTGCTCACTCGATTTCACTTTTAAGACACCTGGAGCGGCTTGCAGACCACTCTACAAATATAGCCGAAGAAGTCATATTTCTTGTAGATGCTAAAATAATAAAGCATAAAAACAATCTTGATAATCTCGATATCAAGTCAGAAGAAATAATTTGATTCTTAATGCGAATAATATTAACCGCTGGATATTTTTTTCTGCATTATCATTATTTTTATTGTGCAGCGGCTATTCAGTTTCCCAGCCTGTAAAGAGAGACTCGGTTTACCGAACTCCATTCGATACTAACAAGATTCGTAATGCTTATATGCTCGATATTAAGTCAGATACTATAGGAGTGAAGGATTTTATCTGGAGCGATAGAAGAAATCTTTCCGAAATAATGAATGAGAAAGCAGGATATTTTATTCACTACCTCGGAATAGGTGGAAGAAATCCGATTAATTTCAATAACTTTGACTCCAGGCAGATTGGAATTTTCAAAGACGGAGTGCAAATTAACGATAATTATTTCGGCGGATTTGATGAAGAGAATATATCCGTCAGCGAGATTCAGAAAGTGGAAGAGGTTTCAAATATTTCATCATTTCTTTACGGTTTTAATTCGACAGGAAAAAGCTTGAACATTATTACCAAAGATGCATTGCAGCCGACTATTTTTTCTCAGTTAAGATACTCTCAGGACAGGTATGGAGCCTTGTTTGCAGATTTTTCACTTAACATCCCCTTTTCAAAGAAATTTAATTTTATCTTCGGAATAAACAGCCACTTTACGGATGGGTATTATCAGAATTCTTCTTATAACGTATGGAGAGGCAGGTTCAAATTTAATTATTATGTTTCGCAAAAGCTTAATATTAAAGCAGCTTTTTGTCATAACGTAACGAACAGAGGATTGAATGACGGCCTCAAGTATAATACAGATGATACGCTAAAGAGCTCTAATTTTGCAGATGTATATAGTCTCGGACAATATGAAAGAATTTCCAATTATAATGCAGATATTACTTTTACAGGAAATTTTCTGAATGATAATAATTCTCTGACTAAAATGATATTTTATTCTAATAACACATTAAGAATTCTCAGGAACGGCGAAAACGGTGTGGATACTGGCGTTTACCTGCATAATGATTATCACTATATTCAATATGGAATTGATTTAAGCCAAAATTTAAGAAAAATATTCACAAATGATATCGAAACAAGATTAATGGTTGGAGGTAATGCATATTTTAATTATACCAATAATTCTCTCGCACCATTTTTCAGTATTCCCGGATTTAGCGATAACATTATTTACGCATACACAAATAATTTTTATTCTTTAAAATCAAAACTTGATTTTATTTTAAGCAAATTGATTTTATCGGGTTCTTACAGAACAGATTATATGTATGATGTTTTTCATAATAGCTTTGGTCTGGAAGGTAAATATAAAATAGAAAATAATGCGGACTATTCACTGATGATTAAAGGAGGTTTTAATTCGACAAACGGAAAAAGTTATTATACAGACAGAGATTATTATGAATTCGGTTTTGAATCACGGTATAAGTCTCTTTACCTTGATGCCTATCAGTATGCTTTTAAATACGTAAATGCAGGTAATTCGTCATTTTCCCCCGAAAACGGGAATTACACTATTAAACTTCTGACAAAATATTTCGACTTCGGTATAAATGCGAATTATACATCTGATACTTTATTCCCGAAGATATTTTTAAAATCAGATATTGTTTATCACGATTTTCTTTTTAAAAACAGGCTCGACTTAAGAATTGGAATAAGTGCAAAATATTTTTCTGAAGCGCCAATTGTTTCGACCGAACAGCAATTTTACGGGGAAAGTTACACTTATCAGAACGGTAGTTTTATCAGGAAAGATTTCTTCAATGTTGATTTTTATATAGGTGCAAGAATAGGGACAGCAAACGTGAACCTAACTATAGCAAATCTATTCGATAAAGTAAACTATACTACCGCTATTTATCCTTATGATGCACGAGGAGGGTTCCTGAATTCCATTTCAAGATTTACTATCGTCTGGGATTTTAACAGATGATTTCTAAATTATGAATTATGAATGCTGAATTATGAATTAAAAGCAATAGCAGGAAGGGTAAACTCAATAATTATTTTTCAGTGAGTAATTTTTCGCAGGCAGCAAAAACTTCTTCCACTCCGATAGTCTTCATACATTTGAATTCATCTTCACCGGAATATATGCAGGTGGCGGGTTTTGGCGAATTGAAAAAACACGGACTGCATTCAAGTTCTTTTCTTACAATAATATGAGAACAGTTCCACGGATATAGTTCTTTGTGATTCGTATATCCGAATATTCCGACGGTAGGTATCCCGAAAGCCGCGGCAGAGTGGAGAAATGCCGTGTCATTCGAAACAAATAAATCACAGAATTTCTGCCGCGCCATAGAATCCATGAAATTCTTTGTAGAGGCAATCACTCCCCTGCCTCCCATCATTTCATTAATTTCATTGTTAAGTTCGAATTCATTCCCGAATAAAAGTATAAGAGCATTTTTTTCTTCCATCAGCTTTTTCCCGAGCTCTGAATATTTATTTTTATCCCAGCGCTTGTTAATGTGGTTTTTCAGTAATGCAGAACCTGCGTGAAAACCGACTACTAACTTTTTATCAGGATTAATTTCTTCTATCCATTCCTTAGCTGCTTTTTCATCTTCGTGGTTCAGAGCGATTTCCATATTTCCGATTTTTTCGTCTTCGGCAATTTTGATAATTTTTTTTACACCCTCGATATTCTGAAGTACATTGTGCTTATTCTTCACTTCTTCGGCTAAATCAGTATTCAGGAATTCAAGCCTGAAATAATTCGTATGGATATAATGATGTGCCATTCTTTTCTTTGCGCCAAGCAGGAAATTCAGAATGTTGTATTCATTCCTGTTAGCGGGATATGTGTTTATGGATACATCATATTTCATTTTTCTTATAGCCCTGATTTCTTTGAGTGATTTAATTTTTGACTGGCGAAGGAAATCGATAAAAAATATTTCATCGAGATAAGGTGACCGGGAATACATTTCTTTCACGGATTTGTACATTGCAAGCATATCAATCTGCACACCGGGTAGCTTCTCCCTGAGCAGTTTCAACGCCGGAGAAAACATCAGTGCATCGCCGTTTCCCGATAGTGCATTTATCAGTATTTTCATTTATCCTTAGTTTGAATATCCATTCTTTTTTTTCTTCCGTATGTATATGTAAAAAATATAGTTCCAAGCATCCAGATAAACAACAGCGGTAGTGAAATGCTCATGCCTGTTTTAAACGTATCTGATTCGTAATTAAATAAAACCGTATGCTTTCCTTTTTCAAGATAAACTGCTCTTTCGCAATAATCCGCCCTGAATAAGTCCGTGCTTTTCCCGTCCACGTAGGCTTTCCATGCGGGATAATAAACTTCGCTTAAAAATAAAAATCCATTCTCTGTGGTTTCCACTTCCACCGTGATATTATTCAAATCGTAATTTACAATTTTCACATCCGACTTTGGCAACAATGAATCTTTTAAAACTGGCAATTGAAAATCTTTTTTATCAGTTTCGATAACAATAGTTTTATGAAGATCAAAATCCTTTCCTGCCATATAATTCTTCAATGCAACAGAATCTTTTTCCTCGAAATATTTTGCATCATAAAACATCCTTGCTTTCGGCAGGTAACTTGCATTAACAAAGAATTTATAGTTGTTCGGATTTCCTGATTTAAGTGAAGCAGGTTCAAGTTTATATTTCACATTCATTATATCGTGTGTCTGCGTGCTTCCGGGTTCCGTTTTGTTTATTGGAATATATTTATCAAGAATCAATGCACCGTATCCCTCTAAAAACGGTATCCTGCTTATCATTCCGCCGTTCCTTTGATAATATGCAGGGTAAGGATGTTCTCTCATGTTTACCCTGAATATTTCGCTTTTCAATTCGTTTTTAAATTCTTCTTCCTTTTGTTTTCGTTGGTTGAATAATATTTCGGGATTAGTCGAGCCGTTATTCTGTTCATACCAATTAAAATAAATATCTGATGCAGTAATTAGAAGAAGCAAAACTATAAACGCCTTAAGCTTAATTTTATCCGTTAAGTAAAAATAAATCACAGAAGATGATGCCACCATGAAAATGAAAAAAGAAAGATACTGCCCTTTAATCCATGCATTTATTTTATCGGCACCCTGTTGAACGCTCACTGTAAACGTACCCGAATAAACCAGAATCAGTACTAAAGTAAAGACAGACAGCAAAGTAATATAAAATTTCTTATTAAATACTTCTGCGAATGCACGCTTGTTTTTAAGCATTTCATTTATTCCTAATGCAGTCAGAAGTGAAACACTGAAAGAGTATAAAAACAAAATATGCCCCGGGTTTCTGAATCTACCGAAGAAAGGAAGAACAGAGCAGATGAGCTTGTGGAAAAAGAAAAAACCCCCTGTCGCAAACAGAAGCGAAAATGATGCCATACCGATTAAAAACCATGTCATTGATTTATCCGTTTTGCTCTTAAGTCTTACCGCAATAGCGGGTATTATCAGAACAACAGATAAAATCGAAATGTATATATTTGCAATTGAGAACATAAATGTTTCCTTTGTCGCCCACCAGCTGATATCAGAAGATGCTTCGTTAAACTTCCAAACCCCAAAAAGCTTTGGAAGGAAGAAGCTAAAGTAAAATCTCGGTTCTACCGAACCTTCGATTGCAAAATTATATGTTATCTTTGCTCTGTTAGAAAGGTTTACGAATTCACTTGAAGGAAGAAGCTGAAATGCTGCCATTCCAAATGAAAAAATAAAGAAAACAAGATAACCGATAACAAGACTCCTGACAGACGAAAAATCCTTTTCCCTGATTTTATTTATGAAAACAATTAAAACATAAACAGATATATAGAGATAAATATAAAATGCTGCTTGCGGGTAACCTGCCAAAATTGCAAAAGTCATTAGAATAGTTGCCGAAAAAACAAAAATATATTTTTTTGTCTCAATAAATTTAAGCCACAGCAAAAATATTATGGGGAGCCAAATAACCGCTTCTATCAAAGGCATGTGAATCATATGAATAATCATATAACTCGAATAAGTGAACATCAGCGAGAAAATCACGGAAGCAGTATTGGTAAACTTAAAATGCTTTCCGATATAAAAACAGAATATCGAACAAATTAAATAATGCAGAACAATCGTAAATTGCAAAACAACAGGAGATAAATGCTCACCCGACACAAAGAATTTCAGGATGTAATTAAACGGATAGAATATTGCAATCTGAAGGTCGGCAAAAAAAGGCATGCCGCTGAATGTAAATGGGTTCCAGAATGGAATTATCCCTTTGCTTAGCGATACCGCCGACAGTGTTTTTCCCGGATAATATTGCTCTAAAAAGTCATCTCCTATAAATGCTCCGCCAGATATCAATTGCCTGAAAAAAATCACCCAGAATAATAAAAGAATACCAAGACTCAGCCAGTTATTTTCCAGCAAATCCCTGAATACTTCCGGTTTTGTCTTTATTTCCGGCTTAACCGGCTTTTTCACAGTTTTTGCCATTTAAAACTCCTGTATTTTTTATATTAGACTTTGTTCCTGATTATAAATATGAACTGGTAACCGAATAACCGCTTAAAGGGTACAGTTATTAAGTATAATAAAAAGTTGAATACTTTTCCGATATTATTTTTCATAAAATTCGGTAGCACCTCGATAATTGGTATCGGGGTAACTTTCTGCTTTAATATTTCCAGATTGTGTTCTTTCAAAATCTTTTTTATAGAACTTAATGTAAAGAATTTAAGATGTGTCCTGTCCAGAATTCCCTTGTCACCGTAATTGAACCTTCCAAAAAGTAAACTGAGCCTTACATAAATATTTGCTATATTAGGCAGTGAAATTACAATCCTGCCGTCCGGCTTTAAAAGCTCTTTCGACTGATCGAGGATATTCTCATAATTATACAAATGCTCGAGTATGTCAAGCATAAGTATGTAATCGAATTTATCTTTTTCCTTAATTCCTTCAGGAAGTCCGTTATTAAGGTCATTCTGGTAGTATTCATGAAGGTTTTTCTTTATGCTCTCGGACTCAGGAATAAAATCCACACCGACTTTTGTATTTCCGTTCTTAATGTACTCTGAAAAGAGTCCGTCACCGCATCCGATATCCAAAATCCTCTGGTTTTCCTTGCTGTTAAGAAGTTTTATAACAGTCTGGTGGCTCGAAAAAGGATACAGTTTCAAAGGATAATAGACATACAACTCCGAATATATCGGAGATTTCTTTTTACCTGACATAGCCTTTCTGTATTCCTGCGTAGTATGATAAACATCCTTTGCATAACGCATTCCGTTCACATAACATATTTCATCTCCGTAATAAGTGGGTATCGGTATTTCCAGTATTCTTAAATTATTGTGATGTGCTTTTATTATAATCTGCGTATCAAAGTGAAAATCGTTTGTGCAGTTCGAAAGACTCAATTTCCTAAGACCTTTTACCGAATAAGCCCTGTAGCCTGAATGAAACTCTGTCAGGTTCATTTTTAGTGCACGGTTCTGATATGTAGTAAGTACCTTGTTGCCGAGAAATTTATAAAAAGGCATTCCGCCTTTCAGCGCACCGCCGTATTTCTTCATCATCCTTGAACCAAGAACCACATCCGCATCTCCATTAATTATCGGAGAGTACATATCACTTAGGATTTCAGGCGCATATTGCCCGTCACCGTGAAGAAGAACTACCGCATCGAAACCTTTTTCAATGAAATAGTTAAATCCCTTTTTCTGGTTGCCTCCGTATCCAAGGTTTTTTTCGTTCAGATAAATGCTGAGCTTTTCAAGCTTTTTTGTTTCCTTGTACCCGACGGACAGCATGTAAGTCTCATCCTTGCTTGCGTCATCGAATACAGCAATCTCATCTATCTCTTCGTAAACTTCTTTGGGTATTCTGTCAAGTACTTTTCCAAGCGTCGTAACCGCATTATAAGCAACAATAAGTATTCCGATTTTCTGGTTATTCTTCATTCCTTGAAATTATCACGGGTTTTTATCCTGGTTTTTATCATCCTGTGTCTTTTCCTGTATCTTTACCGGATTCAGTCTGCTGTTAATTGCATCCATCTTCTGCTTTACCGCAGGGTCATTCGGATTTAATTCCCTTAAAAGATCCATAGATGTTTTCATATCACCCCTTGCTTCCAGAATATCCAGCATTATCCTGTATGGATTATAATAAGATGATAGATTATTCTTATTCGAAAGTCTTATAGAATATGCTTCATTGTATGCTTCAGTTCCGTATTCATTGAATTTGACTTTATCGCCAACCCTGTCAAAGAACATTGCTATCATGTATTTCTGCCTGTAATCTAATCGGGTTACTTCTTTCGGAATGTTCTGCTCCATTTTATATAAAACATTCTTTGCTATTTCCATTTTAGATGAATCTTCCATCATCGTTCCTGCAAGCCACAGATATAACGTCCTGTACATTTCTATTGACCTTTCGTGAACCTGGTCGAAGAAAAGGTCCTTGTTATCAAGGCTCCTGAACATAAATCCGTGTTGAGGTGTTTTTGAAGGAACAACGCTCCTGTCGATTAAAAGATTCTTTGACATTTTATCAAAATCAACTGCAAGTCCGAAAATATTCGAATTGTTGACCTTCATTGGTGTTAGTCTTTGCGCCATACCTTCTACGATTATATAATCATTTAATCCAATATAATTATCAGGTGTAACTGTTACCGAGAAGTAAATAGGTCTTTCCCATTTATTTCCCTTAATAATATCAAGAATAATCAAATCGCTTGATTTCAGTGCTGTTATTGTCTGGTTTCCGTCCTTTTGTCTTATAGTAGCTGGAATTTTGAAAACAAGTTTATCCGGCTTTGATTTGGCAGTGTCCGGATAAGCGCTCGGAGGTACGTCAATTGATACAAGTTTGTTTTCATCCCATAATGCATAACCCTGCTTTGTAACTTTCCTTATCTGGTCATCGGTATATGTAAATGGCACCGGAAGCGAGCCGTATGGTTTTTCGTTTTTAAGCTGAATGTCATACCAGTCAGCCTGCGCAAGCGACAGGTTTACAAGTGTAACGTCCTGCCTGATTCCATATACTGCCTGCAGGCACCAGAGCGGGAATGTATCGTTGTCACCGTTTGTGAACAACACCGCATCTTTTGCACAGCTCTGGAGTAAATTATATGCATAATCAAACGGGAAAAAATTTCCGGCCCTGTTCTGATGTTTGTAATTTACTCTTATCATGTTTGCAGGAACAAAGACGAATGCAAGCAGAAGCACAACTGAAGCGGCAGGAATCAGCGAACTTGCTTTTAATTTTTCCTTTAGCAGCTCAATAATACCGAAAACACCAAGCCCTATCCACAGAGAATAGACATAAAATGCCCCTTCATAAAAATAATCCCTTTCCCTCGGCTGCGGATCCTGCTGATTCTGGTAAAGCGCAGTCACCACACCTAACAGTATAAACATCGAGAGGAATACGAATGCCATTTTCCAATCCCGCCTGAAATGATAGAAAAGTCCGAAAAGTCCAAGTATAAACGGTATCGCATAAAACTTTGAAAAATCAACTCCTTCATCCTGGTCATATCCTGCCCTGCCTATATACTGCCAAAAAAGATATCTGTTGAACATGTGATTTATCTGGTATTTCCACATAAACTCCATATCACTTGAATAGTTCTTCCATGTCCTGTCGTGCATGCCGTCTTTCAGATACCTCCTGGGAAATAACAACGGTTGTTCACCGTACTGTTCGCGGTTCAGGTATGAAAGAAGTCTTTCCATATTATCCGGATTGCTGTTATCCAGCGGTATATTGCTGACACTTGACCTCTGCAAAACTGAAATATAAGTTGAATAACCTATGATAACAAAAAATATCGATACGAATATTAAATTTAAAGTTGATGATTTTGTCTTGATTGAATAAACAATTCCGGTTACAAGTAAGCCAATTATAATCACAAAACCGACAACAGGAAACGACGAGATTGCTTCAGGCATCTTTTTAACTATGATCGGATAAACCACAAAAAATGCTGCCATCGAAACACCGATTGCAATCAGGAAACTTTTCCTGTTATATTCATATCTTCTGAAATAAAACATAAGTCCCGCTATGAATACACATTGTACTACCAGCAAGTGTATACCCAAAGATAAACCTACAACAAATGCAAAAAATACAATTAACCTGTCGCTTCCCGGCTCATCTGCTCTTTCCCACCAAACCATCATTGTATAAATGCAAAGAGTAATAAGAAAAGTACCGAATCCGTATACTTCAGCTTCCATCGCATTAAACCAGAAACTGTCGCAAAATGCATATGATAAGGCACCTATTGCTGATGCTGCAGCAAGTGAAATATAATCGAACGTACTGTCTAATTTACTCTTCCAGTTCAGTATTACTTTAACTGATACCAAATATAGAAGAAGAACGCTGAATGCGCTTGAAAACACCGAAAGATAATTCATCCTGAGCCCTATATCTCCAGCTGTTGGAAGCAGAGTGAAAATCCTGCCCACCAGAACATGCAGAGGTGCTCCCGGAGGATGCGGTACTCCCATCGTATAGGCACAGGCTAAAAACTCACCGCAATCCCAAAAAGACATTGTAGGCTGTACAGTAAGAATATATATTATACTTGCGAAAACAAAAACTATTGCACCGGTAATTCGGTTAATTAATTTAAAATTCATAAGTTATATTATTATAAAATGTTTAAGTTAATTTAAAAATGAAAGATTTTCAAGATATAAATGTCATAATTTTAGTTTACCATTTCATTTTTTTCCATATTAAAACTACAGTAAAAACCGATATTAAAGCCAGCCCCATAATGATGTAAAAAGCATGCGGATGGTCAGCTAACGGAATTTTTACGTTCATTGAAAAAGCACTTACAACGAGTGTCGGCACCATAATAAGAATCGTAATGATGTTAAGCGTTTTCATTAGCAAGTTTATATTGTTGCTTACAATCGATACCCTTGCATCCATAAGGCTTGCTAGAATATTCGAATAAATTTCTGACTGTCTGTAACACTGTGTATTCTCGATTATCAGATCTTCCAGCATTTCATTCTCTTCGAAATTAAATCCAATTTTCTGCGAATAATATTTCAGTTTCTCAAAAACCAGCGAATTGGAATTAATAGCATTCAAATAATAAACTAGGCTTTTTTCAAGAGTGAACAAATTAATCAGATACTTATTCCCCATCGATGTATTTACTTTTTTCTCCAGTTCATCGGAAATCGTGTTGAATATCTTCAAATGCTCCAGAAAATGATAAACCGCTCCAAGCACTATCCGTAACATTAAGTCCTTTACGGATTTAATTTTCAGGAAATGCTTTCCCTCGAATATGTTCAGGTCATCAGAAAGGATTATTACAAGCTTATCACTGAAAAGAAACATTCCCTGGGAAGTGGTCTTAAACAACAGAAAATCCTTTCCCGAATAATTCCTCGGTCGCTTCAGGATGATTGCTATGTGTTCCGGCTCGAATTCCAGCCTTGAAAGCTCATCAGGATCAAGAGAAGAATTTAATGTGTGCTCATCTATTTTCAGATCATCAATCAGGTATCTTTTTTCATTTTCATCTGGATTTATATACAATAAGACGGGAGCTACCAGTTTTTCGGATTCTACAAATTTATTTTCCGTTATTTCAAATTTTCTCAGCATAAATTTTAATCTAAGGTTTATTAAACTGTAGAATTTAATGGGATACACGGGATGCAGGGGCATTGCATCCCGGCAAAAATATTTATTTATTTTACTTCGGGCAAAATTACTTTTCTTTCTTTCCCGATACTTCTCTTTTTCTTAAAATTAAATCAATTAGTCCGTATGTCTTTGCTTCTTCGGCATTCATCCAGTTGTCCCTCTCAGCATCTTTTGCAATCTGTTCAACTGACTTTCCAGTATGGTGAGAAATTATCCTGTAAATGTTGTCTCTTGTTTTTAACATCTCCTTTGTGTATATCTCAATATCCGTCGCCTGTCCTTGCGTGCCTCCCAACGGTTGATGCATCATGACCTTTGAATTCGGAAGCGCTATCCTTTTCCCTGCCGCACCTCCTGTAAGAAGAATCTGACCCATCGATGCCGCCATACCTACGCATGTTGTCGAGACATCGCACCTTATATACGACATTGTATCATAAATAGCCAGGCCGGCTGAAATGCTGCCGCCGGGAGAATTTATATAAAGCATTATGTCCTTGTCGGGATCTTCATATTCAAGAAATAAAAGCTGTGCAACAATAAGCGATGCTATCTCATCGAATATCGGAGTGCCGAGAAAAATCAATCTTTCCTTTAAAAGTCTTGAATAAATATCGTACGCCCTTTCACCTCTTGATGACGATTCGACTACGATAGGAACGAGCTGGCTTTTGAACTGTTTTGCCTTGTCTAACCCGGCTGCTATCTCTGCTTCTCGGCTTTTTATAATACTTGTAAAATCCATTTTTAATGTTTTAAATTTATTAAATCAAAAACCGTATCCTGTGAATTAAAGATTTAAATCTTCAGCTTTCTTTACTTCTTCCACTTCTGTAACTTTCGCATTTTTTACGATAAAATCAAGAACTTTATCCGTTAATATCTGGGATTTCATATCTTCGTTTCCCTTGTATATTTCAATCAGTTTGTCTTCGGGAATATTAAAGCGCTTTGCATTGTCACCTACTGCTTTCCTGTAATCATCATCGGCCACTTCAATATTTTCCATCTCAACAATTTTTTCCTTTATCAGGAACCACTTGGTATTGAATATCGCATCCGCTCTGTGCTGCTGCTTGAATTCATCTTCGTTGAATTCCTTCATGTGGTCGTGCTTTCCGTGTTTATGCTTGTGCTCTTTAACATAATCATTCAGAATCATATCTACATAAAAATCCGGTACCGGAAATTCATTCGCCTTAACCAATTCACCCAAAGCCGCATCCTTTACACGTTGCAAAGATACATTATCGTATGCTTTCTGGATTTCTTCCTTAATCACTTTTCTCATCTCTTCTTCGGTTTTCACATCATCCCTGTTGGTGAACTTTTTATATGTTTCCTCGTTCATTTCGGGCTTGATGACCTTCTCGATTTTTGTTGCCTTTATTCTGATTTTCTTCTTTTCCTTTGTCTGAGGATTTGCTATCTCGATGTCTTTCTCTTCATTCTCACGAATTTTCTTTAAGCCTTTCCTGTAATCCTTTTCCAGATGCTTGCTTCCAAGATATATTTTTATGTCTTTCTCAATCTTTCCTTCCACAGGATTTCCGGAATCATCCAGCTCCTGAGAATCAAATGTAATCATGTATTCGTCATCAGTAGCCTGACCGTCAATTTCGTAAGTGGCATTTTTAAGGTTGAGATATACTAATTCTTCATCTACAAGTGAATCATCTACAGAAAATTTTGTGCTGTTAAGCTCAAGACCTTTGTAATTATCCACAACTATTTCGGGCATTACTTCAAATTCTACCTTAACCATCAGGGATTCTTTCGGTTTGTAATCAATATCTTTTAAAGATCCTTTGCCAATCATCTTAATTTTGTTCTCCGAAATGTATCTTATAAAAATTTCTTCCGTAATATCTTCGAGTGACGAATATTCTATGCTGTCTCCGTATAGCCTTTTTACCATATTAAGAGGGGCTTTCCCTTTTCTAAACCCGGGAATCTGTACTTTCTGCCTGTATTTTGCAATGGCCTTTTCGAAGTGGGGTGTCAGTTCTTCATAAGTAAGCGTGGCTTCGAATTCTTTTTTACAGTTTTCTAAATCTTTTATAGTTGTTTCCATTAAAATTCAATATATTTATGCTTAAAAACATTAAATTTATCAAAATTTTTTCGCATTAACAATGTAATTTAACCTGTTCGATGGCTTTTATTTATCATTGAAAGAATAATTTAATTTCGCTTTTTTTATTATATATTTTTAATCTAAAATAATAAGGAGTTTAAATGTCTAATGAGAGAGTCCTTTCTGATAAAGATTTATGGATTTTAATAGCCCAAAGCTCGGTTGGGATAACCCACAGACCGCTAAATCTTACGGGAGCAAATTTGACGGGTGCAAACCTTCAGAGTGCAAATCTGACAAATTCTGATTTGCAGAATGCAAATCTGGAAGGTGCTGATTTGAAATTTACCAATCTTACAAACGTAAATCTATCGGGTGCAAACCTCTCGAATGCAAATTTATCCGAAGCAAAATTAACAGGAGCTAACCTTACTAATGTTAATTTATCCGGAACAATACTTACGGGAACAAATCTTCAGGGTGCCGACCTTGCGGCACATAATATGCAGGGCGCTGACCTTACCAATGCCAATCTCGCCGGTGCAAAGCTTAATGAAGCCGATTTGACAGGAGCAAAGCTAACTGAGGCAAAATTATGGCAGGCAAAATTCTCCGAAGCTACACTTAAAAACGCGCAGTTAAGAGGTGCTAACCTTCAAGGAGCTGATTTATCAGGACACGACCTGAAAGATGTCGACCTGACTGAAGCTAAACTTTCAGGTGCAAACCTGACAGGTACGGATCTTTCAAATACCAACTTGTCAGAAGCCATATTGTGGAAAGCAAACCTGACTGACGCAAACCTGACAGATGCCAATCTCTCAGCTGCAAACCTGCAAAGCGCTGACCTTTCAGGAGCAATCCTTCTTAGGGCTAACCTTCAGGATGCAAATCTTTTTGCTGCAAACTTATCCGGTGCTAACCTATGGTATGCGGAATTATCAGGCGCAAACCTAACTGATGCAAAACTCGATTCGGCTATCGGATATAAACCAAAAACAAAAAAGAAAGAAGAATAATGGAATTGAAAATAAAATGATTTTTAGATAAATTACAGATTATTAATGATGTGCCCGTAGCTCAGCCGGATAGAGCGTCAGCCTTCTAAGCTGAATGTCGGTGGTTCGAATCCACCCGGGCATGCAAAAGAAAACCCGAAGCATAACATGATTCGGGTTTTTTTTTGTTGTTTATTATTGACTACGTTACAGAAAATCTGCACTTATCCGGAAGATGTCATTTAAGCGAATGTGAGTAGCTTGAATTCACCGGACATAAAATTAAGAAACCCTATGACCTTCTATATTTACTTTGTTTTCTTTCAATAAATATTTTTTTTTATACATAGTATAATTCAAATTCGAAATTAGTATTTTATTCCTGTTTTACTCACTTTTTCATTTAAATTTCACTGATAATTCCTTATCTTTATGTTTTTATAATTATTATCACCAGAAAAAGGATATCAGGATATTTCTTGGAAATATTGTTCTGCTTTTCGCATTCCTGGCAAGCAGTTTAAGCTTTGAGGATGTTTATTCACAAATAAAAATTTACGAGAGAAATACGCCCGATTCAAACGCAATAGGCCTCTTCCTTACCGGCGATAAGAGAATAAAAATAGACCTCAACGGAAAATGGAACCTCTCACTGGATGAAGGCAATGTGTTTTCCGATATTATTGTACCCGGCTGTTATACTTTCGAAGGCACAGTTTTTTATAAAAGAAATTTTACCGTACCGGATTCAGTTTTAAATAAATACTGCTTCCTGCTTGTTGCAGAAGGTATTAACTACGAATCCGAAATAAAAATCAACAATCTTTTCGTCTCAAAAACTTTCGGTGGTGCAAAATCATTCGTTATACCTCTGGAAGATAATGTCATTAAAAACCAGAATGAAATTTATATAAAAGTAAATAACTTACTTAATAATCTATACAGTATTCCTCTGGCAAACCAGATTAATTTCACCAGGAATTACGGTGGAATAAATAAAGATATTTACATTCTTGCTGTTCCGAAAGTATACATATTCGAAAGTTTTCATAACTGGAAATTCGAAAACGATAATACTGTCCGGATTACTTCTTCTGTTGAGATTAATTCAAATAATATTGCCGATATTAAAGCCGAAAGTAAGGAATTTTTTGTCAGGACAAAACTCTACAAAAGAAACGGAACTGACGAAGTCGGAGAAAGCACTCCGGTCAAGCTTAATATTGAAGATTACCAGTCTGCTAACCTTTCAGCCGAATTCGTAATCAGGAATATCAATCCCTGGTCACCGGATAATCCTGAGTTGTATTTACTGAAAACAGTCATATTTAATTCATCGAATAAAATAATTGACGAGCAGTCAACCGAATTAGGATTTGCAAACCTGAAATTCAATCCGGAATTTGTAACATTAAACGGAAAAAATATTACACTTAACGGCATTAATTATTATGAGGATTCTCCCCGCTTCGGCAGTGCACTCGATTACGGCGAAGTCGAATCCGATTTAAGAAAAATTAAGGAATATGGTTTTAACTGCATCCGGGTACCAGGTAAATCATCTCATCCTTATATTGTAAATGCCTGCAGCCGCATCGGGCTTTTCTTAATGCAGGAAATTCCATTTAACGAAGTACCTGAAAGAGTTCTGAGTGATAATAATTACGCTAACTATGCAATCGATTATCTCGAAACGATTATTAAACGGGATAAACACTCCCCTGCTGTTATTTGCTGGGGCATCGGAAATGATTTCGATGTTACAACTTCTGCATCGGTTAATTATGTCAGAAGTATTAAGGAAGCCGCGGGGAAGCTTGACCAGAGACCAGTTTACTATACTACGAGAAATATCTCAAAAGATAAATGCTCAGAATCAGTTGATCTGAAGGGAATAAATATTTCAATTCATAATTTCGAAAAGATACAGGACCTTACAACCGAACTGAAAGCAAGCGGAAGGCAGAATGCAATCACATTTATTTCTTCCTATGGTTTATGTATAGATAACGAGAACAGAAATGGATTCGGGGACAGGCACTCTGTCGAGTCACAGGCCAAGTTTCTTTCCGAATCTTTTAAAATTGTCAGCAAATCTTTTTTCGCAAATTTTGTTTCTTCTTATGCCGACTGGAATGCTGAATCCCCTTTAAATATGCAGCTGAATCCCAACCCATACCTGAAAACTGACGGAATATTCGACTTTTACCGCGAACCTAAAATGTCTGCCTCTATACTTAAACGATTAATAAACGGACAGGGATACCAGAAGATACCCGAGGGCTCCGGTGAAATTATGAAAAAGGATAATTTTTTTGTTTTCATAATTACCGGTCTTGTAGCTGTATTTTTCTTTATATTCCTTCTGGGAAAATTAAGATACTTCAAGCAGAATATTGCTAAGAGCCTCATATCCCCCAAGAATTTTCTCTATTTTGTAAAAGAGCAAATGCTTATTGCCGCATATAGAAATATAATTCTGAATTTCTTAATTGCTCTTTCGCTCGGCTTATTCTTTGCATCGCTAATTTATCTTTACAGGGAAAATCCTAACCTCGATATGCTAATAGCTAGCATATTTACTGACCCCGGTACAAAAATGAATATAGCAATTGTTATAAATTCCCCCGTTAATCTGCTGCTGCTGATTTCTGTAGCTGTATACCTTGTTATTGTTCTGATTACCGGAATATCATTCCTTGTTAATGCATTTTTTATAAAGAAATGTCACCTGAATACAATTTATACCGTAACTGTGTGGTCTTTAATTCCTTTTATGATATTCCTGATTATCGGGACGGTTATTTATAAATTATCAGGCAGCAATTCTGTTTTTCTTGATGTTTCACTCGTATTATTTGTACTGATTTATTTCTACAGCTATATTAAATTGATGCACGGTTATAAAGTAATTTTTGAACTGTCAACACTTAAAAGTTTTTTATACGGAATTTTTATATTTATATTTGTCCATGTAGTTTCTTTTGCGTATTTTTACTACGTGAAATCTACTTTAAGCGTTTTTAATTTAATTTTAAGTTATTAAATAACGGAATTTGTATTTATCCAAACTGGAAATATTCGGCTTTAAATCTTTTCCCGAAAAGACCACTATAGAATTTGACAGCGGAGTAGCGGCAATCGTAGGACCTAACGGTTCGGGCAAATCCAATATTGTGGATGCCATTCGCTGGGTACTGGGAGAGCAAGGTGATAAAGCACTCCGTAGCGAAAAGCGCGAAGACGTGGTTTTCAACGGAACAAGCAAAAGAAAACCGCTGAGCATTGCTGAAGTGTCACTTACAATTCAGAACAACAAAAATATACTTCCAACCGAATATTCCGAAGTCCAGATAGCCAGAAGGTTTTTCAGAAGCGGCGAAACAGAATATTACCTTAACGGAACTAAAGTAAGACTGAAGGATATTAAGAATCTCTTTGTCGATACTGGAATCGGTCCTGATGCTTATTCAGTCATTGAACTTAAAATGGTAGATGCAATTCTCTCATCCGTGAAAAATGAAAGACGTAAACTCTTCGAAGAAGCTGCAGGTATAGTCTCGTATAAATACAACCGCGACCTTACAATCAAGCGTCTTGAATCCGTCAAGGAAAGCCTCAACCGCGTTAACGACATAATACGCGAAAAGCAGAGAAACGTAAACGCAATGGAAAGACAGGTAAAGAGAGTAGAAGAGGCAAAAATTGTTTTCGAAGAGCTTAAAAACCTTGAAATCGTAGTTGCCAACTTTGAGTTCAAGATGATGGCAGATGAAATTCAGGAAATCAAGGATCACGAAAGCGAAAATATTAACCTGAAAGAATCCCTCCTCAAGGAAATTAGCGAATACGACGAAAAATATGATACGATGAGGGAGGAAAACCAGAAGTATGAAGATACGCTTAATGGAATTAATGAGGAAATTTCCGAAAAGAAAGAGGAAATAAATGAACTGGAAAGATTTAACCTTGTGACTTCGGAAAAAGTAAAGAATTATGAACAGAATATTCAGAGATTAAACTCCGAAAACGACAGCTTTGAAGAAAGCATTTCAAGGAATACTGATAAATCGGGAGAGATAAAGCAAAAGATAGCGGTCCTTAATAATACACTCGATTTATCTGAAACCTCCCTTTACGAGAAGAAGACGAATGTCGATTCTACGATAAAAATTATTAATGAAAAGAAAGATGAAATTATATCTATCGGACAGAAAGTAAAAGAACTTACAAAAACACTTAATACAAAAAAATCCGAATACGAAAAAAATAAAATCAAGCTTGATAATAATCTTGAAAGACTGAATACAATCGGCAATAATATTGAAGCAGACCTTAAAACCATTGAGAGCTACGAGAAAGAAAAGAATGAGCTTGATTTGAACCTGAATTCTCTGTTGAACGAATTCAGAAAAATTGAGAATGAATATAACACCAGTCTTGAAACAAAAGCAAAACTGGAAGAAAATATTTCTGATTCAGAAAAGATTCTCACACAAAAGAACCTGGAACTTCAGAACAAGACAAACAGAATTGTACACCTTCAGAATCTTCTGGATTCTTTCGAGGATTATGCCGAAGGTGTAAAGTTTTTAATGAAAGATAAAAAGCACGAAGGTATAAAAACAGTCCTCGATGCGGTTGATGTAAATGACAAGTTTAAAACTGCAATCGAAACAGCACTCGGTGAAGTGTCAAATTACCTTATACTGGATGACTCAAGGAATCTTAACAAACTCATCGGCGAACTGAATGCAAACGAAAAAGGTAAAGTAACATTCATTCTGAACGACAAGCTCGCATACTCCAACCCGTTTGTCGAATTCGATTATTACAGACCTGATTTTCTCGATATGGAGGGGGTTTTCGGTTTTGCAACAGACCTGATTAAATGCAAAAGCCCGGAATACAGGCTCCTTCTTAACTACCTGCTGGATGAATATGTAATTGTAAGCGACGTGGATATTGCTTTCAGGTTATCCAAAGATAATTATTATAAATTCATTACCACTGAAGGCGATATAATCACCGAAAGCGTAATCAGGGCAGGCAGCAGGGTAAAGGAAGAAAGCATAAAACTTGGAAGAGAAAAACAGATTGAACGGCTGATTAAGGAAAAAAACAGCTTCGAACAGGAAATCGAAGAGCATGAAAAAAAACTTACGGAACAAAAACTCAGTCTCGAGAACCTTGATGTCGATGAGCAGAAAGAAAAGCTGGACACCCTGGAAAGAAACATTACTTCATGTAAAAACGATGTTTCGATTCTTGTGTTCAAGATTGAAGAGCTGAACAAAACTTACATTCTTAACCAGGAAATTTACAAAAGAATACAGGAAGAAAACAAGACTCTAAATGAAATTATAAATTACCTTATAGAAGAACTTAGCAAACTTGAAAACCAGGAATCAAATCTTGAAAAAGAACTCGCCTTCCTCACTGAAGAGTTCAATGTGATTGATCAGAATTACAAGCAATTTCTAAATGAATATAACAGCTTCAACCTCGAAGTGATAAAGCTTAAAAACGAACTGAAGAACGAAGAGGCCAGCCTGCAGCGGGCAACGAATACAATCGAATACCAGAAAAAGCAAATAGAAACAAATAAAAGACAGATACTCGATGAATCCGGATTGCTTGAAGAATTCAGGATTAATATAGAAAATAATAACGGAAAACTTTCTTCCCTGAGAAGCCAGGAACAGAGAATGACAGATGACTATAACCTTCAGAAAAAGCTTTTCGATGAGAGAAAAGACATTCAGAACAGGGTTGACGATGAAAGACGAGGAAAAAGGCTCCTATTCGATAAAGTATCCCAGAAACTGATTGACTCCCAGATAAAAATTAAAGAGAACGATATTAAATCCGAAAATATCCGCACTTTCCTTAAGAAAAAATACGAACTTGACATATTTGAAAATTTCGGAGAAGTTAATGAGAATGAGAACCTATCGAAATCTTTAAATGATTTTACCAACGTTACCGGTGAATTCGACCTGGAAAAAGCCAAAAGCGAAATCGATGAACTTACCGTCAGACTTAATAAACTCGGCGGCGGTTATCAGCAGCTCGTATGGGATGACTTTCAGAGCGAAAAGGAAGAACTCGAAAGAATGATTTCACAGAAAAACGACCTTCTCGAATCTGAAAAAGATATTAGAAAAACAATTGAGAAAATTAACAATGAAGCCAGGGAAAGATTCCTGAAAACATTCGAAGAAATTAGAAATAACTTTATCAGAATATTCACGGAACTCTTCCAGGAAGGCGACGAGGCTAACCTGAAACTGATTTATGAAGCAGATGAGGAAGGCGTGATTATTGAAGACCCGCTTGAAGCTAAAATCGAAATTACCGCAAAACCCAGGGGAAAAAGACCTACTTCAATCGAACTGCTTTCCGGAGGGGAAAAAACTCTCACTGCAATTGCCCTGCTGTTTGCTATTTATCTTGTTAAGCCCTCTCCGTTCTGCATACTGGATGAGGTCGATGCCCCTCTTGATGTCGCTAACCTGGGCAGGTTCAATAAAATGATAAGAAAATTTTCCGAAAACACACAGTTCATATTAATCACTCATAATGAAAGGACCATGGAGCGCGTTGACAGGCTTTACGGAGTTACCATGCAGGAACCCGGTGTTACTACCATAGTCGAAACAAAATTCAGAAACAACTAGTGTGAAAAATTACAAGCTTAAAATCTTCTGCGACTTCGACGGTACTGTTACTAAAAATGATGTATGGGTATCCGCTTTCGGAAAGTTTATTAAGAACAGGGAAAAATTCGAAATTATTTGCGAGGAGTTTACCTCTAATGTGATTACTTCAAGAGAGTGCAGCCTCAGGGAATTGGACCTCATTGAAGATTTCGATTTTAAAACACTTAATATATATCTAGATGAAGAAGAAATTGACGACCACTTCAGGGATTTCCTCGATTACTGCACCTTAAACGGATATGAAATCACACTCCTGAGCGAAGGACTCGATTACTATATCAAATATATCCTGAACCGTGAAAATCTGAATCTTAAATTTTTCAGCAATAAATTAGTTCTGAATGAAACAGATGATAAAAACGGGAATAAGAATATCAGACTCTCTTGCGAATTCCCCTATCCCGATGAACACTGCACATACTGCGGAATGAGCAAAAGAAATATCATTATCAATAATACGAATGATTTCGAAAATGAAGTTTCGGTTTTCATTGGAGACGGGACTTCCGATTTCTGTGCCAGCAACTATGCCGATATTGTTTTTGCAAAGAAAAAACTGGCTTCCTACTGCTGGAAGAACAATATTACCTATCACGATTATAAAAATTTTAAGGACGTGATTGAAAAGCTTGAAATAATGAAATTAAAAAATAAGATTAAACACAAATTAACCGCTAAACATTTAAGGAATGATGTTTTACTCGGAGGATAAATAAATGAAATCATTAGGAAAATTCTTTTTTAAATTCAGAAGCTATACACCTCTGCCTTTTTTCTTTACTATGATTCTTTTAATGAAACCGGACCTGTATTCAATTTTATCAGGCTTGCCATTAATTATTGCGGGTGAAATTATAAGAATCTGGGCTGTAAGCTATGCCGGAAGCGAGACAAGAACTACTGACGGTGTAGGCGGTTCAAATCTGGTCACTCAAGGACCTTTTTCTATAGTCAGAAACCCTCTTTATCTCGGTAATGTACTTATATATACAGGAATTGGAATAATGAGCTTTGCGCTTTTTCCGTATCTTCAGGTTTTCGGTTTAATTTATTTTACATTTCAATATTACTGCATTATTCTTAATGAAGAAGAATATCTGACTAAATCATTCAGCGGGAAATTCGTGGTTTATCTTAAATCCGTTAACAGGTTTATTCCCTGGAAAAGGAACATTCCGGAAGAAATAATTTCAAAACTAAAATTTGATATTAAAAGCGGGATGAAGTCGGAACGCAGGTCCTTGCAGTCAATCATAATTTCTTCATTGATTATTATTGTATATTATATATATTCTATTTGGTACAAACCTATGTAAGTATGCCAGTTACGCATTAATCCAAAAGTAACACTTTAAAAAATATGCACTTGACTATATTTTTACGCTTAGTTATCTTATAAAGGAAATATTGCGTAAAAAACTAAATTTAAAAATCTTTTAAAAAAAATGAAAAAAATCAGTTTTTTTCTTTTACTAGTTATTCTAAGTAGTTTTTCTTTTTCGTTTGCACAGGAAATCCCTACAACCATAATTAGAGATGAGGATATGAAGGGATATAAAAAGAAGAATTTCTTCCAGTTTGCTGTTTTAGGCGGTTTTATAAATCCCCTTTTTATTTTAAATGACACTTATAATGCCAGCCCGAGTCTGGGATTCGATTTTGCATACCGGCTAAATAAAGAAACAGCATTATTTCTCGAAGGAAATTATATTTTTATGGATGCTAAGGATTCAACTGCACCTTCCAGCAATTATCTTAACCTGGGTCTGGGCACAAGATTTTATTTTCGAGCTAAGGGTGTTCGTTCAGCATTCTTTTTTGAAGCCGCCGCAGGACCATATGTGTTTATGCAAAAATCAGGAGTATACTATGGCGTGACGCACGACTCTAAAACAATAGGAAAATTCGGAATGAATGCTGGAATGGGATGCGAAATGGTTCTCTCCAACCACGTATTTGTAATGCTAAAAGCAAAATATAACTATATAATTGAAAATAAAGTTACAAAAAGCTTTATAATCGGAAATATGGGCCTTAATTTTAGATTTTAAATTTTTATTGATTTTTTATTTTTTATATTAAACTTTTTAAGTATATACTTAAAAAGTTTTTTTTTGCCCGTTTTCATAGGCAATCTATACTGAATATTAAAATTATTCGGGATTTACTATTTTTATATGATGCACACAAATCCAAAAATATTTATTATTGCTGGTGAAGCTTCTGGGGATGCAAATGCTGCCGGTCTTGTCACTGATATTGCAGCATTTAATAGAAATGTTACATTTTCCGGTATTGGAGGAAGAAGGCTTCAGGAAGCAAATGTTAAAATAATTCACGAATATTCAACAATTAACTATATAGGATTTTCAAACGTTCTGAAAAATATCGTGAAAATTAAAAGTGTGTTGAAAAATTCGGTTGAATATGTGAAGAAAGAATATCCTGACGCTATTATATTAGTCGATTTTCCGGGCTTTAACCTTAAATTTGCCGAGACAGTAAGGAAATTCTATAAAGGAAAAATCTTTTACTATATTTCCCCGCAAATCTGGGCCTGGCATAAAAGCAGAATTAAAAAAATCAGGAAATATATTGACAGGATGCTGGTAATTTTTCCTTTCGAAGTGGAATTTTATAAAAATCTAGGCTATGATGCGGATTATGTCGGGCACCCGTTGATTAAACGAATTGATGAATTCCTGTGTGATAATAAAAAAATGGGAACAGACAATCTAAAAGTTACTTTATTGCCCGGAAGCAGAATCGAAGAAATTAAAAGAATATTTCCTGTCCTAGCTGATGTTTCTGAAAAAATCCGACATGAATTCAAAGCTGAAATAAGCCTGATTTATCCGGATTATATCGGACCGGTTGTTTATAAAGATATTCTTAAAGGAAAAACCTGTAGCCTGATTGCAAATTCAGGAATCAGCCACTATAATACTTTGATAAACTCCGACCTCGTGATTACTAAATTCGGTACTACTACTCTTGAACTCGGTCTGCTAGGAGTTCCGTTCCTTTCGGTTTATAAAGCAGGCCTGTCAAATTATTTAATAGCAAAATCGTTATCGGACATAAAATATGTATCAATGCCGAATATTCTGATGAAGAAGGAAATTGTAAAGGAACTTATTCAGTATGACTTTACTTGCAGTAAAATATTAGAAGAATCCGAGAAAATTTTAACGAACTCGAATTACAGAAATAACATGCTTGAAAATTTCAGTCAGATGAAAAAAATATTTTATGAAACACCTATACCAAAAACAGGAGCTGAAATTATAATTGAGGAACTGAATAATAGTAAATTATGATTTATCTTCTTAGAATATTGCTGCTTCCCCTTTCTTTTGTATTTTTCATTATTGTATCGCTGAGAAATTATTTTTACAGAATTAATCTTCTAAAATCGCATTCCGTAGGAAGACCTGTAATTTCAATTGGAAATATTTCGACAGGCGGAACCGGGAAAAGCCCTTTTACTGTCTATCTTGCTGAAATTCTAATTAATAAAGGCCTTAAACCGGCAATAATTTCAAGGGGTTATAAACGGGAATCCGGAAATATTGAAACTGCATTCGATGGTGAGAAAATTACAGGAACTATTGAAAAATGCGGAGATGAACCTATGATGATGGCTTGTATTCTTGCATCTGATTATAAGAATTTTTTTATTATAACAGGAAACAACAGAATCAAAGCAGCAGAATTCGCAATAAAATATTACAACCCGGATATTTTAATACTGGATGACGCATTCCAGCACAGAAAAATAAAAAGGAATTCTGACATTGTCTTAATTGACAACGAACATTTTAATAATAATAGATATTTAAACTTCCTGACTATTCCTTCGGGTAACCTCCGTGAATGCCTTTATAATCTTAAACGAGCGGATGTTCTAATATTGAACAATAAATTCAACAATTCAGTAAATTCAGATTATTTTTCGAAATTCGAAAAAGATATTTTCGAACTGAATTACTCTGTAAAAGGATTTTTCGACAAAAATAATAATGAATTCAATATTGATAATTCTGACGTAATACTGTTTGCAGGTATTGCTCATCCCGAATCTTTTTTCAGGAAAGTTAAAACATACCGCTGCAATATAAAAAATGCTTACTCATTCAGGGACCATCATAAATACCGTCAGAGTGATATTGATTTTATTGCAAAAAAAGTTGCCAAAGATACCGTATTCATTACTACCGAAAAAGATTTTGTGAAAATAAGGGAATTCAAGGAATTTCATGAATATTTCCGTGTTTTATTTATGAAAATTGAATTAAATTTGAAAGATGAGAAAAAATTTATCGGTTTAATCGGGAAAATTTCAACGGAAGAGGATTTATGAGAATTGCCCTTGCAAAATCAGATACCGGCTTCCATAGCTATGTAAACTGGCTTGAATATTTCAAGGCGGATTTCATGATTTTTGACTGGGAAGAAAATACTCCAACGGAATTTTTTGATAATTGCGGGGGGTTGATTCTTACAGGCGGTACGGACGTGTATCCCGGATTTTATGGTGATATGGAAGAAATCAGCGATAATGATATTTATACTCCCGACAGGGACAGCTATGAAATCGGCCTGATTGAAAAAGCATTGAACAACGGCAAACCTATTCTCGCAATTTGCAGGGGAATGCAGCTTCTGAATGTTTATTTCAAGGGCACTCTGATAAAAGATATTGAAAATGAAAAAGGAGTTAACCACAGAAAAATATCAAATAACCTGATGCGGCATCATGATATCGAGGTTAAAACCGATTCTTTGCTCTTTAAAATTGTTAAAGAAAAAGTTTATAAAGTAACAAGCACCCATCACCAGGCAGTTAAGACTCCGGGTGATGGACTTATGGTTAATGCCGTTTCATCTGACGGTGTTACCGAAGGAATTGAATTTATTGATAAAACCAGGAAGCCGTTTCTCCTGGGCATTCAGTGGCATCCGGAAAGAATGGATGATTACAATAATCCGTTTTCGAAAAATGTTATATTAAAGTTTCTGGAAGAAATTAAAAAATAATTGATATTGAAGCATAAGTTATACAGAATATTTTTTCTTATTTTTTTAATCGAATCAGCTTTTATCTTTACCTCTTGCTCCGGAAGCGAGGGCAAAGAAACCGAAGATATTCAATCGAAAGTATTCCTGCTGTCGCCGGGAGAACTGAAGCAGAAAATAAACGAACAGTCTCTTAAGCTGTCTTCCCTCGATTGTGAAGGCGACATCACTATAGACTCTCCCGAAATGAACAGCGCAGGAAGCCTTACTATGAGCGCTTTCAAACCTGACAGCCTGTTTTGCAGGCTCGACGGGCCTTTCGGCATCAGTATAGCAAGATTTCTCATTACAAGAAACGATTTTATTTATTATAACGTCAGGGATAATCTTGTGATAAAAGGAGAATCAACCCCGCTGAATCTTGGAGCTATTCTGAGGATTAAACTAAGCTTCGATGACCTGCTTAGCGGATATACAAACTCCTATTTTTTTAACGATACTTCCTCCGCAGGCTCGGAAGTGTCGAAAGAAAAGGAAAACTATACACTAAAGGTTAAAGGCGCATCCCAAACAGCCGGATATTGGGTGAATTCAAAATTCTTCTATGTAGAAAAGTATGAGATTTATGACTCTGACGGAAAAACAAAACTTCAGATACTTTTTTCCGACTTTGAAAAATATGATAACGTTTATTTCCCTTCCAATGTTTATATAACGAATCCCTCGGAAAAACAGAACTTATGGATAAGCTACGGTAAAAAAGCCTTCAATAAAGGCAGACTGAAGTTTAAACTTGGAATTCCGAAAAGCGCAAAAATACTTCAATGGTAATGAAAATATTTTTTCCAATATTGAGCTTTCTTCTTTTCTTATATGCGTCACTGCATGCGGATTATAATTACAGGGATGACCTCACGCGTCAGCTGAACATTTATAAAGCTGATATCGAATTTCTTAATAAAAAAATCGAAGATGCAAAAAAGCTCATCAAACAATATGAAATGCAGCTCAGTAAAATAAATGACAGCATTGTGCTTTATACTGCTTTTACAGATAACAATGTAAACCCTGGAAGCGATAATAAATTCTTTACCGATGAAGTAAGGTTGATTAAAACTCGGGAGAGCATAGAGAAAATGAAAGCTGATTTTCACAAGAGAATACTATGGCTGTATAAACACGGCAGCGATTATAATACACAAGTTCTTTTCTCGTCAAAATCCTTAAATGATTTCTATGTGCGGCTCGAATACCTGAACAAAATTTCAGAAATGCGTAAAAAGGATTTCGACAGGCTGAAAAGAGAACTTTCTGTTCTGGAAGAGAAAAAAAGATTGTCTAAGATGAACCGGGATGAATACTCCCGCTTTATGCAGGAAAAAAAAGACAGCAGAAAAATCCTTCTTGAAAGAAAATCAGCAGCGGAAAAAGTGATTTCAGAACTGAAAGACGAAATCGAAATGAACGGAAGGCAGATAGAAAGAAAACTCAACTTTACCGATAAAATCGAAAGAGAACTTTTTAATTACAACGTGTCTGCAATTTATAAAATTGACCAGTCCATAACATATAAAAACCTCCAGTTCGGCGAAACAAAGGGCAGGCTTATCTTTCCGGTGCAGAGCGTCAATATAATTTCGGACTTCGGCAAATCCACAAACCCCGAAACAAAATCCGTCTCGTATAACAACGGAATGGATGTATCCGTTGCTAAAGGCTCAGAAGTAAGATGTATTGCGGACGGGAAGGTAGAGCTTATCTATTATATTCCCTATTTCGGAAATGTAATAATTATAAATCACGACGGCAACTACAGAAGCGTTTATGCAATCGTGAAGGATATAAACGTAAGCACTTATCAGATAGTCCGCGCAGGCAGCCTGATAGCAAGAACAGGCGAAAACAACAACGGACAGTGTTTTCATTTCGAACTATGGAAGGATAATTCCCCGCTCGATCCAAAACTGTGGATTAAAAGAGGCGCAAACATTAATGAAAATTGAAAACCAAGACGGAAATATCAATTATACTGCCCGTTTTTAACCGAAAAAATAAAATTAGACGTGCCGTAAATTCTGTCTTAAAGCAGACATACAAAAACTGGGAATTGATTATAGTGGACGACGGCAGCAGCGACGGAACTGAAAAAGCTGTCTTTACTTATCTGAAAAAATACAATAATATCAGATATACCAGACACAGTAACAGAGGTACTGCAATCTCACTGAATGAAGGAATAAAACTTGCCTGTGGAAAATTTATTACTTTCATAGATTCTGATGATGAATACTGCAGGAATCACCTTTCAGACAGAATTTATTATTTCAGGAAATATAAAGATACAGAATTAATACACAGTACCTGCAAATTTATTGGAAGTGATGCTGATTTATTGGTCCCTGACGCTGCAGACACAAAAAAACTGATTCACCTTAAAGACTGTGTTATCGGCGCTACATTTTTCGGGAAAGCAGATGTATTCAGGAAGCTTAATGGATTCAGAAATGTTTATTCTTACGATTCTGAATTCTGCAGAAGGGCAAAAAGAAAATTCAAAATTGAAAAGATTGATTCCCCTACTTATATTTATTACAGAAATTCAAAAGACAGCGTTCTTACCAAAATGAAAAATAAAATAAAAAAGTCAGATGGAAAATAAAGAGTTTTTTATCGGCGAATGCATTAAACTTGCTGCAAAAGGAGCAGGAAATGTTTCACCGAATCCGCTCGTCGGATGCGTTATCGTTAAGAACAACAGAATTATCGGAAAGGGCTGGCATAGGAAATTCGGCGGGCCCCACGCGGAAGTGAATGCAATCAGTGATGCTAAGAAAAAAGGACACAGTCTGAAAAACTCAGAGCTTTATGTTAACCTTGAACCCTGTCCGCATCACGGCAAAACTCCTCCCTGTACGGATTTGATTATTCATGAAAAAATATCTAAAGTGTTTATCGGCATCAAAGACCCTAATAAATCCGTAAACGGAAAAGGTATTGCAAAACTCAAAAGGGCAGGAATAAAAGTTGAATACGGAATTCTCGCAAATGCATGCCGGGAACTGAATAAGTTCTTCATAAAAAGTGTAACCAAAAGACTGCCTTACGTAACTCTGAAAATCGCACAAAGCATTGACGGAAAAATCGCTCTGGATAATAATAAGTCCAAATACATTACGGGAAATGAATCGCTTGAATTCGTCCACACCCTCAGAAGTGAATATGATGCAGTCCTTATCGGAAAAAACACTGCAAAGCTGGATAATCCCTCGCTGACAGTCAGACTCGTAAAAGGGAGAAACCCGTTCAGAATAGTCATCGACAGGAATTCAAAACTTCCCGCAAATCTAAAGCTTTTCACCGATAATAATGCGGATAAAACTATCGTCATTAATTCAACCGACGGTAAATTCATCCCTTATAAGAATATAATCAAAGCTCTGCACGAACTTGGAATAAATTCCATACTTGTCGAAGGCGGGGCAGGTGTATTTTCTGGATTTATTAAGGAAAATCTGTTTGATGATATTTATTTTATCTCTGCCCCTGTAATTATCGGAAGCGGTATATCCCCGTTCAGGGATTTTAAAATTACTACTTTATCTGAAGCAAAAAATATATTTTTGAATAATATTTTCCGGACTGGCAATGACCTTGTCCTTCATTATAAAAAATAAAAACAAAAGCAAATGTTTACAGGAATAGTAACCGATATGGGAAAAATAGTCGCCAATAAACTAAAAGGTGACAGCATAAAATTTCTGGTTGAGCCGACAATCAGGCAGTACCTCAACGATATTAAAACTGGCGACAGCATAGCAATTAACGGCGCCTGCATGACTGTCGAATCAAAGAAAGGAAATAAATTCGAATTTACAACCATCAGGGAATCACTCAGCAAAACCAATCTCGGTGATTTGAAAACAGGCAGCTATGTAAACCTCGAAAAACCGATGAGAATTAATTCAAAGCTTGATGGACATATTGTTCAGGGTCACGTGGATGCAACGGGAATTGTAAAAAAAATTAACAGACTGAAAGACAGCTGGGAATTTTTTATTGAGTTTTCATCGAAGTTCAGGAATAACATTATCTATGTCGGTTCGATTTCGATTAACGGTGTCAGCCTCACAATAGCACAGCTTGTTAAGGAAACAAAAAAATCAGTTACAGTGAAAGTCGCCATTATACCGCATACATTCGAAGTGACTAATTTCAGATATTTCAAACCCGGGACAAAAGTGAATATAGAATTTGACATGATGGGCAAATACGTGATGCGAAAACTTGAAGGAACGAAACCGAAAAAAATCAGGAAATAACCGAGCTTACAAGTTCAAGTGCAACCTCGCTTTCATTTATCTTTTCCATGCAGTCAAAAGTTTTTATGGGACAGCGGTTTCCGCCGTGTATCGCGCAGGGCCTGCATTTCAGACCTTCTGTCTGAAATATTTTATCCGCCTTTCCTATCGGGTAAAAACCAAACTCCGGTACAGTTGCCCCGAATATTGCATTCACCTTAGTACCGACTGCATTAGCCAGATGCATCGGAGAAGAATCATTCGTGAGAAGAACTGCAGAGCGCCTGATTAATTCTGCAGACTGCAGATAGGTCAGCTTACCCGCTGCATTATAAACATTCCGGCTTTTTGAAAGAACCTTAATCTTCGAACATAATCCCGCATCTTCACTTCCCCCCGTCATCACAATCTTGTAATGAAAATCATTCAGAATTCCGATTACCTTTGCAAACTTGTAATCGGGAAATGCCTTCGTAAACCATACCGAACCCGGTGCTAATGCTATAAACTTTTCATCCTGTCCGATCTTGAATACAGTAAGAAGATTATCCACTTTTAATTTATCATCTTCGGAAGGATAAATTTTAGGAACGATAATTTCATTCCTGATTATCCCAAGAGGCGCAAGCAGGCTCAGGTTCCTGATTATCTCGTGCACATTCTTTTTGTAAACAACCCTGCTTGAATACTTAGCTGACAGGACAGAAGTATCGAATGATATTGTCTGCTTTGCACCCGAATATCTCGATATCAGTGTGCTTCGCAAAGACCTGTGCGGTGATATTACCAACCCGAAATTCCTGCTCTGAATATCCTTTACAAGCCTGAGAAAATTCAGCAGGCCCTTCTTCTTTTTCTTTTTATCATATAATATTATTTCCGAAATATCGGGATTGTTCTCCAATATATTTGAAACATTCGGAATGCAAAGGAATGATATTTCGGAATCGGGAAAGTCTTCTTTTAGCACCTGTACCATAGGAAGAGTTAATATTACATCTCCCGCAAATGCAGTCTGGATTATTAAAATTTTTTTATAATCTGCTGCAGTATTATTTTTCATCCTTTATATGTTTAAAGCGCCTGTGGAACCATAGCCACTGGTCGGGATTTTCTCGTATTACTTTTTCAAGTTTCTTATTTATTCTTTCGGTCAGTATTTTAATATTCCCGTCATTGTATTCCTGAATATCATCATAATTTATTTTTTCTACAGAAATAAAATATTTATAATTTTGGTTTCTGACGCTGTATGCAAAAATCAATTCTGTTTTATATTTAAGTGCCATTTTTGCAGGTCCCGAAAATGTTGCAACCTTATGCCCGAAAAAATCCGCATAAACAGAATAAACCGGATGTGCGGACTGGTCAACAAGGAAACATACGATTTCATTCCTTAAAATCTTCTCGAATACATTCCTTATCGTAGCTCCCGTCGGAATTATCTCGTTTCCGCTTAGCTCTCTGTAATGATTCAGTTTTTCGTCAACGAATTTATTTGACTGCGGTTTTGCCAGCACGTTTAGTTTTCCCCTGAATATCTTTGCATAGGAAAATGCAGTGATTTCCCAGTTTGAAAGATGCCCGCTTATAAAAAATACACCGTTTCCCTTCTTAAGAGACTCAACTATGAGATGATGCTGTTCGAAAGAAATAAATGTATCCAGCAGCTCTTTCCTCATCCGCGGCAAATAAAGTATTTCAAAAAGATTAATGCCTAAATTAATATAACATTTCTTTAAAATATCCTGCTTCCATTTTTCGTCTTTTTCGGGGAAACACATCGCAAGGTTACTGAGCGCAACCTCTTTTCTGATAGGAATTAGATAAAAAAAAACAGCCCTAAAAGCTTGCCTGACTTCTGAATAAACCTCAGAGGAAAAAGCCTTACAATAAAACCCGTAAATAAGAATGCGAATAATATTAATCTGTTCTTCATCGTGTACAAGAATACAAAATCTGAAGGGATAATTAAAGGCTAAATTTTGGATTATAGATTCGTAAAATTCCTAAGATTTATAAAATCCTCGATAAATAACTAGTTATTGTTATTTGCTATTTGATTAAAATCATTTTCCGTGTTTGCGAATAATCCCCCGCCTCCAGCCTGTAAAAATATATGCCGCTCGGCAGCATTGTTCCGTTAAAACTCACCTCATATGTCCCGGGCTTCTGATTTTCATTTACCAAAACGGCCACCTCTTTCCCAAGTAAATCATATACTTTCAAAGTCACAAATTTGTTATTTGTAATCTGGTATCTGATATTTGTGGAAGGATTAAAGGGATTGGGGTAGTTCTGTTTTAGTATATAAGAATCAGCAATTGTATTATTTTTATTCTCAACTCCTGTCAGTCCTCCGCAATTTGTTGTTCTTAGAAGTAATCCATTATATCCCATAATCCAGCCGTTGTTTGCATCCTTAAAATAAATATATCTTAATTCCTGGCTTGTCATTTTTGGATACCTGAGCCAGTTATTTCCGCAATTCGTTGTATAAAATATCGTTCCCTTGGCACCCACTACCCATCCCGTGTTGTAACTTGAAAATCTGACACATTTCAAATATGTATTCACCTGTAAATCAGAAATCCAGTTGACTCCGCCATTTGTAGTTTTTAAAATTTGTCCTGAATTTCCGTAATCAATACTGCCCACTGCCCAGCCTCTTAAAGAATCCACAAAAAATAAAGAATAATTTGATTGTACAGAAGGAGTTGATTGTCTGAACCATGTAAAACCGAAATCCGTGCTTTTATAAATCCTGCCGCTGTCACCTCCAACATAGCCATGATGTTTATGAGGAAATTGAATATCATATAAATAAATACCTGGAACTTCAAGAACACTAGTCCAGCTTCCGTTTAATTCTTTTCTTTTTAAATAACCGTACGAATACATTCCGGTCAGAAAAGCGACAGAATCTTTACTTGTAATGACAGTATACCCAACACCGAATCCGAATGTTTCTGTCCAGTTTAACCCGCCGTTTAAAGTATAGTGAAAAGGAGAGGAATAACCATTACCGCCAACTGCATATCCTAAACTACCCGTAACAAAATGAATCGAATTAAGCGTTTGACTTTCTATCACAGAAGGTAATACCCAGTTTATTCCTCCGTCAGTTGATGTTATAATTCTCCTGTCAGAAATCATAAAATATTTGTTTCCCTCACTTCCGCACATCCAGTTCAATCCCTCATTTACTCCACCCAGTTTTTCAACCCAGCTTAATCCCCCATCAATGGTTTTTATTACTTTATTATACATTGCAGAAGTACTTAATGTGGCAAATCCAATCTGAGAATTACAAAATCCTATGTCATTCATTAACATATATCCAGGCAGTGCTATCCAGTTATTTCCTGAATTTGTTGTCTTCATCATTAAATTGCTTCCGCAGAGAAATCCATTAGTAGAATCTGTAAAAATTAATTTAGCAATAAATGCGTTGCAACTGTCAAAATATATCCAGTTATTTCCCTGATCTGTAGTCTTATATATTTTGTTGCTTACCGTTGAATAACCTGTACTATTATTTATAAATACAATATTTTTTGATGGATTGCTGTAAGTTCCATTTAAAACTTTCACCCACGAATTTCCACCGTCTGTTGTTTTCAAAATTTTATTTTTTGAACTTCCAAATATTCCTCCAAGGAAACCTGTATTGCTGTTTAAAAATTTTACACAATAGTAATCTGCTTGTAATCCGGTATTTATCAGAAGCCAGTTGCTTCCCCCATTTGTTGTTTTATAAATGTATCCTCCAACTGATGCTGCATATCCATTTTCCCCGTCCGTAAAATCAACTGCCTTTATTTTTCTGGGAAAACTGTAATATTGCCAATTTAATCCTGAATTTGTTGTCTTTATTACATACCCAAGTGTCGAATAATTATATCCTGATGCAAATCCTGTATTTACATCGATAAAATCCATATTATAAAAATTTATCTGGTAATCACTCGTGTCGGTGCTTAAAAACCAATTGTCACCTGAATTGGTAGTTTTGAAAATCGTTCCGTATAATCCGCAGCAAAATCCGGTATTTAAATTGGGAAATATTATTGAATTAAATCTGTATCCGTAATTCTGAATTTTCCAGTCAAAAGGATTGAATGAAAAGACATTTGAGGAATAAAAAATAAAAATTATTACCAAAGCCAATAATTTTTTAAAAATATTGGAATTCATAATATTATATTTAATTACTATAATTAAATATTTATAAATTTAATATGCAATGACATAACAATTATAGAATGAAAGTAATTTCCGCTTACCCCGCCGCTTCGGCGAAGATTGTTGCGGAGTTTGCCTTTGTGATTTTTACTTTTACAAAGTCACCTGTTTTGTATGATTCTTTAGGGATGATTGTTGACTTGTTACAGTCCGTCCTGCCCATCAGGTAATCGGGCGACTTCTTGCTGGGAGTTTCTATTAAAATTTCTTTTTCTTTTCCTACAAGCCGGTTGTTTATTTTATAAGAAATCTGCCTCTGCTGTTCGATTATCTCGTCCAGCCTTCTCTGTTTTATTTCCCACGGTATGTCGTCGAGATACTTATATGCTTTTGTGTTTTCCCTTGGTGAATATGCAAACATAAAAGCTCCATCGTATTCAACTTCAGCCATCAGCTCCATAGTCATCCTGTGCTCTTCTTCCGTTTCAGTAGGGAATCCTGCGATTATGTCTGTCGATAAACCTATTCCCGGCATCATCACTTTTGCCTTCCTTATTATTCCCTTGTAATGCTCAACCGAATATTCCCTGTTCATTAATTTTAAAACCCTGTCCGAACCTGACTGTACGGGCAGATGAATATACTTGCAGATATTTTTAAACTCTGCCATTGTTTCGAGCAGTTTATCCGATAAATCATACGGATGAGAAGTTGTATATCTTATCCTCATTTCAGGAACTGCATTAGCAGTGGCTTTCAATAAATCCGAAAAATCTTTTCCTTCATCCCTGTATGAATTTACATTCTGACCCAGCAAGGTTACTTCCTTTAATCCTTCATCAAAAAGTCTTTTGGCTTCATCAACAATGCTGTCCATCTTTCTGCTTCGCTCCCTGCCGCGTGTGAAAGGTACAACGCAGAACGAACAGAACTTGTCACATCCGCGCATTACGGAAATAAAAGCCGTTACACCGTCTTTCCTGACGGGAGTGATGTCATCATACGTTTCCACTTTGGAAAGTTTTACGGCAATTCCTTTTTCACCTGTTTCAAAAATATTCTCTATTAAATGGGGAAGTTTCCTGTATTCATCCGGACCGACAATTAAATCAACTACCTTTTCTTTTTCAAGCAGGTCGCCCCTTAATCGCTCAGCCATACAGCCGAGTATTCCGATTATTCTGTCAGGATGATTTTTTTTATATCTGGCAAGATGCTGAAGCCTGTTTTTTATTTTCTGCTCCGCATTATCCCTTACACTGCAGGTGTTCAGCAGGATTATATCTGCCTGCTCCATTTCCGAACTTTCATTATATCCGAATTCGCTCAATACGCTCAGCACAATCTCTGAATCGGAAATGTTCATCTGGCATCCGTAAGTCTCTATATAAACCCTTTTGTGGTTATCGGTTTTATTAAACTTGCTTTCTTTTTTCTTTACCCGGTTATCTAATATATCGAACATTAATATTTCTTCCTTTATACTTTCACTTCCTTCTTTAAAAACTCCTCTGCAACTTCGGCTATTCCACTTCCGTCCAGCTTCAGCATTTCATATAATTCATTCGGCTTGCCGTGCTCCACGAATTTATCAGGCAGTCCGTGTATCAGAATATCGTTCTTGTAATTGTACTGCTCTGCAAATTCTGTTATACCGCTTCCGAATCCTCCGATTATAGTATTGTCTTCTACCGTAAGCACTTTCTTAAACCTTGCAAAAATATCAAACAGCAGTTCCCTGTCGAGCGGTTTTGCAAATCTCATATTTACCACTTCAGCGCTAATACCTTTCTTTTCAAGTATATCAGCCGCCTGCTGCGAATGAATTACCATATTTCCTATAGCAAGAATTGCAATGTCTTTTCCTTCTTTAACAATTTCCGCTTTACCTATTTCAATTCTCTCGAAATCACCGACCTCGACTCCGATTGCCTCACCTCTCGGATACCTCATTGCTATCGGTCCTTTCTTGTAATGTACTGCCGTGTAAAGCATATTCCTCAGTTCGGCTTCATCTTTCGGTGCCATTACCACCATATTGGGAATTAGTCTCAGATATGCCAGATCAAATGTCCCGTGATGAGTCGGTCCGTCCGCTCCAACAAGTCCCCCCCTGTCCAGCACAAATACAACAGGAAGTTTTTGCAAAGCAACATCGTGAATTATCTGGTCAAAAGCCCTTTGCAGGAAAGTGGAATAAATCGCTACTACCGGAGTAAGCCCTTCTGTAGCCATTCCTGCGCTGAATGTAACAGCGTGCGGCTCTGCAATTCCAACATCAAAATACCTTTCGGGAATTTCCTTCTGGAAAATATTCAATCCGGTTCCGTCAGGCATAGCTGCGCATACTGCAATTATTTTTTCATCTTTCTTTGCAAGTTCTACCAATGTATCGCCGAATATCTTCGTGTACGCAGGTACTTTTGATTTCTTAAGCTCGACTCCTGTCGTTTTATCAAACGGATTCAATGCGTGTAGTTTCTGATGATGCTTTGGCGCATAAGACGGACCTTTTCCTTTTTCGGTTAAAATATGGACCAGTATAGGTCCTGAAAAATCCTTTACCTCGGAAAATAATTTCACAAGATTTACTACATTATGCCCGTTGAATGGTCCGAAATACCTGAATCCCAGAGATTCAAAAAGCATTCCGGGTGTGATTACGCTCTTTAGCCCGCCGGCAATCCTCGAAGCCGCACTGCGGAGCCTGTCACTGGTTTTCTTTTCGAATTTTCCTGTTATATCCCAAACTTTTGCCTTCAGCCTGTTATATGTTTCATTCAGCATTACTTCATTAAAATAATTCTGAACCGTCCATACATTAGGAGCTATCGACATCTTGTTGTCATTAAGCACAACAATCATATCTTTTTTCAAAAGACCTATGTTATTCATAGCTTCATATGCCATTCCTCCCGTCATCGAGCCGTCACCTATTACAGCCATTACCTTGTAATTCTTTTTCAGAAAATCCCTCGCAGTCGCAATTCCGAGCGCAGCGGAAATTGATGTTGTCGCGTGCCCCGCGCCAAAGCAGTCATATTCACTTTCGCTCCTTTTTAAAAATCCGCTTATGCCGTCCTTTTGCCTTATGGTTTTCAGCATTCCTTTTCTTCCGGTAAGTATCTTGTGAATGTATCCCTGATGTCCCACATCAAAAACTATTTTATCCCGCGGAGTATCGAATACATAATGAAGTGCAAGTGTCAATTCAACCACACCAAGCGATGAGCCAAGATGTCCGCCTATCCTCGAAATCGTATCCATCAAAAACTCCCGCAGTTCATCTGCAAGCTCCCTCAAATCCATAAGATTGAGTTTCTTTAAATCTGAAGGAAATTCAATATCCTTCAGATATTTTGTTTTGTTCAAATCAAATGCTTCCCTGTTTTCCATTTTTCCTTTATTTTAATTCCTCAGCGTTAATTTTTTCTATCTTCAATTCGGCTTCGCTAAGCTTTTGACGGCATATTTTTAATAGTTTTAATCCTTCCTGGTAATAATTCATAACATCTTCCAGAGAATTTTCTTCCGAATTGTTTTCCAGCTTTTCAAGAATATCCTCGAGTCTTCTGTATGAATATTCAAATGTACCCTGGTCTTCCTTCTTCTTCGCCATACTTTTAAATAATAAAATAATTCTACAATAAATTTCACCCCTACGGGGTTTTTTAAAACTCAATTCTATTTTCTATAATAATTCCATCCCTTTGGGATTATAATCACTTTTCAAACTTGACAAACTTGACAAACTTTATAAACTTGATAAACTTTATAAACTTTATGAACTTTATGAACTTACTTCCACATCACCATCAAAAAACCTGACAATCATTTTTTCATCTTTACCAACTTTTACTTTACGGGAAATAATTTTCCCATCTTTAATTACATACGTAAATCCACGCTTCAAAGTTTGTTCCGGGCTTATGCTTTTCAGTAGTTTTTCCCTATGTAATAAACTTTCTTTTACCCTTAATAATTTCTCCTTTATCAGCTTTTCAAGGTCTTTCTGAATTTCATCCGTTCTCATTTTATATTCATTCATCATATCGACAGGTTTATTGAAAAAATAGCTTTTTTTAATATTTTCAAGCGAATCTTTTAAGGATTCAACCGTGTCTTTTACATATATCTTAATATAATAATCAATTTGATTTATTCTTTCAAGTAGTTCATTTTTATCACGGAAAATTATCTCCGCTGCTGCCGATGGAGTCGGTGCTCTCAGGTCGGCAACGAAATCGCAAATCGTAAAATCCACTTCGTGCCCTACTGCGCTTACTAAAGGCACTCGTGAATTAAAAACCTCCCTTGCAACTTTCTCTTCATTGAACGTCCATAAATCCTCAAGTGAGCCGCCACCCCTTGCAACTACCAGTACATCGAGATTGTATTCGGGTTTATTTGCCTGCCTGATTGCCCTGCAGACGCTTTCAATGCTTCCCGCTCCCTGTACCTGGGCAGGAAAAAGAAAAATCTTTGCAATCGGAAATCTCTTTCTTGTTACGTTTTTGAAATCTTCTATCACAGCACCCGTTTCAGATGTTACTATTCCAACTCTTTCAGGAAACTCAGGCAAATCGCGTTTTCGCTCGGCATCGAATAAACCTTCCTCCGCAAGTTTATCTTTTAATTTTTCAAATGCCGCCTGAAGTTCACCCAAACCCGTCTTCTGCATATCTGTTACGTCAAGCTGGTAAGTTCCTCTCGGCTCATAAAGCGTCACCTTTCCTTTTATCAAAACTTTATCACCGTCCTGTGGTTTGAAATTCAGATAATTAAATCTGAAGCTCCATAGAGTGGCATTGATTTGTGATGTCTCGTCTTTGAGTGTAAAATAGCAGTGTCCCGACGGGCTGTGTCTTTTGAATCCGGATATTTCAGCAATCAGATATACGAATTTGAATTCGCTATCAACGAGTGCTTTTAGCTCCTGAGTAAGCTCCGATACTGTAATCGGTTCGGTCATGGTTTTTTCTTTCACCATAGAATATGCTAAAATTATTATTGCAATTCCACAGCAATTTGTAAACTAAAAACCCCGAATTAATCGGGGTTTTCGCTGGAAGAGGGGGACTCGAACCCCCAACCCTTCGGTTAACAGCCGAATGCTCCACCATTGAGCTATCTTCCAATAAGGAACTACAAATATATGTGTATAAAATTAAATTTTCAATGTCTTTATGCGGTTTATTTTTATAATTTTTTCAATTTTATGAAGATTTATTAATTTGTATTTTAAAAATTATGAAACAGCAGAAGTTTAAAATATATCTTGAGTACAACGGCACAAACTACGCCGGCTGGCAAAAGCAAAAAAACGCCAAGACCATTCAGGGTACGCTTATAGATACTGTAAGAAATATATTTAAGAAATCCAAAGGCGAAAATCAGTTTATAGATTTGCAGGGCTCAGGCCGCACTGATAAAGGTGTACACGCCTATATGCAGGTTGCACATCTCGAATGCAAAACTATGCTCGCCCCTGAAATATTGAAATTCAAAATGAACGATGAACTGCCATCCGATATAAATATTCTTGAAATCGAAAAAGTCGAAGATAAATTCCACGCCAGACACTCCGCCAAATCACGTGAATATATTTACCGCATTTCAAAAAGACGCACTGCATTTGAAAAAAAATATGTCTGGTGGATAAAAGACAGGCTCGATGTGCAGAAAATGAAGAATGCCGCAAAACTTTTTAAGGGAATGCACGACTTCCGCTCCTTCTCCGAAAAAACTGATGAGGATATCTCAACAAAAGTTCTTGTCGATGATATTGAAATAAGAGATGAAAAAGATTTAATAACAATCAGGCTGAAAGCCTCTCATTTCCTATGGAAAATGGTCAGAAGAATGGTCGGCGTTCTTGCAGAAGTGGGAAGAGGAAATATCCGCGAAGAAAATATTATTGAATTACTCAGAACTTATTCAGATGTCCCCGCAAAGTTCACCGCTCCCCCGTCGGGACTGTTTCTCTCTAAAATAATCTACTAAATATATGCTCTTAAATTCAGAATTCATAATTTAGAATTCATAATTTTATCCCCGTATCCCTAACAACCGGATTAGTCTTCACGACCACTTTCTGCATTAAAATCATATTCCGGTTTTTTATTCTCATATTTTCTACAACTTTTAATGCTTCCAGGTATGCATCATCATATATTTTCCCCTTCGACATTTCTTCCCTTTCTTTCAGTTCCAGGGCAATCGAATATTCAGTTTCCTCACAGCTTATTGCTCCGTCTATCCAGATTTCATTTTCAGGAATGAAATAATTTGCTTTATCATTTCCGCTGAAACCAAAATCCGCATAAATATCCCGCCTGACTGCAAATCCGTCAACTACCCATATTTTAATTCCGTTGATTTCCCTCAAAGGAATTCTGTAAATATTTTTTAACTTTATCAAATCCGGTAAATCCTCTATCTCCTGAGTCGAATCAAAATCAATCGGGGCTACTTTTGGCAGTGAGGTTTCATGCTCAAGCGACTTCTTCCTGAAATCCCTTCTCATACCAAGCTCCAGCATCAGTGAAGAATCGTGCGCATCGAAATATGTCAATCCGTATTTCATCATCAGGTTTCTCTCGCAGATTTCGTGAGCAAGAGTGGTCTCAAATTCCTCCGCCGAAATCGAATTGTCTATCCAGATTTCATTCAGCGGAACAAACGGATACCTCTGGTCATTACCCCCGTAAATAAACTCATTGAAAATATTTTGCCTTATTAATGCTCCGTCAACAATCCATACATTAAAACCTTCCTTCTCGCCAATGTAATATCTGTAAACACTCTGCTCCTGAGACGGCTTGTTCTCCGTAATTTCTTTTTTATCGCAGGAAAAAATAAACACTGATAAAAGCAATAATGGTAAAAATATTACTTTTGCCTTCATAATATTTTTTTGAGGTTGAATATTATTTTGATTTACCTTTTATATTCAGGTACAGAGTGGTAAAAAATATTGTTCTTAAAATAAAATTTATCATCATTCCGGCTATCAGCACGAATATTGTGAGCACTATCAGGCTGTATGTAATAAATTCATCTTTCATTACCGAAGATAAAATCAGAAGAAAAAGGGTAATAAGGAACGGTAAAAAAGAAATAAACGAAAGCTTGTATTCTCCCTGTGCATTCTTTCCCCAGTTTTTCTTTATTAACTTCTGCGATTCCTCTATGCCCGCTCCGGTGTCCCTGTTTTCAAACACAATAAACGGAATTATGAAACTCGATACAAGTCCCCAGGCATATTCGCCGCTGAATTTTTTTGTTAGCTTTATGTCAGAAAACATTCCCATAAACGGACCTGCAAATGTGTTCAGAAAAGCCCAGTTAACAAGCTGGCTGAACCTCTTGTTCGCTTCCTTTATACCGTCACCGAATCCTGCTGATTTGCCGTTACTGACTAAACGCGTGCAGGCAGCAGCGGCAGAATTAAAATATGCGGTAATTAAATTATTGAGAAAAAGCCAAATCAGCAATGCAAGAACCACGATGCCGCTTCCTTTGGAAATCATAATAAACAGAATAAAAAGAATAATGCTTATCAAAGCACCAATGAACGGATAAGTAGAAAATGCCCCTGTGCTTTTGAAAATTTCCTTTGCTTTCCCTGCAAGCTCAAGCTTGTTTTTAAAAACATCATCCTGCTTGGCTTTTATTTTTTTGAATATCATAAAAATTATTTTAGAATTCTGACGATTTTAATTAAATTATACGATCCGGTTTTAAAAATAGATTCATTAATCATCAAACGCAATGAATTTACCCGATGAAGTTTTGTAGCTCCAGTTTCCCTCGAGTAAATTCCACGTCCTGTCAAGCTGAATTTGGATTTTTTCGGATGATAGAGATGACGTAAAACTCATATCAGCTTTATCCTTGTCCTCATTTTGCTTTCCTTCGAGCTTCCCGCTCCCGACAGGAATGCTTTCAGCGAATACATCTATAATTTTGAACTGCCCTGAAAAATTTACATCATCAACCTTGCTGATTTCAAGATAACCTCCGTACATTACCTTTGAATTGAATTCATCGAACATCAGGAACTTGTATTTTTTTTCCTTCAGCTTATCGCTCCCGAATAGATGCGCAAACATCGAGCCGCAGCCCGTCTGCATTAAAATCAATAAAGCTGCTGTTGTTATTAATATTGTTTTTATTGTTTTCATTCCTAATACCCTCTCACTATCTTGTTTTCTTAAATGCGTATATTTTTCCGCTTCTGTAGCCCGAAGACCATTCACCTTCGACAATATCTATATTCTTTCTTAAAGTAATTTCCACGCTGCTGAAAGTCGAACTTCCGAATCTTATTTTAGCATCACCCTGGCTCCAGTTCGCCTTCCCTATTATCCCTCCTTTATCGCCCGGCAGGGTAAAATTTTTGTTGAGTTCAGCAGAATAACTTCCTGTAACAGTTGAATCGCCCGACATATAATATATAGACATCGTTCCGTAAACCGATATACTGCTCTCGTGCGAACCGTACATCACGAAAAGATAATCCCCGTCTTCAAACCTGCTGTCATTTATTATGTTATCCATAACAGCAGTGCAGGAAAATGAAATCAAAATCAGCAAAGCTGAAACAGGAATTAAATATAAATTTCTCTTTAAGCTCATTTTTATTTGGATGAAATAAACAATCACAACAAAATAATAAAAAATCAGTATATTAAAAATTAATTAAATCGCCCTTTTACCTGTTATAATTATTCGCCACTTATTTGTTTAAAGATTATCTGTAAACCTCAATTCCGTTTAATAAACAGCATTTTCAATAAAATACTATTGAATACTTCATTGATTTTTATGATTAATAAGAGTATTTTATTGTTTGTCTTTTAATAGTTAAAATTACACGGAGTTAAAATTTTGAAGAAGAATCTTACGAGGATTATCCTTACGTTAGTTTTTATTGCAGTATCGATTGTTTACCTCTGGCCTACTTATACGGATTACACGCTTAGCAAGGAGCTTAATCAGCTGACCGGCAAAGACAGCCTGGAATTCCTTAATAATAATGCGGAAAAAATCCGCGATGCCAGGGATGGCAGAATTAAACTTGGACTCGACCTAAAAGGCGGTATGTACGTCGTACTGGATGTTGACGTTGTAAAACTGCTCGAAGACGTTTCCAGGAAAAAAGATGACCCGGTACTTCTTAAAACACTTGAAGAATTAAAAGTTGTATCGGAAACTTCGGATGAAAACATTCTGAAGCTCTTTAAAGGAAAACTTGCCGAAAAGAACCTTACATTGAAAAATTTCTACGGCGAACTTACCGAAGATGAATCCGCAATCGAAAAGAAACTGCAGGATGCCATCGATAATGCTATCGACAGAGCTATAGGCGTTGTCAGAAACCGCGTCGACAGGTACGGCGTAGCCGAACCGCAGATTCAGAAAATCGGAAGCAAAAGAATTATTGTCGAATTGCCGGGCGTCAGCAATCCGGAAGATGTAAGAAAACTTCTCAAAGGTACGGCACTTCTTACTTTCCATCTTCTGAAAGAAGGCGATCAGGCAGGAAAAATCCTTAATGATATCAATAAGACTCTTGCCTTGATGAAAGATTCGAATTTGATTGGTGATGTAATTCCAAAAACCATAACTGATACTTCGAAATCAAAAGATATTAAAAAAGATTCTCTGAAAACAGCAGGACAAAAGGATGCAGAAAAGAAAAAAGATACCACAAAAGTAAAGAAAGAAGATAAAAAAGATACAAAGAAAGAAACCAAAAAAGATACCACCAAGACAAAAAAAGATACAACAAAAATTAAAAAAGATTCTATAACGAATTTATCCGATACCAATCAGGATTCGGATACCAATAAACTTGCATCAAATCCGCTGTATGAACTTTTCGACCCTGAACTCTCTCAGAGATACGGCGAGCCGATGGTAAGCGAAATTAATAAGGGAAAAATTGAAAGATACCTAAATATGGAAGAGGTAAAAGCAGTTATTCCCAGCGATGTGATGTTTGCCTGGTCTTACAGAACTGTTGAAGAAAAAGGCAACAAGTTCTATTTTATGTATATCCTGAAAAAAGATCCTGAATTAACAGGAAATGTTGTTACTGACGCAAAATACACTATGGACCAGCAAAGCAGCGGAAAACCCGTTGTTACAATGGAAATGAACAGTGAAGGAACAGCTGACTGGGCAAGAATAACCGGTGCCAATATTAACAAAAGATGTGCAATAGTTCTTGACGGTGTAGTCTATTCTGCTCCCGTCATCAGGACAAAAATTACCGGCGGAAACTCCATGATTGAAGGTATGGCAAACCTGGAAGAAGCAAAACTTCTAGCCATTGTACTTCAGTCAGGTGCGCTTCCCGCTCCTCTTAAAATTATCGAAGAGCGCTCTATTGGACCATCACTCGGCGAAGACTCTATCAGGGCAGGAATTATGTCTTCTGTTATGGCTCTTTTGCTCGTTGCAATGTTTATGGTTGTTTATTACCAGTTTGGCGGCTCGATTGCGGATTTGGCCCTCGTGGTCAACGTCCTGTTTGTTATGGGAATTCTCGCATCGTTCAAAGCAACTCTTACAGTTCCCGGCATAGCAGGTTTGATTCTTACTCTCGGTATGGCCGTTGATACAAACGTTCTTATTTTTGAGAGAATTCGAGAGGAACTTAAAACAGGAAAACCGCTGAAAACTGCACTGGATATTGGTTATAAAAAAGCCTTCTCGGCTATTATTGACTCCCATATAACCAGTGTTATTACAGGTATTATTCTTTATATATACGGATCGGGACCGATTAAAGGCTTTGCAGTCACATTGCTTGCTGGTATTGTATCTAACCTCTTTACAGCTATCGTGATTACTCATTTTATCTTTGACATATTGCTGGAAAAAGGTAAAAAACTTTCATTCGGTTAATTTTTTTAATAAATTTTTTGAATCGTAAATCTAAAACGTATAAATATAAATGAGAATTTTTGAAAGTACACATATAGATTTTCTGGGTAAACGCAGAATGTTTTATATCATCTCTTTATCTGTCATAGTGATAGGAATGCTTACTCTGTACTTCAAAGGCATCCCTAAAGGTATTGACTTCCAGGGTGGAACTGAACTGCAGGTCAGATTCGATAACAATGTCGATGTTCACGACCTTAGAAAAATAATGGATGAAGTTGGCTTTATTGGTATGGAAATAAAAACTATGGGTGACAATAAAAACCTCCTTTTGAGAACTCCAATTCAGGGTGAAGGACAAACAGTCTCGGATAAAATACAATCGGCTATTCAGAAGGGTCTTACCGGTAATAACTTCAAGGTTATGAGAATTGATAAAGTCGGACCTAAAATCGGTAAGGAATTGACAGAAAATGCTCTTAAAGCCGTTTTATTTTCACTACTGGGAATTCTGATTTACCTGTCTTTTCGTTTTCAGTTTGTATATTCATTTGGCGCCGTTACAGGTTTATTCCACGATGTTTTAATTACTGTATCAGCCGTTGCTATATTTGATGCGCTTCTGCCGAATCTTCAGCTGGAATTGAATCAGACCATGCTCGCGGCATTCCTTACTCTTATCGGTTTCTCCGTTAACGATACGGTTATTGTTTTCGACAGAATCCGTGAAAATATCAGACTGTTTAAAAACGAAGATATCGAACAGGTTATGAATAAATCCATTAACGCAACCCTTAGCAGGACAATCATCACAAGCGGTACTGTATTCCTTACGGTTCTCGTGCTTTTCATATTCGGCGGTGAAGTCTTAAGAGGATTTGCGTTCACTTTCGGAATTGGTATTATTACAGGTACTTATTCTTCTGTCTTTGTTTCAAGCTCTATTGTTGTCGACTGGAAACATCACGTTCTCAACAAACAGAAGAAACTTATAAGAAAATAATTTTTATAGTATGAGATGCGGAAATAATTTCCGTATCTCATTTCTATTTACTCCATTTTCAATTATTTTATAAAATGGAAACAAAAAAATCAAACATAACAATAGATTCAACCGGCTTCCTTTCATTTGAAGTTATTGACTCTGAAGTCGGTCTTACAAATCTGAATGACCTGAAAGAAGAAATTATCAGTTCCCTGGATTCGGGCAGCCTGAATATCGCAGTTGACCTGAAAAATGTAAGCGTTATTAACAGCTCAGGATTGGGTATTTTAATAGGTTGCATGAACAGGGTCAAAAGCGCAAAAGGAAATTTTAAAATCCTGAACCCGACCGATAAAATCGAGAACCTGTTTAAAATCACCAAACTGAATCTGGTGTTTGAAATAATCAGGATTTAATTTTTCTGCTTTCTTGAATGAACTATTTTAATCTTTCCCAAATCAATTTAATCTTTTGTAAATAATGCCAAATAAAATCTCTGTTCTCGTCGGCCTGCAGTGGGGCGACGAAGGTAAAGGAAAAATTGTGGACATACTTAGTCCCGAATATAATATTGTTGCCAGATACCAGGGCGGCGCAAATGCAGGCCATACAATAGTTTTCCAGGGCAAGAAATATGTTCTGCACCTGATTCCTTCGGGAATATTTACAAAGGGTATTAAATGTGTAATCGGCAACGGAACCGTTATTGACCCGGTGGCTCTACTGGAGGAAATCACAGTGGTTGAGAAAGAAGGAGTGGACCTGAAAGGAAGATTGTTCATAAGCCGTGACGCACACCTGATTCTCCCCTATCATAAAATTATCGATGCCGTTAATGAAAGCAAAAATGATAAAATCGGAACGACAAAAAAAGGAATCGGTCCTGCGTATTTCGATAAATATGCCAGGCGCGGAATAAAAGTCAGCGACCTTGAACTGAAAGATGTTTTGAAAGAAAAAATCGCAAAAAATCTAGATTACCTTAAATCCATATTTTCAGATTCATCAGAGCTGAAAGAACTTTCCGCTGATTCTGTATATAACGACCTCCTCCTGCAGTACGGTAAATTTAAAAAATATGTTGCCTTCACACAGAAACTGCTAAATGACGCAATAAAAGAAAATCAGAATATCCTGCTCGAAGGCGCACAGGGCGCACTGCTGGATGTTGACTTCGGAACTTATCCGTTTATTACGTCATCAAATCCTACAAGCGGCGGAGCCTGTACCGGAACCGGAATTGCTCCAAACAGAATTAACAATGTAATAGGTATCTTTAAAGCTTATACCACACGAGTCGGCGAAGGACCTTTCCCTACAGAACTGTTCGACGACTGCGGTAAAAAGATTTCGGAAATCGGAGCAGAATTCGGAGCTACCACAGGCAGACCCCGCAGATGCGGCTGGCTCGACCTCGTAGCACTTAAATATGCCTGCACCGTGAACGGAATTACACAGCTTGTGATTACTAAATCAGACGTCCTCGATACTTTCGATGAAATTCTTGTTTGCACTCATTATAAATACGGTGATGACATGACGGATGATTTTAATACTAACGTGAATATTCTTAAATTCGCCAAACCTCTCTATAAAAAATTCAAGGGCTGGAAAAAATCAGTTAATAAAATCAATAAATTCTCTGACCTGCCAATAGAATATGTTGATTATATTAAATTCATCGAAGAGTATATCGGAATAGAAATAAAATATATCTCTACAGGCCCGTCCCGCGACGAGATTATCGTAAAATAATTCAGAATTCTGAATGCTGAATTCTGAATTAAAAAATATAGCTTAATATATGGAAAAAGAAAATGTTATATTGGAGAAAAGTTATAAATTTTCTTTAAGAATTATAAAGTTATATAAATATCTGTGTGAAGACAAGAAAGAATATATCTTATCAAAGCAAATATTGCGAAGCGGAACTTCCATAGGAGCAAATATTAATGAATCACAGTCAGCAGAGTCAAAAAGCGATTTTATCCATAAATTAGGTATAGCAGCAAAGGAAATCAGAGAAACCGAATACTGGTTAAGGTTATTGAAAGATAGTCACTATATTGAATCAAATTCATTCGAGTCGATTATCGAAGAATGTAATGAATTAAAAAAAAATTACAAACAGCATTATATTAACTTGCAAAAAGTCCTAACAATTGCCAGATAGTTTACCATTCAGAATTCATAATTCAGAATTGCTTTTTAAGAGCTTTTCATTCAGAATTCAGAATTCATAATTCAGAATTCTTTTCCTCTTTAAACTCCGCGTCTTTTATATCCGTCTCGTTTATCACCGGTGGCGGCGTTACGGGCGGAGGAACAGGACTTTCCCCTACTACTTTAATTACCCGCTTTTCCTTTTTCCTGTCAAGCAATACATCGAATGAAACGACTCCCGCTCCCGAAAATAAAACGTGAATTGTACAGGCAAGCATCAACAGATTATAAGCTACGGGCGATATACTGTACTGCAGGCCGTTTCCGATTAAATGACTGTACGTCGCTATGAAAGCAATTTCCATAATGCTTAAAACTATGCTTGTCAAAGGAGTCATAAATCCGATAAGGAAAAGCGCTCCGAAAAATATCTCAGCAAACGGTAGAATAAAACCGAATATGAATGCCAGATTATCCGATAAAATATCGAGAGATTTTACATATCCGATAAAAGCTTCTACATCCACTGCTTTCTTCGTTCCCGCAACTATGAAAATCATTCCTATCACAAACCTTATTAAGAAAATCCCGAATGAATTGTTCCCTCTTGCTTTAAATATTAGTCCCATTTTTTTGTTTTTTGAAATTTATCAAATTATCAATACTCTTACAAGATATTTAACTTTTTTGCGTTAAATTTGTTTCCTATTTTGTACTATGAATAACAAAGATATCACTGTCGTTGTAGCAATGAGCGGAGGAGTGGATTCATCCGTCGCCGCCGCATTATTGCAGAAAGAAGGCTACAATCTTATAGGAATTACGATGAAAACCTGGGGATTTGACGATTTTCCCGAAAAAGATTCCGGTTGCTGCTCCCTCGAAGCCATCTATAATGCCCGCAGTGTCTGCAATATGCTCAATATACCACATTATACGTTTGATTTTACAGAAAGGTTTAACGATACTGTCATAAAAAATTTCCTCGAAGAGTATATGCTCGGCAATACTCCTAATCCCTGCGTTTTATGTAATAAAGTTATCAAATGGGGTGCATTGCTTGAAAAAACCGAATTTCTCGGAGCGCAGTTCGTAGCCACGGGACATTATGCAAAAATGAATTTCGAAAACGGCAGATATTTTATTTCAAATGCAAAGGATTCAAACAAAGACCAGACTTATGCTCTCTGGCAGGTTTCGCAATATGCACTGGAAAGAACAAAATTTCCTCTCGGAGAATATACCAAACCCGAAATCAGAAAAATTGCCGCTGAACTCGGACTGAAATCAGCAGAAACTCCCGACTCTCAGGAAATTTGCTTCGTTCCCAATAATGATTATCGCGAACTCCTCGAAGTCCGCATACCAGATTTAAAAGAAAAGCTGAATAACGGCGATATAGTTTATAAAGGAAAAAAAATCGGCGAGCATAAAGGCTATCCGTATTATACCATCGGACAAAGAAAAGGATTAAACATCGCTCTCGGCAAACCCGTTTACGTTTCAAAAATAGATGCTGAAAATAATATCGTCGTAGTTGATGATGAAGACGGATTATATAATACAGAATTCATCGCAAAAGAAATTAACCTGATGAAATATGAAAAACTCGATAAACCGATTAAAGCAAAAGTGAAAATTCGATATAAAGACGCAGGCAGCCCTGCAATCATAGAGCAAATAGACGATTCGCACATAAAAGTAATTTTCGACGAACCTAAAAAATCTATTACACCGGGCCAGTCTGCCGTATTCTACGATGGCAGTGATGTAATCGGTGGCGGGATAATACAAAAACTTTAATTAATATTCCCCCGTAATCCAGTTGGAATGCGGATTCTCTGCATAAAACCTGATTACACTTCCACAGGAATTGCACATATCCGCATAAAGATATTCCGGCTTTTCATGACTGAAAAATGATTTTTTATCATTTTCAAAAACCGCTCTTAAAGGTATGTTATGTGAACTGTCGGCATATATCTTCACCTTTTCAGTTATTTCTTCGCTACCGCAATAGATGCATTTTGTGATTTTCATATTAGGTAAGCTCTTTAATTACTTTTTTTCTGATCTTAATTCAGAATCCGAAATTCCCTTTTTCTCTAACTTCTTAACTTCTTAACTTCCACGCTCTGAGTGTCCGCCGTGGCGGATAACTTCTTAGATCTTCTTATCCGTTCTATTCAGAAAATTTCTTATTATCTGGTCTTGTGTCTCCACAAGCTCTTTTGGTGTGCCGTGAAAATGTATCTTTCTGTCCTCCATCATTGCCACTTTGTCTGCTACTTCATATACGCTGAAAATATCGTGAGTCACAACTATAGACGTAACTTTAAGTCTTTCTGTCAGCTCTTTTATTAATTCGTCAATAGCATCGCTCATCACAGGGTCAAGTCCAGTCGTCGGTTCATCATATAGAATGTATTCCGGATTCGTAGCAAGAGCGCGGGCAAGTGAAACTCTCTTTTTCATACCGCCTGATAAATCCGACGGCATCATTTTCTCTGTTCCGGGAAGACCGACAACTTCCAACTTTTCTGCAACAATTTTTGAAATATCTTTTTGCGATATTCCGGAAGTCATTTTAGCTTTTTCCACTAAAGCAAGGCCGACATTCTCTCCTACAGTCATAGAATCGAACAATGCCGCACCCTGGAAAAGAAAACCGAACTTCTGCCTTATTTTATATAGCTCCTTAAGCTTCAGCTTTGTAATCTCCGTCCCTTCAAAAAATATCTCGCCTTCATCCGGCTTAAGAAGACCGATTATGTGCTTCAGTAAAACCGATTTACCGCATCCGCTTTTGCCTATTATCACAAGAGTTTCGCCCTTGTTGATTGTTAAATCAACTCCGCTGAGCACCTCTTTCCTGCCGAATCTCTTTTTAACATTCTTGATTTCTATCATATACCAATTTAGCTTAATTCATTATTAAAAGAAATTTAGAAATTAGAGATTATTTTTTGTGTTTAATAACATATTTTTAATTTCATTGAGATTAACCGCCAATCACTAACCACTAATCACTAACCACTAAATTGACATTTATTCAAATTAATTAATTGAGTATATTTGTTTAATTCTTAAAAATATGCTAACTCAGAAAAACTTACACAGAAAACCAATTGGTGTATTCGATTCGGGTATAGGCGGGCTTACCGTCGCCCGCGCGCTCTTCGAACTCCTCCCTAATGAAAATATTATCTACCTCGGAGATACTGCCAGACTCCCCTATGGTACTAAATCAAAGGAAACAGTCATTCTATATTCAATCGAATGCCTGAAATTCCTTCTTTCTAAAAAAGTGAAAATGATTGTTGTTGCCTGCAATACCGCTTCATCAGTCGCCGTCCCCTTCCTCCAGAAAATTACAAAGCTGCCTGTCGAAGGTGTGATTATCCCGGGCTCAAAAAGCGGAGCGGTAAAAACAAAAAATAAAAGAGTCGGTGTAATAGGAACATTGGGAACGGTAAAGAGTAATGCATATAAAAACGCAATAAAAAAAATCGATTCATCCGTAAATGTTTATTCACAGCCTTGCAGCCTCTTCGTTCAACTTGCAGAGGACGGCTGGACTGAGAACAAAATAGCTGAACTGACTGCCCGGGAATATTTAAAGAATCTTAAAAAATGCAATATCGATACGCTTATTCTCGGATGCACACACTACCCAATTCTGAAAAATACCATTAGCAAGGTAGTTGGAAAAAAAGTTTCTTTAATCGACTCAGGAGAGGAAACCGCAAAGGAAGTAAAAAGAGTTTTAACCGAAAAAAACCTGCTTAATACACAAAAGAAAAAAGGAATACATAAATTTTTCGTGACGGATTTTCCCAATAACTTCAAGCAAATCAGCGAAAGATTTCTCGGAAGAAATATCCGTGATGTGAAAAAAGTTAAATTATTATAAACCATGACAGACGAAGACGTATTATCAATTTTCAAAAAAACCGGCGCCTTCCTCGAAGGACATTTTATACTTACATCGGGATTCCACAGCCCGCATTACTTTCAATGTGCTAAAGTTCTGCAGCATCCCGAATATAATACTCTCTTCGCTTCCGAAATTGCAAAACATTTTAAAGAGAAAAAAATCGATGTTGTCGTAACACCCGCTGTCGGCGGAATTGTACTCGGCACCGAAATCGGAAGAATCCTGAATTCCCGCAACATCTTCACTGAGCGCGAAAACGGTAAAATGACTTTGAGACGCGGCTTCGAAATTAACGAAAATGAAAACGTCCTCGTATGCGAAGATGTGGTAACGACAGGCGGCAGTGTTTACGAAATTCTTGATTTAGTAAAAGAAAAAAAAGCAAACCTCGAAGGTGTCGGCTTCATCATCGACCGCAGCAACGGCAAAATTAAATTTGGATGTGAACAGCATTCCCTCGCATCGGTGGAAGTAATTAAATTTCAGGAATCCGAAATCCCGGATTGGCTCAAAAATATCCCGGTTACTAAACCCGGCAGCCGAGCTCTGAAACAATGAATAATGATTAATGAGTAATGAATAATAAAATCTACCTTCTACCTTCTACTTTCTACTTTTTACCTTCTACTTTCTACTTTTTACCTTCTACTTTCCAGCTTCCAGCTCCTAACTTCTTAACTTCTTTCTTCTTCTTTATCTGCTTTAAACTTAAAAAAAGCTAAAAAATGCACTATTTTTGGGATTTATAATGAATTCCTTTCATATTATATTTGTATTATGAATATAGATATTCCTTCCTTTAATATCGGAAATTTTATTTCAACTAAATTGTTATTCGAACACAGTTCTAACATCATTACACTACTATTTTTATTTTTATATGAAGAAAAAATTATTAATCAGAGACTTAACTTTAAGGGATGGTCAGCAATCACAGTTTGCGACCCGCATGACTCAAAAACAGATAGACAGAGTCTTACCGTATTACAAAGAAGCTAATTTCTACGCCGCAGAAGTTTGGGGCGGTGCCGTGCCGGATTCCATTATGCGTTACCTGAATGAAGACCCCTGGGACAGGCTTAAAAAAATTAAAAAAGGTTTTTCTAATAATACCAAGCTTACTGCCCTTTCAAGAGGCAGGAACCTCTTCGGATATAACCCATATCCTGACAGCGTTATCGAAGGATTTAACCGCCTTGCTATCAAAAGCGGTATAGATATTATGAGAATTTTCGATGCACTTAACGATCTCGATAATATGAAATCCACTATAGAGTACGTTAAAGCAAACGGCGGAATTGCAGATTGTGCCGTGTGCTTCACCGTTGATCCGCATTTTTCCTTCTATGAAAAATTCCGCGGATTCATTGCCGGCAAAAAACTGCCCGGACATATTTTCACTGAGGATTATTTCGTGGAGAAAGCAAAGAAGCTCCAGAAAATGGGCGCCGATATCATATCCATAAAAGATATGGCAGGCCTTATACCGGCAGATGTAGCCGCTCAGCTTGTAAAAAGACTTAAAAAGGAAATTAAAGTCCCGATTGACCTTCATACTCACTGCACTCCCGGATTCGGTCTCGCCTGCCTGCTTAATGCAATCGTAAACGGAGTCGATATCGTCGATACCGTTATCTGGAATTTCGCAGGGGGTCCCGCTGCACCTGCATTCGAACTCGTGCAGATTTTCTGCGATATGCTGAAAATAGATACGGGCGTTAATCTCGATGCAGTTTCAAAAATCAATAAGGAACTGTTTGAAATTAGAAAAGAACTCGAAAAATTCGATGAATTGAAAATGTTCCCGAAAGAATTTGATATAGCAAATTACAAGCTTGAACCCGAAGTTGAAAAATTATTTAAAGATGCGATAAAAGCCTCTAAGAAAAATAAATATGAAGAAGTTCTTGCAAACTGCCAGGCAATAGAAAAATGGTTCAACTTCCCCGACCCCGATGACAGAGTAAGAGAAGCACAGATACCCGGCGGTATGTATACTAATATGATGGCTCAGCTAAAAGCCGCAAAAATGGAAAACCTCTTTGACAGAGTGCTGCGTACAGTTCCGGTCGTCCGCCTCGACGCAGGACTCCCGCCGCTCGTAACACCAACAAGCCAGATTGTCGGAGTTCAGGCAGTGCAATCCGTAATATCGGAAAATAAAGGAAAACCATTTTATAGCAATGTATCATCCCAGTTTCATAATCTCGTAAAAGGTGTATATGGAAAAACTCCATTCCCGGTTGAAACTGTCTTCAGACAGAAAATTACAGGTAGCAGAATCGAACAGCCATATGATGTCTCCAAGTACCGGAAACCGGAAAATCCTGAATTGCCTGAACTGGAAAATGTAAAACTCGCAAAAACCGAAAAAGAAGAACTGCTACTTGACCTCTTCCCGGCTGTTGCCGCCGGATTCCTGAAACAAAAAAGAGAAATCGAGCACAAAAAGATGCTTGCCGAACTGGAAGCGCTCCGTGAACTCGAAATTAAAAAAATACACGAAGAAGCAGAAAAATATAACGCGCTTTCTGAAGATGAGAAAAAAGATATTCTGCTCGAAGGGTTGTACAATAACTGGTAATGTACACAATGTTAAATGTTAAATGTAAAATGTTAAATTCTAAATTAAAATTTATTACAAATGTACCAGCCGTGGCGGAACGATTCACGATTCACTTTTTACAATTTACTTTTTACCCTAATAGGTCAATAATTTTTAAAATTATAAAATAAGCTAAATAAAATATTAAAGATGTCTATTCAAGAAAAAATTCAAGAATTAACCGAACTTCGCAATGAAGCTATGATGGGCGGCGGTGAAAAAAGGATTATTGCTCAGCACCGCAAAGGCAAATATACAGCAAGAGAAAGAATCGATAAAATCCTCGACGAAGGCAGCTTCGAAGAATTCGATATGTTCGTTTCACACAGATGTATAGATTTTGGTCTCGATGAAGAGCAATACCTCTCAGACGGCGTTATCACCGGCTATGGCACTATTGACGGCAGACTGGTTTATATTTTCTCACAGGACTTCACCGTTTTCGGCGGCTCACTTTCCGAAATGTATGCCGCAAAAATCTGCAAGGTAATGGATATGGCTATGAAAGTCGGCGCGCCTGTAATCGGAATCAACGACAGCGGCGGAGCGCGTATTCAGGAAGGCGTAAAAAGTCTCGGAGGATATGCCGATATTTTCCAGAGAAATGTCCTCGCATCAGGAGTTATCCCGCAGATTTCGGCAGTATTCGGTCCCTGCGCAGGCGGCGCTGTTTATTCGCCCGCTCTTACTGACTTTATTATTATGTCAAAAAGTACGGGATATATGTTTATCACAGGACCAAAAGTTGTGAAAACTGTTACAGGCGAAGTCGTTACAGACGAAGAGCTCGGCGGCGCATTCGTCCATAGCTCAAAATCAGGCGTGTGCCACTTCGTCGCTGATAATGAAGACGAAGGCATAATGGTCATCAGAAAACTTCTCAGCTATATGCCGCAGAATAATCTCGAAGACCCGCCGCTCTATCCCTGCAATGACCCGATAGACAGAGTTGATGATAACCTTAACGAAATTATTCCCGATAATCCAAATAAACCCTATGATATTGTTGACGTGATAGACTCAATCGTGGATAACGGAGAATTTCTCGAAGTCCACAGCAACTATGCTCAGAATATCGTTGTCGGTTTTGCTAAAATGAACGGCTCACCTGTCGGTATCGTTGCAAACCAGCCCGATTACCTCGCAGGCGTTCTCGATATCAATGCTTCCAGAAAAGGCGCTCGCTTCGTCCGCTTCTGCGATGCTTTCAACATTCCGATAATTACTCTCGTGGATGTCCCCGGTTATCTTCCCGGCACTGCTCAGGAATATGGCGGAATCATAATCCACGGAGCCAAACTGCTTTATGCATATGCCGAAGCAACCGTTCCAAAAATTACAGTCATTTTAAGAAAAGCTTACGGCGGCGCTTACGACGTTATGGGCTCCAAACACCTTCGCGGCGACCTGAACTACGCCTGGCCTTCTGCTGAAATTTCAGTTATGGGTCCGAAAGGCGCTATCGAAGTTCTCTACTTCAGGGAAATCAGGGATATCGAAGACCCGAAAGCAAAAGCAAAATTCATTGCCGAAAAAGAAGCTGAATACAGAGAAAAATTTGCAACACCTTACGAAGCCGCTAAATACGGATATATCGATGATGTAATCGAGCCGAGAAACACAAGATTCAGAATTATCAGGGCGCTTCAGTCACTTTCAACAAAGAAAGATACCAATCCGCCTAAAAAACATTCTAATATACCGCTATAGGAGAATAATATGGGAATCATAAAAAATATATTCAGCAAGCAGGAAGAAGAAACTGCAACACCTGAAGTCAAACAGGCTGAACCTGCTAAAACCGAAAACAAAGATGAAATCAATGCAGTCATTGCCGCAGCGATTCATATGTACCTCCAGGAAGTTCACGACTTCGAAAACTATTCTTTGACTATAAAAAGAATTGATAAAATTTATTCTCCGTGGAGCTCCAAGATTTACGGACTCCGAAAATGGCCAAGATATATCTAAATGTAAAATAAAATTTTTATTATAATATGAAAAAATTCAAATTTAACTTAAACAATAACTCATACGAAGCGTCCGTTCTCAGCTTTGAGGATAATGTCATTAAAATTGATGTGAACGGGACCGTGTACGACGTTCAGGTGGATAAAAAAATCGAACAGCAGAAAACTCCCACTCTCGTCCGTACTAAATCAGAGCCATCTACCGATTCGCATAAGGCAACTGCCAAAACCAGTAGTCCCTCTGAAAAGAAAGGTGCAGGCGTTATCAAAGCTCCCCTGCCGGGAACAATTATCAGCGTGCTTGTAAAAGTCGGCGATTATGTAAAACCGGGAATGAAACTCCTTACCTGGGAAGCAATGAAAATGGAAAATAATCTCACCGCCGACAGGGAAGGTACTATCAAAAATATTAAAGTAAAAACAGGTGACACAATCCTCGAAGGCGATACGCTAATCGAAATTGAATAAAGAGTTATAACAGTTTCTTATCCAAACAAAAACGGCAGGTATCCCCTGCCGTTTTTTATAATATAATAAAATTCTATCTGTTATCTGTTATTTGATTAAAACCATCTTCTTCACCTGTACAAAATCACCTGCCTGTATTCTATAGAAATAAACTCCGCTGGCAAATTGTGTTCCGTTAAACTCAACCGTATATCTGCCTGCCTGTTTTATTTCGTTATTCACAAGGGTTTTGATTTGCCTGCCAAGAATATCGTAAATCACGAGTTTCACTTTCCCATCTTTCGGAAGCTCGTAATTTATTTTTGTAACGGGGTTAAAAGGATTGGGATAATTTTGAGATAATGAATAGTTCGTTGGAATAATATTTGTTACTTTTTTTACAGCTTCGTTTTTAACCGAATTTAGTTTTTGTATATCTTTATTAACAGAGTTAATGTGCTCGAATATTGTTTTTGGCTTTTTAATTTTCACAACTTCATTAAGAGAAGAAATTAAATGCAATATCTGTTTCGTCTCCTATCCATTTTACATCTTCGATTGGAAGATTTGATTCTACTATCGGAGTGTTATCCAGTTTAAAGCAATTTGAGGTTTCATCAATCGAGCTTTCAGTATAATAACCCGGAAAATATCCAAATAAATGATAGGAATTTGTGCTG
>JACREY010000001.1 GCA_016218085.1 Ignavibacteriota bacterium
AACGGTATCTACTTTAAGCTGCGCTTGAAGCGGAAGTACAAAAGCAAAAAGCATAATGAATAGTAGTGCAAAGTTTAGTTTTTTCATCTAACACCTTGTGATTTGTTATTGATATTTCTCAATGAAAAAATATAACTGTTGACTATGATAACCAAGATGTGATTGAAAATATTACCGTTAGTTTTGGTTTGAAGTACGAAGATTTTCGGAGAAGAACCGTCTCCCATCCAAGATGAGAGACTGTCCCGGTTACTTCGTCAGTACCGTTTTCTTTGTTTCCACAAATTCCGGCGTTTGTATTTTGAAAGATAAACACCACTAGCAAGGTTCATTGAATTCCAACTAAGTTTATAATTGCCCAATGGTAACGTCTCATTTTTAAGTATTTCAAGTTCTTGCCCAAGAATGTTAAATACAGCAACTTTACCCTGTGCTTGTTTAGGCAACGAGAACTCAATATAAGTTTGCCCGTTAAAAGGATTAGGATAATTTTGTAATAGTCTGTTGTGTGCCGGTAACTCAGCTTTTTTTGTTGGAATAGTTGCTTTATATAATCCGCCGGCTTGTGTACCAATAAAATAATTCCCATCATCATCTGCATAAAACGAAATTGGACTCAACAAATGAGAATTAAACCTGTACCTGTCAAAACTTTTTCCTGAATAAGAGCTGATTAATAAATATAGATTTATTTCTTTAGCGGAATTATCATTTATCAAATAGTAAAAAGCATTGCAAATATTTGGGAATAAATTCGGCTAATTTGATAAGGATTACTGTTATAGTGCAAAGTCTTTCGATATTTCAAAACGACAGACAGAAAACTCTATGACGAGAAATATCAGAAATATTCTAATAAAGGATTCTACGATGTGCTTTTCTTTAATGAAAGAAATGAACTTGCTGAAAGCGTTAATTTTTGGCTTACGGTTTTAACCGAACTTAAAAACCGTGGAGTAGAAGAAATCCTTGTTGCATGTATTGTACTTTCTCATTTATCTGTTGTTTTTGAGAAGCCTTTGCAAAATATTCTTTAAGTCAAAAATCCATTTACACACATTATCTTACAGACTCTTTTTACAGCACGACGAAACTATTTTGATTAGAAGAGCAACAAAAATTTTCAAAGCAACCCTTTATGAAAACAATCTTAGCCATTTAAGATAAATTTAAAAGGGATGGTTTAATGAGAGGCGCTTTCTCTTACCGTACGTATCCATAATTTTGTATGCCCTTTGGATAATACTTTTACGTACAAAATTAATTTCCAGAGAATGTACTTTGGTGCATACCAGAGTGCTTTGTAAGCGTTAATATCGGCATTAGATAAATAAAGTCCTCCGAGCACATAAAATAACTGCAGAGCAAATAATAAAATCCATAACAACAAAAAAGTGTTTGTAGTAAGAACATCTAAAGAGGTTAACAGCATATTTATGATTAGCATTGCAAATGTGAACAAAGAAAGATTTACAAATGCCGGAGTAATTAATTCAATAAATGAATCAAAAATCTTGAAAGATTTTTTCTTTACCGCTTCTTTCAGTAATACGGACGAATATTTTTTTAAAAGAGGGAATCTTCCAAATTCCCACCTGGCTCTTTGTGTTTCGGCATTTTGAGGGTTGATAGGCATTACTGCTTGCACTTTAGCTTCAGGCGCAAATGTTACCGGGATCCCGTTCAACAATAAAACTAATCCGTATTCAAGATCCTCTGTTTGAGAAAATGCCAGCCATGGAATTTTTTTTAACAAATTTGTAGTAAAACACATTCCGTTTCCGCGTAAACCGGCAGAACAGTTAAGCATTTTTCTCCCCAGCGGTCTTACGTAATTATAAAGATATAATCCTACTCTTGTAATCTCCGAGCTCCATGAACCGGGATTAGGTTTTACGAGGTCGGCGCATTGTATTGCTTTGCATCCTTGATTAAGATATGTGTTCAGAACTTCAAGAATATTTTTTGATACTGTCGTGTCGGCATCAATAACAAGAAAGGCATCGAAGAACTTTGGAATGTCTTTGTTTCGCCAATGGTTTTTTAACAATAATTTGAAACACCATTCAAGAGCATATCCTTTGCCCAGAAATTTCTTATTCTCGCGTTCAATAACTGTCACTCCTTTTCTTAAAGCATAACTAGATGTTTTATCGGTACAGTTATCTGCAACAACAAATACATGGAATAATTCTTTGGGATAATTGATTTCCGCAAGGTTTGATACTGTTTCTGCTATAACTTGTTCTTCGTTGTGAGCCGGAACTATAACAGCAAAACAATGCTTTTTTTGATTTCCTCTTTTCTTTGAGCTGCTAAACTCTTTCGCCTTGGCATTGTACAGAAAACCAAGAGCAGTTAAAAGAGTGAGATAAAGAGTAAAGAAACCAACAACAATTAAAAAAATAATTAAAGCTATCTCAATCATTTCGTTTCCATATTTGAGTCGTTGCTATTTTTTTTACTTATACTATTATCAAGAGGTTGAGAAAAAAATGATGCAACATAAACGAGCGGAGCTGTATAGTTTATAGCCACTTCATTTACAAAATAATTTTTTTCAAAATCTTCGTAGCTTTTACCCGGCATTTGTGAAATTATTTTTCCGTTTAACCTGGAATAACTGTTGGGACCCGCAACTAATAAACCCGGAACCGGATTATCATGATACTTCAACATTGAAAACTGATGATAAGGATGTTTAACAGGAGCTGCGCCTATCCCGGTAATAAACGAAATGCCAAAAGTATTTCTTCCAAGTAAATAATGAAGTTGATCGAGCGCAGCATCAAAATATTTGCGCTGATCTGTAACCCGATAAAGGTTTGTCAAATCGTATGCATAGCCGGCAACCACGCTGTTGGAACCCCAGTAATATTCATCGTTATTGAGGGCACATCTATATCCGCCTAACTCAATTCTTTCTAAAAGTTGATTACAATAAGTATTCATGTTTGACAGTATAGTCGCTCTTGCCTTTATGTTGTTTTGGTGATCAATTCCTTGTGGAAATGGATAAAGCTTTAGGAAGGAATAGTAAGCGAAGTTCGCAGTGTTCTTCCAGCTTAAAGTATAATTCGGTCCCCCCACTTTTTGATAATTTGAAAGAAAATAATTTATGTATTCCTCAGAGCCGGTTAATCTGAACAATTCTATCGAAGCCCATAATCTTTCGTCGGAATCAATTTCATCTCCGTATTCACCACCTTCAACGCCGGCAGGATTTTTAAATCCGCCTTGCGGAATAATTTCAGGATTAGATTGTAAAAAATGCCATGCGTCAACTGCACATTTTAATAATCGGACAGATAACGGTTTGTTATATTTTTCGAGTAACCGTGCACCCAGCGCGGCAACAGCAGCTACATCTGCTGTTGAAGTACTGCTGATTCCGAAAATGTACTGCTCTTCGGTTTCTTTATCAGGTAAATGTTCACCGGTCCAATTCTTAATTGATACTTTATGATATACCGCACCATCACCCCTTTGCATTTTAATCAACCATTCCAACGCAAAGCATGCCTCATCAAGGACGTCGGGAATTGAATTATGAGACTCCGGAATATTTAACTGACCGTCATAAAAAAAATCCGGGAAGTCTTCGTAAGCATATAATAAAAATGCTGCGCTTACAGCTGTAGTAGGAACGAATTTATTGTAATCACCGGCATCGTGCCAACCACCTTTTGTGTTCATTTCCTTTGAAGGATCAACCAAAAACTTTGCATTTTTTAGATGACACGCCGGATGAGCCCATTTAGTGCCGTTACTGATTTCGGCTCCACATCGCTGATAATAATAGCTTTGAATTGTTTTCTCGGCACATTCGTTGTAAACATTGCTGCCGATTGAAAATTGATAGGACGTTACCGAGAGCGCCGGTACGGAAATTTTATAAACGCCCGGACGCGTTAAAGAAGAAAAATTCAACGGGTATAAATTATCGCCGGTTGTTCTGTCGAATTCAATTTTATTATTAGGTTTTCCTTTAAATACTATTTCATTTGTTGCGGCATTTTTTACAACAAAAGAATCCGGATTTACCGCCCTCACAAAAGCAATCTTAACATCATAAGGTCTGTAACCCAATTGATCAATAATGAGAGTATCTTGTTTATTATTCCCGCCTGCGCTGCTAACGTTTGTCCTAAAAAAATAAAATACCGATATAAGCAAGATGACAGGCAGAAAAACAGACCATCTTAAAATATTTTTTTTATCTGATGACTTCATGGTTAAATTTCCTTTCCGATGTTGAAGCCAAATTAAATCTCTGTTTTAGATTAAATAAGTCGCGAACAAACCAGCCAATCATAGCAGGTCTCATATTTACATCCTTTAAATTGTACGGTATATATGGTACTCCATAAGCAACATAAAACCGAATTTTAAAATTGTAATGGTAACGTGATTGAATTGCTTCACCGATCTGCGGTAAAGAAAAAAATTGCTCGAGTTCAAACGCGGTTTCTGAACCTTCAAATAATCCCATTGCTTTTTCTGCAAGATGTTTGTCGTGGGTTGCTATTGCTATAAGCGGTGTCTCGTTAATTAATATGCTGATCATTTTCAGATAATTTTTTTCACTTGCTAATTTGAAATCGTCCGGATCTTGCCATTGACCCTTTACAATACGAACCGGGACGTTCATCCTGGCAATCTCTTTAGCATCGGATAAACTCCGCGGCCATCGTGACGGTATTGTATAGCCAACGTTGTCATAAATTGTTTTTACCTGTTTAAAATATTGTAAAGATTTTTCAGCGAGATCCGGTGATAATGAATCGAAATGAATTCTTATATTTTTATCGGGGATTTCTTTAACAATGTGTTCAAATAGTTTCATATCGAATTCTAATGCAGAAGGTTTTATTGATACGTAAGAATCAAAACCATTGCGAGATATTGTTTTTATGATTTCAATATATTTTTCTGCGACCGATTGTTTGCTTTCACTTGGAAGGGTCCATGCCGAAATAGTTGTCGCCCACCCGTTGGTTGCTGACCATTTACAGAATTTTTCAGCTCGTTCCAAATTCGTTCCTGCAATGTGTCGCTTTGCAATTAAATTTTTTATATGACTGTTAAGCATTTGGAACGTTTCCAATACTATTCCATTTTATATATAAAAACGGACGCACCCGTTTAAGCAATACATTAGCGAACGCATTTGTAAAATCAAAAAAGCATGAAACATAGGAATGATAAATTCTATAAGAAATCATATCGTGAAGATGGTCGGTCCAGATATGAAGCCACTGCTCGTTGCCGCCTAAAAATTCAATTGCATCTAATTTCTTACCGAATGAATAACGAATAACCTCATTCATAAGCAATATACCGGGCGAAAACTTTGCATATTTTTCATTGTGACCAATTTTAAGAATCCAAAACCGGTTTGCGTATTCTAATCCTATCTGAGCAGCAACTGCTGTTCCGTCAATTCTCAAAAAACAAAGTTGCAGTATTTTAAGATCCGCAGCTTCTCTTGAATAGTTGCGAAAAAAGGCACCTAATTTTTTGTTGACCATCATCGCAGTGCCAATTTGCTTTTTCCAGCCGGAAGCTTCTAATTCAAAAATTTCATCAAGATATTTATCTACCGTCTCGGCAGGCGGACACTTAATTTCTATACTTACATTCCCGTTATTCTCGGCAAGTTTCTTTAACCTTCTCAGACTTGACCTGCGGCTGGAAGAAACATTTTGTTGAAAATTCTCCCATGTATCGGTTATAGGGAGATAAGGGATATTTCCGCTTCTAACAAAATTTAAACTTCGTTGGTGGTTATGCAGCTGTTCAAGCTTTATCATTTCTAAAGATGATGAATTGAGTCCATAGAGGAAGATAGTTTTTTTCATGTTATTGATTGCCTGCAGCAACCCGAGCAACGAGTCTTCGTCTTCGTAGAGAAAACTCATGGGCTCACTATGTAAAGAAGCACCAAGCATTTCCAAGCGTTCCGAGAAATATTTTTTAACTAAAACCATTGGTGCTATTGCTTTTACATTTTCTCCCGAAAACAAAACTATTACAAATAGTTTTTCATTGGAAGAAACAGTTTTGGCGCAATTTACCAACCATTCAAACCTCATAAGAGGCATTTGAATTTTATCTGCCAGACGGTTGCAGTCTTTTTTAATGGATGACAATTCTTCTATATTTTCTATAACCCTAACCATTAGTTCACTCTATACTTTTGTATCATGTGCCATTGTAATTTGCAATCACTATGCTACTTTATTTTACAATTTGTTTTTAACTGTAGGTAATTCATCCTCGCTGCGGGCGTGCTGTAATGAATCAACTACCGATTCCACAATCCTTTGCTGTCTGCTGTTTTTATTTTTTCTTGTTGCTTGTTTTTGTAAGATGATATTACTCTGCAGTTCTTGGATTTTTTCTTCCTTGAAGTAAATCCTTTTGTTCTTTGTTGAAGAAACTCTAAGCCGGCTAAGACAAAATCGGAAATACGAAAAGAGAAACATTATTTTACCGTGTTTTCCAATTTGTAGTTTGATAATAGCTGTCTCTGTTTTAACGCGGAACATCAATCTCATGCGAGTTTTTAAAAAGTAAAAAAATACTTTTCTTATTACAAAAACTGAATCTGGCTGGATAATTATAAGATCATAATTATTATGTTCATCCGATGAGAATTCATATTTATATTCTTCGGTTCCTCTTAAAAAATCTACAGTTCCATAATTATGCGAGATGGCGTCGTCAATCATTGTAAAAATGAGCGCCATACCGGGTCTAAAAAAGGCGGGAAAATGTTTGTGATCAAACCCGCTGAGGTAATCATAAATCCTATCCTTAAATTGGTAAGCCATGCGCGTGGCTATAATTTTATTGTTAAACTTTGCTTCCTTGAACCAGAGCCACCCCTTGTTAAAAAATATTTTACAGACATGTATAATGAACTCTTCAAAACGTTTGTCGGCAAATAATCCGAGATGCCCAAGTTCATTCCATCGGCTTTGATGCAAGTGCTTCAAAGTTTGGATTGAATTCAGAAAATTTGTGTCGCATACTTTTATAATTTCTATGTCCGAATATTTTTCAGTTTGTCTCTGAATCTGTCTGAATTTGCGGCGTGTGCTTGCTTTCAAGGATCCCAAATAAATATCAATGGAACGTGGTACCGTTAATCTTGGACACGCATCAGTTTTGGTTATTTGTGCTCTAAAGTTTTTTATCTGCAGTTGTGGTAGAAGCCATTTAAAAATGAAACTTCCTTCCGAAACATTTTGAAAATCGATTTCATTAAAGAGATTTTTATATTCACTCAAGTACGATACAACAGCATCGGCAACTTTTTTTTCATAATTATTAAGAGCAATTATATCGAGATAGTCGCTCACCCCGTTTTCTTCAATCGCGTTGGAGAGAAAGGTTCCGGATTTAAGCCCGCAGCCAATTAATTTGAGTTGTCGATGAATTATAAAACCGCCAAATGTATAGCTTTGAATATAAAAGGGAGCGATTCCTATCAACTTCCCGGATGATGAAATCAATAAGATATGAGGCGAGTTAGATTTACTTGCAGCAAAATAATTCCACCAATTATATAGCCATTCAAATGTTTGGTAAATTGTTGCGCTGGAAGAATTTAAAACTACATCATTCCACTGGTCGTTAAGATTAAAAATGGAGTTAAAATTTTTAACGGTCTTGATAATTATATCCGGATGTTTGACGCTAATCGAAGTATATATATCCGAATGCCATTTTTCACTTTGTGTATAATATTCGCGTATAGCTTCTTCCATATTTACAGCCTTTGTCAAATACACTTATACCTTCGAAAGATTATTAACATGAAGTCCCTTTTCTCGCGGATTAAATTTGTTCTTTTGTGTGTGAACAAATTTTTCGGCATTATTTCCGGGATTCCAGCCAGCGGGTAATGGAGGCAGTAATTTGTTTTTGATTTTTTTTATAACAGACGGAATATAGTGTGCCGTCAAGCCGGATAACCCGTAATTTTTTATTTGAACCGCCATAATATTTATTTCATTAACAGTACGGCGTTTTATCCGAACAAAAAATAAAATGAGCAAAAAGAAAGTATGTCTAAAACTGTAGCCGAATACAGGATTGTTGATTGTTACTTTATATACCCACTGCCAGTCGTTAGTAAACTCAAATTTATAAGGTTCTCCTCCGCGTAGTAAGTCAACAACTTCGGATTTATTTTCAATCGCGTTCTCAATCAGTAAAAGAAGCAATGCCTTGCCTGGTCTATATTTTGCAAGTGGTGATTGATCATTAAATGCTTTTAGATAATCGTAATAATATTTTTTGTATTTAAATGCACAATCGACGGCAATACATTCATCCTTTGAATAAACCGAGGTAAAATAAAGCTGTCCTTTTGTTAAAAAACTTTTAGCTATATCTTTAAGAAACAGTCTGTATTTGTCATCCGAGAACAAGCCCGAAACACCAACGTGATTCCACCGTTTCTGATGCAGTCGGACAAAATCATCGTAAGATTGTTCCAACTCATACGCCGATTCAACTTCTTTTATATTAAAAAGGGAATGTTTCGTAATATCCCGCCGTATTTTTTTTAGCTGGTATCTTACCCTCGGATTTAACCGGTTGAAATAATTATCGATAGTCTCGGGGACTGTTATTCTTGGGCAAATTTCTTTTTTGGTTATGCTATGTTCGCTGAAATCTTTTAAAAGAGGGAACATAAATTTGAATATTGCTGAATCCGAACGAACCTCATCAAGTTGGATAATATCATAATCCAAACATTTTTCTTTGAGGTACCCGATTAATGTTTCGGCAACTTTTCTTTCGTAACCACGATGAACAATTAAGTCGAGGTAATCACTAACACTGTATTCAGAAATAGTATGTTCCGATTTATTCTTTCCTACGCCGCTGCCGATAAGCCTAAGACGGCTCAATATCCTAATACCGCCAATATATTTTTGATCTATGAAAAAAGGTGCAATACCTATGAGCTTTTCATTAAGGAATTTGTTTTGCAAACCGTTTTTGCGCTCTGCGTAATAAAACAAAATTAGGTTAAGTTGTTTGCCGTTGCCATAATATTTCCACCAGAGGCGCTGCCACTCGAATGTTTGAAAAATGTGTACATCGGCATCTTCACACAGTTCTTCCCACTCAGCATAAAGGTTGTCGAATTCTTTATCTGTTTTGACAACAACCGTTCTTATGTTGTTATGCGATAATTTATTCCCAATTTCCCGGATTGTGCCGTTATTTACAGTTTTGTTAAGCTGTTCTGTAATATGAAAAGGTGTTGTTGGACCCTCAATATTAAATGACCTTGAGATTGAATCTGTTGCACCGGTATAACTTTCGTTCAAAACTTTTTTTTCAGCTTGAACAACAGCATGAGAATTTTTTATGAACGATTCTTCAAATTTTTCGCACACCTCTAAGATTTTTTCAAATTGATTTTTATTAGTGAACGGATGAACAGGTAATTCAATGAGGTTTTGCGAAAGCGCTAATGTTTTTTTCAGCCGTTTATCAAAAGGTGATTCCGGCCATCCGGCGCCGCAGCTTATTCCCGAATTAATAAGTTCGGATTGTAAGAGACCGCGGTTACCTTTTTGAACAACTACCGGCAGACTGTAAGGAGTCCATGTTTCCGGTAAATCATTGTAAAGCGGTTTTAAAAATGAGAAATCTTTTAAACCGTTATATAAGTAAAAATAATTTTGCTTCCTTTTTTCGATATGAGTTTTAGCATCAACATGTTTAGAATAAAATGAAGTAAGACGGGAAATATTTTTGATTTGGGATTTATGGATCATGCTGTAATCCATAAATCCTCTTTCGGGCATTTTAGCTATACCTAAAATATCGTTCCCGTTGGTAAGCTTTAAATAATAATATTTGCCTCTCGTCTGCAAGAGTTTGGATAATGTGTATAAGCTGTTTACGCTTTTTGTATATGACGGTTTAAAATTTTCAAATCTCCGGTTGAGAACTAAATAACCGCCTTCGGGCAAGTTAAGCATTTTGCGGGGGCTGAAAATTGAAAAGTCGCCCCATGTTCCTAATTTTTTACCATGTTCTCCTGCATAAATAACGTGTGCACAGTCTTCAACCAGATAAATATTTTTTTCGTTGGCAAGGTTTCTCAGCGTTTCAATTTTGGTAGGATGCCCGAAGTAGTGAATCGCGAAAATTGCTTTTGTCCCCGGTGATACCAACTCGCTGATCTCATTAACATCAAACCGGCAGTACTCATCTATTTCATAAAACCTGGGGGTGTAGCCGCATGCAAGTATTATTCTAAAAAGCTTAGCCGGAATAAACGAAGGCATTATAATATTTGGAAATTCAACCTGATCAGTATGTTGTGAAGCATTATTTCGGTTGTTCATGTAATGAAGAATATCTGCAAAGGCATGTGTTGCATTTCCGTATCTGAAAGTTTGCGCGCCTAAAGAATCAACATACAACTCAAAACTGCTTTTGGGAATTTCCGTTTGTAGAAAAATATTTGTTTGTTCAAACATTAAATTAGCTCCGCCTGTTTTTGTTTGTCCTTACTACTATGTTTAATTTCAGTTGTATTGGAATTGCCGTTCTTTCTATGCAAAACTTTAGAGCCGGCATATTCATAATATTCATATGGTGTTAGCATTTTTAAAGCAAAATTTAGAGCGCCGTTTCCTCCCGGAATTGTAATTCTTCTGATGTCTAAAATATCTTGACCAAATTTGGGAGGACCGGTATAAACACCGCAGCCGATATTGTACCCAGCAATTTTTACCATCTTTTTTAAATAGTTATTAACAGCCCCGTAGGGATATGAAAAGCTTTGTATGCTTGAACCAATTAGTAATTCCAATTCATCCTTTGACCATGCAATTTCATACCATGCGTTTGAATATGGTTCGTTAGGCAGATATAAATGAGTCATCGAATGCGAACCGATTTCGAAACCTGCTTCGTGCATTTCTTTGATCTGATCCGAATTTAATAGACTGGGATTTCCGGTTAACAATTTGTTATTCCATAAATCTATTTTGATTTTCGAATCCCCGATAACAAATACGACGGCATTCCATCCCATATCCTTCAACATTGGAAATGCAATTTTAAATACCTCTTCATAGCCGTCGTCGAAAGTTAATATGACCGGTCTTTTGGGAAGAGATATTTGACCTTTAATAAAAAGAAGGTAATCTCTAAATGTTATTGGCGTAAAGCCCCATCTATCAAGCAGCATTAAATGTTTGCGGAATTCTTCCCTGCCTACACTAGTCCAATGCGACTGAGATGATTTCCCTTCATCAATAATCTTATGGTACATAAGTACTTTTATGTTATGAAATTGCTTATGTGTATTGTTATCATCGTTATCTATTTCAATCATTTTGCCGCTACCTCTGCCATATTATTAAATGTTTGTTTCTGCCCGGTTAAAATTGTTTGATATGATTCATTCATCTTAGCGGATATTATTTTCCAGTCGTATGTTGAACAAATCAGATCGTACCCGTTGGAGCTTAAAATTTTTCTCATTGCAAGATCATTAAGAAGTTCTACGCTACGCAGAGCAAATTTTTCCGGATCATCTTCAATTAATACCGATTCGCCGTCAACAACATTTATACCCTCACATCCTATACTTGTTGTAATAACCGGTTTCTTCATAGCAAGAGCTTCCAGCACTTTTAATCTTGTGCCGCCTCCCATTCTTAAAGGCACTACATATAAACTTGAACGCCATACATACGGACGAACATCGTCAACAAACCCGGTTACTATTACATTGCTTGACGACCTGTCCTGAAGATTTTTGGGCGGGCTGTTTCCCACAATATAAATTTTGGCCTCGGGAATTCTTTTTAGTATTAATGGAAATATCTCATCCAGGAAATAAAGCATACCGTCATAGTTTGGAAAGTAGCCCATCATACCTGTAAATACCATTGAGAAAGGTTCAAGATCGGCGGATAGCGGTGTAAAGTAGGAAGTGTCAACGCCGTTTGGCATTAAGAATTTCGGAATATGCGGAACATCTTTATTTAAAATAGTTTTGTCTCTTTCGGAAACAACAAATATCGCATCCATTTTTTTACAAGCGATAATCTCCTCTTCGTACGATTTTTTGTATTCCCTATAGTAGTGCACCCGCCTCAAAGAATTTTGCTGGTACTTCCACATTCGGAATAGGTTATCATATTCGATGTTGTGTTCGTCAAGAACTTTAACTGCATCTGTGTTCAATTCAAAATTTCCCATAATAGGAAATTCCATCTGAACAATATCAAAATCTTCCGCACCCAGTATTTCGTCAAGTTTCTTTTGCATCTCTTTGCTTTTGGAAAAAAGAGAGAAAAAACTTCCCGAAGTCCACAACGCATAAAACTGAGCCACTCTTCTGTGAGACCACGTCCATGGCGGATCTACAATGTGAAATGCTTTTACCTTTGAAGCAAAATGGTCGTTCAATAATTTCAATTCGTTCTCTCTGCCAAACGAAACGAAAGTAACATCGTTGTTTTGGGCAATGCCTTTAAGCAGATGATAGATACGCAACGCACCTCCAAAATTTGGCGGTACCGGGCAATATGGCGATAGATGCAGTATCTTCATTTTTTTCACCTCTGTTTTTTTAGTTCATTTTTCCTGTTACTCAAGATTTAGATTGACCTTTGAGACAGATTTATATTTACATTTTACTTCGATTGAAAAAAAATATTCTTTTTGGCTTACTCTTAAGTCGGGATATGTTGCATTTTTATTGTTCATCCTTACCATGGTCTTTTATCGCTTGATGAGAAAATACTGTTGGTAAAAAACCGTGCTGTAAATACGGATAAAAGAAAAACCGGTATTTCAATAAGTATTCTATCCCATTTTGTTTTAGGATCTTGAATAAATCTGAACAGCCATTCTAACCCGGTTTTTCTAATGAACAGCGGCGCTCTTTTTCTCTCTTCAGTGACAAAATCGAAAAACCCTCCGACAGCACAACAAACCGTATTGTTTAATTGTCGGGCAATTTTATCGGCAAACATTTCCTGTTTAGGCGAGCCCATTGCAACCAGCAAAATATCGGGCGAAATGTTTTTTATTTCATTAATCAATTCGGGTTCATCATCGCTTGAAAAGAAACCTGAATGATAACCCGCTATTTTTAGTCCCCGGTATTGTCTTTCCAATCTGGACACACATTCTGTTATAACATTCTTTGTTGCGCCGAGAAGATAAATTTTGGACCCTAATCTCGATGCTGCTTCAAGTATCAACGGTGTAAAGTCTGTTCCGTTCAAATTTTCTTTTACCGGTTTAGAAAAAATTTTGCCGGCAATTTTTAAACCGCTGCCGTCCGGCAATACCAGATCCGCATTGTTAACTGTTTGAGCAAACACAGGATTCTTTCCGGCTAAATAAATTGTATGCACATTTGTAAAAAAAATCTTTCTGGATTTTTGATTGCTTTTTTCCGTCAAAAAATTACGCACGATTTTCAAAGCGGTCTTTTTAGTCAGGTTGTCAAACCGAACACCAAAGAAGTGAGTTCTGTTACAGGCTACTATGAATTCCCAAAACTTTGCTTCACTAATAATTGATGTTTCAGTATCTGCAATTATTTTTAAATCTTTTGTTGTTTCCATATTTTTATGCCGCTTGCGATACAGTTTCGTTAGGATCCGAAGTTATCTTCTTGTTTAAATTTGCTAAGGTTGGAATTAGCCCGCACAGTGTACCCAATACAATCATGTTCCGGTAATAAGTAAGCTGAAGATCGTAATAGGAAACGACCATTTGATTAACAATTGCAATTACAATTATGATACAGATGGATTTTAAATAAGGATCGTTAAGTTTTGTATAAAGAAATGCGCACCTGAAAATCAGTGCATTAAAAAAGAACCAGAAAATAAAAAAGCCGACCGCCCCCATTTTGACAAATATCCATAGGATTTCATTGTGCGGTATATAATCCCGAAGTGGAAAAATTATATCCGGCAGAGGTATAAGATTTTTATACTTATTTCCGAAACCTATCCCAGTTATAGGTTTTGTGGTCTTGATCGTATAAGCTAAATTATAACGTTCAAAATCTCTGTATAAATTGGAAAGATATCTTTCACTTTCAGTATCGGGGTTAATGCTGGATTTTATTAGTTTGAGTGGAGAAGCTAATTTGCTTTCACTTTCCCAAAAGACTGCGGAATAAACAGCAGTAATTAATAAAAAAATCATTATAAAATTAAAAAGCTTCACCCGTTCATTATTCTTCAACATCAATGCAAAAGTAATTAACGAGATAAACAAACCGGCGTAAGCCGCCCTGCGCTGTCCTGTAAAAAATCCTAAAAGCAGAATTGGCAATAAAAGAAGAAGAACATTACGCTGTTTTTCATTTCCTTTTAACAATGCCAGACTTATAAGAAATACGATTAAAATTGTTGTGAATACCGGGTCTTCGTGATTAGTTAAAGTTTCATAACCGGCGTTACTAAATCCTAAAGAGATAAAACGGGCAATCCCCTGAAGAGCTTTGATAGTTGTGCCTACAATTAAAATCCACATTATAATTTCTAACTGCTTTCTGGTTTGAATAATCTGAGGTATTAGGAAAAATAAAAATCCGAAATAGAATAGAGCTCTCACTTCCCATAGTGCCGGTAAAAACATTCCGCCGGATAGCATTCCGTTTACCAAAGAAAGAATGAGACTTACAATAAAAATTGCGGCGAGCGCCCATTCCTGTATGTACTGAATTTTTGTCCGCTTCCTTACGCTTATAGCTACAAACCAGGCAAGCAGCATAAGAATGAGATGAAGTTCTACAGGGTTTATCACTCCCGCTGAAAAATAGGGTATGTGGGTATTCTCTTTTAAATTTTTAAAATAGTCCATCCTAAAAGTGAAAGGATCAAAACCCGGAATATTAAACTGGTCGAAAAGAAGTACCATAAAAAAGAAAATATAGAATCCCCAATCAACTCTGTAAAATATTATGAGTAAAATAGAAATTGCGGTTACAAAACCGGCAGCGGCTATTATATTACCTTCTGTTTTAAGAAGAAGTGCACATGCAATAATCGAAACTGCTAATGTAACCAGAGCAACTGCGGTTTTATCTGTCGATAGATTATTTAAGAATCTATTTCTATTGTATGTTATACTGTCTGTGTTCATCCGTAAATAATTATTTGTTAAGCAAATGGGAACTGTATGCTGAACATTTTATAAAGAATGTACAGCGTCTGTATAAGCGCTATTGCTGCTATGACGGTATATTTGACCGACTCTGATTTCCAGTTTAGTTTTCCTAAAAGTATTGCCGCTAAAGAAAATCCGATTAAAACCAAGATCATTTGCATATGCACAATTCCTAAAAGTCATTGTCATTTATTTTGTTCATTACGAAGCCTATAACATTCTTTTCATTAACACGGCGGAACAACCTGCTGATATCGCTGCGTTTTGTTCTGCTGGATTCTACTACAACGATCAAACCGTTAAGTTGATTTGCAATTAGTGTAGGGAAATTTTTCGCATCTACAGATGATAGGTCAACAACTATGAATTCAAAAGTCTGGAATAACGAATAAGCTACTATATTGAAATTGATTAACCTGTTAGGAGGTAAATTTTTTAAATTCCCCGAAGGTAAGACTGATAAGTTTTCTATTTGGGTAGGTGTGACACATATTTCGTCGCCGAGCAGAGCATCTGTAAAACCCGGTGATATTGGAGTTCCAAATATTTCGTGAACACGCGGTTTGTTGGTATTGAGATCAATCAGCACTGTCTTCCGTTGAGAACTTAACGATAATGCAGTTGCAAGATTACATGCTGTTGTAGTTTTTCCTTCGCCTGCATTAGGGCTGGTTACACCTATCATGTACTTCATTTCTTTATGTTTACTGTTATTAACAAACAACGAATAATTAAAACAATTATACAGTTGATAAGCAACGATACTTTCGTTTACCGATTTGCCGGGTGTTGTACTGAAGACCACCGGTTTTAAATATTTTTCTATATCACTATTTAGTAATTCATCTTTTTCTGACTCTTTTTTTGATTTAGTTCTTTCTTCGGATTTATTTACAGCAGCATTAATCAAGTTATCGGTTAATTCGTAACTACTCATATTCGCTTTCCTTTCAAGATTTTCAATTAATCGTTCGTTTTATGATAAGATGGCAGGTAAGCCAAAACAAGCTTGTCGTACACTTCTATATCCCGTGTTGTTCTTATTCTCGTATCGAACAATTCCATAAAACCTGCTGCCAGGAGTCCGATAAATAAACCGAGAGCAATTCCTCCGCCGATTAACAAAAGCCTATTCGGTTTAGCAGGATGAACCGGATACTGCGGTGGATCAATAACTATATATTGTTGGGCGCCTTTTTCTCCAAGATCACGGTTGGTTCGTGCCTGTTCCAATTTTATTTTCATATCGTTGTAGAGTTTATTGTAAACTTCATACGTTGATCTTATATCCTCATTCTGGTTTTTGTTCACTTCCGCACTACGTATTGTGCCTATAACATTGCTACTTTGTTTTTGAAGATCCCAAACTTGATTCTGCTGCCTTGAAAGTTCAGATTCGATTGTGTGTTTCATTCTGCCGGTTAAATCTGAAATTTTTGATTGAAGTGCGGTAAGATCGGGAAAGTTAGATGTATAGCGTTTCGACATGTCCTCATATTTATTAAGAAGAGACCGCAGTTGATCCGCATCGGGAACATCCAGAAATACAACTTTATAATAATTTGTAATTGTAGTCGGATCTTCAAAATTTGATGATGTGTTTCGAAGAATCTTTAGAGCAGTCTGATAGCTTGTAATTCTCGCATCAATAGAACCAATCTGCGATTCCAATTCTCCAATACGCGAAGGAAGCCCATAGCTGTCTCCTCCGGGCAAAACGCTCGATCTAACTGTTTCAATATACTGCTGCTGGCTCAGTCCGAATTTATCTCCCAGGTCTTTCAATTTATTTTCAAAAAACTCAACCGCCAGTTCGTTCTCTTTATTATTAACTTCAAGCCGTTTTTTAATAAACAATTCCGACAGAATACGTGCACCATCTTGAGCGCGGTCCGGATCCTCATTGAAAAAATTAATTGTAAATAAATCGGAACCGCGTAAATCCGTTTCTATATCTTCCTTTATTTCTTTAATTGCCTGCTCTTTTTGTTCTTTGGTTCTAACAACCTTGTTCAAACCGAGACTGTCCATTAATGAAAAAATAGTAGGTCGGCTGTGAACAATTTCATTGAAGTCTCTAAGTCTATCATCCGATGCTGCTGTTACTGCCATTGTGTAACTAACCAAGGGATTTAATACAGCGTCTTTTTGAACTGATATTGTAATTGAAGATTTGTATTTCTGAGGCAGAAGAAATGTACCGGAAATACAAACAACACTTATTAATATTAACGGGTAGAAGAAAAATTTTTTTCGTCTTCGTAATACTGCCATTATTTCATCAATAGTAAACTGCGGATATCTTAACATCAGAATACCTTTTAATTTATTGATTCACTTCATATACTAAGATTCGTGCCAATCAAAATGATGTGAGGTAAAATGATTTTGTTGAATTTCGATGAGGTTTGTCCGAAGTAATTTTATGTCACCGCTACAAAAAATTTTCCATGTGTATATAACCGCACCATACATTAACTCATCTTTGTGTAAAAATTATTCAGTATCCGGTGACCCATATCAAAAACGGTTTGATTGTGTCCTTCATAAACGCATGTACTAATATTATTTCTTTTACAGCTCATCATTTATTCATAAAAGCAAAGTTTTTAAAAGGCATACCGTTTGCTATTACCTATGCTTATAATGATTAATTCTAAAAGTGAACCATGAAAGATTTAAGACTACATTTTCTATTACTTCTAATTCCTGTTTCTATAATAGTAACAGGCTGCGGCGGCGGCAGTAATTTTTCCAAAGGTTATAATGCCCATGTCTTATTTAAAGATTCAAACGTAGGTCCTTTAGATGAGGGAAATGTTAAAAGGGCTGCCGTGGATACTTCTTATATTAACTTTAATAGTAGAGATATTATCAAGTCCGGCGACCAGTTACAGGTCTCGGTATGGGGATATCCTGAATTCAATACTACAACAACCGTAAAAGATTACGGTACAGTTACAATTCCGTTAATCGGTGATGTTATGGCGGCAGGATTAACTACAGACAGATTCACTGTTGATGTAAGCAGAAAATTAACGCAGTACGTCAAAGGTGAACCAAAAGTAACTGTCTCTCATATTGATATGAATAAACGCATTAGTGTTATGGGTGCCGTTAACAAACAGGATAATTACACTTCACTCTCGGACATTTCTTTAGTAGAAATAATTGCAGCGGCAGGCGGTCCTACACCGGACGCCGACCTTGGGCATGTTAAGATCTTTATGAAAGGAAAAATAAGTGACGTTAAGGAAATTGACCTTGCAAAACATTTAGAGCAAGGCGACATGGACAATATTCCAAAAGTTAGATCGGGAGATACGGTTTTTGTGCCGAGAGAAGAAAACGTAATGAGAAAGCTTTCAGATTTTACGCGTGATATTCTTTTACTTTTTGGTTTTTTCAGCTTACTGTATTAAAAAAATGAAGACAAATAATTTCATATTGATAATAATTCTTTTCATCAGCGGATATACTGCCGCTCAGGAAATAATCGTTCCCCAAAAAAGAGGCGCAAGAAATGCTGCCATGGGCGACGCTCTGGTTTCGGAATCAGGCGATATAAGTACTGTCTATTTGAATCCCGCATCTCTGATTTTTTTAAAAGAAACATCATTGTTTATTAATCACGGACAGTTAAGTAATAACCTGGGCATGACGGAAAATTTTGCAGTTCCATTATTGCAATTAAATTCGTTAATACTTTCCGTTGGTTTAGAATCTTACCATTTAGGATACATCGGGAATAAAACCTCATTCCCGGGACAGAATATTTTTGAGTTCGGCTATAATTTTTCAGCGGCAACAAATGCAATTGCCCCGACATTCAGCATCGGTACTACTGTAGGTTTACAATACGGCAGAACAAATCATTCAAAAACGTGGGCAGCATCCTATTCATTAGGAATAAATTATTCACCCTCTGCAGATATTAATTATGGTCTCGCATTAAGCGGATTGGGAGACTACATAAAATATTCGCAGACGGATACTGTTTTATACGCCGAAAGAAAAACACCCGGTAAAAGTTTAGTGGTTGGTGCATCAATGAAATATCCTTCAGCTTCTTCACTTAGAAGAACTGTTTTTGTTTTAGCAATGGCAAGCGAAAAAATATTCGGTAGGTCCGGTTTATTATATAAAGCCGGCTTCGAAGTTATCCCGTGGAAATTTTTAAATCTCCGCTTTGGGTATGTTTTTGGTCCAAGCGTTAGTGAGCCACGCATCGGACTTGGAATAAACTATAGTGCTCTTGTTTTTGAATATGTTTTCTTTAGCGGACCTAATCCGGTTATGCTTCAACAATTTTCCATTTCAATAAGGATGTAGAATAGAATTAAAAAAGTTCACCGGATTTCGATAAACACATTGGAAGAAAGTGGTAAAGAGGTTATGATGTTCAAAATAAATTTAATAGGATTTTTATTAGCGATGGGTCTTTCTTTAATTTCTACCCCATTAATAATAAAACTTGCCTTTAAGATAGGGGCAATTGATAAACCGGATAACAGAAAAATTCATAAAACACCAACACCCCGTCTTGGAGGTGTGGGAATATTTTCAAGTTTTATTATTACATTAATCGTAGTAGAATATTTTTTTCCGCAAGCAAACATTTCCGGCTTAAATAATAATCTTAACCTGCTTCTGATCTCTTTATCTCTCATTATAGTTTTACTATTGGGAATATTTGATGATGTGCGGACTTTAAAACCCGGGCCAAAATTCTTTATTCAATTAATAGCTGCAACTTTAATTTATGTCTCAGGTTTTCAGATCTCATCTATTACTAATCCATTTACAGAACAATTATTTTATTTGGGGATTTTTTCTTTCCCGTTGACAATTCTTTGGATTACCGGTATTACAAATGCATTTAACCTGATTGACGGACTTGACGGATTAGCAACCGGAATTGCTGTAATAGCCGGACTGACAATTTTTGCAATCTCTCTTTTAAATAATGATATAACTTCTGCGGTAATTGGAATGACATTAGCCGGTTCCTTGTTCGGATTTTTGCGTTTTAATTTCAATCCCGCTAAAATTTTTCTTGGTGATTCCGGAAGTCTATTTGTCGGATTCTCTCTTGCCATCCTTTCAATACAAAGCTCTACAAAAGGTTCAACCGCATTTTCATTGATTATTGCTCTGCTCGCTCTCGGCATCCCAATTATAGATACATTAATGTCTATGCTAAGGCGCATGCTTGCTTGGTTTCTACCGGGTCAACAATTGAAGAGTTCAATGACAAAAAAACTTTACTCCATGTTTCTGCCTGATAAAAGACACATTCATCACCAGCTTTTGGCTTCGGGATTTTCACAGAGAACTACAGTTATTATGCTTTATCTCGTTTCGTCTGCTTTGGGTGTATGTGCCGTATTAGTTACTGCCGGCAGTTTGAATGCTTCATTAATAATTATAGGTGTTGGATTTTTTTTAGTAGTTGCAGCAAGAAAATTAGGTTACAAAGAAATTGCTCTTTTCAGAAACGGGATTCTTTTAAAACTTTATAGCCTAACAATTTTAAAACATTCCGCATTTCAATTCTGCCTTGATGCTTTATCCATTATAACGGCTTTAATGCTTTCCTACATTTTAACAATCTCTACTTACCAAACTGTTTTTTTCAATCCCGGACCGCCGGAATTTATTGCAGCGGGAGTTATTATACTAATTCAGCTTAGTGCTTTTGTCTTCGGAGGATTATACAAACGCAAGATCGTTTTGTTGGGGTTGGGAGATTTTCTGCAAATATTCAGGGCGGTTCTGATTGCTGTTTTAATTACTGTTCTCATTATGAGTTTTGCACCATTCCTCTCGGCTGCTTCTCATGCCAACATATTTATGATGCTCGACTTTTATTTTCTAATAAGCATGGTAGCCGGTTCAAGAATTTTATTCCATGCGCTTAATTATCTGTTTAACCGTGAATCGGCTGAAGGAAAAAGAATTCTTATCTATGGTGCCGATTGGAAAGGAATGATTGCTTTACAAACACTGCTGCAATTGGAACAGAACAAAAAAATTCCTGTCGGTTTTTTAGACGACGACCCAGAGCTGGAAGGCAAATTTATGAACGGTTATCCTATTTACGGCGGGCACTGGAAGATAGAGGGCTTATTGAAAAAAGGAAAGTTTGATGAAATTGTGATGACGAAAGAGAAAACCGAATTTGAAATACTTAACAGGATAAAAAAAATTACCGATAGATATAATGTACCGGTTCATGTTTCGAAGATAAATTTTGAAAACATGGATTCCATCAGCGTAAATAGAAAGCAAAAAAATATTTCGCTGAAAGATAGTGGAAAACTAACTCCTAAAATTGTATAACAATGGAGAAATTTTATGATTAGGAGAAAAAATAGAAACCTAAAATTTATTTTCCTTGTAACATTCTGCAGTCTGTTATTAACACAGGAACTTTCTGCTCAATTTATTTCACCACCTACATTAATTTCTCCGGCTAACGGTTCCGGCAATCTTTCCGCTCCCGTAACCTTAACGTGGTCATCATCAGCTTCTTCATTTCATGTTCAGGTTGCTGCTGATGCATCTTTTAATAATTTATTAGTAGATGTGTCCGGAATTTCAAATCAATCTTTTGTAATAAACGTGCTTGCCGGTGGTACAAAATATTATTGGAGAGTAAATGCATCATCGTTTCTTTTTACAAGCGATTGGTCATCTGTTTGGAATTTTACATCAGCTTCCAGGCAGACAATTCCGCCTGCCCCGGCATTAATTTCTCCTGCGAACAATTCGACAAATCAACCCACTACAATTGTTCTAAGTTGGAATGCTTCAACAGGTGCAGATCATTATTGGATTCAGATTGCTACAGATCAGACGTTCTCAAATCCTACGATTGGAGATTCAACCATCAGAGGAACGTCATATCAAGCGAATAATCTTACTACTTCTACTAATTATTTTTGGCGGGTCAAAGCCATAAATTCTGCGGGCTCAAGCAGTTGGTCCTCCGTTTGGAATTTTACAACAGTGAGCGGACAAATACAACCTCCTCTTCAACCGACACTTGTTTCACCATTAGATAAATCCGTTAATCAACCAACATCAATTACATTCAACTGGAATTCCGCATCAAATGCAGATCACTATTTAATTCAAGTAGCAACAGATCAAACTTTTTCTAGCATGGTTTATACCAATTACACAATAACAGGAACATCACAACAGGTTAACAACCTGCAAAATAATAAAACTTACTTTTGGCAGGTAAGGGCTGCTAATGCCGGAGGACAAAGTCCCTGGTCAGCAACGTGGAGTTTTACAACTTCATCACAGGCAACACTTGAAGCGCCGGCTCTTTCTTCACCGGTTAATGGGGCGACAAACCAGCCAACAACTTTAACTTTAAGCTGGGGTAATGCAGCTAATGCAACGAGTTATAATTTGCAAGTTGCCAAAGATTCTACATTTAACAACAAGGTCTTTAACGACTCAACAATTACATCGAACTATAAACAGGTTAACACTCTTGCCCAGGCAACACAATATTTTTGGCGGGTCAATGCAAGAAATAACACCGGCATAAGTAATTGGTCTTCTGTTTGGAATTTTACAACAGTTTCGCAACAAACAATTCCTTCTGCACCTGTTTTAGTTTCTCCGACTAACGGAACAACCGACGAACCGTTAAATCCTATATTATTATGGAGTAGCATCGTAAGTGCCGCTAAATACAGATTGCAATTAGCAATGGACTTTTCTTTTAGCAACATTATTTTTGACGACTCTACAATAACAACCAGCTCTAAACAGGTGGGTCCTCTTACTCAGGCAACACAATATTTTTGGCGGGTTAATGCAAGAAACAACTCCGGCATAAGTAATTGGTCTTCAGTTTGGAATTTTACAACACTCAATAATGAAAATTTTGTGCCTGTACTTATTTCACCTTCGGATGGTATAGGCAATATTCCACTTACCACATTATGTGTATGGGATTCTGTGAAGAATGCACAGCAGTATCAGATACAGGTATCAAAGCAACCTAATTTCAGTTTGATTGTTATTAGTGATTCAACAACAAAAACTAATATTCAATTAGAAAGTTTGGATAATTACACAACCTACTATTGGCGGGTAAGAGCCAAAGTAACTAATAATTGGCGGCAGTACTGTTCCGCATGGCGTTTTACAACAAGGAGTAGTACACCAACCTATTTTAATATAGATACAACAATTACTTTTCCTTCCTATGAAGATTTGTCAAGCTACAAGTCTTCCGATTATAAAATAATCGGTTTACCCGGTACAAGTCATATTCCCATTATTAATTTTTTGCCCGGAACAAGACTTCAAGATTGGCAGGCGTATTGGGATAACGGAGCGCCGGATGGATATTTATTGGACTATAACGAAAACAACTTTTTCTTTTCAATCGGTAAGGCATTCTGGATAATTAAAAAAGGTCCCATACGAATTACAGCAACAATCGAAAACGCTCCTTTAAATAATAACAACAATGTTGAAATACCTCTTCACGGCGGATGGAACATGATTACGAACCCGCTAACTTTTCCGGTTGATTGGGATTCTGTAAAAACGATCAATAATATTACCGAGCCGGTTTATTCTTACAACGGTGCATTCAATATCTCTGATACGTTTAAACCCTTTGAAGGATTTTACTATTTTAATTCCACAAACCTTTCTAAACTTGAAATTCCATCTAAGTTTTCAGGAAGAATTTCATCATCCGGTAAAAAAAATCTGAACAAACAGACCAGTTCAAAAAACTGGACTGTAAAAATAAAACTTAATGTGGAGGGGCAAGTTGATAGCGCTGCCTGGTTTGGAGTTTCTTCATCATCAACGAACGATTACAATAAATTGAATTCACACAAACCGCGGAATTGGGGAACTACCCCGACAATTTATTTTATGCACCCCGAATGGGATAAAGATTATCCGGTCTTTGCCAGTGATATTAAACCTTCGTTTGCTAATTCATCCGAATGGACTTTCGAAATAAAATCACATGCATGGAAACCAGTATCTCTAACCTTTAATCTGAAAGAGTTCCCCGGCAATTTGAATATCTATCTCTTCAACATTGTTTCAAACAAGTGGATTAACCTGAGAGAAAATCCTTCAACTCAAAATCTGGAATATCAATATCAATTTACTCCCGTTTCCTCAAAAACATCTGTCAAAATAATGGTAGGTAAGGAATCGCAAGATAATTTAAAAGTTTCTACACCATCGGATTTTGATCTTGGTAATAACTACCCGAATCCTTTTAATCTATCAACGACAATTCCCGTGTCAATGCCGGTACAATCGGAAGTTGAAATTTCCGTTTATAATATTATTGGCAATCAGATAAAGACCATTTACAAAGGTATGCTTGGTTCCGGTAAGCACTGGTTTAGATGGGACGGTACCGATGACAAGGGAAATATAATTTCAAGCGGTATCTATTTCTATCGCCTGTCGGATAATTCAAAAATAGATATGATAAAGAAAATGATCCTAATGAAGTAATGCAAATAAAATTTTGTTAATAAAATTTGAATAAAAATTATGGAAGGTAAAATAGTTATGAAAAGCATAAATAAATTTTTTATAAGTCCCGTAAAATTCCCGCTCATGTTAATCCTTATAACTGTGCAGGCAGTTTTTTCACAATCCGTTTCAAATAAAAGCGGTGAAGATAATGTTGAGAACGTACACTATACTGTTTCTAATGGAAAAATTTTGGTTTCGTACGATCTGCTTGGAAACAGCGATAAATTGTATAATGTATCTTTAACGCTTAGAAAAGCAACTAATAAAAGTTTTGTTTACATACCAAAAACAGTTTCAGGAGATATTGGAGAAGGTCACTTTGCAGGAAAAGACAAAGGAATAATTTGGGAAATTAAAAATGATTTTCCGGATGGAATTTCGGGTGATGACTTTTATTTTATTGTTCAGGCAGCAAAAGTTGAGGAAGACACGAATATTCTTATGTGGACTGGAATTGGAATAGCTGCCGTTGCGGCGGCTGTAACTTATTTAATAACTGGGTCAACTAAGGATACTAATAATCCTAAAAGTTCATTCCCGCCGCCTCCGGGAAGACCGTAAATGATCGGCTAATAATTATATCTAATTACAAATTAAGAATGATATGTTACATGACTACATGCATCATAAAAATAAAATCGTATCCTTTAATAGAATGCATAATGATAATTCTAATTTCCGGATGCTTATTTAAAACGAACGCTCAATCAGAAATAAAAATTGGCGCTTATTATGCAGGCTGGATGCAAGGATGGTACAATAACGGGCGGCTGCCTGCTGAAAAAATAGATTTTAATGTGGTGGACTATGTTATTCATTTTGCACTTTTTCCTAATGCAGACGGAACATTCGATGATCAGGCAAACAGCATTAGAGAATCTAATTCCGAAGCTATTGTAAAAGCTGCACACTCTGCAGGTAAGAAGGTTTTAATTTCAGTAGGCGGTTGGAACAGTGCCGATGCTTTCCGCGGTGCAACAAGCACTTTTAAACTCATAAAATTTGTTTCTAACCTTGTTAACTTTATGAGAGCACGTGGTTACGACGGGATAGATCTGGACTGGGAACCATTGGAACTATCGGATGCAGGACAATATATTTCATTAACCGCTACACTAAGAGCTATGATGACTGCCTCACAACCCGGTTCATGGTTAACGGCAGCTAACGGCACACAATGGCAAATCTTCTCACGCATACATCAGTATTTCGATATTATTAATCTAATGACTTACGATTTATCCGGTCCTTGGGGCGGATGGGTTACTTGGCATAATGCACCGCTTTATAACGGCGGGTATGAGTTTCCAGGTTCAGGCGGCTTGGTTCCTTCTGCCGCAGGCATGGCAGAAAATTTTATTGCAGCAGGAGTGCCCGCTAATAAAATAGGCATAGGAATAGATTTCTACGGATATAAATGGCAAGGGGGCAGCGGAACCAGTACCGGAGGTGTTACAGAACCAAGACAGAGGTGGACAAACCCGCCTCAATTATTTCCTAATATTCCCTATTACCAGATAATGGAAAATTTCTACAGTCCCGATCTTTATCGCTGGGATACAAGTGCGGGCGTGCCTTATTTGCAAATTAATACTTCGTGCGATTGGAGCGACAAGTTCATTTCTTATGACGATGAACGAACATGCAAAGCCAAAGTTGAGTATGCAAAAAAAAAAAGTTGTCCGGAGTTTTTATTTGGGAATTAGGTGCGGGAGTTCTTTCAAATTCCGGCAGCCAGCCGCTTATAAACTCTATTAAATCTGCAATAAAAGATTCAATAACAATTCCAGCCGCACCACAGCTTTTTTCTCCGTTAAACAAATCTCAAGGAATATTCGATTCGGTTACATTAAGTTGGTTCCCTGTTGAATTCGCAGATTCTTATAGAATACAACTCGCAGGCGATTCACTTTTTACAGGCATATTGCTTGACTCAACGATAAGCAATTCTACTTCAGTATCAATACACAACATCAACACACCGCGAAAATATTTCTGGCATGTTTGCGCAATAAACGATTCTGGTAAAAGTGAATTTACATCAACGAGAGAATTTTCAACTGCCGAAGCTCAATTGAATTATCCGCTACTTATAACTCCCCAAAACAATTCAAAGAAAGTTTCTAATAATGTAACTTTCAAATGGTCGCAAATTACAGACGCCGGTTCTTATGAATTACAAATTGCAAATTCACCAAACATCTGCGATCTTGTTCTTGATACAATAATTGTAAATGATACGAGTTTTATTAAACAGGGATTGGAATATAGTAAAGCTTTTTATTGGCGCTTAAGATCAATTCCTAAAAAGAATAGTACATTAGCCGCCGGTAACTTTTCTGAGTGGTATTCGTTTACAACAATAGGCAGCCCTCCTTCCGTACCCGTTCTTTCATCTCCTACCGATGACGTGAAAAATATTTCGGTCAATACGGTGCTTAGATGGAAAGCCTCTTCCTACGCAGAAAAATATGAAGTGCGCATTTCAACTGATAGCAGCTTTACACAAATAATAATTGATACAGCAGGTATTGTAAATACATACTTACAAATAAAAAATATGTCTCCAGCTGCAACATATTACTGGTCGGTAATTGCATTTAATGAAGACGGCAGCAGCGGCTGGTCCGAAACACGGAAATTTACAATTGCAGGCAGTAATGATAAATTATCTCAGATTGACGGAGAAGCCGTTGAATTCGAATTATTTCAAAATTATCCTAATCCATTCAATGCTAATACGGTAATCCGCTTCGGTTTGCCTGATGAATGTAATGTGCAAATTATTATTATCGATATTCTTGGAAAATATAAAAATGTAGTTCAGGAGTTAAGACTGGACGCGGGAATTTATGAAATTCAACTTAACGGACTTGGACTTGCAAGCGGTGTATATTTCTATACTATTGTTGCAGGAGTAATTGACCAAGCAGCAGAGCAAAAAGTTTATATGCAAACAAAAAAAATGATTATGATCAAATGATTTTGTAATTAAACGAAAGTGCGCTTTACAGGAAATTTTTCGCAGAGACATATTAAAACAAAAACATCTTTGTAAGTAAGAAATATTATGGAAAATTCTTACAGTAAAATAGAGACAAAAAGCCATGTTTAGCGGAGCTATATCGGTAAAAATAAATTCAGAAGTACAAATCCTTGCTGTTCGATTTAAAGCCCGCTGGCTTGCAGAAAAGGTTGGTTTGGATAAAGGACCGGCAGGAGTTCTATCTGCTATTATTTCTGAAATTGCACGACTCATCGTTACGCAGACGAGTTCCGGCAGAATAGATATATTTTCTATTCGTGATAAATCCAGAGTTGGAATTACAGTTTTAGCATTTCTAGAAAATTGTGTAAAAAAAGAAATCGAAGAAAAAACCTTTGAGAAGCAAAAAATATTGAAGCGAATGGATTTGAGAACATTAGCTGCAAAACATATAATAGATGAGTTTAAGGTCTATCCCGGCAACGATAAAGAATTAATGATGCAAATAACCAAATGGGTGTAGTGTTACTTTTTTCTATTTGTCGAATTGTATGACAAAATTTTATTAATTAAAAAAATCAATGACGGTTGAAATGAATCTTCTATTAAGCAAAGATGATATAATGCCTCACCGGAAAAAAACGACAAAGAGTAAGCGTGGGCACTTAAATATTTTACTTCTTGGGCATGACGACGATGAAGCCGCATTGATTAACTCCTTCCTTAAAGACAAAGGTCTAAAGTTTTCTTTAAAACGTGTTAAGACTTTGAAAGATTTTACTTCTGCATTGCACCAATTTAATCCTTCTATAATTATTGCCGACCTTGCCATGTCCAAATTTAACGGACTTAAAGCCCTTATTTATTTAAGGAAGCATGATATAAATGTCCCGCTAATTGTTGTAACAAAACAACAAATTGAAAATGCTGCTGTCCGGTGTATGAAAGAAGGAGCTTCTGATTTTATAATTAGTACAAGTCTTACAAGATTGCCGAATTCAATATTCAACTCTATCAAAGCCGCTGAACGTAAAATGCAAACAAATATTTCAGAGACCCGGTTATTAATGAATTATGAGTTGTACGAACATTTTTTAAAAATAATGGGTGAAATAGATATTGGACTTTTAATAGTTAACGCCGAGACGAAAGAATTCATTTTTGTTAATGAAACATTTTGTAAGATATGCAGATATACGGCAGCGGAAATTTTTAACTTTTCTTCTCTATCAAATTTAATAGCGGGAAAGAACAGAGAAAGTTTTGAAGCTGAAATGGCTAAAATCCTTAAGCATAACAATCCAATAAATATTTTTAATGCTATCATATTAAGAAAAGACAATAAGAAAATTAATGTTGAATTTACAGCCCGGCGTTCTTTCATGAATAATCGTGTGCTGATCATTTCTATTGTCAAAGAAGTAACCGAAACTTTAAGCAAGAGATTAATGAAAAAACTTATTGATGAAGCTTCGCACGAAAATGAGAAGCGTTACCGCTCTTTAATAGAAGGCGTAAAAGACTATGCTATTTTTATGCTGGATTCGGATTGGAGAATAATAAGCTGGAATGCCGGTGCGGAAAGAATTGTTGGGTATAAAGAAAAAGAAATTATACTTAAAAATTTTTCTGTTTTTTTTCCGAAAAATAGCGAAGACAGTATTGACCCTATTGATCTGCTGAAGAAAGCAAGAAATGATAAACATGTTGAAACTGAACTGCAATTGATAAAGAAAGACGGAAATAAATTTTGGGCATCTTTAACTATCACAAGATTGAATGATAAAGATTTGATTGCCGGCACGTTTTCGATTATTATCCGCGATCTTACGAAAAACAAAATATCCGAGGAACTGCTGCATGAACAGGAAACTCAGCTTCGTTCACTTGCAAAACATCTTCAAGAAGCAAGAGAAGAAGAGAAACTCCGTATAGCAAGGGAACTTCACGACGAGTTTAGTCAAATGCTGACTGTACTTCGCATGGATTTAACCGTTCTCAGCCGCACAATCTCAAAAACCATTTCGGAACCTATCCAAAGAAATTCTTTGCTGGAAAAAATTTCCTCCATTGCCGAGCTACTTGAAAGCACGATACGTTCTTCAAGGAGAATAATAACCGAGCTGCGTCCTGCCGTACTTGATGAACTCGGTTTGTACACTGCAATTCAGTGGCAAGCACAAGAGTTTGAAACCCGGACAGGCATTAGATGCAAGATCATAAAACTTCATAACGATATAAATTTGGATAAGCATACATCAACAGCAATTTTTCGAATTTTGCAGGAAGGGCTAACAAATGTTGCAAAACATTCTGCGGCGACAAATGTAGTTATTAATTTAAAAGTTATTGATCACAAACTACTTCTTGAGTTAAAAGATAACGGAAGAGGAATAGATAAGAATAAATTAAGGTCCCCGACTTCTACCGGTCTACTGGGAATACGGGAAAGAGTTATGGCGCTAAACGGGAGTTTTGAAATTCATTCCGATATTGGTGATGGAACGCGGCTCCTTATATATGTACCATACAAACAGGAAGAAAAATTATGATTAGAATTATAATTGCCGACGATCATCCGTTGGTTAGAAAAGGAATAAAAGATGTTTTGGAAGAAGAAAATGATTTTAAGGTAGTTGTAGGCGCGGCTTTTCCTCATGAGGTTCTTGAAGGAATTAGAGATCATAATCCGGATATTTTAATAACGGATTTATCAATGCCCGGAAGAAGCGGTCTTGATTTAATTAGCGACGTAAAACAACTCTTTCCAAAACTTCCAATACTTGTTTTGACAATGCATCCCGAAGAACGCTTTGCAGTACGCGCTTTAAAAGCCGGTGTTGCAGGATATCTTACTAAAGATACCAAGCCGGAAGAAATTATTAAAGCTGTAAGACAAATTATCGGCGGCAGAAAATTTATTACACCTTCTATTGCAGAAAAACTTGCTACTGAATTCGATAGAGATCTTGATAAACCGCCTCATGAAATCCTTTCGGATAGAGAGTACCAGGTTTTCCGTATGATTTCCACCGGCGTAAAAGTTCGAGACATTGCCGATAAACTTTCGCTTAGTATTAGAACCGTTCACACTTACCGCACAAGAATCATGGAAAAAATGAAAATGAAAACAGATACTGAGCTAACAGTGTACGCTATGGAACACAGGTTGATAGACTAACTAAAAGTTTAATAATTTATAACATGCCTAATTAAACCCTTCTAAATTTTCATCCGATTGTTTTCGTATTGATAGTGACACTTATTAAAATATCGAAGAGTTTCATTCACGATTGGAATCGCAGAAGTGTTTACTTTCGTAACAGTCAAATCATCATACACTATTTTTCCTACAGACCGGATAATTGTATTTAATAAAAAAAGTTTTTTCCTTATTCTCTCACTCTAAAAAAATACTATAGACGCCTATGAGCATTAACTTACAAAATGCAACTCATTACAATAGAACAAAGGGAAAAGATAGTGGAACAAAGAACTCGTTCTATACTAATTATGCATCTGAGTATATTTATTCTGTTAATTTTTTCATTCGGTTTTTCTTCAGCACAAACAAAATTATGGACTACGGCATATTATGCCGGATGGATGCAAGGGCAAAATAACAACGGGCATTTACCCGCGCAGAATATAGATTTCTCTGCCGTTACACACATTATTCATTTTGCTGTAGTTCCAAATTCCGACGGTACACTTGATACAGCATCTAACACAATTACTGAATCCAATTCCTTAGAACTAATATCTCTTGCACACAAACATGGTGTAAAAGTGCTTATCTCAATAGGCGGTTGGAACAGCGGAGACGGATTCCGCGGCGCTACTTCCCTGCTTAACCTAACTTCTTTTATATCAAATCTTATTTCTTTGGTAACCACACGCGGTTATGACGGTATTGATATTGACTGGGAACCATTAGGTTCTGCCGATGCCGTACTTTACATTGCACTCATCACTTCACTACGTACCGCTCTAAACACATTAAGTAATGAAACCTTGCTTACCACAGCCAATGGTTCGCAAGCAGAAATAATTTCACAAGTCTTCCCTCTGTTTGATCAAATAAATTTGATGACTTATGATTTGTCCGGTGCCTGGCCCGGATGGGTTACATGGCATAATTCACCATTGCATAATGGTGGTTATCAATTTCCTTGCTGTCCCGGATCTTTTTTACCATCAACCGATAGCCATGTTGATGATTTCATTGATGCTGGAATTCCTGCAAGCAAACTCGGTATCGGAATTGATTTTTATGGTTATGTTTGGAACGGTGGTAATGGTACAACAACCGGAGGTGTTACTAAACCACGACAGACATGGACAAGCGATCCCTGGGTGCAAGGCAATGTTCCGTATTACACTATTATGCAAGATTATTATCAGCCGCAATATTACAACTGGGATGATGCCGCTAAAGCTTCCTATCTTAGTATTGATGACACAGGTTCCACTAACGATAAATTCATTTCTTATGATGATGAAAAAACCGTACAAGCAAAGTTTGATTATGCCCGAACAAAGGGAATAGGCGGATTAATAATATGGGAACTTGGCGGTGGTTACCGAGCCAATCAGTCTGCCGGACAAAAAGATGTTCTTCTTCAAGCTGTAAAAAATGCCCGTGATCGTATTGCCGATGTAGATGATGCAATCCCGGAAATACCCGCTCTGTTCGCACTGGAACAAAATTATCCGAATCCTTTTAATCCTTCAACAATCATACAATTCTCTTTACCAATTACCGAACATGTTGAACTGAATATTTACAACATTCTTGGAGAAAAAGTTGCCGGGTTGGTTAATGAAACTTTGAGTGCCGGAACGCATAATATAACCTGGGATGCATCAAATATGCCAAGCGGAATTTATATTTGCCGGTTCCGTTCGTTCAACAATGTACTAACCAAGAAGATGACTTTGATAAAATAAAAAATCACAGAATGGAACTGGGTATTCAATAATTTTTTCTCTTCGATAAAAAATTGTGGCGATAATCTTTACACTTCTATAATGAGCTGGGAATCTTTTACACAGTCATAAAAATATAAATGCGAACCTAAAAACTATCGCCATAATTCTGCCAAAAAAGAACTTTTCTTATAGATATCGGTGGCACAACGATTGCACTAACAATCAGTCTATAGCATAAACGTTTTCTAACAAAAACATTCCGTGAATAAAAAGATGGAAAAACGTTCACGCTCCAAACAACTATATGTAAGGATATCTAATGAATGACGGCCGTATTATAATGCCGGGTGAGGAAGCAAAAAAATCTTTTGCAGAAGTACTACAAGCCATCCGGACAAACATGATTACCAAAATGCAATTGCAGAAGAGAGAACAACTTCTTCTTGTGCTGCACGCACCGCCTCTTCCTCTTAATCAAGGTTACAGGCAAGCGGCTTACAATGATATTATTCAACTTTCGCGTCTTAAGGATTTGCATATTTTAATTTGCAGCGGAAAAATGGTGTACGATTTTCACCGCGACTCTTATGACTTAAATTACAAAGGTCTAATTTCCACTCCGGGTGTGAAGAGTGTATCTTTTTTCGAACTTAATGTTGACTGGGAGAAACCTCTTTGGCAACGAATCATGCATCAGGTTTCGGTTCTAATTAAAAAACAGCGGTTGATTGAAGATAGTGCAGCTATTGAATTAACACATAATATTATCAAACTATGCGATCTATATGATATTAAGGATATTCATTTAGGAATTACTATCAATTTATTTATTGATACATTTTTAAATTTGAGGAAGTCCGGCAATTACAGAATATCGTTTACCGCACATGATATAGATTCCGATAAAGTTCTAATCCGAATGAAAGAGAACCTTGCTGAAAGAAAGATTATTAAAGTGATTACCAACTGGCTGACGTATTGGCTATTACTTTGGAAAGAAATTGATGCATGCAAGAAGAGCCGCTTTGTAATTTCTATGGCTTACCACGATTTTGAAAGATTAACAAAGAAAAATGTTAATGCTTTTTTCATTCCTCCATATTTGCACACATTGCCCGCAAATCGTATTACTAAAGAGCTTACCGCAAAACCAACTCTTCTGATTTTTGGACACATTGCATTTTCTGCAGCAGGCAGCGGGATAGAACAATTTATGGAAAAGGTAGTTCCTGCCGTAAAAGAAAAAGTACCCGGAGTTATTATTAAAATAGTAGGAAAGGATGCCAGTCCTGAGGTGATTTCTAAATGTGAAATGCTTGGTGTTTTATACCGGGAGTATATTGAAGACCCTGAAGAGTTATGGAATGAAACTACTGTGCTTGCGAGTCCGCTTCTTGTTAGCAAAGGGATTCGTATTAGAATTCTTGAAGCTGTTTGCCGAGGCATCCCTGTGGTTTGTACTGAGCAATCGGCAACAGGTTTTTCCCATCCCGAAGAATTTTTACGCATTACGAATGATTTTAATTTGTTTGCACATCATTGCATTGAATTGCTGACGGATACAAATAAATACCAATTAGAATTAGAGCGGATTGATAAATATTTCATTCAAAATCTTTCTGAAGACATAATAAGAGCTAAATGGAAACATGTATGGTCGGAAGAATCATCCGCTTTTTCTACATCGAGAAAAATGAAAAAAGTAATAAGCGAAACAACCAGACCCGCTTACGAAACCAATCTTCAATCAAGCAAGTGAAGACAAATATTATTTATGAGTGAGACCGGCACTTCGATATTAAATAACACAAAGACGATGTTTGTTGCACAAATCATCACGTGGACGTCTTCCTTTTTCTTAATGATGTTCCTTCCGCGTTATCTTGGCGCCGATGCCTACGGACGATTGTACTTTGCTATTTCTCTGACAATGCTTGGTGGATTAATTATAGACCTGGGGTTCAGCAATTACTTTGTAAAAGAAGTTGCACGAGACCGCACCAAAGTAAATTTATTTTTCATGAATGGAATAGGGCTGAGGATAGTTGCATGGCTAACAGCAATGGCAATCATGTTTTTATACGTTTACATTACAGGGTTCACCTCGGAGTTACTCACGCTTCTTCTTATTCTCGGCTTTCAAAAATTACTTGAAACCATTTCCGACCTTGCACACCGGATTTTTCAAAGTTTCGAGCGGCTAAGATACCGTTCAATTGCGGTTATCATCGAAAGAGTTTCTCTTTCTGCAATAGCGGTAACAATGCTTTTGTTAGGGTACGGAGTAATTACAATTGCGCTGGTAATGGCATTTAGCACATTCTTGAATTTTTTAACCTGTCTTTATTTCATTCCGCGTCTCGTAACAATAAAAATGCAGATTACTATTTCGTCATGGATGAAATTAATAGGCGGCAGTTTGCCGTTCCTTATTTCAACTTTCTTTTCGTTCGTTTATTATCGGATAGATGTGATAATGTTATCCGCATTGACTAATAATAGTGTAGTTGGATGGTACGGAGCTCCTTACAGATTATTCGACACAATGATGTTCTTCCCTTCAATTCTTCAGATTGTAGTCTTTCCTGTATTTGCACGGTTGTGGAAACAATCGCGGAATGATTTTATTCTGAACGCCCGGCGCTCGCTTGATGCTTCAATAATTATAGGATTTTTAATCGCCTTTTGTTTGATAGCTCTTGCACGCCCGATAGTTGATTTACTTTTTGGTTTGGAACATTATTTAAATTCCGTTATTCTTTTGCAATTGTTGGCTGTAACTCTTCCTCTTGTATATGCAAACTTTATACTTGGAACGGTTGATACTTCCTCGGATAAACAAAATGAACTTTCGATAGTATCAATCATAGCTACTTTTATTAACATCGGTTTAAATTTTTGGTTGATTCCTTTATTCCAGGGATCGAGTGGTAACGGCGCTATCGGTGCAGCGATAGCAACATTGATTACTGAAATATGCGTGCTGATAATGTTTGGTTATTTACTGCCGCGCGGATGCTTCTGCAAAGAAAATTTACTTGTTATTGCAAAGTCACTGACTGCCGGAATAATTTCAGGAATATTTCTCTGGTACATCGAAAGCAAGTTTAAAATGTGGCTTGTTAGCGGAATTATTAGTGTGTTTGTTTATACGGTTTTACTCGCAGCAACAAATGTTCTAACTAAAAGAGAACTAAATATTGCGCTTAGTCTTTTTCCTAAAAGATGGAAAGATACTGCGTCGCGTCTTTCAGGATTGTAACGCATTTATTTTATCTTACTAACTCACCTTCGCTGAATGTTTAGGTTTATATCCCCGACCTTTAAATCCCCAATTAACAGCTCTTTTTCAAATAGAATTCCTTTTGTAGTACAATTACTACAACAAATTCTCTCTTAGTATTATATCTCACCCCTCAATCTTGATACAATAATAACAGCTCAGTTACCTACCAATAAGTCTGTAGTTTTTCACACACCTTAAAAATCATTTGTACTATACCGCCCATATAGGTTCATTCTTATTTTCGCATCCATAAAAATAAGCTAAGGTTCAATTGGAAATTTTAATGAATGTGATAATATGTACCGATTCGCCAATTCTGCTCAACCGTTTAGTAACCATACTTTCGGAGCTGTCGCACTTACACGTGGCAGGCGTTACAAATACTTTAGATGAAGCCGAAGCGGAAATCAGAAAAAACAATGCACAGGTTTTTATCACTGCTTTTCACAACATACATAAAACGGTTTTCAAAAAACTTAACGGTATTAAAAAAAATAACAGCGGTTTAGTTGTTATTGTGTTAACCAATAACACTGCAGAACAATATTTATCTCAATGGAAAAAAGCCGGAGCCGATTATGTTTTTGATCAAGCTATGCACTTTACTAAACTGATGGATATTCTTGCCGGTTTTGTTTACAAAAATTTTTTGGAATCTCTTAGATCGAATTACTACGACGAAAAAAAACCCGTTTAAAATTATGAACACAAATCATTTCACAGTAAAAGAAGGAAAAACACAAATGAAAAAAATCATTTTGGGGATAACATTATTTACCCTTTTGATCTTTTCCAGCGGATCTGCTTCTGCACAATCCAAACTATGGGCTACAGCCTATTATGCCGGATGGATGCAAGGACAAAATAACGACGGGTATTTACCCGCACAGAATATAGATTTTTCTGCAATTACACATATTGTACATTTTGCATTGGTTCCAAATGCAGATGGAACTCTGGACGCTTCGGCTAATAGTATCACTGCTACAAACTCATCCGAACTGATAACCCGCGCTCATGCACAGGGTGTAAAAGTACTTATATCAATAGGTGGATGGAATAGCGGAGACGGATACCGCGGTGCAATTAATTCCGCAAATCTTTCCAAATTTGTTTCCAACATTGTTTCATTTGTAACAACGCGCGGATATGACGGCGTTGATATTGATTGGGAACCGTTGTACTCAACCGATGCATCACTTTATATCTCATTGATTAATGCACTGCGTCCGGCACTTAATGCTGCTCTTCCAAATGCACTACTTACTGCGGCTAACGGTTCGGAAGCAGATATATACGCACAAATTTACCCGCTCTTCGATCAAATAAATTTGATGACTTATGATATGTCCGGTGCTTGGCCAGGATGGGTTACATGGCATAATTCACCTGTCTCAGACGGCGGTTACGTTTTCCCAAGTACAGGTGGAGCTGTTCCATCTGCTAATCGCAACATTGATAATTTTATTGCAGCTGGAATTCCAGCAAGCAAACTCGGTATCGGAATTGATTTTTACGGTTATGTTTGGAACGGCGGAAATGGAACAACAACCGGAGGAGTAACAAAACCACGTCAGACATGGACAAGCGATCCATGGGTTCAAGGCAATGTTCCGTATTACACAATTATGCAAGATTACTACCAGCCGCAATATTACAACTGGGATGATGCCGCTAAAGCTTCTTATCTTAGTATTGATAACTCAGGTGCTACTAACGATAAATTCATTTCTTATGATGATGAAAAAACCGTTCAGGCAAAGTTTGATTATGCCCGAACAAAGGGAATAGGCGGATTAATAATATGGGAACTTGGCGGTGGTTACAGAGCCAATCAATCTGCCGGACAAAAAGATGTTCTTCTTCAAGCAGTAAAGAATGCACTTAACAGCGGTTCAACCCCAATTGCTGATGTTACTCCTCCGTCAATTTCAATAACATCCCCATCTAACGGCGCTTCACTTTTAGGTGTTGTTACACTTTCCGCAACTGCATCTGATAATGTTGGAGTTGCCGGTGTACAATTTAAAGTTGACGGAATAAACAGCGGTGTTGAATTAACAACTACACCATTTTCTACTTCACTCAACGCTGCGTTACTTTTGCCGGGAACCCACACAATTTCGGCGGTTGCACGGGATGCCGCAGGAAATACCTCCACTGCATCGGTGAATGTTTCAGTTATTATTTCAACTGCCGACACTACTCCTCCGGTGATTTCAATTACATCACCTGCGAATAACTCTACCATTACAGGCACAGTTACAATCAACTCTAATGCATCCGATAATATCGGTGTAACAGGTGTACAATATAAATTGGACGGATCAAATCTCGGTACAGAGGTTGTAACATCACCATACAATTTCTCATGGAATACTGCACAGACTACGGACGGAACTCATACTCTATCCGCTGTTGCAAGAGATGTTGCCGGCAATACTGCTACTGCATTGTTAACCGTGAATGTATCTAACACTGTCGCAAATCCTTCAAGCAATCTTGTTGTTTATGATGATGTTTTGCAAACACTGTGGACAAATAGTTCATGGAGTGCATCTGTTAATTTTAGCGGCACTGAAAAATCCTATTCCGGAAGCAGCTCAATTAAAACCATTTTCTCATCCTGGGGTGCATTAAGCCTTCAATACGGAGGATGGAATTCTCCGGGAATTAATCCCGCATTATACCAGCAATTGAAATTTGCAGTATATGCACCGGCTGCGGGGACCAAGTTGTCTGTATATTTCCAAAATAGTAAAGGTCAATCATTCCCTTCTATAAATTATGATGTTATTACTGCCAACCAATGGACAGTAATTTCGATACCGATGAATCAACTAAATCCTAACGGACAGGTATTTGACAGAATCTCAATTCAGGAAAGCGGCGGTTCTAATAAAACACTTTTTATTGACGAACTTTCATTCATAGGCAATGCTGTGCCGACAGTTCCAACGGCACCGTTACTTGCTTCGCCTATTAATAGTTCAACCGGTGTTCCAACAAATCCGCTTTTAAGCTGGAGCGCAGCAGACGGAGCTGCTTCTTATAATCTGCAAGTCTCCTCAAGTTCAACATTCTCATCAATAGCAGTTGATCAAAAAGGAATTACCGGAACCTCATCCCAGGTAAACGGATTAACTGCAGGCATTACATATTACTGGAGAGTTAACGCAACTAACACTAATGGAACAGGCAACTGGTCTTCAGTTTTCAATTTTACAACCGGATCACAAACTTCATCGCCCGGATTTATTGTTTATGGCGATACTTTAAAATTACCATGGATGAATACATCATGGGGTACAACAGCAACATTCAACAGTACACAGAATGTGTCACAAGGTTCTTACTCGGTCAGTGTCGTTCAAAGCGGCTGGGCTGGTCTGCGTTTGCGGAACGGTTCGTGGAGTAATCCTGTAAATATCAACACAAGCAATTATGCAAATTTTGAATTTGCGGCTTACGGCGGAATAAACGGTCTTACATTAGGAGTTTATTTCGAGAACGATCAAAGTCAATCGTTCCCAACCGTTTCTAATATTCAGGTTGCTGCAAACCAGTGGCAAGTAGTATCGGTTCCTATTAGCCGGTTGAATCCGAATAATTATGCTGTAAACAGTATTACTATTCAAAATTTTACGAACAAACAAAAGACTTATTTTGTTGACAATATTAACTTCAATGGAACTACACTCGCTTCGAAACTATCTGCGCTAACAGAAGACACCACGGTACCGGCTGGATTTAATTTGGATCAGAATTATCCGAATCCGTTCAATCCATCTACAATTATATCGTTCAATATTTCCGAGCAGAGTTTTGTTACTTTGAAGATCTACAGTATTCTCGGTCAGGAAGTAGCAACTTTAGTATCCAAAACACTGCCTGCCGGAAATTACCGTGAGGTATGGGATGCAAGTAATTTGCCGAGCGGAATATATATTTATCAGCTTCGTTCAAATGATAATGTGCTGGTTAAGAAAATGAACTTTATTAAATAAACATAAGTCCAGAAACATGTGTGTTAACCGTCTTGGTTTATTTTAAAACCAGGACGGTTTTTTATTTGTCAGCCGTCAATTCTATCTAATTTATTATATAACGCTTTTCTACTTACACCTAACAAATTAGCAGCTCTGGATTTATTATTATCAACTGCATTCAAAGTTCTAAGAATGATCTCCCTCTCAGCGTTTTTTAAGGAAGTACCTACGGTTATGTTAATCGTATCTTCCTGAAATCTTGAATCGGTGATATTCACAGGCAGGTAGTTCGGGGTTATAATATCTTCCTGACACATGATTACCAAACGTTCGATAACATTTTTTAACTCTCTTACATTCCCGGGCCAATTATATCTAAGCATCATATTAAAAGCGGCATCAGAGAATTTTTTGGCATTCTTTTTTTGTTGTTTGCACAGGGATGATAAAAAGTATTCGATTAGAATAGAAATATCTTCCTTACGTTCTCTTAAGGGCGGCAGGTGAATTTCAATTACACTGAAACGGTAATACAAATCTTTACGCATTTCACCGCTGTTAATTGCGTCGTCCATTTTTTTATTTGTTGCGGCAAGCAATCTTACATCAACGAATAATTCTTCTTTACCGCCAAGCCGTCTTAAAGATTTGCTCTCTATTACCCTAAGAAGTTTTGCCTGAGTCTCGGGAGCCATTTCTGCAATTTCATCAAAGAAGAGAGTACCACCGTTTGCCATTTCGAAGTACCCCATTTTTTTTGATATCGCACCTGTGAATGCCCCCTGTTCGTGACCGAATAATTCATTTTCAAATACATCTCTTGGAACAGCGGCACAATTAATAGCTATGTACGGCTTGCCGGCTCTGGGACTTCTGGAATGAATTAACCTGGCAACCACGTCCTTACCCGTGCCGCTTTCACCGGTTATTAAAACTGGAGTTGTTGAATCAGATACAAGATTAATTACAGAATAGATTTCGCGGATGCGGGAATTATTACCAATGAAATCAACTTCAGTTTTAGGAAGGGTGTTATTAACACCTGAGATTTCTGATGGCAAGATTATATTGTCCTTCATTATAAATCCATATTTGTTTACCAAATGATAAATGTTGTTTCGTTGCGGTAGTAACATTACTACCAGCCAACATTAGCCGATGTCTATTAATAGTATTTCAATCGGCAATGAAATCAATTTACTAAGCAGTTGTATTTACTAAAATATCGAGCCTCTTTAATATTTTCGGAAGTTCCAGGAAAATAGACGACTTATTTATAAACCCGTCAACTGGTAATGATTCAACTATTTCCTTAAATATGTGCTTCTCATGAATAGTAACAATCACTATTTTTATTCCCGGATGCTTTTCTTTTATCAAATGAGCGGCAGTTAATCCATCCATTTGAGGCATAGAAATATCCATAAAAACAATATCTGGTTTAAGCTTGTTGATTTTTTTTATAGCTTCAAAACCATCTTTTGCTTCACCCACTATGCTAAGATCTGTTTGATAAGTTAAATATTCCTTATAACCCTGCCGGAAATTATAATTGTCATCAACTATCATGACCCTAGGTATATGTGATTTGTTTCTTGACATAACATCTATTCCTTACATAATAACGTTATGTATATTAATTCCGTTATTCAATTGATAGTTTTATTGATTTTTTACCGGGTAATAATTTGAAAAATATTAAGCAGGTAACATTAGAAGATAATCATTAGCACTAACGGCTAATATTATTACTGTGCAACTATGAAGTAATTCGTTTTTTTGCCGATTGACACCTGAGGATTTATGTAGAGAAAGAAACGTGCTTGGTTAAGAATATTGCAGGTGTTCATTGTTTAACCGCTATGAGATTTTTTTGTATTGCATACTTAACCAAAGATGCGATATCATGAATATCCAGTTTCTTCATTATATTCATTCTATGGCTGTTTACTGTACTGATGCTTAAAAAAAGTTTTTGAGAAATCTCCTTACTTGTGAGACCTTCGGCAATCAATTGGAATACTTCCATTTCGCGTTTTGTAAGTTTATTATAATTATCGTTTTCTATTAGTTCTTTATTCCTGGTTCTTTTTATAAGTCCTTCAAGCAGTACTTTTGAAACGGTCGGCGAAAAGAAAGTTTCTTTCATAGCTACAGAACGTACCCCTTCAAAAATTTCTTTTTTCTCTGCATTCTTTACAACATAACCATCGGCGCCTGCAAGTATCATTTGCTGGATATACTCTTCGTTTTCGTGTATTGTCAGGATTAGCACCCTGGTATCAGGGTATTTATTCTTAATTATTTTTGTCGCCTCAATACCGTTAAGTCTGGGCATTGAAATGTCTAATACAGCTACATCCGGTTTATGTTTGGCAATAAGATCCAATGCTTCAACTCCATCGGAAGCTTCACCGACAATTATAAATTGTGGTTCACTTTTGAAAAGAAGCCGAAGCCCGTCTTTAACAATAGCATGATCATCTGCGAACAAGATTTTTATTTTTTTCATTTTCTATGTTTTCTTTTTTATAGGGATAGATATTTCTACGCATGTTCCCTTTCCCATGCTTGATTCAATATGAAAATTACCGCCTAATTGTTCTGTGCGTTCGCGCATATTTATCAAGCCGAAATGCAAGCTTTCGGGTTTAGTACGATCATAATGTAGGTTGATATCAAAACCCATACCGTCATCTTCGATGCTGAAAAGAATTTCATCTTTGTTTTCGGCTAACATCAACACTATTTTTTTTGCGTCGGAATGTTTGATACAATTTGTCAATGCCTCCTGACCAATTCTGTAAAGTGCGATTTCCGTATTCGGATCGTAATGCCTGAATATTGGGATATCGGAGACAAAATTAATTCTGCCGGAATAAATCTTTTTTGATTCAGTGCACAACAGTTTAAGCGCTGTAACCAACCCAAAATGGTCGAGAGCAGGCGGACGTAAATTGTATGAAATTCCGCGCACCTCTTTTATAAGACTGTCAATTTCTTTTTTTACGGATCGCAGTTTTGTGCCGTTGATTCTCTTCTTTTCTTTCAGGGTGTCCTCGAAGAAGTTCATTTGAAATTTCAAACCGGTCAGCCGTTGACAGACATCATCGTGTAATTCTCTTGAAATCCTAAGCCTCTCTTCTTCATGTGCTTTCTGAATTGAATAAGTAAAATTTTTCAAATCTTCCGCGCGCTGTTCTGCCTGCGTATTTAATTCCTGAAGTAAAAGTTTTCGTTCCGTTATATCCCAAATGTGGCATTGAATTAATCTATCGTTGTTTACAGTATAGGCGATGCTGATAAATTCAATAGTTACTATTTTCTTGTCATTCGTATTGAGTTGGAGCTCGTCATATCTTGCATATCCTTTCTCTATAATTTCCTTGAATGCCTGTTCGGATTCCGGTATTCCTTTTACAGCTTTTATTTCCCAAAGTTTTTTATCAAAAAAATCTTCTTTAGGGAATCCTAAAAATTCTATGATGAAGGGATTAATATCATTTATTACTCCTGTTGATGCATCAAGTAATATTAATCCTTCTTTTGAGGTTTCGAATAATCTACGGTATTTTATTTCAGAAGATTTGATTGCCTGCTGTGCAAGTTCCTGTTGGGTTATATCCTGACTGGTCCCTATTATTTTTGTTGAGAGTTGATGATCATCAAAAACCACCTTCCCCCTTGTGTGTAAAATTCTCTTGGTTTTTTTTTGCTTCAAAATTGCATGTTCGGTTATGAACGGTTTATTGTTGGTTAGAGCATTTTTTAAGATATCATGAAATCTTTGTCTGTCATCGCTGAAAATATAATTAAGAAATTCGTCCAAGGATATTTCAGGAGCTGATGGATTAAGTCCGAAAATATCACAAAGTTCTTCCGAGCACCATATTGTGTTAGAATTTACAGTCCATTCCCAGCTTCCAATATGGGCTATCTGCTGAGCTTCGGTAAGCTGCATCTGGCTTTTCTTTATTTCATCTTCTCTTTTTTTGCGTTCGGTAACATCACGTTTTACGAAAGCAACATGCGTAACCTTGTCACCTTGATTTTTGTACGGATAATAAGCTATCTCCATAAATTTTTTACCGAGCAGAGGAAAAGTGAACCATGTTTCATGTTTTATCTCCGAACCGCCAAGGCATTTATCAATATTTTCTTTTATAAGATTATTAAAAGTGTCCTCACCAAAAATTTGAGAAATGCTTTTACCTAAAATTTCCGATCTCTCTTTGGACAAAGCCGAGCAATATTCTTCATTGACGGCTTCATATTGATAATTTCTGTTTATAAGACACATTAATTCTTTCGATGCATTTGCAATGAACTCATATTTTCTTCGTATCTCTTCAATATGGCGCCTGTCGGTTTGATCGCGTGAATTTACAATTATCCCCGATATGTCGGGATTGTTAAGAAGGTTTTTCCCCACCGATTCCAGAATTTTCCAATCACCGTTTTTGTGCCGGAAGCGGAATTCTGTTGTTGCTGTAAAACCTGGTATCTCTACCGCTTTATAAAAAAGTTCCAGCACCCTATAAACATCATCGGGATGAATAAATGAGAAAACATTCTTGCCTTTAAGCTCATTTTCGGTGTAGCCGAGTATCTTTTCAACAGAGGCGCTGTAGTACATCATATTACCTGCTTTATCAAGAATTGTAACTATATCAAGTGCGTTTCTAAGTAATGCTTCATAATAATTTACACTTTGTCTAAATGCATCTTCTGCATTTTTTCTTACGTTAATTTCTCTTTTCAGATTTTCAACTACGTCTAAAAATCCTTTGAACGTCATGACAAAAGGAGAAAGGTATTCTGTAAAAAAAACTGTCGCTGAAGTTATTATGCTTTCTTTATTACTATTTATGCTGGGTTCATTTAATATTTTCATAGTAATATCTGAATGCAGGCGAGCAGTATCAAGAATTGATTGACCTCCTCCGAGCGATTTTCTTCCCAAATCGTAAGCACGGTTCAAGGCGGTTTCCCCGTTGGTGTCAATATAATTTTTTACCGCATTAATATATTCATTGCAGAATTCTTCACTCAATTCCATTATCTACTCGGCTTATTCTTTTCGAGGTACTTTACAACTGTAACTAAAGCATCATCCGATCCTTTTACAAAACGTTTTGTTATATATTCAGCAACATTCTGTGGAGAAATGTTTACTAATCCTTTTGTGAACGAAAATGAATCATCAGAATAAATTTGATCTCTTGTATAAGTGGGTTCTTCAAGGTCGTTTAAAGGTTCACTTGCTAAATTATCATTAGGCCATTCCGGGTAAGAGGGCTGCCATGTATTAAACTGTGAGTCCGCCGCAAAACGTAAAAAATAATCACTTCTAATCCCGTCTGTCGAAAGAATTAATAAATCCCCTTTCGAAATTGGAATTATGGTAGCGTATAATTGTGAAAGATTGTATCCCAATACACCTCGGCACATAAAAATACTTTCATAAGCAGGCTTTGTTTCCGAATCGGCACGTAAAAGTACTCCCTCAACATTACCGATGCTTAACCAGGTAAGAGTATCATCGGTATAATTAATAGAAGCTAAAGCTAGTACCACGCCGCGTGTATTTTTTAGTTTTTCATGGCATAGTTTAACTAATTTCATAATAGATAAATCGGCATTGGCTTCCAAAGTATCTACCGCGCACTTTGCGGCAATTGCAGCTTCATGTCCGTGACCCATTCCATCTACTACACCAACAATTACTTTCTCGGGGAATTCTTTTATTATATATAAATCTCCCGATTCATTTTGACCGGGAAATATTACAGAAGATGTACTATAAGCAACCCGCGACAGATAAACAGTTTCACCTGTTACATGAGCCATTTTTTTACCGATACCCTTGTGCCTTTTCCGGTTTCCGAAAAGATTTCGAATTCGTCCATTAGCCTTCGAACCCCTGGTAATCCTAAGCCTAAACCTTTACCGGTTGAATAGCCATCTTGCATTGCAAGAAAAATATCCGGAATTCCTGGTCCTTTATCTACAGCTGTAATTACAATGCCGACTTTTTTACCGTGTCTGATTGTTTCAATAATCATATCCCCGTGTTTTGCGAAAATAATAATATTTCTTGCTAGTTCTGAAATTACTGTGGCAATTATAGTTAGGTCTGTCAGTGAAAAATCTAATTCCTTTCCTACTCTTCTACCAAGCTCCCTAGCGACAATAATATCGGAATCTGAAGTAATTGCAATAGTGGACCCGCCATCCATCCCTATATTTTCCTTTTCTTATTGTTACTTGTGGTAAGAAGAGCAAGACCTTCTTCTAAGTCTAAAGCCGTGGAGATTCCTTCAAGGGTTAGACCAAGTTGAACCATAGTAAATGCAACTTCGGGCTGTATACCGCAAATAACCGTATCAGCACCTCGTAACTTTACCATGTGAACAAGGGATCTCAGTGTGCGTGTAGCAAAGGAATCCATTATATCCAGAGCGGTTACATCAATAATTACTCCTTTGGAACGGTGTTTGCCGACCTGTTCAACAAGGGCGTAATGAAGCTTCAGCAGATCTTCATCTGTAAGAGCTGCTTGTATAGTAGCTATTAGATAATCGCTTTGCTTTAATATAGGTACTTCCACTACTTATGCTCCTGCTTGATCTAAAGACAGCTCACTTACAGGAATAACTTTATAACCCAATTGTCTCTCCGCTTGTTCAATACCACCCTGTAAGTCACCAACTGTATTCATCTTAGTTAAGTCGACTCCTATTGTAACCAATGTTTGGGCAATTTCAGGCGATAGACCGGTTACGATAACTGAAGCACCGAGAAGACGTGATGCTTCAACCGTCTGAACCAGGTGGTTTGCTACATTGGAATCCATTGCCGCAACACCGGTAATATCTATAACAACAAGTTTAGCACGATTAGTTCTAATTCCTCTAAGCAGTTGCTCAGTTAACTGCCTTGCCCGTTGAGGGTCAATTACGCCAATTATAGGAAGAATAAGCAATCGGTCACGCACCTGAAGAACTGGAGTAGAAAGTTCACGGATAGCTTCCTGTTGTTGTCTGATGGTTCTTTCGCGTTCCTGAACGAAACTTACTGCAACAGTATTAGCAATTCTGTTTGCCGCGGGTTCATAAGCATCAAGTATTCTGTTAAGCAATCCGAAATCATGCTGGTACTTGGCAAATAATGAACGGGCAAGTACGTCACGAAGCAGAAGTACAATTCCAATAACTTCGTGAGTTTCAACTCCACGTGGAATAATTCTTTCCGATAGATCACGCGCATATGTTTGCAATGCTTCAAAAGTTCCAGACTGAAGCGCATCTACGTAGCTATCATATATTGTTGTTGCTTCAGCAAAAATTTCATCCTGACTCATTGCTGTTAAGAGTTTTGCTTCAGTAATACGCCGCGCCCACTCCTGCCTCAATTGAGTTCTACTTTCGCGAAGGTGTGCTACTAATTGACGTAGTAACTCACTTCTGGATTCGTCCGAATTATTAAGATTTGCTTCTAGCGAAAGGTTTCTTCTTTCTGTTTTTGCCATTTCTTCCTCTCTGATTTTATTAAAGTTCTTCTTTTGAATTCTAATATTAATTTTTCCATAAGCTGACAAAAAATCTATGATCGGAATCCACTTTAATTTTGTGTGTAAAGATTACGCCAGCATTATTATTATATCAATCGAAAGAAATGTGTATTTTTTTATAAATACTTCATATTAAAGCTTCTCATTAGTTTATACTAATTAATCATGGGTAGAAAGCCAATCTTAGTTAAGAGTCACATTAATGAATCTATTTGAAAAAAGGTTATTTCATCATAGGTACAACAAACGTCTAGCATTTTCTTGTTGATGTTATTCTAGTTCAACAGCAAACAAATTTTTTGTTTTTGATTAAGATAGATTTCCAAAATTACAGAGTTGATAACATCTAGTGTCCAAGTGTAATTTTTGCTAGATGTAAAGTATTTACATCTAGCAAAAATTATAATGTACTATCTTTTCCACATCATTACTTCAAGCAACTAACAGATATTCACGATTGAGAGTTGATGGGCAAATAGCGGTGGGAGCTCAAAAAGTTAAAATTACATGAACTATGTTTTCGTTCCCTAGTTGGTTTTCACAATAAATTTACCGCGTCTCTGAAATTTTGCTGCTGGAGGTGAGAATAAACTTGAGTCGTTGTAAGTGATTCATGACCATGTAATTATTTTACCACATACAGAGAAACTCCCTTTTGAACAAGCAATGAAGCAAAGGAATGCCGCAAAGTGTGGAAGTGATTTTATCATCTAGTTTAGCTGTATTTACTGCCGTCTTGAATTTTTTGCTGACCTATAATTCACTCAAATTTGCATTTTGTGTTCTAAAGAAAACATAGTCCTCATTATTCTCTTTTGAGACTAAAGATTTTCTTAAAATCAGTAGTTTCTTCAAGAACGAATTCTTCGGAATAATTCTTTCTTTTTGTTCTTCGTGATGAATGAATCGTGTGAGTCAATAAAAAAGCCCCAAAACGAAGTGTTTTGAGGCTTTTAGTGAGCTGGCGATGGGACTCGAACCCGCAACCTGCTGATTACAAGTCAGCTGCTCTACCAGTTGAGCTACGCCAGCATTAAACAATGCTTTCAAAATTGCGTGGCAAATCTAATATAAAATCCCAATACTGCGCAATAATTC
>JACREY010000005.1 GCA_016218085.1 Ignavibacteriota bacterium
AATCTTTATGGAAAAGAAGTTTATGCTGTAGTAAAGTATTCTAACGAAGGAGAACAATTGTGGGTAAGAGAATATATTAATGCAGATAGTCTTGGTGCATATCCAAAAGCACTTACTGTTGATGATTCCGGAAATGTTTATATAACGGGCAATTGTAGTAAACCAAATTATATTTCTGTTTTTGGAACTGTAAAATATAATACAAACGGGATTTTTCAATGGGAAAGATTTTTTAACGGGACCGCAAATTTTGGGGCTATACCATATTCTATTACAACAGATAAAAATGGTAATTCTTATATAACAGGTACAACAGTAGATTCCGGAAATATCAGACCTATAACTACAATAAAATATGATTCATCAGGTAATCAAAAATGGATTAAAAAATATTTTTTTCAAAATAATAGCTATAGAGAAGGTTTAAAAGTTCAAGTAGATAAAAACAACTATATTTATGTAGGAGGTAATGGGAAAGATGAAGCAAATACAGAATATAAATTTATTTTAATAAAATATGATACGGGTGGAACAGAAAAATGGGTAAGAACGTACGGTTGTACTTCCGGTTACAACCCGTCTGCTTATCTTAAAGATTTAACAATTGATAATTATAATAATATACTTGTAACAGGTCTTAGCGATAGTAGTCAAATGGGTTGGGATTTTACAACTTTAAAATATAATAGTAACGGAGACTGGCTCTGGATAAAAAGATATAAGAAATCGTTTAACAGCAGCGATGATGTTAATGCTATAACAGTAGATAGATTTAATAATGTTTATGTAACAGGGGGAACGGATAATAACACTCCGTGGTATCAGTATCTCACTGTCAAGTATTCGCAAGAAGGCAATTTTAACTGGGCAATGACTTACAGCGACAACAATCCCTATTATTATAATCACGAAGCAATAAAAGTAAAAACTGATTCTGCTGGAAATATATATGTAACAGGTAACAGTGATGGAATAGGAACGGGGTTGGATATAGCAACAATAAAATATTCCGGTCCTTCTGGCATAGGAAGCATTTCAAATGAGATACCCGCAGAGTATAAGCTATATCAAAATTACCCGAATCCGTTTAATAATACAACAAAAATAAAATATCAAATAAAATCGGGAGTCAGAAATCAGGAGTCAGAAGTCAAAATAATTGTGTATGATATTTTAGGAAAAGAAATATCGTCGCCGGTTGACAGAAAACAAAATTCCGGTATTTACGAAGTAATGTTTGACGGAAGTAATTTATCTACGGGAATATATTTTTACAGATTTATAATTGATGGTATTATTATCGATAATAAAAAACTTGTTTTTGTAAAATAAAACGGAGGGAAAATGACTCGGCATAAAAAACGAGTTCGCTTAAAGCGAAACATAATATGGAATTTATCCTTGCAGATAAATGGCTCTTAAATTTTTAAATGTGATACAATAAAGAATCTTACTTTTCTACCGTTCAGTAATTTCTTAATAATAAACAATTTTAAAAAATAAACTCATCTTGCGGAGATTAAAAAATTTATTATAAAATAATATTTTGCAAAATCAACCTGCTTCGCCGGCATTAATTGAAATTGCACTTTTTTTAATGCTCATTGCAAGATGAGTATCAAATTCAGGAGATAAAGTAATGAAACCAAATTTCTTAATAAATGCTATTATCTTAATATTTATTTTCTTTTCAAAAGCTTCTTTTTCCCAATATGATAATTCTATTTGCGGCTGGACTCTAAGCGTACCAGAATCTTATACTATGCCGACTAAAACACCCGTTAGTGGGCAATATTTACGAGCTTTAATTCTTTATGTTACGTTTTTAGATGATAATGAGCAAGGACCTGATTGGAATATATGGCCCTATCATAATTCACCATTTAATCCTTATTTAAATAATGAACACAAACTTATAGATAATGAAGAGCATAGTAACAATATTCCATTTATGAGCAGATACAGTTCCTACACTTATTCAGATTGGTTTTGTCAAATGAGTTTAGGTGAACTTGATTTTATTGGCGATGAATATTACATAGAAATTCCATCATCAGAAGAATTCTTTAATGGGAGTAATTTATGGAGTCAAATGAATCAATATGTCTTGAATTATGCAAATCCCTATATTGATTTCACTAGATACGATAATTGGACACCAAACGGAAATGATTGGATATGGGGAGGTGATGGTACTGCCGAAATGATAATTATTCATTATAGATTTATACCGCATAATGGAGATCTCCCCCCTCCTGATGGACACGGTGGTTGGTTTTGGCCTCAGGCGTGGGGAGGGATCGCAAGTTTAGGAATTTCTCCTCCAATTTCTTTAGATGGAATATCAATAGGAAGTGACAATGGTGTAACAGCTCTTGGCGGTCTCAACCGATTAACGAAAACTCAAACTATTGTCGAGCATGAAATATGTCATGTTCTTGGATTAAATCATTATACAACAGGGCTGATGACACCGGGTAATTCAGAGTCGTCATATATATTAAACCCAAACGAAAGGGGATGTTTAGGATACGGTAATGTTACTCAAGTCAGTTATTCACAATCTTATCAAGATTATATACTTAAAGATTATGTTGAAACAGGTGATGCTCTTATGATAGGAACATACGTAACATCCGATAAATTTTGGATTACAAATAATCAAAAGAAATCTGTTTATGATGGATTATCCAGAGGAAGCAGTGCTTGTTGGTCCATAAACAGATGTGAACAAGACCCTTATTGCTCTATAGGAAAAGGATTATATGTTTATCATCAGTGGGGAACTCTGACAATTCCAATACGAATGGATTTAAAATCAAGTGATGGATTTTGGAGTTGGGAATTAGATAGATATGCAAATGTCCCGCTACTAGGTGGTAATACCCCGCTTATGAAAAAATCGATTTGGAATCCTTTTTATGGTACAGAAAAATTTCATCAAAAATATCTTAATTCAAATTATTGGTCGCCTCAAACAATTACTGATGATGCTTGTTCAGAAGATCCAAACGGTGTCTCTATTACACAGGATTACCATGGTTCTGGATATGACGGCTTTAATAAAGGTTACGATGAAATTTTCAGTCCTTATAGTAATCCGAATTCTTACTCTTTTGATCCGATAACAAATACTGGAATAACTTTAAGGATTATAGATCAAAACCAAGCAGGTGATATTACGGTTAGAGTTTATTATAATGATGAAGAAGCACTTGCAGATTCCCCCCCTTCAAAACCGAAAGGGTTGCAACACGATTATTATTATCCTAACGGGGGTTGGTGTGTGCCAAAAATAACCTGGCATCATAATATGGAACCCGATATGTTAAGAGGGGACGGGACAAAGCGATATCAAATATGGAGAGCAACAGCACCAAATATGAATGGTTGTCCCAATTTCAACTGGACTTATAGTATGATATATCAAGGAGATTTTAGTACAACATACGATCCTGAATATATTGATAATTCAATACTTGAATATGATTGTGCATTATTAGACCAGGTCCCGCCATTCGGGACAAAATACCCCGTTAGTTATAAAATAAAAGCCGTAGATGCAAGTCTTCCTGTAAATAAGATTTCGGTCTATTCGGATTCGGTTTTTACAACAGGAATAACAAATGATGGCGGTATGCAAGAAGGTGCCGGTGGTGATAATTTTGGAAATATTAATAACATCCCTAAAGATTTTAGACTATCTCAAAATTATCCTAATCCTTTTAATCCAGTAACAAATATTAAATACGACCTGCCAAAAGATGTTATGGTAAATATTAAAGTATATGATTTATTAGGCAAAGAAATAAAAACTCTTGTAAATGAATTTAAACAAGCGGGAAGTTATTTAGTATCCTTTAACGGTTCTGAATTTGCAAGCGGGATTTATTTTTACAGGATTCAAGCAGGAAGCTTTACACAGGTGAAAAGAATGGTATTAATTAAATAATAACTGATTAATCTTGAAGTTTTACAAAACGGGGGAATAATATTCCCCGTTTCTATTTTGTGAAAGTTTTTGTTTCGAGTTCTTTTTCAAAGATGAAGGCGCCTGCGCCGTATTTTTCGTTTCTGCTTTTTGCTTCCTGAATATCGTCTTCGTGAATGTGCATTAATACAAGGTTTTTCGGTTTTATGGTATTCGAGAGGGTTTCGAGAACAAAGTTATTTGCATCCATATAGCCGATAAAAAGCACATCGATATTATAATTTTCCCATTCAATTTTTTTCAGGTACTGTTCATTCTGGAGTACGAATCCGTCTCCGACGTGCAATACTGTATATCCGTTTATTTTAATTATATAAGCAAGGTTCTGAATATCGGGACTTGTTCCGTGCATCAGTCTGAAAGCGGTTATACTCAGACCCTCTTCATTTATTTCTTTCATTTCCCCGTAACCGATATCGCAGCATACGATGTCCGGATACCCGGTTTCCGCCTGATTAAGTTTTCCGCAGGCTTCCGGTGTGGACAGAAATTTTGTTTTTTGATTTTTTTTAAGGAATTCGGCGCAAAGTTTTTCATTAAAATGGTCCTGGTGTGCGTGGGTAAATATAAGATAATCTATATTATTCAGCGGAGCAGAGTTTCCGATGATTTTATTTATTGTGCTGTCGGAGGGCGATGTGTAATAGTCCGATTTGAAGAGCGCATCAATAAGGATTTTTTTATTGCCCGACGAAATTAAAAATCCTTCATTTGCAATGTAAGTAATTTGCAAATCTTTTTTTGTATCGCCTGACTGACAAAATAAATTTGCAGTCAATAAAGAGAACAAAAGAAAATAAATAGACTTTTTCATTTTATAAGGTAAGATGCTTATTTTAATATACGGAAAAAACCCTGAATTGTTTTATTACAAGCTGCCCGGTTCCCTGCGTACTATCATAAGCTTATTCTGATTGTCGGGGTCAACCAGCACTTTCAGCACGGCTCCCTGCTTCAGGTTGTCGATATTGTTGATATGGAAGTGTTCATAATGCCCGATTCTGTAAGGCATTTTTCCCGGAACATTGACATCGAATATAAAATCCATTCTGCGGAGGTTTTTTATTGTTCTGCCCGTAGAGTTGATCGATACTATGGTTGCGGTTCCGTGCAGTCCGGATTTTTTAAGTTTCTCCGCCATTCTTCTTCGCGCTCCGCCGATAAAGTATAAAGCCGTTCCCCCGATAAAGGGACCTACGAATAAAACTGTTCCGATAAGGAAGAAGAAATACTGAAGCGGCATATCTTTATCGAGCATTTCTTTCGGGTCGGTAAAGAATCCGATGGTTATAAGCACAATACCAACCAGGACTTCAATTCCGAATACTATGAATACAACAGGTTTGAAAGGAAACATAATAAAAATAATTAATTGTTAATAAAAAATTACTTTCTAACTATGTTTATTTCTGATAGTCAATTTTAGTGATTTTTTTATTAATAAAATATGTAAACAAAACCGTATATAAGCCCGGAAAACAGGCAAATTTTTTATAGTGAAATAAAAAATATTATTGTTTAACATATGAATATCTGAAAAGTCAAAACACAGTGTTATGAAAAAACATTTAATATATATATTTATTTTTTTCTTTATTTCGGGTTCGCAGGCGCAGATGTACCAGGACTGGAAGTGGCTGCATCAGTCGCCGCAGGGGAATGACCTCCGCTGGGTGAAAATGTGGGATGTGAATACGATTTATGCAATCGGGAGCAAGGGCACGTTTATAAAAACAACGGACAGGGGAGTAACCTGGACGGTACAGCACAGGGCAGGCAGGATATCGGGAATACCGATTCAGACAGCGGATTTAAAAGATGCGTGGTTCATAGACCAGAATACGGGAGTCGTCGTGGGTTCTTTCGGCTCGATATTCAGGACAACGAACGGCGGGCTGACATTTGACAGCACGGTGAATCCTATACCAACTAATACCACTGTTACGAGTGTATCTTTTATCAACAGCACTACTGGTTTTGTAATCAGCGGTCTGACAAATTACAGGCTGCTGAAGACAACTGATGCGGGGGCAAGCTGGTTCCAGGTTTCCGGCTCTCCGCCATATTCAAATCCGTATCACGTGAGGGCATTTACGGAAAGCAAGATTATGGTTTTGAATCAGCTTGGGGATGTATGCATTACAACTAACGGCGGAGCGATATGGAATACATATCCAATCGGGAGCCAGGTGAATTTTTACAAGACATATTTTACGGATGCGAATACGGGTTATGCCTGCGGCGACTGGGGCAGGTGCAGATACACCACGAACGGCGGATTTAACTGGATTAATATGTCGGGAGCACTTTTTGACAGGGCGATTCATTTCTTTGAAATTAAAGTGCGCGGGAATGCGGTATATATGACGGGTAATTCAAACTACCTGTGGCGCTCTACAAATTTCGGCGGGAGCTGGGACTCGATTGAATTTATAAATCCTTCGGCTCAGGTTCCGTGGAGTAATTATTATTACGGAATAGATTTTCTTACGACATCGGATACAATGATTGCAGTCGGCTCGAAAGGTTCTGTGCACCAGGTTTTATCATCGAATAAAAATTCTCTTTGCAGTTACGTAAAAACAGGAAACTTGCGGGATGTGTGGACTTCTTCTTCTGGACTGATGCTGGCAGCTGGGGCGCCGTCTTCAGTGAGCGCAACGCTTGTAACGCATGACCAGATTTTAAGGTCAACGAATAGCGGGTTAAACTGGAGCACGGTTCAGTTGTCACCGACTTCGGTTGCGGATTTTTACAGCATCGATATGATAGATGACAACACGGGTTTTATTTGCGGAAGTAAGTCCGCGGTTTACAAAACCACAAACGGGGGACTGAACTGGGATTCGCTTATCATTCCGAATATGATTGCAAATGTCGTATTATCGAAAGTTGATTTTGTAAATGCGCAGACGGGGTGGATTTTTTCGAGATATATTGCAGGGAATGATTCTACTATTTTTAAAACCACAAACGGAGGAATAAACTGGACAAAACAAAAATTGAGTGTTGCATTGACAAGCGATAACACTATAAATTCCGCCTGTATGCTCGATGAGAACACTGGATGGCTTTTAAATGCCAAACCGCGTCCCTGGAAAACCACTAACGGCGGTGCAAGCTGGGATTCGACCAAGCTGAGCGACAACTATCTTGCGGGGGCTTTATATGATATTAAAATGCTGAATGCGCAGACTGGATACTGCTCTGGCTCAAACAATAGAGTTTATAAAACTACTAACGGAGGTGCAACTCCGTGGCAGAGCATCGGATATACTTCTTCGACAATTATTACTTTATATGCCTGCGAAGTTATGAATCAGCAGGAATGCGTGGTAATGGGAACAAACGGAACTGTATATTACACTTCAAATGCGGGAGCGAATTGGGTTAACAAAAATCCATACGGTACAATTGATGATATTTACGGCTCTTATTTAACCCCGGACGGGAAATTATATGCGACTACTCTGCTTACTGCGGGAGTGCACAAAAACCAGAATATGTTTTCGGTAGGGATAAGACCTATCAGTAGTTCTACACCTGAAAAATTTGCATTGATGCAGAATTACCCGAATCCGTTTAATCCTGTTACAATCATAAAGTACATGATTGCCGAAAATGGGAAATTGAAAACAGAAAAGGGTTTTGTTTCTTTAAAAGTTTACGATATTGTCGGAAAAGAAATTGCGACACTGGTGAACGAAAAGCAAATGCCGGGGACTTATGAAGTAACCTGGAATGCCCGCCACGGCGGGTCTTCGACGCTGCCGAGCGGAGTATATTTCTGCAGATTGGAGGTTGACGGGGAAATTTACGGAGTCAGAAGGATGCTGTTAATTAAATAAGAATTGCAAAAAGGGAAATAAGTACTTATATTTATAGCGGTATAAAAATATACCGTATATAGAATTACCAAATTTTATAAAGGAGAAATAAAATGAAAAAGTTATTCTCTACTTTGGTCATTTTTATGATTTTATTTTCGAATAAAATCTTTCCTCAGATAACAATTCAATATGTAAAGCTTGACGCAAATAATATAAGCTCGTATTTCATAAATAACGGGTTATTTGACAGAGACCCGACAGTTCAGAACTCACCGGGTTTTGAATGGCCGAAGGGTTCAAGCAAGCACGCAATTTTTTCCACAGGTCTGACACTTGCGGGAAGGGTTGACGGGCTTATCCGCATGGCAGCTTGTAAGTATGAAAGCGAATATGCCCCCGGATACTGCAACGACAGCATTCCGTACACAAATACAAACTTTAAAGTTTATAAAGTATCGAGAGGAGACAACCAGAATACAAATCCCGACTGGGCGAACTGGGGGCTGATGGTGCCTTACGGCGCACCTTATGTGGACGTGAACCTGAACGGCATATATGAGCCGGCGATAGACACTCCTGGTGTCCGCAATGCCGCATCCACAATTTTTCTTTGCATGACCGATGGATTCGCGTCACTGCACACAGGAAACAACAGTTTTGGGGGCGGCACACGACCGCTATATGCCGAAATTCATATGACTGCCTGGGCATATACACAGCTTGCATATGCAGATATGCAGTTCATCAAATTCGAAATTATTAACAATGGTAAAAAGCCCTGGACGAATTTTTTTGCGGCGGTCACCTGCGACCCAGACCTCGGGCAGGCAGAAGACGATTATCTTTGCTGTGATACAATCAGGAATCTTGGTATATGCTATAATGCAGACTCAGTGGACGGATATGGAGGGGGATACACATACGGGTTAAACCCGCCCGCATCGGGAATAAAGATTTTAAAGGGTTTGATAAATAAATCCATTATTCCCTATGTTGCACTTGGAATGACATCATTTAATTTTTGCACTAATACGACAGGTGCTCCCCCGCCCTGCGAAGCATTTCCCGGGGGTCAGCCTATAGGTGCATATTATTTTATGAAGGGATTTAAAAAAGATTCTTCCAACTGGATGGATAGGTCGCAACCATTGCCCCAGTATCATAAGAAAACAAAATTCTGTTATTACGGTGACCCTGAAACGAATCTCGGCTGGACGGAAAGAAAAGGATGGGTACAAAACTGCATGGGTGATTCCGGAATGGTTTCAAATATTAATCCATCCGGTGACAGGACTTTTACTTTGGGCTGCGGCGCGCACAGTTTTAATTTTTTACCCGGAGACACCCAGACTGTTTACATTTGCCAGATGGTTGCAAGGGGGACGAGCAATGTAAATTCGGTAACAAAGCTTAAGCAGCTTGCAGATGTTGCGCAGAATTTATACAACAGTAATTTTACAATAGGGGTAAGGCAGATTTCTTCTGTAGTACCGGAGAAACATGCGCTGTTTCAGAATTACCCGAATCCGTTTAATCCTTCGACAAATATCAAATATCAAATAACAGATAACAAAATTGTATCATTGAAGATTTTTGATTTAAGCGGGAAAGAAGTTGCCGTTCTTGTTAACCAGAGGCAGGCTCCGGGGACTTATGAAGTAACCTGGAATGCCCGCCACGGCGGGTCTTCGACGCTGCCGAGCGGAGTGTATTACTGCCGGATGTCGGTTGCGAATCAGCATTTAGAAACAAGAAAGTTGGTTTTGATGAAATAAAGAAAAATAAATTGCTTTTTAGAATATAATCTTTATATTTATGTATAGAAGTTATATCAGAGGAGTATATGAAAATAAAAAGAGCAGTTAAGGAAGTTTTTCTTTTGTGTGCAGGGGTGCTGTCTGCAGGTTTCGGTTTGAGGGGGTTTCTACTCCCGAATAATTTCATAGACGGGGGAGCAGTGGGGATTTCTCTTTTGATTTCGGAGGTTTCTGGATTTTCCCTTTCGTATCTTTTGATTCTGGTGAATCTTCCATTCATTCTGCTCGGAATTAAAACCATTAGCAGGGGTTTTGCATTGAAAACTGCGGTGAGCATTTTATTGCTGTCAGTTGCCGTTGCTTTTTTTCCATATCCCCAGATTACATCGGATAAGCTGCTAGTTGCAGTATTCGGAGGATTATTTCTCGGTACGGGAATCGGGCTTGCTGTGAGGGGAGGAGGTGTGATAGACGGTACGGAAGTTTTAGCGATTAACCTTAGCAAAAAAACCGGGCTTACAATCGGGGATATTATTTTTATTATCAACATAATTATCTTTTCGACAGCGGCATACCTGCTTTCGGTTGAGACAGCTTTGTATTCAATTCTGACTTATTTGTCCGCATCAAAATCGGTTGATTTTGTTATAGAAGGAATTGAAGAATATCTTGGGGTAACGATAATTTCGGATAAGTCCGAACTTGTTCGCCGTGCAATTATAAACGTAATGGGAAACGGAGTTACAATCTTCAAAGGAGAAAAGGGATACGGGAAACACCTGGTGAACGAAGGAGGCACGGATATTTTATATACTGTACTTTCAAGACTGGAAGTAAGTAAATTAAAAAACCTTATTGAAGAAATAGATACAGATGCATTTGTGACAATGCACAGTATCAAGGATACTAAGGGTGGTATGATAAAAAAGAAATTTAAAGTGTAAGCATTCTCACAAAAAAACAAAAAACCCGTCCACGACGGGTTTTTAATTTTTATATTCTTATTTTATAAGCATTCCCGATGTTCTTTGCTACCGGGACATAAGAAAATATCTACTGTTATTTTACTAACATCATTTTTCTTGTCTGGTTGAAGTCCTTGGTTTCAAATGAATAAAAATAAATACCGCTTGAGTATTTTGCAGCATTCCATTTTATTTCATAAGTACCCGCCGAAAGATTTTCATTAACAAGAGTTTCAATAACTTTTCCCGTTAAATCGAATATTTTGATTTTCACAGGGGAAGTTTTTGCAACGTCGAATTTAATATTTGTTTCAGGGTTAAAAGGATTAGGATAATTCTGAGAAACAGAGAACACTGCCGGAACATTGCTGTTCACGGGTTCTATGCCGACCGAATTTTTTACAATAATTCTTTTATTCGGTGACCAGTTCCAGTCGTCACCGCTTGCTGAGCCATCGCTGTTTGTTGCAAGACCCGTTGCGTACAGAGTATCAGTTCCCGCAACCGAAGGAGCCGTATAATTAAACTGGACGGTAACGCTTCCGGAGGGCATCGGAATATTAGTATTATTTGTAAGCTCTCCGCTAATAAGCGAAAGGGTGCTCGATACAGGGCTAAGCGTTCCGTTTTTAGCTGCGATATTCAGTCCTGCCCCATTTTTACTTGATTTGGAAATCGTAAGTGTATAAAGTGCTGTCTGGCTTTTAACAACTGAATCGGGTCCTGTGATTGTTACCTGCACTTCGGTATTCGGTGCCGCATCATGGCAGGAACAACCTGCTGTAGAAGTTTTCTTTGTTCTGCCCGTAAATCCAGCGGTAAATGAGTACAGATATGCAGAAAGTGAAGTCAGGAAAATTACCACAACTGCCGTTGCAATAAATTTTTTTGTTGATATTTTTTTCATTTGTTTTACTCCTTTTTATTATTAATATTTTATAACAAAAATTTTTCATAAAAGTTGAGAAAAAGCAGCATTGAAATTAAATCGTATAAAATCCGTTTTGATACTAAAAAACAAGTAAATATAAACCCTTGAATTAATTAATTGTATTATGAAGAAACTCAGAAAATACTCTTTTGTCTTATTAATATTATTCATAATATTACTTCAGTTTGTTAAACCCGATACGGGAAATCCGCCTGAAGATAAGGATAAATTCATTACAGAGCACATTAAGATACCGTACAATGTATATTTGAAACTTGAAGCAGCGTGTTTTGATTGTCACTCAAACAGAACGAAATGGCCGTGGTACAGTAAAATATCACCCGTGGTATATCTGATAGACCACGATGTTAAGGAAGGCAGAAGGGAGTTGAATTTTTCGGAATGGGGAAATTACGATAGGAAGAAAATGATAAAAAAGCTAGATGAAATAGAAAAAGAAGTCGGAGAGGGAGAAATGCCGCCCGGAATTTACAAACCGTTGCATCCCGAAGCCAAATTAACAGACAGCGACAGAAAGATTATTTCGGACTGGGCGAAAACCTCAAAAGAAAATCTGTCGAAGTAAAAATATTCAAATTTAATTGCTTCTCATTCTTCTCGGACAGGGAGGAAGTTCAACCACATCAAGTCCTTCGTAATTTGTATCAATGCAGGTTAACGGGTCACAGCAGGTGTGACACACTCTTTTATATGCTCCGAATCCCCGCAATTCAACATCCTTAGAGAGAAAATCATGTTTAACGGTTTCTGTTTTCAGAAGGTCAGTGCTTAAATATTTTTTATTATCATCGGGAAAAACCGTAACCACGACAGCATCGCCGCCGAGTTCATTCTGAATTTTCAATGCTCCTATAAAATTTGCTCCGGAAGAAATGCCAACGCCTATTCCCAGTTCAGCGGCAAGTTTTTGCGCCATTATTATTGCGTCCCCGTCATCTACGCTTACGACATGGTCGAGCGATTTAAGGTTGACAATCGAGGGAATAAATTCGTCTGATATTCCCTGTATTCTGTGCTTGCCGACTTTATATCCCGTTGTCAGAGTGGGTGAATTAGCCGGTTCGAGCGGATGGATTTTCACGGACGGGTGTATTTGTTTCAGGTATTTTCCGACACCCATAATTGTACCGCCCGTTCCGACTCCCGCTATGAATGCATCAGGTATAAGTGAACGGAATCTGAGCTGCCACCAGAGTTCAGGTCCTGTTGTTTCAAAATGCGCCTCGCAGTTATCCTCATTGGAAAACTGTCTGGGAAGAAAAGTATTCTCATTTTTCTTTGCATATTCCTCCGCCCTGCTGATGCTTCCCAGGAAACCTCCTTCATCCTTGCTTACGAGGTTGATTTTTGCACCGAGGCTTTTAATAAGTTCGATTCTCTCGCGGCTCATCCAGTCGGGCATATATATAGTTACATTATGTCCGAGTGCCCTGCCGATTGCAGAAAAGGAAATACCGGTATTTCCGCTTGTGGCCTCAAGAATTTCATTTCCCGGTTTTATATGTCCTTTAGCGTAGGCATTTTTAATAATATGCAAAGCCATGCGGTCTTTTATGCTGCCTGTCATATTAAGGTTTTCTGCCTTGGCATATATAGTACGGGGTTTGTTTTTGTAATTTAACTGAATTGCCAGCAGAGGAGTATTCCCGATAAGGTGGGATATTCCGTGAATTTTCAGCTCTAATGTACCGGTTGTCATATTTAAAAAATTATTTTTTATTAATAAATTTTAATGTATCCCCTGTTCGCGCCGCATCTTTTGCGGTCTCTGTGACCTGTCGGGAAGTACGGATAATTTTTTACTTGCGATTATTTTATTTTCCCTCTTATCCCATATTTCAAGAAGAAGTGTTCCGAAATTTCTGTCTTCGGGGTCGAACTCTTCAAAATCGGTTTGTTCCGGTTTATGCTTTATGAATTCGCTTCTTGATAAAACATTTCTGAAAAATTTATTTACTGAATCTGCAAATACCAAATCCGCAGATTCCTCTTTAATATATTTTCCTTTTGAATCTTTTATTTTAAAAACCAATTCTTTTGATGCAGGAGTTTCATTTCCCGAATAAATTTCGAAAAAGATATTTACGTCACTTAGTTTTGAGATATTATTTGTTACGAGAGGCGTAATATCCTTCCTGCCATTTTCGCTTACATTGTAATTTGAAAGGACCATAACATCGCTGCAGGAATATGCATCAGAGCTGAAGTTTTTTACTGTCAGGTCATTTTTTTTCCTGTAATATTTTCCGGCGTTGTTATCGGAAATTTTAATTTCAAGCCTGTATTTACCCGGGTTAACATAATAGCTGTAGAAATAGTATCTCGATTCTCTTGAGATTTTTTTCATTTCCCCCTCGGTATAGGAAGCCAAAACATCATAATTCTTTAAGATTGAAGCGGAGCTGTCGGTTCCGGTTAGCGATACGGATATGTTCAGTTTCATTTCGTAAAAACCGTTTGCCCCGGTTTTTTTAAAAAGAATATTTTCCGCGGGTATGCTGAGATATATATCCAGTCTGGGTTTCAGGCTGTCATAATCGTAAAACACAAGCGGGTCCGCATAAAACCTGTCCCTTTCATACAGGAAATAATACTCTGGGCTATCCATCATATCCAATGGGGGCGTGCAGGAGAAAAAAGCCATCAAAAATATAAATACAGAAAAAAATAAATTGTACCTTTTCATAAAAAATTAAAAAATATTATCCGGTAAAATATTATAAATTTAGGACAGAAAAAACGTTAAAAGCGGATTTGGGAAGAATCAGGGGAAAAAAATAAGAACCTGTCTGCAAGGAGTCGAATTTTAAGGAATTTATGCAAACAGGTTCTTTTGTTACGAACAGAGAACTTTTTATTATGCAATATTAATTTTGCTGCATTGGTATTGTTACATTGGCTTTTCCATCCGAGACCAGCCTTATAGTGACTGTTTTAGTCCGATAACCATCTTTACTGCACTGCACCTGAATTTCCTGCGGATCCTGTATCAGGTAATAAGACTGAATATTAAAATATCCGTTTTTATCGGTTTTTATTGTATCGATTCCGGGTATGGTTATGATTGCCGCATCAGAAACGCCGCTGAAAGAAATTTCATCGATAGCATAGCCGCTAATCTGGCTTGAACCGTAGTCGGTCGAGCCAATAGATGAAGGATCACATCCAAAAAGCATCATCGAAAAGAAGAATAGGATTAAAAGGGCTACATAATATTTGATTTTCATATATAATAATAAATTTTAAAATTCGACTGAAAGTTATGTTAAGTAATTCTTTACAAAATTGCGAATATTATAATCTTTTTGCATTAACCCGTTGTAAATAAAAGTAACAAATTGTAATAGTCTTTTTTAGTAAAGTTCCACTATATTTTGATAGAACATTTTTCAGATTTATATACAAACAAATAATATGCCAAACAAAACATCAAATTGAACATTTAAGGTATATGTATATTTAAAAAATATTCATTTATTCTCATAATGAGAATAAATAGTCTCAAAATGATACAAAAATTGATAATGGCATCAATTATTATTTAAAATATCTTTGATTTTCAATAAAAATGATACTTTTTTTTCTGAGTTTTTGGGTATGTTATTTGCAATTTTAAATAAAATATTCAAAAAATTATCTTAATGTCAGGGGGGCAAGATAATGAAAAAAACCATCTCTTTTATTCTTTTATTGCTTTTATCTTCGCACTTATCCTATTCAGGTGTCACAGATACAAACCGCATGTGGGGAGTTACCATTGACGCAGTCGGCGGACTCAACGCAGTTGTAACATCCTTGCAGAATCTCTGTAAAAAACCAACCACGAGAATAGTCTTCGATGAATTCATACCCGCTTCAGATTATGTCAATGCCGTAAACCAGATTCACAATGTCAGTTTTATAATGGGAGAGCTTCTGGACAGTTATTACATGAACCAGTACAGTCTTGCCCAGTACGTAGCCAGGACTAATGAATACGTTAACCTGCTCGGGAGCAAGGTTGACATATGGGAAATCGGCAATGAAATTAACGGCGAATGGCTCGGCAACACGGCAGATGTAGTTGCAAAGATGGACACCGCATATTCAATTGTAAAAGCTCAGAATAAAAAAACGGAACTTACATTATATTATAATCAGGACTGCTGGAGCAACCCGAAAAACGAAATGTTTTACTGGGTTAATAAAAACGTAAGCACAAAGCTTCGAAACGGACTTGATTATGTTCTTGTCTCCTATTATGAAGACGACTGCAACGGTCTACAGCCGAACTGGCAGAAAGTTTTTGACAGCCTGCACGTGCTGTTTCCTAATTCGAAGCTGGGAATCGGTGAATGCGGAACTGTTGTTTCGGGAAAAAAAGCGGCTTATATAAACAGGTATTACAAAATGAACATCACGACTCCAAACTACATAGGAGGGTATTTCTGGTGGTATTACAAGCAGGACTGTGTACCATATACAAACGCACTATGGACGACACTGAACAATGCATTTTCAAATTCGGCAATTCCTACTTCCCAGGCGAGCCAGATTTCTTATCTTGCGCTGACATCAAACTCCGTACAGATAGACTGGACGAACGGGAACGGGACATCCAGGGCTGTTTTTCTGAGCGAAGGTGTTGCAGGGATTGCCGCACTAACAGACGGATATACCTATACTGCAAACAGCATTTTCGGTCTTGGCAGTCAGGCGGGCGCGGGCTGGTATTGTGTTTACAAGGGTACGGGCAGCAGCGTGACCGTTAGCGGCTTATCTCCCGGAACCACATACAGGGTTATGGTATCCGATTTTAACGGAAATCCCGGATTCGAGGGATATAATAAAAATACCGCAGTTAATAATCCCGTAAATATACAAAGTGCAATGCCTGTTCACCTTTTATATTTTAATTTTGCGGTTGAGGAAAATGCAGTCAGGCTGAAATGGGCGACAGGAAAGGAAGTCAACAATTCAGGATTCACAGTGGAAAGGGCAAGCCCTGAGAATCCCGGGCAATGGATTAATGCAGGTTTTGTAAAAGGAAGAGGTAACGTTGAATTTATGACCACATATGAATTCATAGATAAGAATCTTGCCGGAGGTAAATACAGATACAGAATAAAGCAGACCGATTTAAACGGAAATTTTGAGTACTTTAATTTAAACGGTGAAGTGTGCATAGGCGCTCCTGAGAAGTTCGGATTATCCCAAAACTATCCTAACCCTTTCAACAATACCTCGGTTATAAAATACAAGATTCCGAATTCGGGCGAAGCAGTACTGACTCCCGAGAATGTTTTTATCGAAATGAAAGTATTTGATGTAACAGGTAAGGCGGTTCATACACTTGTGAAGCAAAATCAGACGCCGGGATATTACGAAGTGAAAATGACTGCAAATCATTTGTCATCGGGACTTTATATTTACACACTTTCCGCAGACGGAATGCTGATTGACGCAAAAAAATTCGCACTTATAAAATAGGCAATCTCATATCCCTTCTCCAATACAAAAATAAGCCGCACGAAACGGACTATTCGTGCGGTTTTTTATATTTTAATCCATTAATATTTATTGCATAATTTTTTATATTACATTCGTTGTTATTCTTCCGAAAACTTTTCATAAGGAGAAAGCATGGCACAGGATTATTCAAATCTTCAGCGGCTTGCAATGCAGCAGTCACAGACACCGATGCAGCCCTCGCCCAAGAGGCCCCAGGGCGGGTTCGGATGCATTATAATAATTATTCTTGCGGGTTTTTTCGTGGGGATGGGGGCGTTGTTTTATTTCTGGGTTTATCCGACTTATTTCGGCGGAAGCACAGACGGAAAAAAAGAGTTTTCCCTTTTCAACAAAGGAAGCGACGGTGAAACAAATGAAAGCGGCAGTTCTTCTCTGGAAGGAATAATTATTAACTCACTTCCCGTAAAGGATGAAGGAGGAAACGAGAAACTCTGGATACTGACTTATAAATACAAGAGATCGAAATATATTCTGAATACATACATTTATGATCCGTACAATGAAAAAGTGCTGAAAAGTTTTGAAACGGAATCGAAAGATTATCCGGGTGTTATCAAGCTTTTCTACACAGGCGGCGAAGTATGGAAAGTAAATATGGAATCGGGAAGCATTCCTGCCGGAGTATTTGTTTACGACCCCTCGGGCGGGGAGGAAAAACTTAACACGCAGGGATTCCTTGATAAGTACGGAATTCAGAGTGAAATCGGAAAAATGTACATTACGGAAAATCCTCCGAATCTTAACATCGAAACGAGGGATGGAAGGAAGGTTGTGTTCGACATAGAAAACAGGAAACTATATGATAATATAACCGAATACAGGAATTCGTTTAAGAAAGACGATAAAACAATTTCGGTTTTTGCTCTTGGATATGAAAAGAGCGGGGAGGATTCCCGCAAGAAACTGTTTATGGTAACCGGACCCATGTCGAATCTCTGGGAAAAAAATGTTCACGAATCTTACCTGTCCAGCGAATCGACGCTTAAATTTTTTATGAAATCAACTGCAAAGCAACTGATGCCCGACAAGGTTTTTCTTGAAGGGGTGATGCTTTACCAGGATGATGAATGTTGTTTCATTTTCTATCAGGACAAGGTAGGCAGCAATGCGGAAAGACTGCTCTCCTGCATAGACAGGGAGGGTAATATTCTCTGGACGGCATCTACGGAAAGGAATCTTTTCACGAAGCTTAAAGCCACAGACAAGGAATCCACATCCGGGATGTTTTTCATCAAGCACAATGTGCACGTACACAGGCAGGGGAATCTTGTATTGTTTACATTTGACAGGTTCGGAATAATCGGATTTGATTTTGCATCGGGCAAAAAACTGTTTCAGGAAGAACTTTCCAAATAATTAAAATTTTAAATTTACTTAAAGCCGTTTTCCTTCCCGGAAATCGGCTTTTATTTTTTGAAAAGTGAAAATAAATCCGCAAGTTTTAAGAGGAAAAAACATCTAAAGCCTTAAAAGGATAACAAAACGAGTTTTTGGTTAAATTAATTCCTCTTGCATATTCTTTTACATATCTCCGCATATAAAATTATTTATTAATAATATCAAAATTATTTTTATGAGAAAGAAAATTTTATGGGCACTAATTGCCTTTATTACTTTTACGGGAATTACACTTGCACAGGAAGGTCCGCCTGTTCGTAAAAACGAAAGGGATAAACCAAATGCAGAAGAAATGATTAAAAAAGAGCTTAATATGTTGAAGCATGAACTTGCCCTGACAGAGACACAGGAGGTATTTATTAAGAAAATTCTCGAAGAAAGCTTAAAGAAAATTGAAACTCAGATGGAGAGCGGGGAGAAAAATATTGGTGAAGTTGAAAAGCTGATGAATGAAAAAGACGAGAAAATAAAATCCGTGCTTACGGATGAGCAGACAGAGAAATTTAATAGCTTGAAAAGCAGAAAGGAAGAAAATTTCAAAGAAGGGGACCGTCCTCCGAAAAGGAAAGGATAAAGCAGGAAAGGTTATGCAGAGAGAATCCATATATGTAATCAGGTACGAAGGACAGTCAACAATTTTCTCCATTAAAATAGAAAATGTTGATTATTCCAATGCGGATGAACTAATAAGGGAACTAACCAAAGTAATGGCAGGCGGCAGCAGCATAATTGTTATTGATATTTCTAAGGTGAGATATTTCGATTACTCAGGGATGAATTTCTTAACCACTGCGGAGAGGTTACGCATCCTGAAGAATGGCCGGGTGAGGCTGACGAAATGTTTCAGCGCGAGTATCAGAAACGAAGAAGTTGCAACGGCTTTTTTTAGAGCCCATAATTCCTGAGTGTCCGCCAATTATTACCCGCCGGGAATTTTCAGCATTTTCTTTTAAATATCATAGCGCAGCAGGAAAGAGAAGAAGAAAGAGAAACAGGCCCGATGCGGTAACGCAAAGAGCCTGTTTTATTTTATTGAGAGAAAGTAAACTTTTAGAATGTAAATCCAATGCCGAACTTGAACGATTCGTGCATAAGAGGCGCTTCAGTATCAAAGGGCCAGTTCATTTTGGTTTTTCTGAGTTCATACATTCCGTATGAATAAGCGTTTTTCAGTACGAAATTAACGATAGCCCCGGCAAGAGGTTTATTTTTCAGAATGCGCGCGACGAAGTTATCCAAAATCTGCATTCCGCCCTCTTCGATAATTGCGCTACCTGCGTATTTCCAGAAAAGAGTTCTCGGAAAAATTGCAGACCTTTCATACTTTGCTTCAAGGGAAAGCATTGGCAGCACGTTCAGTATGATTCCTCCTTCAGACTGTGTGCCGAATCTAATATCCCTGTTAAATTTTGTGAGAGCATTAATATCACTTTGGGTGGTAAGTTCCGTAAAATTATTAAGGTCAAGATAAGTCCACGCCAACGAATTAGAAGTGTATGGAACGACAGACATCGAGCCAATTTTAGCACCGTAACCTTCTTTTTTTCCCGTACCGAATCTCCACATATTATAAGGCTGGGTTCCGGCCGTTTTTGATTTATAATTATAGGTTTCCGAAGCTTTGCTTAAAAACAGGTATGAATTAAAATATTTTAAAACGTCTTTGCTGTACCTGCTTTTAAACTGTGTAGCGGAGCCGAGTTTGACTTCAATAATCCCTGCGTTGGAGAAACTTCCGTTGTATCCATCGAGAGAAAGTTTTGAAACTCCGTTATTAAGTTCAATGAACGGTTTATCGAAAAACCTGAAATTTCCGGAATTCCCGCTATCCTGCGAAAAGCCTGAAATTGAGAATGCGGTAAAGATAATTATTGAAAAAACCGTAATTTTTCTTTTCATATTTTTTACTATAAATATTCGCTATTATTTAATTAGACGTTTTAGAATTAAAAAGGTTGCAGGGTAAATGAATTTTTTTAATGTTTTCAGGGTTTTATCTTAATAAGTATGAGTGTCCATGATTTTGTATGCCATAAATATATATGGTTTTTGTACTTGCATTTTAAAATTAAATTTCATTTTTTACAGAACAATTAAAAACCAATAAAAAAAGGAGAAGAAATGACGATAGCACAGAATTTCCTGGAAGAGTTCAAGCAGGAAGCAAAGGCAACGAGAAAATTACTTGAAAGAGTTCCGCTCGATAAAGCAAACTGGAAGCCGCACGAAAAGAGCATGGAGCTTGCAAGGCTTGCAAGCCACGTAGCGGAAACGTCTCTATGGATATGGCACACGATCGAAAATGACGTGCTCGACCTTGCAATACAGCCATACGAACCGTTAATTCCGAAATCAACCGACGAACTTCTTAAATTCTTCGATGACAATAACAAGAAAACCGAAGAAATATTATCGAAGTGCAGTGATGCTGAGATGATGAAAACCTGGACAATGAAAAAAGGCGATGTAGTATATATGAGCATGCAGAAAGCGCCAGTTATCAGGAGTTTCTGCTTTAATCACATGATTCACCACAGGGGACAGCTCGATGTTTATTTAAGGTTGCTCAACGTTCCTCTTCCGCAGATATATGGACCGACTGCAGATGAGCCGATGGGATAAGATTTTGCATTCCACCGAAATTATGGGACTCTTTTTAAAAAGAGTCCCTTTTTATTTGATTAAAACTCCGCCCCGGCGGATTTCGATTAAGTAACTATCGTTACTTAATCATCAACATTTTTTTTGTGTCCGTAAAATTTCCCGTAGTGATTTTGTAGAAATACAAACCCGAAGATAATTTCCCTCCATCGAACATCGTTTCAAATTCACCCGCTTCCAGAAAATCATTTACAAGCAATCTTTCTTCCTTACCCAGTGCATTATAAACTTTGAGTGTTGTAAAGCCCGGTTTTTTAATGCTGAATTTTATATTTGTAGATGGATTGAACGGGTTCGGGTAATTCTGGCTTAAAGAATATTTTTCAGGAATATTTTTGTTTGTATTATTTATGTATGTAGCTCCGCCGTTTGTGGTTTTCAGAATTTTTCCCGACCAGGTTGATATGTAGCCAGTGTTAACAGTGGGGAAGCTGATTTCGTAAAGGTTTTCAGTCAGTGGAGTTGACTGCTGAATCCAGTTCAGTCCTCCGTCGGTTGTTCTTAATACCGTTCCTACATTTGTACAGCCGTATCCGGTTAAAGGGGTCGGAAATGCCAGTCCCCAAACAGCTCCACCGCTTGTAGTGGAATAAACGAGATTCCATGTATCGCCGCCGTCAGTTGTTCGTACAATGCGAGCGGCATTTGTGCTGTATATGCCGGTATTTGCATCGGAGAAATAGACAGATTGCGCGGTTTCAAACGGGCTGATAAATGAGCCGACCTTATTAATCCAGGTTTGCCCTGCGTCAGTGGTTTTAAGAAATATATTAGCACCCCCCACATATCCTGTTGTTTCGTTTATGAAATAAATCCCGTCGAGGGCAGTAGATGTTGGTGTTGCCTGAATTATCCAGTTATCGCCCTTGTTGGTGGTTTTCATAATTCTTCCATTACTTCCGGAAACAAAGCCTGTATTTGAGTTGACGAAGAACAAACCCCAGAACTGAAGTGAAGTATCGGAATACTGAACTATCCAGTTATTCCCACCATTGACCGTTCTCAGAATTTTTCCGTAGTTTCCGCTTATAAAGACCGTATCGGGGTGGAGCATAAAAATTGACATAAATCTTTGCGAAGTGAAGTTTGAATTCTGCGCAACATAATTCACTCCTCCATTAGTGGTTTTGTATATATTCATTGTGCTTCCGCTATACAAAATGCCCGAATGGTATCCCGTATTAACATCAAAAAATTTCAAAGACATCACGGTTTGAGACGGGGAAGAAGTATATTGAATACTCCACTGGGAAAAAGAAACTCCGGAGAATGCTGTCAGAGTTAAAAAAAGTAATATAATTTTTTTCATAGCATTTTTTAATTATTAAAAAATATATTTTTTTTCATAAAAATACTATGAATAATAAACGTAAATAAGCAGAGACAGGCAATTAAAATTTCACTTGAAAGTAAATTTTATTCTTTATAGTTTAATGATACCTTAAGGTATCATTTATGAATTTATCAAAAACATCCCAATACGCTTTAAAGATATTCAATTTTATGGTATTAAACGAAGGAACGGAATTCACCGCTCAGCTTTTGCATAACAGACTGAAAATACCATACCAATATTTAAGAAGATTGCTGACGAGGCTGTCCAATAAAGGGCTGATAAAAGGAGGGAAAGGCAGAGGCGGCGGATACGTGATTGCCAAAAGTTACGATTCGATTTTTTTATCTGACATACTAGAAGCAACAGGTGAGCCGAAAATATTTAATTCCTGTTTGTTCGGATTTGAAAGCTGTCTACTGGCAGAAAAGTGCAAAATACACGACAGGTGGTCGGAGGCAAGAGATAGCATAATTAATGTTTTACAGACTACTAATTTAAGCGCTCTGAAAGCAAAAAAGACGTCTAAAAAGATTTCAAAGTTAAATAAATAAATTAAAAATTATGGTTGATTCTCAAGTTGTATTAAATGGTCAGACATTTGCATATACATTTTATGCAATTGCAATCATCCTATTGATGGGGTGGTTTGGATTCAAATTAACAAAAGAGGGAAAAGGGAAGGCAGTAAGTTCGGGACTCTTTTATTCTTTTGTTGGAATGCTCGTAATCCTGGGTGTATCGCTGCATATTATTACTTACAATACAATTCCATGGGCACCGATGGATTTAAACAGAAACGATATAAAGCCGGATAAATCCTTCAACATTACGGTTGCAAATCATAAATTCAGCCTGCCGTCTGAAAAACTGATGATAGATATAAACGATAAAGTATTGTTTGATGTATATTCACAGGACCTAACATACGGATTCGGACTTTTCAGACAGGATAATTCTATGTTATTCCAGATGCAGGTTGTTCCCGGGCACAGAAATGATATATTGTGGCAGTTTGACAAACCCGGAATTTATACAATCCGCTCGACTGAATATTCGGGACCGAAAGGCGCTAATATGGTATTAAAAGATGTAGTAGTTGTTCAGGAAAGAAAGAAATAAATAATTTTAAAATTTTAATATTATCAATATGACTTTTAAAGATACTTTTTTAAACGGGGCACAGGGATTGTTTAAACCTGTAAGTTTGACACCTATGCAAAAACTGGTTTTACGGTTTGTAGTCGTAGGTTTAATTTATTATGCGTTTGCAACCATAGAAGGTATGATTATGCGTATTTACCAGATTGAACCGATTTCTGCTATCGCAGATTATCAGTATTTTGCGATATTAACAGCACATCCTCTCGTTGGTATATTCGGTTCGACATATTCAATAGTATTCGGAGCGTTTTTGTTTCTTGTTCCTTTTTTAATGAAAAAACCAATATGGAGTTATAAGTTAGCTAACTGGACATTCTTATTAATTGCACTAGGTACTTTTGTTTTCTGGTTCGCAGGATTTGTTTCTCATTTTGCTCCCCTTTACACTTTATACTGGCCTCTTCCTGCTGATTTTTCGCAGTTCAGTCCGCTCGGAGGTACTTTTTTTGTATTGGGTATAGCACTTGTAATGGTTGGAACGGTTTTTTTTGTTATAAATATTTTCAAAACGATAACATACACACCCGAAGGATGGGATAAACAGCCTGCAGGAGCTATGCTCGGTTCGGCTCTCGGATTCAGCGGCTTGAAAAATTTATTCAGAAAAAAAGAGGACAAAAAAGATCATCTCGTTTCTTTGCCCGTTGCGGCAATAGCGAGAGGTACTGTGGATACAGCTTTAAATGCGGGTATTATTTTATTTACAGGTGTGCTAATTCTTGTTTATTTGGTATCCCATTTATTCGGAGTCGATTTAAAAAATACTGCTGTTGATGCTTTGCTTTATAAAAATTGGTTTTGGTGGGGACTGGATTTAATTGCGGATGGATTGGTTTTGATTTTCGTTGCAGGTACTTGGTATCTTCTAGCAATGTTAATTACAGGCAAGAATCTTTTCATGCAGAATTATGCGCGTGCTGCTTTATTTATAGAGATGGTAGTTTCGTGGACGGTTTGGTCACATCATTTGCTTTCGGACCAGGCACAACCCGGATTTTTAAAAGTTTTATCGGGAGAAATGGTTACTGCGTTTGAACTGATTACACAAGGTCTGGCTTTCTTCATAACCCTTGCCACACTTTGGAGTGCAAGGCCTTTGAAAATGTCAAATGAATTAAAATTCCTTCTTGGTGGTTTGCTTGGATTTGCATTAGCAGTACCGGCGGGAATTATGCAGGCAGATATAGGCTTGAACAGGATTCTGCACAACACACAGTGGATTGTCGGTCCTCACGTTCACGTTGCAATATTGGTAGGATTAACAATGACACTATATTCCGCAATATATATTCTTTTCCCGATTTTAACAAACGGAGCAAAACTCTATAGTCAGAAGCTTGCAACTTTCCATTTCTGGGCGCATTTAATCGGAGGAATAGGAATGGGAGCATTTATGGGAATGGCGGGACTCAAAGGAATGCTGAGGCGTACTATATATGTAAACGGAGAATATAATATTTATATGGTTCTGGCGGCATTATGCGGAGGTTTGTTGTTGGTTGGTTTTCTTGCCTTCTTTCTTAATATTGTGATGAGTGTGGGATTAAAAGGTGTAATAGGTATATTTACACCGTCTAAACTTAATCCTAAAGAGCTTCTTCCCGTATCAGAAAACAAATAGAGGAAAACATAATAAAATAAAGCACAGTGCGTTTGCACTGTGTTTTATTTTAGCAATATCATTTTCTTTGTATCGGAAAATTTTACTCTCCTTAATTTTTCAATTTGCGATAGCTCGCTGTCATAAACTTTCTTCATTCCGTCACCCAATGAGTTTTCGATATCGCGGATATTTTTTACAAGTCTGTGAAGACCTTCGATTTCCACCGAAGCGGATTGGTCGGAGCCCCACATAGCCCTATCGAGAGTAATATGCCTTTCCACAAAGGCAGCACCGATAGAAACCGCAGCCCATGTTGGTGCAAGTCCGGTTTCGTGACCGGAATAACCTACCGGTACAGAAGGATAAAGTTCTTTCAGGGTTTTTATCATATTCAGGTTGAGCTGGTCAACGGGGCAGGGATATGCCGATGTTGAATGGGCAATTAACAGATTATCTTCACCGATTTCACTGACTGTATTTTTTATCTCGTTCATTGTTGACATACCTGTTGATATAATCAGAGGTTTTCCGGTTGATTTTTTCTTTTTAAGAAGCTCAATATCGGTGAGAGATGCTGAAGATGCTTTATAGCAGGGGGGATTAAACTGTTCGATAAAATCCACGGATTCCTCGTCCCAGCACGAAGCAAACCAGTCGATTTTCATTTCTTTGCAGAATAGGTCTATTTCGGCGTACTGTTCTAGCGAGAATTCAACTTTATGTCTGTATTCCAGATAAGTTATTCTTCCCCAGGGAGTATCTCTTTCTTTATCCCATTGGTCTTTTGGCACGCAAATTTCGGGAGTGCGTTTCTGGAATTTTACTGCATCACAACCTGCTGCTTTCGCACCCATAATAAGCTGTTTTGCGATATCAACCGAACCGTTATGATTGATTCCGATTTCTCCTATAATATAAACTCTTTCGCTGTCTCCTACGTTTTTGTTTCCGATTGTTACTTTTGCTTTTTTTTCCATAGTTTTATTATTTGATTTAATAATTTTACCAGGCAGTCCAGCCTCCGTCAACCACGAGGTTTGCGCCTGTCATATAAGACGAAGCATCGCTCGCAAGGAATACGACAGCGCCCAAATAATCGTCGGGTTTTGCCATTCTTCCGAGCATTGTTTTTTGGGAATAGTTTTTTACGAAATATTCATCCTGTTTATTTTCCACGCCACCCGGGGATAGTGCATTAACACGAATCCCTTTTTTCCCCCAGTAAGCGGCGAGGTAGCGTGTAAAATTAATTACAGCACCTTTAGCAGAAGGATAAGACGGAGACTTAAAGAATTTCTGATTTCCGTTTTCGTCTTCGTAAATTGACTGGTCGGGACCAACGATTCCGTATGTAGAAGCTACATTAATTATGCTGCCTTTTTCTTTTTCCGCCATTCCGGCACCAAAAATTTTACAGCATAAAAACATTCCTGTTAGATTTACTTCGAGCGACCTGTTCCACATTTCCAGGGAATAGTTTTCGAATTTGGACTGTTCGAGAACCGAATTATCGTTGTTAAAAATATCGTTTAATGCGGCATTGTTTACAAGAGCGTCTATGGAATCCATTTTCGACAGGATAGCATTTCTTGCTCGTTTAATAGAATCTTCACTTCTTACATCCAGAACGGCGGCAAAGGAATTTTCATTCAGTTCTTTAGTAATTTTTTCGGCTTTTTCGATATCGATATCGCAAGCGACAACTGCGGCACCGAAGTCCGAAAGTGCTTTGCACTGTGCGCTCCCAATCAAGCCTGCCGCACCAGTAACAATAACGGTTTTATTTTTCAACGAAAAAATATTTTCAGTACTCATACTTTTTCAACCTGTTTAAAATTAGTTGTCTTGCGGAAAACCGGTTCAATCACACTGCCTTTAAGGTATTTTTTAATATTTCCTTCATCCACTGCTTTTTTGAGAATTGGCAGAGCATCTTCGTACGCTTCGAGAGTATATTTTACATCATCACCCGAATGGGAAAAGCACATATTGTGGAATCCTCCCCAGAGGATTCCGCGTTTAATCATTTCCTGCTGGAGGAGTGATTTCATTTCAAGCGGATTTGCCACATCGGGGTTAAAAGTTATAATTGTTCTCACATCATACCCGGAGCAAAATGTATAATCCATTCCGAGCGAGCCTGCGATTTTATTATAACCGTCTTTTAATTTCTTTCCCTGTTTGAATAAATACTCCGGTACGTTTTTTTCAACAATCTCATCAATGGTAGCAATTACAGCGGCAAGCGAGAGCGCTTCACCACCGAATGTTGTAAAGAAGAAAACGTCTTTATCGAGAAGTCTCATAATTTCTTCTCTTCCTGTTAAAACCGATACCGGCATTCCGTTTGCAATTGCTTTGGAATAAACCGCGAGGTCGGGTGAAATTCCGAAATACTCCTGTGCTCCGCCGGGCGCCATTCTGAACCCGGTCCACATTTCGTCGAATATCAGGACGGCTCCTATTTTTTTACAGACAGACTGAACATTAAAAAGAAAATCGTTCGATGGTTTTTCGAAAATAGCCGGCTCCATAATCACACAGGCAGTATCATAGTCTATTGCATCTATCAGAGAGTCGATATTATTATAATTAAAAGTAGTTACAAGGTCATTATTAAAAGAGGGTATTCCCGAATTTCTGTCGGTAACGCTAATATACCAATCGTGCCAACCGTGATATCCACAACACACAACTTTATTTTTTCTTGTGTAAGCTCTCGCAAGCCTGACAGCGGCAGAAGTAACATCGCATCCTGTTTTTGAGAACCGGATATTTTCAGCATTAAGTACAACGTTTCTGATTTTTTCAGCCGCTTTCACTTCGAGCGGATGCATAAGTGAAAAAGTAATTCCATCTTCGAGTTGCTTTTTAATAGCTTCATCCACCCTGTCATATGCATACCCCAATACAATCGGACCGATTCCCATATTAAAGTCTATAAATTCGTTTCCGTCAACATCCCATACATGCGAGCCTTTTCCCTTACGGATATATTTTGGTGCAACCCCGTCAGTCCACTGCGAAGGACCTTTTGCAAGAGTCTGCGTGAGGGCAGGGATAAGGTGCTTTGCTTTATTTATAAGATTATCGGATTCAGTGATTAAGGGATAATCGTTTTTCAGATTTATTTTATTTGCCATTATAGTTCTTCTAATTTTTTTATAATTCGTTTAGTTAAATTCAGAGGGGTAAGTTCTTCATATTCCAGAGCATCTTTTATAAGAGACGGTTTAAACCATTTTTCTTTAAAGGCTATTGGCAATATATTGCCTTTGATTTTATTGCAAGTCAGGACTTCAGAAACTATTGAAAACAATCCGCCTGTAAGAAAATGGTCTTCGAGGATAACAGTCAGTCTCGAGTTCTTGACTGTACTAATAATAGTTTCTTCATCTACGGGTTTCAATGTTCTCATATTGACAAGACCGGCATCAATTCCTTTCCATTTTAAAAGTCTTATAGTTTCAAATGCTTCGGTAAAAAGATAACCGTAAGTTAGAATATTAACATTTCTACCGGTCATGATAATTTCGGCTTTTCCTTCGGAAAAATCTGCTGAGTGAGAGTAGCAGGGTTTTCTGTTGTTATACCTGATATAATAAGGAGAGGAACTTGTAAGTATTTTTTCAATACAAAGCATTAAATCATCTTCATCGGCAGGACAGAATATTTTCATATTAGGTATTCCACGCATAATCGAAATGTCTTCCAGAGCCTGATGAGTCGGACCGTTTGCTTCGGAAAGCAGTCCCGGTACGCCTCCGACTAATTTTACAGGCAGGTTTGCTATACCCACATCTGTTCTTATAAATTCAAAAGCTCTCATTGTTAAAAATGTTGCAAGCGCATGTGCTACGGGGATTCTCCCGCGATTTGCCAGACCCGCCGCCATTCCTACGAGAGTCATTTCCGTAATGCCGGTATCGATAAATCTTTTCCCAATTTTAGACGGAAGGTTTCTGATTGCAGCCCTGTTTTCAGCCGTCATAATTATGAATCTTTCGTCTTTGGTAACGAGATTTTCAAGCAGTGTTTCGTAATTCATATTATCTTACCATTAAAGTTTCCGAAGTTAAAATAGTTTTTTCCTGTGTTCTGAGTTCTTCTAGAAGGTTGTACACTTCTTCGTTTGTAAAATTGCAGAACCATCTGTCTGCACGCGATTCTATGCTTGGCAGACCTTTGCCTCTTAGCGTATCTGCGATTACAATTACAGGCATGTTATAATCTTCTTTTAAATCCGTGAAGATTTTTTCCATATCGATAAAGCTGTGTCCGTCGGTTGTTAGAACTTTCCATCCAAAAAGCAGAAATTTTTCAGCGAGAGGTTCGAGTTTAATTAGTTTTTCAGTTTCAATATTAGCCTGGAATTTGTTTCTATCCACGATAACAACAAGGTTATTCAGTTCAAGTGAAGGGGCGACCAGGAGTGCTTCCCATACAGAGCCTTCGTTAAGCTCTCCGTCTCCAAGAAGGACAACAACTTTATTATTTTGTCCGCAAAGCAAGCAGTCATAGGCAGTACCCATTGCAACGCTTAATAAATGTCCGAGCGAGCCGGAATGAAATTCCACACCGGGAATATTGGTATTAGGGTGCCAGTAAAGAAAATCCTTAGTGTTTAAATGATTGTTCAGCCTGCTCTTCTCGAGGAGCCCTGATTCGGCAAGTGTTCCGTAGAGAGCAGGGACGTCATGTCCTTTAGAGAGGAAGAAATAATCCCTTTGGGGATTAGAGAGATTATCTTTTCCAATATTCAAAAAGCATTTGTACAGGTAAACGATAATATCAGCACAGGAAAGGGAAGCTCCGATAAAGCATCCTCCATCCGTTGACATTTTAATAATATGTTCCCTTACTTTAAATGCTGTTTCTTTGAGTTCGTTCAGTTTATCTATTGTCATATAATTTTTGTTTGTTCGGGAGAGATTGTTTTCAGGCTACCGATGTGGTTTCTATACCAGTTAACACCGTTGAATTTTTTATTTATTTCTTTCAGTTCGGGTTTAAGAATATCGGTCAGGTATAAAATTTCTTTAAGACCGAACACGGGATTGCCCGGATACAATTCTTCAAATACTTTTTTTATTAATTCGTAATCTTCCTTATAATCAATTGTGAATCTATGTGTCATAGAGTAATCAAGCCCTGTGTCCCATTCGACATTTCCGATTTTAAATGACTGCGGATTATCCCATATATACGGAGTTGTATGTTCTCTTTCAAAGAGCATTTTCGATTTTTTCCAAGCCGCTTCGAGTGCACTGAATTTAAAAACTTCTACATCATTACCGTCGGGATAAGTAGCGGGATGCAGATTGCTTACATAATCAAATTCCGGATAAATTCCGATAAATCTTTCAAAAACTTTATCGATAATTTCCGGGTCAATCAGGGGGCAGTCAGATGGAATTTTTGCAATAACATCCGCTTCGTAATAAAGTGATGCATGATAGTACCTATCCAGCAAGTCATATTCGTCACCCCTGAAGTAGTTTATTTTTTCACTCTTGCATAAATCCACGATTAAATCATCTTTTTTATTTTTTGTAGTTGCTATTACAATATTTTTTCCGAAGCGCGAGGCTTTAACTCTTTCCACCATACGGAGAAGAAGTTCTCTGCCGCAAAGCGGAAGAAGTATTTTATCTTCCAACCGTGTTGAGGATCTACGCGCCTGAATAATAATTATTATATTATCGATGTTCATTAAATTTATTTAAAATTCAGGAACCGGAACTGCCAGTTTTTCATTAATACTATATCCTCTATCCATCAGTCCATTTATATGATATTCACAAATTCTTGCAATATTAACGGATGAAGTTCCCCCATTCTGCCTGGGAATCAGTGACTTTAACTGTTCAATATTAAAATCCGAATACACTTTTTTTCCGAGCGCAAGTCCGATGTAAACGACAGAAGAATATTTTGTAATCAATGTATCGCAGTTTGCAATCATTTCGCTTGTGTTTCCTTCCGAAAATACAAGTGAGCCGGGAGCATATTCTTTAATTTCCCTGAATGCTCTTTCGGTTTTTTCGTTAGGGTGAAGTTTAAAGATAATCTGTTTCCCATTTGCAATTTTTACAGCTTTTTCGATAAATTTTTTTCTGTTTTCATATTTAAATGTTTCTCTCGAATCGGAAGTACAAACCAGTACATAATCTTTGTTCGGGAATTTATTTTTAAGATGTCTTTTGCAGTTATCAAAATTCGGAATTCCGGTCACTATTATTTTTTCGGCTTTTATTCCGTTTTTAATGAACATATTTTTATATCCTTCAGATGCCACGCAGAAATAATCATATTTATTAGAAAGTCCTGTAGTGGATGTGCTGGCAAGGTATCTCGGCAGACCGAGATATTTTGCGGTATAAAAGAAAAGGTTCTTTTTGTCGGTCATTCCTTCCTGCACGAGAATTACTTTTTTTCCTTTGAGATTTTTTTGTAAAATAAGGTCGGTACATGTAACAACAAGTTCGTAATCATTTTTCTGTCCTTTGTAATCAATTTTTAGTCCGTTCACAGAAAGATAATTATCTGTATCCCTTTTAAAATTCCCGCCAAGAATGGTAAAATCGAGAAAACCCTTTTTTCTAAGCTTTTCGAGATAACCGTTAGTATAGAAAGGTGTAAACCAGCAGTCATACCTGTCGCTTAATTGTTTTGATATCCGGTGCATCATTGTAGTCTGGTTAAGTGAGCCGCAAATAAAAAGAATTTTCTTCATAAAAAATTTATTGACTTTATACAAATGTTCAAAATTTTCTTGTTTTATCTATAAAGGAATCGTAAATAAATATTAAAAATATCTTATAAGAGGAGATAAGAAAAATCAGAATCGTTATGATGCTTAACGTTTTAATAACACACAGGAAAACATTTGTTAACACAATGTCTCTATTTTTAAAATTGTTTAATTAATTATTTTATACTGGAAAAAGTTGACACAATAATAATTTCCGATGTACATCTTGGTTCGGAAGTTGCCCGCCCCAGGCAGATTCTGGAAATGCTAACTCAATATACATTTGACCGTTTAATTCTTCTCGGAGATATTTTCGATAATCTGAATTTCGCAAGACTCAAGAAGAATCACTGGAACCTTCTTTCATACATCCGAAAGCTATCGAATCCGAAAAGAAATACAGAAGTAATATGGGTGGAGGGAAACCACGATGACGGTCTTGCCGAAATAATGTCGCATTTAATTGGAATAGATGTATACAAAGAGTATGCATGGAGCACAAACGGCAAAAAATATCTTGCAATCCACGGACATCAGTTCGACAGGTTTCTGAACGAGAATTTTATCATCAGTGCGATTGCATCTTTTATTTACGACAGGATTCAGAGATGGGGGAATGAAAAGCAAACCGTTGCAAGGTTCCTGAAGAATAAAAGCAAGGGCTGGCTAAGGCTTGCAAAAAAAGTTGCAGACGGAGCCGTGGAATACGGAAGACACAGAAATGCAGACATAGTGATTTGCGGACACACTCACAAAGCTGATATGTATGAATATCCGGAAAAGAATATGGTTTATTATAATTCAGGGTGCTGGACAGACCTGCCTTCCTCATATATTCTGATATATGAAGGAGGAAAAACGGAAATAAAATATTTCGATAAATAATTTTATTTTATCAATATCATTTTCTTAGTATCTGAAAATCTTGCATTTGCAGAATTCACTTCAATTCTATAAAAATATACCCCCCCTGCTAATTTAAATTCGGGCTTAAATTCGATTTGATAAATTCCTGCATTCAGAAATTCATTTACAAGTACAGCCGTTTCCCTGCCGAGCATATCAAACACTTTTAATATTGTAAATCCGGAACAGTTCAGTTCAAACTTTAAACTACTTGCAGGATTAAACGGATTCGGGTAGTTCTGATGCAATTTGAATTCCGACGGGGTATTTTGAGATAATATCTGTATCCCGTTTGAAAGAGTGTTTTTAAAAACGTAATTGCCGATAGCAGTATTGTCCCAGTTAGTCACTGCAAAATCGATTTTACGAGAGGCGATATACTTTACCGAAACCTGCACGGAAACGGCGGGAGCATTTTTAAAACTAATCCATCCGTTTTCGAGACTGAAGCAGTAATCGCTTGCGGGAACTGTGTTCGTTCCGAATTTTGCCCACAGGATTCTGTTAAGGGAATTTTTCTGAAGATAGAAAAGTTTTTTACTTCCGTTCCCTGTAAAGTTTGTTGTAAGTGTATCGAGTCCGTCATTATTATAATCGATGAATTTTATTGCTTCCACCACACTGCTTGTGGAGGAAGTCCACTGCGGTGTTGTCTGGAATGTTCCGTTCTGGTTTTTATAAACATAGCAGGGTTTCCACCATCCTCCGCTGATTAAATCTTTCCATCCGTCTGCATCCACATCTGCAAGGGCGATTCCAGAGCCGTAGCCGGAGAAAGCAGATGACCAGAAAGGAGTGGAATTAAAAGTAGAGCCTGTATTCAGGTAAATCTTGAATTTTCCTGTTCCTCCGAGCTGGTTATTATCAGAAACGGCGAGGTCTGTATTTCCGTCATTATTTACATCGGCGAGGAAAAGAGAATTCGAATAAATGCTTGCATCACCGGAAGTCCAGTAAGGCAAATGTCCTATTGAATCACCATAATTCAGGTAAGCTATTGAAGGAGCGCGCTCGCAGGCAAATATCAAATCAAGTTTACCGTCGTTATTTATATCAGCCCATTCCACGTCCATTCCGTAAGTCAGGTTAGTGCTTTTCCAGTAGGGGAGAGTCTGCATTACACCGTTTACATTTTTATAAATTCTCATTTTATCGGAATACTGGTCATAGCTTTCACCACAGGCAACAGCGAGGTCGAGATAGCCGTCGTTATCCGCATCACCCAGAGCGCAGCTAAATGTGTACATGGAATCTGCTGAAACCCAGGCAGGGGATGTGCCGGGAGTGCCTCCATTATTCATATAAATTTTCACTTTTCCTTTTGTGCCGAAGCCAGTCGGGCCGAGATAAACCGAAACAGCGATATCGGGATATCCGTCGTTATTGATATCTCCTGCGGATAAATGTCCGTGATAGTCTATATCGGATGATTCCCATCCCGGAGTCGCCGAGAGTGTTCCGTTATTATTAAAGTAAATTGTAACTTTTTGTCTTGCCATGTCATTTCCGTTTGAAACGACCAGGTCCATCCACCCGTCGGCATTGATATCCGCCCATGCGCAGCCTGTCGAATATTTCGGAAAATTGGTTGAAATCCAGGTTGGGGAAGTGTTATAAGGTATCTGGGCAAAGCTAAAGCCGACGAATAAAAAATTCATCAGAATGAAATTCAGGTATTTCATAAGCTTTTTTTTAAAAGATAATGCAAAAAGAAAAGATATGTAATTCAAATTTTCCGGAATAATTTTCTGATTAAGTATAATCAGAAGTAAAATTATTTCAGCAGTGTCATTTTTTTTGTGTCGGTAAATCTGCTTTCGGGGGAATTCACTTCTATTTTGTAAAGATATATTCCGCTTGGTAATTGTGTGGCGGCATAAAACTTTGTTTCATAACTTCCGGCTTTCATTTCTTCGCTGATGAGTGTGCTGATTTCCCTGCCGAGCAAGTCAAACACTTTTAAAGTAGTAAAGCCGTTTTCGGGAATCCTGAACCTGATGACAGTCGAAGGATTGAAAGGATTCGGAAAATTCTGCGACAGAGAATATTTATCGGGCAATATATCGCTTATGCTTCTGACGGGTACAATTTCATTAATTTCAATAGACCAGGACATAAGAGTTTCAAGTCCGACGTGAAGCTGGGATGAAATTGCAAAACACAAAGCTTTTGGATTTTCGGGAAGTCCGGCATTTCTGGGATACCAGGAATCGCCGTTGTTTGCAGAGACATATACTCCGTTATCTGTTCCCGCTACGAGCCTGTTGTTAAGAGCAGCAAATGCGTTGACGGACAGGTTTCCTAGTCCGTTATTTTTCTGGGTCCAGTACTGTCCGTTATCTGAAAGCAAGAAGACTCCGCCTCCCACAGTACCTGCGAACATTTTTGAATTGTGAAAACATATATAGCGGACATTGCTGCTTGTAAGGCCTGTATTGACCGGAATCCACTGCACTCCGTAATTTGTAGTTTTATAAATTCCTGCTCCGTCTGTAGCGGCATAGACATCATTTCCGTTTGCAAAGAGATATACTTTTCCGACCTGGTTTGCGGGTAGATTAGAAGTCCTGTTAGTCCAGGTTTTTCCTGTATCCTGCGAAACCCATACTTCCCTTTTTGTTCTTCCTGCAAAAATATAGTTTCCGCAGGTTGTAATGCTGTTAACAGGGGAATTTACCGGTATATTGTTTGTAATTTTTACGAAGTGGGGCGGGTCAGTTACGGTTGAAATGTAAATGTTGCCCATCTCAGAGCCGGCAATTACGTATTTTCCAAAGAAGCATACACTGTTAAATACACCATCCGTAATATTGGGAGTGCCGTTCATCCAGTGCGAGTTTTCGTAAACGGAATAGAATACGCCGTAATCGGTAGCGGCATACCACATTGAGTCACGGACAATTATGCAGGGAAGTTTGCTGTCATAAGGCAGCCCGCATGCATTCACGACCCAGTCCGTTTTCCCCGTTGATAAAAACAGTGTCAAAAATAATAAAAATGAGAGTATGCTTTTCTTCATTACCTATTACAAAATTTTGTAATAATAGTCTTATTTGATGAATTTCACAAGACCTTTTTGAGAATAAATTAAGTAAGGATTTTAATTTCCTGTTATTTCTTTAATTGGTTTGCCCGTACAGCCTGACGGAAAGCCAATATTCAGCAGTACTGAAAGTGTTGGGGCTATATCTGCCTGGCTTACGGGATTATTTGTTTCGCCTTTTTTTATACCGCAGCCGTACCAGATGAGTGGTATATGAATGTCATAATCGTAGGGTCCGCCGTGTTCAGCTCCTTTTATCCTGTCTTCCACCCAGTATTTTTTGAAATTGACGAAAACATCTCCGCATCTTTTTTCATAAAATCCGTTTTTAAAAAAGCGAAAATAATATTCATCCGAATTCTTATTCATTAAATCATATTTCGTGCATACGTTTTCGACACCAGCTACATTATTTTTTATATAATCTGCGGTATATTCGGTTATTTCATTCAGGTTAAGTTTATTTTGCTCAATCAGTTTGTAATCCAGGGTAATCTGCTGGTTAAAAAAATGATAAGCAAGATTTTTAACTTTATATTTCCTTTCGAGGCTCACATTCACAGAATCGAGGATTGCTTTGGTATAGAAGACTCCGGAAGGAATTCCTTTACTGTTAAGGTATCCCGGATTACCGCAGACTCCGTGGTCGGCGGTGAGGAAGACGAGGTAATTATCTTGACCGGTGAAATTGTCAAGATACCGAAGCAGGTCTTCTATGTCCCTGTCAACCCTGAGATAAGTATCTTCGACTTCAATGGAATTTGGTCCGAATTTGTGTCCGACGTAATCAGTTGACGAGAAACTAACGCAGAGGAAATCTGTTGCCTCGTTTCTTCCGAGATTTTCATTTGTAATTGCATCAATTGCAAAATCCTTTGTTATTGAATTTCCGAAAGGTGTGGACCTTAGAAGGTTTTTGTTTTTATTAATAAGTTCGGGGAGATTGTGAGGAAAAACAGGTTTATCCTCTCCCCTGAAAATATCTTCATACGGGTTATCATCTTCCGTGCTTTCGGTATACTGCTCAATCGGCAGCAGGGTTTTCCATTCGCTGCTTAGATAAAAATCGGGCAGATATTTTCCGTTGAACTTCTCCACCCATTCGGGAAGTTTGTTCATATAGTAAGTGCTTGTTACAAAGTTCTTGCTTGAAGGGTCAAACCAGTAAGCCGTTCCCAGATGTCCGGCGGGGAAAATAGCGCCCCGGTCTTTAAGGGCTATACCGATAACTTTAGAGTTTTTATTTTTTTTCACAAGCTCATCGGTAATCGTGGAAGTAAGCATTGAACGGGGAGACATTTTTCCGTCGTCGGAAAAACTTCCGACTGTATGGCAGGAATCATCGTCCGCGCAATATACAATTTTATTTTTTTCCCTGTCATACCAGTCGTTTGCGCAGATTCCGTTTACAGACGGAATTGCACCCGTATAAATGCACGCATGTCCAACTGCTGTATAGGACGGAAAATGTTCAAGCCCGGTATTCCTGCAGAAATATCCCTGATTGATTAATCTTTTGAATCCTCCGTCAGAAAATTTATCCCAGTATCTCGGAATAAATTCATAAGTCATCTGGTCAATAACAATTCCGACAACAAGTTTTGGCTCTTTCTTCTTTCCGGGTATAAACTGTAGCGAGAGGAAAAGAGCAAGGAAAAGCGGGAGGAAAACTAATGTAAATTTTGCAAATCCGGTATTTTTCATTTTATACATATAACGCAATATAATACGTTTTAGTTAAATAATTATAAATATAAAGCAAAATAATTATCGTAATAAATAGTTACAATTCGTTACATAAATTTACAGGTTAATGACAATCCTCAGGTTTAAAATAATTATTTTGCATATAGTTAGAAGTGATAAAATATTTACTAATTTATACTCCTCTTTGCTGATGAAAAAACCTTCACTAAAAGTATTTATTGTATTTCTGCTTTTGTTTCCGTTGAGTGATCTGATTTTTGCCGATATTGTTCAGTACATATCACCTTTACCGGATTCTAAATACAACAATGAAAAGACGAACATAATTCTTGGTTATACCGTAAAGTTGACACCGGCAATGCTGAAAAAAAGTTCTATAAGGGTTACGGGTTCATCAAGCGGAGTTCACACAGGTACTCTTTCTACAGCAGAGAAGAATTACAGGCTGATATTTACGCCGGATATGCCTTTTACCTTGGGAGAAAAAGTAACCGTATCCGGAATTAAAGACACAGATGATTTTTCTTTTTATATTAGAAACGAAAAGGTGATTTTGCCGGATAATTACAGCTTCGAATATTTTTCGCGAAATTCATCAAAAAACATGCCTTTTCACAGGGATTTTTTGATAAGACCGGACTCTCTTCCCGCTTTTACGATTTTTAATTCGGGTAATACTGCAAGCGGGTATTTATTCTTTTCGAATTTCCAGCAGTCTTATTCGAATGGTAATTTTTTAATGATGCTCAATAACAACGGGTCGCCATATTGGGCTAAGCGCCTTTTTGCAAACGGATACGATTTCAAAAAGCAGAATAATAATCTGTTGACATATTATGAAGAAATGAAGCATTTTTATTATGGACTTGATTTAAATTATAATATAGTGGATAGTTTTTACTGCGGAAACGGCTATTCAACAGATCTTCACGAATTACTTGTAATGCCTGACGGAAGCGCCTGGCTTATGAGTTATGACCCACTTTATATTGATATGAGCGGTCTGGTTCCCGGAGGAAAAACAAACGCACTAGTTACCGGTTTGATAATTCAGAAAATCAACGCATCAAAAACTGTGGTTTTTCAGTGGAGAAGCTGGGATTATTTTCAGATCACCGATGCAACTCACGAAGACCTGACATCTTTCAGTATTGATTATGTTCACGGCAATTCAATTGAAGAAGATAATGACGGAAATATTATTATTTCAAGCAGGCATATGGATGAAATCACAAAAATTAATTCATCAACAGGTGAAATAATCTGGAGATTTGGCGGAAAAAACAATCAGTTTCTTTGTGATAATGATACAATCGGTTTTTCACACCAGCATTTTGTCAGGAGACTTACCAACGGAAACATAATGCTTTTCGATAACGGTAATTATCATTCCCCTCCCTTTTCAAGAGCTATTGAATATAAAATAGATGAAGAAACAAAATGGGCACACGTAGATTGGCAGTACAGGCACACGCCGAATATTTATGCATTTGCAATGGGAAGCGCGCAGAGATTAAGCAACGGAAATACACTGATTGGCTGGGGCTCTGCATCAACAACCTTAACCGAAGTAAATCCTGCCGGTCAGGTTGTATATGAATTGTCACTGCCGGCGGGACAAATGTCTTACAGAGCATACAGGGATGTTTGGGGAAATCTTACGGGATTTCCTTCCGCTCAGGTTACAGAGGATTTCAAGTTATACCAAAATTATCCGAATCCGTTTAACCCTTCTACAAATATCAAGTATAGTTTATCAAAAAACACAAACGTTACTTTAAAAGTGTTTGACATGCTGGGCAGAGAAGTGGCCACCCTTGTAAACGAATTCCAGAAAGCAGGCATTTACGAAAAACAGTTTACCGCAGGAAAGAATTCTGCTAATGCAATATCAAGCGGAATATATTATTTCAAATTGCAGGCAGGTGATTTTACAGAAGTTAAAAAAATGGTTCTTTTAAAATAAACCATCATATTAATAAACGTTTTAACTGATTAGATAAAATACATCCCCCTTTTCCGAAAAAAGACAGGAAAAAGGAATGAACTAAGGTGAAGGGGGGTATTTATATAAGAACTTTTCTCATGTTAGGCTCTCAGGAACAAAATTCGGTTTTAAAAAAGGTGTTCCGGGAGCCTTTTTTATTTCATTGCAATACAACTCCTTTACCTGAAATAATATTAAGTTTTTTAATTTCGATTTTTTATTTATTTTCTAAAAAAGAAGATAAAGATGATAAAAATTTTTACATCAATATTTTTATTGTTTTCAGTTTTGCTGAATGCGCAGAACTGGTATACATTTGCCGGCAGCAATCAGAAAAACGGACTGACAAAGCTTACAGGTCCTTCAAGCGTGTCATCACAGTACTGGTCGGTGGCCAGTTCCAATAATACTGTTTGGGGAAATGCTGTTTATACTTTCGGCGATAAATTTGTTACATCAAGAGTGATTTTATCTCCTTACATGGGCAAGGTTGAATTAAGAAGCCTGGTTACGGGAAGTTTAATCTGGGAGAAAACAGTTTCCGACACAGCAAGAATGTATGCTGTGGGGTTTACCGAAGATGCAGTTTATGCCTGCGATTATAAGGTCGGGAGATTATATGCATTAACGGTAGACAGCGGGAACGTAAAATGGAGCATTGCTTCTGATATGTTTCCGGGAAACACCGGTATCTGTTTCGCGCCTGACGGTGACCCGATAATTTTCGGGAAAAGACTCGATAGAAAAACGGGCGTACCGAAATGGAGTAACAATTATATTATTCCGGTTGGTCCGGACGGCGGATTTGTAGTTTATGGTAATACATATTATCACTGGACCGGCTCGATTGTAACGCCGAAGAAACTTATTGCAATTGATATAAATTCCGGTTCAACAAAATACATGTCCGATGCTCTGCCCGGAGACGGTGACCAGGAAAATGATTTAGTTATTGGGCCGGACGGCACAATATACATTTCCCGGGACGGAGGAGCCCTTCACGCATTTACCGATAACGGCTCTGGGTTTACACAAAAATGGACTCTTTCTCCTGCCGTGCTCGTAAAATCTTTCGGACCGGATAATGTTATTTACTGCGCAAATGTAAATTACGGCTCGACAAACGGAAAGCTTATGAGGGTGAATGGTACTTCGGGAACGGTAATCGATTCGGTTTCATCGAGCATACCGGGAGTATATGTTACTGTTGGATATGATTCAACGGTTTATGTAAGTACGGGTGAAGCCGCAAACGGAAGATATTTTGCTTTCAGTCCGGACCTGCAGACAACAAAATGGCAGCTGTCTGTGCCGTATAATTATTACACTGGATGTCCACTGGGGAAAGAAGGTGTGTTTGTGTCGGCAGGTTCCGGAACCCAGATAACGGCTTACAAGCCGGGCATAACGAGGAAGCCCGTTGCCGATTTCCGTTCGAGCGGAAGGGATATTTCAACTGCTCAATCCATCAGCTTCTATGACCAGTCTTCATATCTGCCGACTTCCTGGAACTGGACTTTCACGGGCGGCACGCCTTCAACTTCAACCGTACAGAATCCGGCAGGCATTACATACAGTTCTCCGGGAATATACGAAGTGAAGCTGGTTGCGGCTAATTCATTTGGTTCGGATACAATTGTAAAAACTCAGTATGTATTTGTAGCACAGTCTTCAGGAATCAGCGGAACGGAACAGCTTCCGGATAAATTTATTTTGTGCCAGAATTATCCAAACCCGTTCAATCCGAATACGACAATAAAATTCAGCATTCCCGGAAACGGTTTGGTATCTCTTTTTGTTTATGATGTAACGGGCAAAAAGGTTTCGGGAATACTGAATAATGTGAAATATAGTTCAGGAAGTCACTCTGCTGTCTTCAGCAGCGAAAATATTCCTTCGGGAATTTATTTTTACTCTTTGTATTTTGACGGGATAATTGTAGATACAAAAAAAATGATAGTTATAAAGTAATAAATGAAAGTTAATTAAGATTATTAATCAAACAAAATCTATGAAAATAAAAACATCTTCCGCACGAAAATTGCAATTACTTCTGATTGTAATAATATCATTTTTAGGAACGATAATTTTTCAGGCACAGTCAACCGATGAGATAGACGATAACGATCCGAGGTATGAAAGGCCTACAAAAGAATCAAGAACAGTATTCATTCCTCCCAGACCTATCGGACAGCCTATGGTAGTTACTGTAAATGATTTCGATAACTTCGATGTTGGTGTTGATTACTATGAACAGTACGGTTCTTCGAATCCGCTCAATCCTCTCTGGATATTTTTTGGAGCAAATGCAGTTACTTCTCCGCAAAACGCAAGGGGAACGACAAACGGAGGTCTTACCTGGTATTTAAATAATCCGAGCTATCCGGGAGGAACCTGCTGCGACCCGTGGGCAACCCATACGGGAAACGGTGTTTTGATTTATGCTTCCGGAGTAAGCGGACAGTATATATACCGCTCGACAAATAACGGTATTAACTGGTCGGCTCCCATCTTATCGGTAAGCGGTAACGACAGGAATCACGTGACTGCCGAATATACGGGGAATGGTCCCTATGCAAATTATGTATATGCTGCAATGACACCCGGAAATTTTGCAAGAAGCACTGATGCAGGACTAACCTGGACAACGACTTTTACTCCGACAAATTCGCTTCCCGGCTGTTACATTGCCGTTGGTCCAAGCGGCGCTGTCGACGGAGGATGCGTGATATATGTAACAAACACAGGAAGCGACGCAGGAAACAGAATATATAATTTTTACCGTTCGACGAATGGAGGCGCCAACTTTTCATTAATGTCGAGTCAGTCCGGATGGGCAGGTTATGTAGGATATCATACGGGAAGCAGGCATACTATTAATAATGTAAGAACTGCACCGCATCCAAAAGTTGCAATGGATAATTCAAATGGTCCGTACAGGGGCAGGTTGTATTTTGTGAACGCGTCTAATAACCCGGCTGGAAACGGAAATAAACCTGATATATGGCTTCGCTATTCAACCGATCAGGGCGCAACCTGGTCTGCAGGAGTGATGGTAAATGATAATCCAAATCCGACACAGAGCGACCAGTGGTTTCCTGAAATTTTCTGCGAAAGAACAACAGGCAAGCTTTATATTCACTGGTATGACGACAGAGCCAATCCCTCAACATTTCAGACGGCAATTTATGCAACATACACGACTGACGGAGGTCAGACATTTGCACCTAACCAGCAGGTAACCAATACAACGTTCACATTTCCTAATCCGCCGTGCTCGCCCAACTGTTACAGGGGGGATTATACAACTATGACTGCAAACAATCCCAGGGTCGGGTTCAGCATCTGGGGTGACCACAGAAACGGAACTGCTTTAAATATGGGAGCATACTTTCCCGATTTTGCAATGAGAGTCAGTTCTACTGCTTTGAATATGAATGGAATAAGCGACAGTGCATTCGTGTATGTCAGCGTTCCTGCAGTAAAGCTGTACACAGACACAGCACTGTTTTCCGCAGTTGTGACAAATCCACCGGGAGTCGGCTCCATAGCATTGTCATTTTTGAATAAGACATCAAATACTGCACAAAGTATTTTGACATCATATCCTGATTCGCTCAGGCTTAAAATAAAAGTAACCGGCGGAGTAACCAGCGGTGCATATACTGTAAAGGTATATGGTAACGGACCAAACGGAACACCTGTTCACGAAAGAACAATAACCCTGAATGTGACTCTGACCGGTATATCGAATAATACAAACGTTGTGGAATCTTTCGGCCTCATGCAGAATTATCCGAATCCGTTCAATCCAAATACGATAATAAAATTCAGGATTAAAGAATCAGGATTTGTAACGCTAAAGATATATGATATGCTTGGTAAAGAAGTTGCGGTACTTGTAAATGAAAACCTGAAGCCCGGTTCATACGATAGGGAATTCGATGCATCCGGATTAAGTTCGGGGATATATTTTTACAAAATCACAGCGGGTGATTTTACCGATACGAAGAAGATGATATTAACAAAATAAAACCGGGTATTGGATTTTAATTAATTTTAATTTCCCGGTATAAATATAGCTGAACTAACAATACCTGAATTGTGTTTTCTACTTAAAAGGAGGTTCTATAATGAAAACAATAATTCTGTTTTTAATAGCAATTCAGGTATTTAGTTCGGCTTTTTTATTTTCTCAGGAAATCCCGAACGCAATCAATTACCATTCAAAAATTACTAACACATCAAGGACAGATGGAAAAACCGAATCTTTCAGCACGGGAAACTTTTATGACAGGGGAAAAGTCTTAGAACTTGAAAACCGCATAGCGGAAATCAGAAAGTCATCAAACCCGGACTTCAGCGAGATTGAAAATCTTCAGAAGCAAATTGCCGGCATAACAGGTGAAAACTTTGTAATGAAATCCGGTTATTACTCCGGACAGGTCAGGCCGGCGGATATGATGGAGCAGTTTATTGCAGCGGGCAATTCAAGACTGCTTACAAAAAGCAGTATAAAAGGTCTTGCAACGGCAACCGAATACACCGGGGCAACTGCGGGTAAAATCTGGGCAGTTGCAGGTTTTCAAGGGGCAGGCTCCGGTTCTTCTCCTGATACGCTTATGGTTTTTTATTCCACTGATTTCGGAACAAGCTGGATTTCATACGCAGTCATTACGCTTGCGGGTACAGACAAGATAAACTACGGTGAAATAGATGCAGAACTGATTGAAGGCGGTACAAACAAATATCTTCATATTGTATTCGGTTTGCGTGCAAACGGCGGTTCGGGAAAGTGGTTCACGGCGGGTGCTTCAATCCGGCTCACGGGTTCATTTGCAGGAAGCACGTGGTCTTTAAACTGGCCGGGAGATGATGCCACAAAAAGATATTACTGTCCGAGGATTACATCTGACAATTTTGTCTGGCCAACATCGCCCTGGGCTTATGTAGTTGCATCTTTTGATTCTGCTGGAGTAACAGGCAGGGTAAACACGCAGAAGTTTGCCCAGTTGAACTCTCCCAATACCACAACCCCTGTGTTTTCATATAAGACGAGTAAGATATACTGGTACAGCGAAACTCCGACAGTTCAATATTTATATTCCGACATTGCTTTTTACCAGAGAGGGGGCAGGGATTCGGTAATAATTTCATACTGCGGTGTAAGTGACAGCACGAAAGTATTTTTTTCAAAGATGTATACATCGGGAATGGTTTCACCTTCCACTGCGGGTCAATACATCGGGCCAATAGGGGGAAGCGAGCCGAATTATATGAAGTACGGCGGAAAATTATCAACGAACGGAAACAACAACGGCAGCGTATTTTTTATTTTCAACCAGAAAAGTGCAACTACTGACGGGGTAAAATATTTCAGGACGACAAATTACGGTGACTTTAACGATTTGAGCCAGAGCGTTACCTGGACTGCGCCTCTTGGGGTTTCATTTGCAGATATAGCAGGGGTCCGCGGAGGGCATACCCACCGTTTCGGATTCTTTTTAAGGAATGCCGGTTCGGATTCACTAAAATATATTTCAGTTAATCCGTCGGGAACATTTTTAACCGTATCGGGAAAGATGAATTATATATCCACAGCAACAGGGACTTTTTCTCCTGCAGTCGGAATGAGTTTCCGTCCGGGTGACAGCTGTTTTGTGCTTTATGCTTCTTATGTCCCCTCGGAAGTCTGGTCAGCCAGCGGGTGCACCGGAATTATTACCGGAATTACTGAAAGAAAGATTCCGGTAAAATATTCATTAAGCCAGAATTATCCGAATCCGTTTAATCCCGTAACGAAAATCAGTTATTCTCTTGTTAAGACGCAGTTTGTAACTTTAAAAATATACAGTACTGCGGGAAAGGAAGTCGCAACTCTGGTAAACGAGCGGAAAAGCGGCGGTGATTACGAGGTTACTTTTAATACGGAAGGACTGAGTTCCGGAATATATTTCTACAGAATTACCGCAGGGGATTTTTCGGACACGAAGAAAATGGTTCTGGTAAAATAATTTTTATATTTATATTAAAATCCTGTGTAACTATTTTACAAAGGTATTAATCAATAAAAATTATTTTTCGTAAATCATTTATATTTAATTCAACGATGAAAAAATTTTCTTTTCTTCAGCTTTTGCTGATTTGCCTTATTGCGTTCACAAATCTGCACTGCCAGAAGATTCTTCCCGAAAAGAATCTGGACTTAAAAGACAAAATTGAATATTACAGAGATTCAAAACCCTGGACGAGATGGTGGTGGTTTGCATCGGAAATAGACAGGCTTTCGGTTCAGGATAACCTTGTCTGGCTGAAGAAAAACGGATTCGGAGGAGTTGAGATTGCCTGGGTATATCCTCTAAACAGGATGCAGAAAGATACTGTTAACTATACACCGCGACAGGAATGGCTCAGCCCGGAATGGACGGACATAGTTGCATATGCAAAAAAATGTGCAGACAGCCTGGGGCTTGGGTGCGATTTCACATTCGGAACACTCTGGCCTTTCGGCGACAGTCAGGTACCTTTTGAAGAAGCCACGATGAAACTTACCGATAAAAACTGGAGGCAGGAAATTACGGCATCCTGGGAATATCCAAAAAAAGGATATGTGATAGACCACCTGAACAGAAGAGTGCTTTATAAATACGGGAGCAGAATAGGGAATGCCCTGAAGCCGGCACTTTCCACAGGTCAGAAATCAGGATTCTTCTGCGATTCCTGGGAAGTAGAAACAAAATATCTTTCCACGAATAATTTTGAAATTGGTTTTTATAACAGGTACAGGTATCCCATAAAGCAGTACTTAGACAGTCTATATGTTGACAGCGAGCCATACAGAAGCGTCAGGTATGATTACATGAAAATAATTTCCGAAATGGTAATTGAAGAATTTTACAAGCCCTATGCAGAGATGTGCAAAAAGCTCGGTGGTTTTTCGAGAGTGCAGTGTTCCGGTGCGCCCTGCGATATACTAACTGCATACGGCTCTGTAGATGTGCCCGAAAGCGAAGCACTTCTGTTCGAGCCATCATTCTCGAATATAGTCTCTTCTGCGGCAAGTCTTTCGGGGAAAAGAGTAATTACATCCGAAACTTTCACCTGCCTTTACGGCTGGCCGAGGATAAAGCTGGGAGAAGAGCAGACAGCCGATCTGAAACTTCTCGCGGATGCACTTTTTGCAAACGGAGTAAACCATATTATTTGGCACGGCAAGCCTTTTAATCCTGTTGGTGTGGATACGGTTAAGTTCTATGCATCCGTGCACGCAGGTTCTTCGGGTTCCCTGGCAGAAGAAATTTCCGCTTTCAATAAATATCTCGAAAAAGTTTCTTCTGAAATGAAAAAGGGAGCAGTTTATTCCGATGTAGCGGTTTACCTGCCGACAGAGGACAGCTGGATTGCAGGCGAGCTTCCGAAGGAGAAACAGTTTATCTGGGCGTGGGGCGAGTATGAGCACAGATATACATATTTTCCTGAAGAGCTAAGGGGTTACTGTCCGACCTGGATTAACGGGGATTTTCTTGAAAAGGCAAAATTTGAAAACGGTTTTCTCCGTGTCGGGGATTGCGCTTTCAGGGCTTTATACATAGACGTGAAATGGATTGACATGCGAAACCTGGAAATAATTCTTAATCTTGCAAAGACAGGACTGCCTGTTTATTTAAAGAACATTCCGGAAGAGCCAGGATTCAATAAGAATGAACAGGGATATAAGGACTTAACGGACCGGCTTCTGAAATGTCCCGGAGTAAAGAGGAAATGGGAAGAAACAACAAACATCAAACCGATTATTTCAGGAAAGAATCTTCCTGATTTTAAATGCAGGCAGACAGAGGATGGGCTTGTAATCTTTTTTGCGAATCCAAAGTCAAAAGGACTGAAGTTTCCGCTTGAATACGGACAGTCTTACAGCACGGAAAATGTTAAAGCTGAAATAAATATCACGACCGATAAAAAAAGAATTTCGTACACACTTGATTTCAAGCCTTATCAGTCCATTCTTCTAAAGGTAAGCAATACAGGTAAAATCAGCGAATCAGATATTGGTTTTACTCCTAAAATTCCTCAGGTAATAAAAAGGGAAAAGCCGGAAAAAGAATTATGGGAGGTGAAATAAAGGAACATAAATTATCCGAAAAAGTATAATATAAAATAAGGCGTATTTAACGCCCAAACTAAAACAAACAAAATATGAAAAAATTAAGCGTTATTTTTATTCTATCGGTGCTATTTTCAACAACAAGCGGCTATTCACAAACACCATTGACGGTAAAATTAACCGGCGGTATTAACTCACCAATGGGGACATTTTCCGACGTATATAAAAGCGGTGCTTCAATTGAAGGTGCTTTGTATTATTCACTTCCTTTTCCGGGACTTGACCTGTCTTTGACAGCCGGATACAACGGCTTTAAATATAAAAACGATTATTTTACAGGGCTGGTGCAGTCCAATCTGAATACTACGGTCGATAACTTTAATTACAGCTGGACGGCAACCGATATTCCGGTAATGGTTGGCGCAAGATTCAAATTACCCGCCGGAAATATGAAACCGTATGTGACAGGAGAAATCGGTCTGCATTTTATGAGTTTTACAGACAGGTTCAACGGTCAGAAACTGATTGGTAATTCATCTTCTACTTCAACTTCGTTTTCTTATAACGGTGCTATTGAATCCGGAAGTGAAACAGGTTTTGGAACATCGATTGGCGCAGGGATTGAAATTCCTGTAGCTCCTAAAATCAGTCTTGACCTGAACTTAAAATACAATTACTCAAGTCTTGTATTTTCAAAATCATTTAATGTTTTCAGGAATTCCAATTCTCAGTTTACAACCAGTGAACTTAAAAATCCGAACTATGTGACTATAAGGGGAGGAATAGTAATAAGTCTGTAAAAAGAAAGATATTTGTAATTTCCAAAAGGCTGCCCGGCAAGGACAGCCTTTTTTTATTTTCAGTTAATATTTCTAAATTGATAATAAAATATTTGTATTATATTTTAATTCAAACAAAATATCTGAAATATGAAAAAGTCATTTGTCATTATAATTCTGATGGTTATCTTTCTTTTTAAGTCGGGAATATCCCAGACCCCGCTGCGCGCGAGTATTTTAATAGGTGCAAGTCTTCCTCTTTCCGAGTTTGCAAACCAGTACGATGGGGGCCTGTCATTTGAGGGGGGATTGTTTTACAAGGTCCCGAAAACAGATATGAACATTACATTGACGGCCGGATACAACAGGTTCAATTACAATAAAGCATATTTCAACGACCTTGTTCTTAAAAATCTCGGACTGACGACAGAAAATTTCACGTTCAAATGGAAAGCAGAAGATATTCCCGTAATGCTTGGTGCAAGGATTAAATTTCCTTCAGGCAAGCTCACTCCCTATATAGGTGCTGAAGCAGGCATACATTTCCTGAAGATAAGCGACAGGTTTAGGGGTGACACTATTAAAGTGGGAGCAACGGTACCAAATGTATTTTATTTTAACGGAGTAGAAACAGCCAGTGAAACGGGATTCGGGTTTGCCTTTAATTTCGGGCTGGAATATGAGCTTTATCCGAAAGTAAATATTGACGTAAATGTGAAGTACAATTATTCGAAGATAAATATTACAAAGACTTACAACGTATTCATGACGCAGAGTTTGCAGTTTACTGCGCCTCCGCTTGAAAAGTTTAACAGTTTTTCATTGAGGGCAGGTCTTCTGGTTGATTTATAAAGCTAAAGAGTTTTTTTATTGTCTAAGTAAATTCTCTGAACTCTGTCTGCAACGGCGCAACAGATTTCATAAGGAATTGATTTAGCCATCCGTGCGAGTTTGTCGGCACCGATTGCATAATTGTTTTCGTTTCCCATCAGAAGCACGTCATCGCCTACGCGGACATTGCTTTTTTCGCCGAGGTTAACCATAAGCCAGTCCATTGTAATATTGCCAACGATAGGATACAGTTTGCCGTTTATAAAAACTTTTCCCCTGTTAGAGAATACTCTCCAGAATCCGTCTCCATAGCCGATTGGAATCGAACCAATAAAGCTTCTTTCGTCGGTATAATAATCCCTGCCGTAAGATATGCTTGTATTCGGCTCAACACGTTTTATATATGTAACTTTCGATTTAAGGTTCATTACAGGTTCAAGCTGAATATTTTTAATGTTATTATCCGAAGGGTAATAGCCATAGAGAATCAGTCCGGGTCTTACCATATCGAAATATGAATCTTTTAAATCAAGCACCGCTCCGCTGTTAGCTGTATGGACAATCGGAAATTCCATTCCGGATTTTTTTAGCTGGTGAAGCAATTCCCGGAATTTGTTCAATTGTTGTTTTGCAAAAGTCTTATCGTTGCTTTCTGAGGTAGCAAAGTGTGTATATATTCCTTCCACTTCAAGATTTTTATATGTAAATACCTGAGCAATATTTTTAAAAGCCCATTTAACATCGAACCCGATTCGCTTCATTCCCGTATCAACTTTTATATGTACCTTGAATTTTTTTCCGATTTTTTTGCTGTAATAATCGAGGAATCTTGCAGTTTCAAGCGAAGCTACCGTTGCAATCAGGTCATTTTTCAAAAGCCGCTTTACATAGGCGGCGGGTTTCAGTTTTGAATGTATCAGAGTACCGAAAACGAGTATTGATGCATCAGGTATATCAGCTCTTAATTTAATTGCCTCGTCATAGTTGGCAACTCCGAGATAGTCTGCTCCGATTGAAATTAATTTTTTACTGATTTCCTGGATTCCGTGACCGTACGCATTTGCTTTTACCACTCCGCATATTTTAATTTTCTTACGCGGATTGTTTTTGTGCAGATGTTTTTTTATCTGGTTAAAGTTAAATTCAAGCTTACTTAAGTCTATTTCTGCTCTGGTCGGGTTCAAATTTCTAATATTTAGAACAAGATAATTATGAAAGTTGTAAATATAAATACAATAAGAATTACAAAACAGCACAAATTATGGATTTACTCCCCGGAAATGTCATTATGCACATAAATTTTTGTTTATTAAATTTAAAAAATTTAAGTTAAATTAAACTATAGTAATATAGCCGTATGTTATTACTATATTAACTTAGTTTTTTTATTTGAATGAGTTTTTCCTTATTCCTTAATTTCATTCCAACCTCACCCCGGGGAAAAACAATTACGGAAGAATTAACTAATCCCGAGTAAAAATGGATAAAAAAATATCTAATACCGCGAAATCACCCCCTTCAAAAAAAACAGAAAAATTGATAAATGGAACCGGAAGTCCGGATGAACTTCAGATGAAGTTTTTTGAATTGCAAAATAAATACAAGAAGCTTGAATCGGAAATAAACGAAATCAATTCAGGAAAAGAGAATAAATCAACTCCCAGGACAGAGAAACTAATCGAAGCGCTTAACTCTGCAATTTTTTTACTGCAAACCTCTCATACAAGGGAAGAAGTATTCGAAGTCGTCGCAGGTGAACTGAAGAAAATGGATATAGATAGTCTTGTTATGACTGCAAGCGATGATTTAAATATTCTCAGTCTGGAGTATTTCAGTTTTCAGACAAAGTTAATAAAGGCTGCGGAAAAAGTAGCAAAGATGACCATTGGCCAGCTCAAATTAAATATTAAAGAAATCAAAGAGTATGAAGATGTTCTGGTTCGGAGGAAAACAGTTTTTATTAATAATACAACAGAGTTTGTAAGAAGGGTCCTGCCTGAAAAGCTGAAATTCATGGCAGGGCAATTAATCAAATCATTAAGAATAAAACAATTCATACTTGCTCCTCTGATTGTTGAGAACAGAGTAATAGGAATTTTTTCGGTTCAGGGAAACGACCTTCGGGAAACGGACATTCCTGAAGTTACGATGTTTGCTCACCAGCTTGCTGGCATATGGCATAAGGTAGAATTGCTCGAAAATGCAAGGAAGGAAATTGCAGAAAAGAAGCTCGCCGAGGAAAAACTGATAGAAAGCACAAGAAAAATAAATACACTGATTAACAATCTGCCTGGAGTTGTTTACAGATGTCTTAACGACAAGGACTGGACAATGGAATATATAAGCGATGGCATAGAGAGATTATCCGGGTATCCCGCATCGGATTTCATCAATAACAGTGTAAGAACGTTTAATTCCATAATAGTGACGGATGACCAGAATTCAGTTTGGAGCGAGATACAGAAAGGACTGAAAGATAAGATGCCATTTACAATGGAGTATAAGATAAAAACCTCTGCAGGAGATATCAGAAATGTTTGGGAGCGAGGGGTTGGGATATATAAAAACGGGGAACTTACGGCACTTGAAGGATATATAAGCGATATAACCGAACAAAAGAAAGCACAGGAAATAATTTTCGAAAGTGAAAAAAAATACAGGACTATTGTGGAGCAGTTGTCAGAAGGATTTTTCCTGATTGACAGCGACGGAGTACTGATTGAGTGGAATAAAGCAATGGAAAATATTACCGGACGAAAAAGAGCCGGTGTAATTAATAAATATTTTATTGAAATAAAGAAAGAGCTGATTGTTTCCGGGAGAAACTCAGGAAAAAGCATTGAAGAAATCCTGGAAAACTTTAAACGTGTTCTTCAGACACAAAAGGCAGATATATTTTATAAAGAAATGGCTTTGCAGATTGCCTGCACTGACGGCAAAATAAAAGACATTCAGGCAACAGTATTTCCGGTGTACGAGGGGAATAAATTCTTTATTGGATTTATCGGTAGGGATGTTACGGAAAGGATAAAAACCGAAAAAGAAAATCGAGAATATGCTGATATGATTGAAGGGATATTCAGGGTTGCGCCGGCAGGCATTGGAGTAGCAAAAGACAGAATAATCACCGAAGTTAATCCCCGAATCTGCGAAATGACGGAATACAGCAGGGACGAGCTTATTGGTAAAAATTCCATTCTATTATATCCTTCTCAGGAAGAATATGATTTTGTCGGTAAGGAGAAATATGACCAGATAAGGAAAAAAGGTTCCGGTTTTTTAGAAACAAAATGGAAAAAGAAAAGCGGAAAAATAATCAATATTCTTCTTGCTTCGACTCCTTTGGAAAATGATGACATAAAAAAGGGAGTCATTTTCACAGCGTTGGATATCACCAGCCGTATTCAGGCAGAAGAAGCCCTGGCAAAAAGCGAAGCGAAGTATAAAACATTATTTCATAATTCAGCACTGGCGATAGGAATTAGAAAAACTGACGGTTCCTATATTGAATTTAATGAAGCCTATTCAAAAATGCTTGGTTATTCCTGTGAGGAGTTAAAGTATTTAAGCCAGTCAGATCTTACGCATCCCGGTGATGTAAAGATTACAAAAGGCAACATGAAACTGGTTTCCGAAGGAAATGCGGAAATTGTTAAATACGAGAAAAGATATATTCACAAAAACGGTAATATTATCTGGGGAGAGGTTTGCATTCAGCCGCTTCATATAAACGGTGGAAAAGTTGAAGCCGTAATCGGAACGGTTGTTGATATTACGAAAAGGAAACTTGCGGAAATGAGTCTCAGGGAAAGCGAAAAATCATTTGAAAAGCAGAGGGATGCGATTGCTTCTCTTGCGACAAATGAAATTCTTTCTGCGGGAGATATTGAAAAATCAAAGAAGATATTAACCGAAACCGCTTCCGATGTTTTGAATGTCGATAGGGCAAGTATTTGGCTTCTTTCAGAAGACAAAGAGGAATTGCTGTGTATTGATTTATTTGAAAAATCAAAGGGTGTTCATTCTTCAGGGATGATATTAAAAGCGAAAGAATATCCGAATTATTTTAAAGCACTAAAGGAAAACTCACAGATAACAGTCTATGATGCTCAAAATGATTTCAAGACAAGAGAGTTCAATGATAATTACAATATTCTTTTTGGAATTAACTCTATGCTCGATTCTGTTCTTCTTAGCAAAGACGGGGTACTGGGTGTTATTTGTTTCGAGCACACGGGTGCAAAAAAAAACTGGTACCCTCACGAAGAGTCGTTTGCAAACACAATAGCATCCCTGTTTGTAAAAACTTTTACAATTGATGAGGCTAAGAAAGCGGAAAAGCATATTTCGATGCTGGCAAATGCACTGGAAAGCGTTAACGAAAGCGTGAGCATCACCGATACAAATAACGACATAATTTTTGTTAATCAGGCATTCACAAAATCATACGGATACACAGAAAAAGAAATAACCGGAAAAAATATTTCAATTCTGGGATCCGATAAAAATCCTCCCGGAATACACGATAAGATACATTCTTCCGTAACAAATGGTTTGTGGCAAGGGGAGCTTGTTAACAGAAAAAAAGACGGTACGGAATTTCCAATATATTTATCATCTGCTCCTATTTTTGATAAAAGAGGGAAAACTATTGCTTATATCGGAGTTGCAAATGACATAACAGAAATTAAAAAGTCAGAGGAAGCCCTTCGCTCGGCAAAGGACAAGGCTGAGGAAATGAACAGGATAAAGTCAAGTTTCCTGGCGAACATGAGTCACGAGGTAAGAACACCGCTTGTTGCTATTCTCGGATTTTCCGAGGTGCTGAGCGATATTGTTACAGAGCCGCAGATAAAGTCCTATGTCGAGATGATTCACGCAGGCGGCGTAAGGCTACTTGATACTCTAAATCTGATTCTTGATTTATCCGTGATAGAATCTCAGAAAGTGAATATAAGACTTAAACCCGTCGATATTGTAGCCGAAGCGAAGGATGCCGTTTCACTTTTCAGGAAGTTTGCCGAAAAAAAGAAATTAAAACTGAATATTGAATCTCCCTATGAGAGTCTTGTTTTCGATACAGATGAAAAAATATTAAGGCAGATACTTAATAATTTAATCAACAATGCAATAAAGTTCACAGCACACGGAGGGGTAACGGTTAGCATTGGAAAAGAAACAAAGGGGAGTAAATCTTTTTTAAGCCTCAGGGTGGAAGACACGGGAATAGGGATCCCGCAGAACAAGCGGGAACTGATATGGGATGAGTTCAGACAGGTGAGCGAGGGCTTTAACCGGTCTTTTGAGGGTGCGGGTCTCGGTTTGTCCATTACAAGAAAATTTGTTGAAAAAATAAATGGTGAAATTATACTTGAAAAAAGTGAAGTGGATATCGGTTCGGTTTTTAAAGTGCTTTTTCCGGCAGATGAAAAAATATTCGACAATGCAAAATATAAGAAACAGAAAACACCGGATAGTTCAGATAATTCACCAACGGAAAGAACAGGTAATTTACCTCAGTTACTATATGTGGATGACGACCCGGTTTCGCTTGAAATAGTTTCGGCTTTTACAAAAGATATATACAAAATTGATACTGCACTAAGCGGAAGAGACGGAATTGAAAAATCCAAAAGCAAAAACTACGATGCAATGCTTATAGACATTAACCTTGGAAGTGAGCTGGACGGATTGATGACACTAAAGATAATGCGCGAATTAAAAAACAACAGGGATATTCCCGCTGTTGCTGTAACGGCATTTGCAATGAAGGGCGACAAGGAAAAATTCCTGAATGGAGGCTTTACGCATTATTTATCAAAACCATTCGATAAAAAAGATTTGCTGAGCCTGCTTTCAGATGTTTTTAAAAATAAATAATGAAATCAGGCATTTAAAATTTTATTGATATTTAGATTCTGCATATTTAAATTCAAGAAAAAGGAGTAAGGTATGAAGACCTTTATTCTAATGACAAAGCTCTCGCCCGAGGTTACAGGCAAGCTCAAACAGCGTGCAAAAGTCGGCCACGCCTGGCTGGACGAAGTAAAGAAAAAATGCCCGCAGGTAAAATTTCTGAATCATTATGCACTGCTCGGTAAGTATGATTTTCTGGATATTTACGAAGCTCCCGACGAAGAAACTGCCGCAAAGGTTTCTATGATAAGCCTTGCAAACGGAGCAATGTTTGCCGAAAGCTGGACGGCTATACCGTACAAGAATTTTCTGAAGCTTACGGAAGAGATATAAATCTTAGTGCCGGAAGTTACTTCAACAAAAGGAGAACCTCCGGCACAAGAAAACTTTACTGAACACCACCCCGCATATGGTCGAGTTTTTCTATGTTTTTGAAGTGGCGAAGGTATTCTTCTTTAGTAACATTATTCTGCCATTTGCCTGAGAGCATAGCAATTCCGGTAGCAAGGAGAAAAACTGAAATTACAATTCCTGCGGCAATTTTTTTATTAATTTCTTTTTTAACCAGAACAGGTTTAAAATACAAAGTACTTTTTACAGGACAGGCATCTACGCAGCTCATACAGGATGTACATTCATCTGAAATTACGCTTTTCATTTTATGTACTTTTATAAAAGACGGACAGGCTTTTGTACAGGCTTTGCAGTCTGTGCAGGTTTCGGTGTTGCGTTTTATTTTTGCAGGACTGAAAAGCGATATAAATCCGAGCAGTGCGCCGTATGGACAAAGATACCTGCACCAGAAATTTCTGAATACGATTGAAAGAACAATCAGCACTCCGATTACAATCAACGAGAACTGCGAAATCTTTGCAAAGAAATAATACATTTTTACATCAGCAACTAAATTGTAAGGGCTATCGAGGAATGCTTTCAGTACAATTTCATTCATCATAAAAAACACTGTATAAAAAAGAAAAGCCAGCAGGAGATATTTAATGCTTCTCAAAGGGTAGTCGAGGAACTTCGGCATTTTAATTTTTCTTCTGAAAATCTTATCACCGAGATTTGCGAGCATCTCGGAAATAAACCCCACAGGGCAGAACCAGCTGCAGAAGGATTTACCGATTAAGAAAGACATAAAAATAATTGCGAAGAAAATCACCAGACCTGCCGGATGCGCGGGATGTATATTTCCCGTCAGAAAAAAATAATATAGACTCATCATAGAACTGATAGGCAGGAAGCCGTCAACTCCGGGAGGACGGGTGGAAAATTCGAGTGCTCCGCCTGATTCGAGAAAATTTACAAATTTATAAAAATCATACCCAATCCAGATGCAAAGAAATACAAAAGCAATCTGGATTATAAATCTGAATGTTTGAATGGGTTTTTCAATATTTCTTACCATAATGTAATTTTAATCTATTACAAAAATGGTAAAAAAAGTGGAAATAAAGTTTGACTTATGTCAAATTTGCCCGGGTTTATCCGGAAAAAAATTAAAGATTAAAATTATAACCGATTTTAAAATATCTTATTGTATTTTGAAGCTTTTCACCTTCGAGATTGAAGACAAGATAAACATTACTCCCCGCAAAAAATTCATACTGAAGCAGTGTATTCCACAGAGCCATATCGTTAAAAGTATCTTCCTGAAAAAATGAACGCAGATAAAGTTTTGGAAGAATTCTGTAATTCAGTTTTACCCTGTATATATTTTGTTTTATATCCATCACATCGCGGTAGTGATATACGAACTGCATATTTACTTTATCGAAAAACACCATATCAGCCGATGCATAAGGGTGCTTAATAAAACTTCCGAAATACGGACCGAATTCGTAACCTATACTCACGGCATTGGGGCCTACAAGGAATTTCACACTTGTGTTGAAGTCGTAATTATTTCTTTTTATTGGATTGCCGTCTGCATCGAAATCATCGGGTCTATTATATTCAAGATAATGATAAACACTGACGAAATCATTGACTTTATAAAAAATATCGCTTGAAATTCTTTCCTGATATTTAAAATCGGTGGATATTTGTTTTCCCACATAATAGCTTCCGCCGATGTTAATATCGGAAAAATATTTTCTGTTCAGTTTCCACTGGTAACCTCCGCCAGCATATATTTCTTCATAATCATTTGGGGCTCCTATCTGGGAGTTGAACGATGTTGACGATTGAAAATCCTTGTTTACCCTGTTATAGCTTAAGTCATAATACGGACCGCCTGACTGGTTATACTCATAATAATTATAAAACTGAAATGCCTGTCCGTTTTTATTTGCACCAAGGTTAGAGGCAAACTGTCCGAAAAACCTTAGCCTGTTTGCGGGCATTCTGTAATAGCCGTCAACACTGATAATATTCTCCTTCACATCGGTTCTGCCGTCGAATGTATAGATAAACATGCTGCCGAAATTAAAATCCTTAAAATTAAAATTCGGGCGTGTTACGAAATAGTCCTTATAGTCAGAGCCTTTAGGTTCCCGGATAAAAAGTGCGCCTGCTTTGAACTTGTCGCTTCGGTAAGTATAGTTGCCACCGTATTTAATGCTGTCTATAGAGCGGGTGTAAAAAAGTGAAATCGGAGTATTATAAATATCAAGGTCCTTGCTGAAAAAAGGTCTTTTCTCCTGAAGAAAGACGGGTCTATTGTAAAAAGTAAAAGTATAAGGGTCGGCTTCGAGAGTTGACTGGTCTGTATTTATAGTAGCTTTAAGTTTATGCTTATCCAGAGTTGCGTTCAGGTCACCGCCAAGAATAGCTTCGATATTTTTCCCGTTTGATTTATTTGAAACAACAAACGGAGTAAGGTCAAAATTCACGTTTAATTTTTCATCGAAGGGAGTTATATCGAATTTATGAGTTCCCTTCAAAGACAGCAGTTCACTGTTCGGAGTAATGGAATAGAAGAAGGATGTTCCGTCGGGTTTGTATGCAAAGAGCTGGACATCTATGCCAATCTGCTCCGTATTCTTGTTCTGAAGTTTGTCGACGGGAATTTTTATTTCACTTTCAATATATCCCGGCTCGCCGTTTTTTGCTTCGCGGAATATTGTTGATTTGCAGTACCACACCCAGTCCCATTCGTTGGACATGTTTCTTGTATTATACACTAATGCGTCACGCTGATTATTAAGGAAGCTGAAAGAAAAGAAATAACCGTTTTTATTTTTGTTTTCGAGGTCAAGAAGAATAAAAAATTCGTTTTCCTCGTCGGTGCTTCTGTCGCGTGAAAACGATTTTGAGATTACCTTGCCTTTTGGCCAGAACTTAAAGCCGAAATACAAAGCGTCCTTTGATTGCTTTATGTAAACTATTGTGCTGTCATAAAACTTTTCGTCAGTTTTAGGAATTATTATGTAAAAATTATTAAATACTTTCGCATTATTCCATTCGGAATCCTCTATTTTACCATCAATTAAAGGAAATTGAGAATTTCCGGATGTATTTTGGGGATAGATTTTAGCGGACAGAATAACCAGAAAAAAAAACAATAAAATTATTAAAAACTTCTGCATAATTAATTAATTAAAGAAGAGAATCGGGGCAAAAATATGTTCTGTATTTACATAATAAGACGGAAAAAATGACAAAAAGTTGCGAAAGAGGGAAAATAATTATTGTTTTATATTTCTCGATTTAAAAAACCCCCATATAACATCTTCGGCTTTGAAATCTTTGCAGAGGTTTCCGACAAGTTTTTTGGGAAGGTATTGAGTGCCGCCGGACCAGGTGTGTCCTCCGTTTGTGATTTTTATTAATATTACATCGGTATTATTTATTCCGCCCGAATATGTGTATTTAGTTGCATAACATTCATCATCACTTATTACATCGGGTATGTCTTCTGTCTTTGCTTTATCACTGCATTTATCCAGCTTCTTAAAAATGGAAATTGATTCATCCGTGGATAGTGATTTTCCGCGGCTTTTGCCAAACCTGAATCCGACTTTTCCTCCTTCGTATTTTACAAGCGGGTCTTCTGTTCCATTTATCAGCATAAGCGAAACAGGATTTTCCGGTTTATAAAAATCTTTCAGGTTTTTCGGAATGTTTGCGCATACTGGGGCGATTGCAAGGAATTTATTTGAAAGCTTATATGCCAGATAAAAAGAAAAAAATCCGCCGTTAGATATTCCGGTAGCAAAAATTCTTGAAGTATCTATGTTGTATTGTTTATATATTGTATCAATCAGGCGGGAAATAAATTTTACATCATCTTTCATTTCACCTTTTTCTTTTTTTTCTCTTCCGTCGTTCCAGGCTCTATAAAGTCCGTCAGGATAAACAGCAATGAATCTATCCCTGTCGGATAATTTGTTGAATCCTGTCTCGTTCATAATCAGCTTTCCCGTTCCGCCGCCCCCGTGAAACACAAAGACCAGAGGGAGATTATAAAATGATGCCGTTTTTTCCGGCAGATGAAGCAGGTAAGTCCTCTCCAGCCCGTCTATAGTGATTGTGCAGTCCTTTGTCTGGGAGAAGAGGGACAAAAGCGGAAACAACAAAATTACAGATAAATAAAAAAATATAGTTTTCATTATGGAGTTAACTTTATTTTTGAAAATAATTATATTATTATTCTAATGACATAACTTTATTAATAACTAAATAAGATTGTAATTATGTCAGCCAAATCTGCATATCTGTTAATAGTAATTGTTTTCAATAGTGTGTTTTATGCTTATGGACAAGATAAAGTATATACTTTAGGCTATATGTACTATTTTAGTGATACTCTGGATTGTATGGATGGTAGTACCGAGGGAATAAATGTTTATATTGATAAAATTACTAATGAATCAAATAAATACTATATTTTTGAAGGTGTATTGTGCAATGGAAAGAGAAATCATCCGTTAATCAGTTCATATGGATTAATATTTCTTGGATATATTAGTGAAATTTATGGAAATACCTGGCTTGGTTTTACAAAAACAGGATTGTTAAATAGAATTGAGCAATATAAAATAAATGATAAGGGTGAATTTAAAATAACTGTTCCTTATGATACTCAATATAATCTCATTTTTACAGGATATGGATTCGAGGTAAAAGTATATAGTATCCGAGAATTGTTAAATTTAAAAAACGAATAATTAAACTACTCTTTCAATTTTTTATATTTTATCCTCTTTAGCGCCACATCACCGAGGCGTTTCTTTTTGTTTTCTTCGTATTCTGAGTAGCCGCCTTCGAAATAATACACCTGCGAGTCGCCTTCAAATGCAAGTATGTGAGTAGCAACCCTATCGAGGAACCACCTGTCGTGCGAAATAATCACTGCGCATCCTGCAAAATTTTCAAGTCCTTCTTCAAGTGCACGTAGCGTATTTACGTCTATATCGTTTGTCGGCTCGTCGAGCAGGAGAACATTTGCCTGTGATTTCAGCGTAAGCGCAAGGTGAAGCCTGTTGCGCTCGCCGCCCGAAAGCATATTCACTTTTTTCTCCTGGTCAGCACCTGTGAAATTAAATCTTGCAACGTATGCGCGCGAATTATACTGCTTTCCGCCAAGGTCAATAAATTCCTGTCCTTCGGAAATCGCCTGCCACACTGTATCTTCGGGGTTTATTTCCGCGTGCGCCTGGTCAACATATCCCACCTGCACGGTTTCGCCGACTTCGAATGCGCCTGAATTCGGTTTTTCGCTTCCGAGTATCATTCTGAAGAGCGTGGTTTTTCCTGCTCCGTTCGGACCAATTACGCCCACTATTCCCGCAGGAGGAAGCATAAAATTCAAATCTTCAAAAAGAATATTTTCACCGAATGCTTTTGAAACGTTAATTGCTTCGATAACTTTATTGCCGAGCCGCGGACCGTTCGGAATAAATATTTCGAGTGTTTCTTCTTTCTGTTTTGTGTCTTCGTTTAATAACCTGTCGTATGCCTGAAGCCTTGCCTTCGATTTCGCGTGTCTTGCTCTCGGTGACATCCTTACCCATTCAAGTTCGCGCTCTAATGTCTTCATGCGTTTGCTGGCAGTTTTCTCTTCCATTTCGAGGCGTTTAGATTTCTGGTCGAGCCACGAAGAATAATTTCCTTCCCACGGAATTCCTTCGCCGCGGTCGAGTTCGAGTATCCATCCCGCAACGTTATCGAGGAAATATCTGTCGTGTGTTACGGCTATCACCGTTCCTTTGTACTGCCTCAAATGAAGTTCGAGCCACTCGACTGATTCAGCATCCAGGTGGTTAGTCGGCTCATCGAGTAAAAGTATATCGGGTTCGGAAAGCAAAAGTCTGCAAAGCGCAACTCTTCTTCTTTCGCCTCCGCTAAGGTTTTTAATCGGTAAGTCTTCTTCGGGACAGCGGAGCGCATCCATTGCGCGGGAAAGCTTTGCATCCAGTTCCCAGCCGTTTTTATGCTCAATAAGTTCTGTTAGCTCTCCCTGCCGCTCGATAAGTTTAGTCATTTCGTCGTCTTCCATCGGCTCGGCGAATTTATTGTTCACTTCTTCGTATTCTTTTAGAATGTCCACAACATCCTGCACGCCTTCCATCACGATTTCTTTAACGGTTTTGCTGTCATCCAGAATAGGCTCCTGCGGAAGGAATCCGATTGAATACTCTTTTGTAAAATGAACCTCTCCATCGAAGTTTTCTTCTTCACCTGCTATTATCTTGAGCAAAGTGGATTTACCGGAACCGTTTAAACCGATTATGCCGATTTTAGCTCCGTAAAAAAATGAAAGGTATATATTTTTCAATACCTGTCTCTTGGGCGGGTAGGTTTTTCCCACTCCGACCATCGAAAAAATTATTTTATTGTCTGCCATGGTGCTAAAATAGGTCTTATATTCTTAAATTGAAATGAAAAGGGTCTAAGAATTCTGAATTATGAATGAAATGTGAGAATAAGTAATAAAAAGTTTTTGAATAGATTAAAAATAATTATTTCCTTATTTCAGGAAGATTAAAATTCAAACCTCCTAAAAAAGTAAAAAACAATTTTCCGTGCCATTTTGCTTTTGTTGAAAACTCGAGAGATTTTGTTATTGAATATTTTGCCCCGAGTCCAATGCTTATATCTGCTGCAATATCGCCAAAGTTAAATTCTGTTGTAGGTGGTTCATCTAGACTTTTTTGAGTACCTGCTCCAAGTTGTGTCTGCCCAAAAATTCCAAATTTATTATTTATATTATATGTGTATCTAAAACCTAAATAAAAAATCTTGTAATGTGATAAGTACGTTTTATCTCCGAAAAACTCTTTTTTTCTTATATTACTCAAATCAAAATTAAAAAATACGGCAAAGCTTCTGTTTATATTAACCGCAGCTTCACACTCTAAAACAGGATTGATGCTTGAAAAATACTCATTGGTTGGTTTTACATCAACTGCAATAATTCCACCATGAAGTCCGAAGGATAAATATGGATCGTTATTCTGAGCAAAATCAGAAAAGGGTATAAAAATCAGCAATAATAAAAAAAACAAATAAATATTTTTCATATTTTTATAATATAAAACCTGCCCGCATTCCTGCGGGCAGGGGAATGAATTTTAAAATCTTATACCTGTTTTAATTTCGAAGGTATAGTTTCTGACTGTATAGGAAAAATTATACCTGTCGGTTAATTCGCCCAGGTTAGTAAAATCAGGATTGTAAGTTCCTTCAATGAAAGTAGTTAGTGATTTTAAAGGTATGAACTCCAATCCCATTCCAATCACCCCTCCGAAAGTCTTATTGTTATTTATCGGATAACTATAGAAAGATCGGGTTAATTCATCCCCGTCCAATGTATTTTTTGCTGAAATAAAAATATCCAATCTTAAGCCTGCTAAAATATATGGTGATAATTTATCCTTATTCCCGCCGTATTTTGTGAGTAATTCAATGGATGCCATATTTACTGTTCTGTGGAAATATTTTGTTTCTAAAAGTTGTCCGGTTTCAGATGTTACATAAAATGGTTCGAGTGCACCTTTTTGAATGAAATTTAATCCGACAATCAGGCTTAGATTCTCGATTAAGTCTGTTTCCTTAAAAACCCCTGCCGTAAATCCGAACTTGTATCTGAAATGACTTCCGTACAATTCGGTTTCCTGATTTGATATCGAAGTCCCGGCCTTCACTCCGAATCCCTTATAAAACTGCGCATTTGAAAGATTTGAAACTAAAAAAACGAGGAAGAGCACAACAATTGTTCTTTTCATCTTATTAAAAGTTTAATTAATGAAAATGCTTTGCCTGCAAAGCAGTAGAATATTCGATAACCCTTCTTTTTTTATTTGGTAAGATATTTGTCTATAATATGTTATAGTTGAATAAAACTATTTGATAATTTCATATATTACAAGAGACAAATTATTGCACTATTCGAATGCCTTTAAATCTTTTCGAAGCTCTTAACGAGTTTTTCCACGTGCATAAATATATCATCCTCTCCGACCTGGTCAAAAGGTTTTTCGAGGTCGTCCTGAATGTTATCCAGTCCCACAAGTACCAGGCTCATAAGAACCGGAGTAACCATAGCAAGGTAAATGTTGATGTTCCTTCCGACATAAGCGAAGTAAGGGGAATAAATAATGGGTGTAAGGATTATAAAAATCCTGCTGTAAGCTCTCAGTGTAACCGGTGTGCGGTATTGCGCCACGTGCTTCATGCTTTCGAATCCCTCTATCATCTTGCTCAGGTACTGGTTCACACGTGAAAGCTCGCCAGCCTGCATTCCGCGAACGCGCAGTTTTTTTATAAAAGCGGACAGCTCCGAAAAATTCCTGTAAACTTCATCCTCTTTATTTATTCTGTCTTTTTTTCTTCCCGAAAGAAATGCCCTGATGGACAGGAATAGCTTTTGTATAATTTCCCTTGCTTCCGTGAGCTGTTCGGGATTATCATCTTCAAACCAGTCCCTGACCGAAAGATAAATGGAGCGGCTGTGTGCTTTCAGGTTGCTGTAATCTTTCAGTGCTGTTTCCCTTCTCTGGAATGCGCTTCCAATTGAAAACACTATAGGAAATACTACCGCAATACCGATAACAGTCTGGGGCAGATCTGCAACGATTCCGAATTCAATGCACAGATATGTGGCAAGCACCGACAGGAAAGTCACTATCAGTGATTTTAAATTGAAAATCTGAATAAAACTTCTCAAAGCTTTTATGAATGTTCTCATTTAACTTATTTATTTGAAAATGTTTGTTTCCTCTTCCTAAATATAAGAAGCGGTTTATTTATTTTAAACTGTAAAAAAAATAATTCAGCCGCAGGTTTTTCCCGTTAAGAAATTTAATTGAAACCAGATATGTTTATAGTATATTGATTGTCTCCGGCAAGCGGGCAGTCTGTTATTACAGAATTTCGCAAATAATATATTGAAATATCTTTCTTTTATAAAAAGTAATAATTAATTTCAAAAAACATATAAAAATAATACTCTTATCATGAAAAAAGCTAATTTGTATTTATCCTTTGTTTTTGTACTGATCTTTTTATTTGCAAATTCTTATTCGCAGGAATTAACAACAGTCAAAATCAATCCGCATCCCGACGTAAAAAACCAGGGAATGAGCGGCACCTGCTGGTGCTTTTCGTCGCTGTCCATTCTTGAGTCAGGACTGATGAGCAAGGGAATTGATATTCCTGATTTATCCGAAATGTTTATTGTGAGAAATGTCTATCTTGAAAAAGCCAGGAATTATCTGCTCAGGCAGGGATTCACGCGCTTCAGCGAAGGTGCTTTCGGTCACGACATTTTTCCCGTAATAGTGAAATACGGACTCGTTCCTTTAAGCGTATATCCCAACACGCTGAGCGGAAGTATGATAAATCATGCAGGCTTCGATGCCAGACTGAAGAAATTCCTCGACAGCGTTCTGGTGAAAACCCCTATTGCTCCGGGCTGGGAAAAGAATTACATAAAAATGCTCGATGATAAATTCGGAAAAGTGCCTGAAAAATTTTCATTTAACGGAAAAGAATATACGCCTGTCGAATTTGCTAATGACTATCTGAAATTCGACCCGAATGAATATATCGGACTGACATCTTTTACGCATCATCCTTATTACAAACCGTTTAATGTCGAAGTGCCTGATAATTATTCGGGAGGCTTGTTCTACAATCTTCCCATTCATGAACTTATCGACGCGGCGAAGTACGCAGTACTGAACGGATTTACAGTCGGCTGGGATGCAGATGTTTCGAATCCTTTCTTTGCTCAAAACGAAGGCTGGGCAATGAATCCTAAAGGAAAACAGGATTTAACCGGTACGATTAATCCCGATGCCGATGAAACCGAATACACGCAGGATTCAAGACAGGAACTTTTTGAAAACCTCACCACACAGGACGACCACCTGATGCACCTTGTCGGGCTCAAGCAGACTGCAAACGGCAAGACTTTCTTTTACGTAAAAAATTCGTGGGGACAGGTTGGTCCGTTTAAGGGATTTATAAATGTTTCCGAAACGTATTTTGGAATTAATACAATCACGCTGATTTTACCAACGGCAGGGCTCAGTCCTGAAATAAAAGCAAAACTGAAATTATAATTTTTATATTCCTGCATCCGCCAAAGGCGGATGCAGCTGTATTTTTAACCCTGAGGCTTAAAGAGCGTATATCTTGTCTGTGCCGAGAGAATTGCTTTTCTTAATCTTATGTTTTTCGGAGTCACTTCAACAAGCTCATCTTCATTAATAAATTCAATTGCCTTTTCAAGCGTAAGCGGAGTTACGGGCGTGAGTATTATTCCCTCGTCCTTGCTGGATGCTCGCATATTGGAAAGTTTTTTCGGCTTGCAGGCATTTACGTTGATATCATTTTCGCGGTTATGCTCGCCGACTATCATACCTTCATATACAGCTTCGCCCGGAGTAACAAACAGAGTTCCTCTCGGCTCAAGGTTAAACATTGCGTATCCTGTTGTTTCTCCTTGCCTGTCTGATACGATAGAGCCCGTCAAGCGGAGCGGATAGTCGCCGCGGTATTCTTCATATCCCTGCAGGTAGCTGTTCATTATTCCCGTGCCCTTCGTATCCGTGAGAAATTCATTCCTGTATCCTATCAGTCCGCGGGAGGGAATTGAAAATTCTATTCTTACCCTGCCCGTGCTGTGATTTACAAGATTTATCATTCTTCCTTTTCTCTGTGAGAGTTTATCCGTTACTATTCCGATAAAACTTTCCCCGCAGTCAATAAACAGATGCTCGATAGGTTCAAGTTTCTTCCTGTCTTTTTCCCTGAATATTACGTGCGGTCTGCCTACGCTTAACTCATATCCTTCGCGCCTTAAAGTTTCAATCAGAATTACCATCTGAAATTCGCCGCGTCCTTTTACAATAAAGCTGTCCGCGTTTTCTGAGTCTTCGACCTTTAAAGCAACATTTCTAAGTGTTTCCTTGAATAATCTTTCACGGAGTTTTGTTGACTGAACATACTTGCCATCTTTTCCCGAAAAAGGTGAAGTGTTAATCGAAAAGAGCATCGATATTGTCGGCTCATCTACGGAGACACGCCTTAAAGCTTTTGGTGAAGCCTGCGTGCAGATAGTATCGCCGATGTGAACTTTCTCAAAGCCAGCAAGAACGAGAATATCGCCCGGCTCTGCTGATTCTACTTCTTTAAGTGAAATTCCTTCATATACCTGAAGCTTCGATATTTTCAAAGGCACCGTTGCTTCTTCTTCGTTTATGCAGACAAGGTTGTCATTTATTTTTGCAACCCCGTTTGCCACTTTTCCTATTGCAAGCCTGCCTATGTAATCCGAATAGTCAAGGTCTGCAACCAGCATCTGGAAAGGGGTTTCGGGATTGTGAACAGGACCGGGAATTTCTTCCAGAATTTTATCGAAGAGCGGCTGAAGGTCGGTTCCTTTTCCTTCTGCAGTATATTGCGCTATTCCTTCTTTTCCGATAGCATATAAAACGGGAAATTCAATCTGTACTTCCGTTGCATCGAGGTCTATGAATAAATCATAAATTTCATTCAGCACTTCCTGCGGACGGGCATCTTTTCTGTCGATTTTATTTATCACCACGATTATTTTCTTTCCCGATTCGAGAGCTTTTTTCAAAACAAATCTCGTCTGCGGAAGCGGTCCTTCCGATGCATCCACGAGGAGTATTGCGCCGTCCACCATCATCAGAGCGCGCTCAACCTCACCGCCGAAATCCGCATGCCCGGGCGTATCCAGGATATTTATTTTAACGCCTTTCCAGAAGACGGAGCAGTTCTTTGCGGCAATGGTTATCCCTCTTTCTTTTTCGAGGTCCATATTATCCATTAAACGCTCTTCCACTTCCTGATTCGAGCGGAACATTCCGCTCTGCCTGAACATAAAATCCACAAGAGTCGTTTTTCCGTGGTCAACGTGGGCTATTATGGCTATATTCCTCAGATTATTATTTATTTCTGTCTTTTTATTCAATTTTTTACTTTAATTTTGATTAAAATACCGATTATGCGGGTAAACTGATACTGAATAATACAACATAATAATTCCTGCTTTTTCTCCTTTCATTTGAACTTTTCTTTAAATTAAACTATTTTTATACTTAAATTGTCTAAAAAATATATATTAAAGCTAATTTATTAAAAGATGAAAATAATAACTACAGTTTTTTCGGTTTTAATTTTTTTATTGCTGTTCGGCAGCAGTTCTTATGCGTCTTCAAGAGACTCCGTGCAGACAATTTCAAAAGAATCCCTTTGCAGGGAATGGGTATTGACGGAATATTATGAAAACGGAAAAATTCAGGATATTTATGATTATGAAATCGAATTCAAAAAAAACGGAAAGTATAAGGAAGAAGACGACGGAGAGGCGGGAAAAGGCACCTGGGAACTGAACGAAAACTCAACTTCTTTCATCTTCGATAAAAACACACTCGACCAGGACGAATGGATAATTGAAAGCTTTTCACCCGATAAGCTTGTTGTTAAGTTTTCCGATGAAGATAAGAATTATAAATTTGTGCTTGTTCCCTACAAATAGAAATAATTAATTATTTTTACCGGTTTTCCAAAAGCAGAGCTGAATTATCCGGCTTTGCTTTTTTTATTCTTATTTTGAGACTGCCAAAAGCATTTTTAAACTTCCGCCAAGATATTTCCCTCTAAAATCCGCAATATTTAATTGTATTTTTCAGGCACCGGATTTGCAATATTAAAGTTAAAGATAAAATTATTTATGAGATGTCTTCCTTCAAATAGAGTGATTCCGGTTAGCTTCGAAGAGTGCTGCCGCTGTCCGCATTATGAAAACTGCTCGGATAAAAGAGAGTTGAAGCGAATCGGACTGCTATGGTTGTTTGTGAGATTTCTCAAAAATAATTTTGCAAGAATAAGACTAAAAAAAGCATAAAAGATTTTCAACTAATTAACGGGTAATACTTATTGACAAAATAAAAAACCCCTTATCACCGAGGAGATAAGGGGTTTGAAATTTAACTATAATTTTCTTACCAGATTAATGCTCTCTTATCCGGTGCAATAAATCTTTTTGCTGTAGGTTGAATATTAAAAGCTTCATAAAATTCGGGGACGTTATATACAATTCCGTTTACTCTTGCTTCGGATGGCGAGTGTTCGTCTTCTCGCAGTCTTCTCATAAGTTCTTTTTCGCGGATGGTTCCTCTCCAGATTTGAGCAAACGACATAAAGAATCTCTGCATAGGAGTGAATCCGTCTATTTCTTTCTGCGGTTGATTTTTCTCCCACGCTTTTTTCAGCGCTTCGAGTGATATGCTTACTCCGCCAAGGTCTGCAATATTTTCTCCGAGCGTGAGCTTGCCGTCAACGTGGAGCGTATCGAGCATTTTGTAATTGTTATACTGGTCTATAAGAACCTGAGATTTTTCATCGAAGTTTTTTCCGTCCTGCTCCGTCCACCAGTCTGTCATATTCCCGTCTTTATCGAACTGCCTGCCGTGATTATCGAATCCGTGAGAGATTTCGTGCGCTATTACAACACCGATGCCTCCATAGTTAACCGCATCATCGCCGTTTGCAAAGAAGAAAGGTGGCTGAAGTATTGCAGCGGGGAAAACTATTTCGTTTCTCTTCGGGCTGTAATATGCATTCACGGTCTGCGGAGTCATTCCCCATTCAATTTTATCAACGGGCTTTCCGATTTTTTTAATATTCTGCAAAAACGAAAAGTGCCTTGCCCGCAATACGTTTTCAAAATAAGAATCTCTGTTAATTTCAAGTGCAGTGTAGTCTTTCCATTTATCGGGGTAACCGACTTTTACATTAATCTTTTCAAGCTTTGCAATTGCATTCTTTTTTGTCTCTTCTCCCATCCAGTCCAGTTTCATTATCCTGTCTTTAAGAGCAAGTTTAATATTTGCTACAAGTTCAAATGCTCTTTTCTTTGAGGACTCGGGAAAATATTTTTCTACATAAAGCTCTCCGAGCAGTTCGCCGAGCGAACCGCTAACTGCATCCGTCATTCTTTTCCATCTCGGTCTCATTTCCTTGAGTCCCGACATAAACTTGCCCGTGAATTCGAAATTTTCCTGAACTATTGCGGAGCTTAAGCTTCCGACATTATTCCTGAGAAGCGACCACTCCAGGAACATCTTCCAGTCTTCAAGACTTACATCGCTGAACACTTTTCCGAATCCTTCGAAAAATGGTTTCTGTGCTACGTTTATATCACCCGGATTTTCTAGTCCGTATTCCTTGTAAAATAATTTCCAGTCAAATCCATTCCCGATTTTTGCAAGTTCATCGAGCGGCATTTTATTGTAATTCTTCGAGGGCTCCTGAAGGTCTGCCTTTGTATAGGATATTTCGGCAAACTTTAATTCAATTTCATAAATAATTTTTGCTTTTGTGTTCGCAGTGGCTTCATCATTTCCAATCAGCTTCAGCATCCTGCCGATATATTTAACGTATTCTTCCCTAACGGCTTTTGAGCGCTCGTCTTCTTTGAAGTAATAATTCTTATCGGGAAGTCCGAGTCCGCCCTGGTACAGGAAAGCAATCACATAATTGCTGTTTTTATCATCTATCGTACCGCCCGCATAGAAAAGGGGATACATTCCGTATGAATTCATATAAGCTATGAATTTAATCATATCAGTTTTCGATGAAAGCGATTTAATTTTATCGAGGTCTTTTTTAAGCGGCTCATATCCGAGAGCATCAATTTTTGCCTCATCCATTCCGCTTGAATAAAAGTCTCCGATTTTCTGCTTGCTTGTACCTTTTTTCAGGTTTGTTTCCTTTGCAGATTCTTCAATGATTCCGTTTATCTGTTTTCTGTTGTTTTCGATAAGTTCATCGAATGAGCCGTACCTGCCGAGGTCGGGCGGGATGGGGTTATTTTTATTCCACGTTCCGTTTACGTAGTTGAAAAAATCATCACCGGGATTGACGGATAAATCCATATTGTTTTTATCGAGAGCAGGCTGTGAAAAAACGCCTGTTGTGATAAAAAACAAAAATGCAAGTAGAAGAGAAAAAAATCCTGCGTTAAGTTGTTTTTGTAAAAGCATATATTTTATTTTATTAGTTGAGAAGTTAAATTATTATTATATACAGGTTAAAGGGGTAAAAAGTTACGTTTTTTTACATTAAAAGAAGCAGTAAATTCAAATTAATTTTATAGTAATTGATTTAATCAAAATAATATATAATATTTATAAAAACAGCGAAATTTATGAAGCATATTTTCTTATTTTTATTACTGGTTTTTATTGCATTTAATATAGCATACCCTCAGAACGCATCTACTTATTTCCCTGCTTCCACGGGATATAAATGGTTTTATAAAAACACTCCGCTGGATTCGAATAATAATCCTATAACAAATTTAATAAGGTACAGGGTGGATTCTTTTGCGGTGGTGCAGACTTATAACGGCCTTCAGGCGAGTGTTGTCAGAAAAAAAGATAATCTGATTTCTTTAAGTCAGAACACTCCGTATAACGATACAAACTGGCACAATTTTCAGACTACGAACGGGTATGAGTATATGAGTCTTTCTTTTATACCCGATACGAATATGCTTCCTATTGGATTTCTTAATTTCTTAAGGGGAATGCAGGCGTGGTATAATGTTTACAGGTTTGCGCAGACCGTGAATCAGGAATATGTAATTGTGCAGAAAGATACAACAATTTCTATTGATACGATTTCGGCTCCGATAAGAGTTAAGTTGAAAGCAAAAAGACTGAACGACGAAACAGTTTCTACTGTTAACGGAAATTACACGGCAAAGAAATTTATTGTTACTTACGGATTGTACCTTAGAATCCTCATACTCGAAATTCCAATCATCGAGCGTCCCGATACGATATGGCTTGCGCAGAATGTCTGGATGGTAAAGCAGGTAACTCCATCTTCGAGCGTCAATCTGTCGCAATTCGGACTTCCAAATGTTTCCGTACCCGGACAGAAATACGAACTTACCCTGCCTGTGGGAATAAAATACATTTCAACGGATGTGCCGGAAAGATTTTTCCTTTCACAGAACTATCCCAACCCGTTTAATCCAAACTCAATTATAAAATTTAAGATTAAAGATTCAAGATTTGTCTCGCTGAAAGTGTATGACGGAACAGGGAAGGAAGTTGCTGAACTTGTAAACAGTAAATTACAGCCCGGTGAATATGAAGCAAGGTTCGACGGCAGCAGGTTATCTTCAGGGATTTATTTTTACAGGCTTTCTGCGGGTGATTTCTCCGAAACAAAAAAGATGATTTTAATTAAATAAATTTTTCGCTACACTAAAATTTTTAATAAATTTTTATGAGAAAAGTATCAGTATTTTTCGCGGTAGTTTTTTTTGTTTCTTCATTTGCATTTTCCCAGAATGCATATGTGGATAAAGTTAATAAATTTTGTTCGGAGCTGAACCAAAAAATATCCGCCGAGGGTGATTACAGAAATTACGTAATGATTCATACTGTAAATTATGAATCCAATGTGCGGGCAATAGGTAAGCAGAATACGGTCGTAAGCTTCTATTACACCCAGCCGGGCGATTCGGTGAAAGAGGAAAACGGTATTGCTGAGTTCATAGACATTTACAAACCTCCCATAAAAATTACAATCGAATATAATATTGCAGCGAGCCAGAAAGTTTTGATAGAATATTATCCCGATGAAAACGGGAAACTGATTTATTTCCACTACAGCACAAAAGGCGAATACACAAACGGGGAAGAGTTTTTTTATTTTAAAGACGGCAAGCCCGTAAAGATAAAATACATTGCTACGGATGAAGGAAAAGAAGTACTGGAAAAATATAAAACACTCGATAAAGAAACGGGTTTTGCAAAAGAGGAGTTGAAAAAATGCGATTCAATTCTTAAAAAATTCGGAGAGTACAATAAATTCTTCGATAATATGGTCAAAATAGAAAAAATGGATAAATAATAATATGGCAATTGTAATCGAAAAACCTTCCGTTATAAAAGCGGCAGGAAACAAGGAAAAAATAATAAAAGAATTTTTCGGAGCGGTTAATTCCGGAAACAAAAATGTGAGCATTGCCGAAATGAAAAGTCCCGACGGCTGGCTGGAGCCGGGGCAGACGCCCGGGTTCGACGAATACACCATAGTTCTCGATGGAGAGCTTCAGGTTGACACAAAAGAGAAGACCCATTTCATAAAAGCCGGACAGGCAATATTGATACAAAAGGGGGAATGGGTAAGGTACAGCTCACCGAATGCAGATGGCGCGCATTACATTTCGGTTTGCATTCCTGCATTTTCACCTGATACCGTTCACAGGGATGAATGAAGCATAAACATTAAAATTCTTTTATCTAACTGAAAAAATGAAACCTTAATGTTGTTTAACCGTTATAATCCTTATACGAATTTAATCAAATAAAATTATATATATGAAATTTGGAGAAACAGTAGAGGGATACAATATTCCTGTATTAAACGAAAGGGAAGTAAGGGCTTCCGCAGGAATTTTATTTATGATGCTGATGATAGCAATAATGTCGGCAATACTAAAACAGGATTTTTTACTGCTGAAGTATTTTATCGTGATTTTCCTGGTTGATTTTACCGTAAGGCTCATTATCAGCCCAAAGTATGCCCCGACATTGGTTATCGGCAGAATGATAGTACGCCGCCAGAATCCCGAATATGTAGGCGCCGCGCAGAAAAAATTTGCCTGGGTAATCGGGATATCGCTTGCAGTTATTATGTTTGTTCTTTCGATTGTAATGAATTCATTCAGTCCCATAACGGGAATCATATGCCTTATCTGCACGGTCTTCCTGCTTTTCGAATCCGCATTCGGCATCTGCCTCGGATGTCTTTTTTACAAATGGATAAAAAAAGAAAAAGCGCAGTACTGCCCCGGCGAAATCTGTGAAGTAAAATCCAGGCAGGATATTCAGAGGGTGTCAGGTGTGCAGGTTTTAATGGTAATTGGTTTTATAGTTCTGATTGTACTTGCCGCGTATTTCTTTAATGATGCTTTCAAAATTCCCTCACACCCGCTGTGGGATTTTGGCGCACCGGGTAAGTAAAAATAATTTGTAGACATAAAAAAATCCCCTTCACTGAAGGGGATTTTTTTTATTATATTTCTTTAATCTTTATTTTATCAAAATCATTTTTTTAGTATCATTGAACCCTTCTCCCTGCAGGGTATAGAAATAAACCCCGCTTGAAAGTTTTGTTCCGTCAATGTCAGCATTGTAAATACCTGCGCTTATATAGGAATCAAGGTAAGTGTCTACAAGTTTTCCTGTTATGTCAAAAATCCTGAATGTATAATGTCCGTATTTCGGAACGCTGAATTTCACGTTAGTGGAAGGGTTGAAGGGGTTCGGATAGTTCTGGCTCAGTTCGAATTTCACAGGCGTTAAAAGAGGATCATTGATTCCAGTCATCATTACATTTGTTTGAATTGATTGTTGAATTTCTGCATTTGAGTTCAGGGGTGAGCCGTCTTTATAAACAAAGACAGTCAATTTGCAGTTTGCATCGACCCATCCTGCGTCAAGAACTGTAGAGAATGTTTTTGATATTACCTGACCGTTTGTCCATGTTCCGCCTGTATTCAGATTCTCTCCTGTTGCAGTGTTTACCATATTTCTAACTACCCATTTATGTACATAATTTGAACCTCCCGTACAGTATGAGTTGCCGGCTTGAGTGTAAACAAGGTTATCCTCGGTAATTACATAATTTATCTTATATTGACCGGTGAGATTGGTAAGCGCAGTATTGTTAAGCGTAACATTTAATGTTCTTGTCCCTGTATTATAGTTCTTTGAAACAACATCAATTTTTACCGGGGCAACGGGGGAGTTAAGATAGCGCATTATGGGACGTTCAACGAAATTGCTGTATCCGCAACTCCAAACGTCTATACCCCTGTCAACAGTTCCAAGAGGATACGCAGTCATTCCGAGCAGCGAGATAATATTGTTTCCGTTAAAGTTTATCCAGGGATCTGTGCCGCTACCGTGATATGCGAGTACAATGGAATTAGGATAAATAGAAAGCAAATCATTTGCTCTTGTTTTTCCGCACGGGCACCACTGGCACCAGGTACCGGTACAGTATTCAAGCAGAACATTTCTACCGTTATTTGATGCGACATAAAAATTATAAACAGTATCGTTTAAAATATTCTGATCTCCGCTGAGTGTGGAATATGCTTTCATAGTGATATTTCCGCTTGAAGGAGCTGTATAAACAGGAAATGTCAACAGCATAGTAAAACCCGGAGCAACGCTTGCGGCAGTCATAGTCTGCGTGTAGCCGCCCGGTGTTATTGTAAGCGTGACAGGGATTGACTGTGTAGTTGTTCCATAATTTCTGACATAAACTTTCGGAGTATCAGGGGAATTTGGCATAATAGCTTTTACATATCTTCTGAATCCCACAGCACCCCCATCAATACCGTACCTTGTTCCGATTTTGATATTATCTAGGTACATATTATTTCCGTAAGCAGAGATAGCCGTGAATTTAATTTTATTCGTTCCGGCAGGAAGTGAATACCTCTTTGTAGCCCATTGTGAGGTAGTTGGAACAAATGCCTGACCTGTAGCCGGCGCAGTAACGAGTTCACCTGAAGTTCCCCCATTCAGGAGAACCAATTGTGTCCAGTTATTTCCGCCATCAGTTGAATACCAGATTTTCAGCTGGTCGTTAGCTGAGCCATACGTAGCGTATGCATGATCAAATATTAAAGAATCTCCCGCCCCAGCTGCGGTAAACTGCGGACTAATAATATCAAAAGTTAAACCTGCGCTTGCATCAGAGCAGTTTCCTTTAATGGAACCAAATCCCTGTCCGTATCCGCTGCACATTACGGTCCAGTCCCAATTAAAAACATTTGTTGTATTTAATGTCCATCCAAGCGGCGGGTGGTTTGGATTATCAAAATCCTGCCAGATATAAAAAGAGTATGATTTATTATTTGGCAGTAAAAAAGAGAGTAAAAAAAGGAGAGTAAGTATTTTTTTCATTTTAAAATTATTTAGTTAATTAAAATGCTTTTATTTGAAGGTTAGAAATTTTATTTTCTTTAAATATAGTTAAATTGTTTTAAAATTATTAAGCAGAAAAATGAATAGCAATTACTTGCAAAATAAAATGCTGTTATATTGCAACTAATATTTGAAACACAATAGTGCAGCTTTCGTAAAAAGAAAAAGAAAACTAAAAAAATGAAGAAATATTTATTTACTGTTTTATTTGTAACTTTCATATGTGGTTTCGGTTATTCCTTTGGATTGGGAAAAGACACGTTGAAATTTGATCGTTCGAAAATATATGCATATGTACTGGATGCCGATTTAAAAAGTGTTCTTCCTCTTTTAAAAACAGACAGTTCCGATATTCTATCGGAAAGAGATGTAAAACTAAAAAAAGAATTTGAAGAAAGATTCAGAAGTGATGAGGACAGAAGCGGTTATCTTGAAAGTAAAAAATCCGGAATAGATGAATTACTCAAAATATACTCAGTGTATTGGCGCGAATCTCTACTTAATCCCGAAAGAACTTATGATTCGGTTCTGTCGGCTGTGCTTCTGAATTTCTTTTCGAAAAAATTTAATTTAAACGGTTTATCAGTAACTGATTCATTAATATCAGATACCTTGAATTATTTTGTGACAAAGTATATCAGCGAATTTGCTTATTTCACTACCGGATTTGGAAAAACCGGCAAGTTAATGGATTTGCTCGTCTGGAAAAAGCAGTCAGATACAACTTATAAATTTTCTTTTTTAAACGATGAATTAAAAGCAAGGGTGGTTTTTATGTATGATTTTGTTACACTCGGCTGGGAAGAATATGCAACACTCGGAATTTACTATCCGGGAGGCTGGGCTACCGATAAAGAACTATTTTGCGTGAAAGATGCTTATGATTTAAGCAGTGAGGATTTTAAAGTGAGTTACCTTGCTCACGAGAGCCGGCACATGTCCGATATCAAACTTTATTCGGGCAGGTTGTCCGGAGCAGAGCTGGAATACAGGGCGAAGATTACCGAAATATGCTTGGCGAAAGAATCTTTATTCGACTTGATTCAGAATTTTATTAATATGTCTAATCCGAAAAGCGAGAATGCTCATCCGCTTGCAAATTATATTGTTGTACGTGACCTTTCAAAAAAATTATTCAATGTAGAATTTGAAAAGAATATAGATAAATGGAAACAATTCAGCATAGAAAAAATCAATGAAGCCGGATACGTTTTATTAAAAGAAAATACTGAATTCCTCGAAAAACCCAAAAACGTAAAAGAACATTTTATTAAGAAAGTGGATTAAAAAATTCTCTGTTAATATTTCGGTGGCAGGTTAAAAGCATTAAGCATATTTTTGTATAAGATTAAATTAATTATATGCTGACAGAAAGAATAATGTATAATGCGCTGCTGAAAAAAGACTCTTCATTCGAGGGTATCTTTTTCGTAGCAGTAAAAACAACAGGAATCTTCTGCCGCCCTACCTGCACGGCAAGGAAACCGAAAAAAGAAAATGTGGAGTTTTTCGATACGTCGAAAGATGCAATTCTACACGGTTACAGACCCTGCAAGGTCTGCACTCCGCTGGAAAAATCGGGCTCGATGCCGGATTACATTAAAAAGCTGATTAAAGAAATAAATGATAAACCGGGAATAAAAATTAAAGACTGGCATTTAAGAGAAAGAGGGTTTGAACCGAATAAAATCCGCAGATGGTTTAAGAAAAATCATAATATGACATTCCAGTCCTACCAGAGAATGATGCGACTGAACAATGCATTTACAAAAATTCAATCGGGAGGAAAAGTGACTGATGCGGCTTTCGATTCCGGATACGAGTCGCTGAGCGGATTTAATGATTCATTTAAAACAACTGTAGGAAAATCACCTACCAAATCAATGGATAAAAAAGTAATTAATATAACAAGGATGGAAACTCCCGTCGGACCTATGTATGCCTGCGGAACGGAAAAAGGAATCTGCCTTTTCGATTTCACCGACAGGCGAATGCTGGAAACGGAATTCAAAGAGCTATCGAAATATCTGAATGCAGTAATTCTTCCGGGCGACAATAAATTTTTCTCCCTGCTTAAAAAGGAAGTCGGGGAGTATTTTGAAGGAAAAAGAAAATCCTTCACCGTTCCTCTTGACGCTCCCGGTACGGAGTTTCAGAAAGGCGTTTGGGAAGAGCTTAAAAAAATCCCATACGGTGAAACAATTTCTTATAAAACTCAAGCAGAGCGGCTGAAAAACCCGAAAGGCGTGCGTGCAGTGGCAAATGCAAACGGACATAACAGGATTTCAATCCTGATTCCCTGCCACCGTGTAATAGGGGAAAACGGAACACTCACAGGCTACGGCGGCGGTCTTTGGAGGAAAAAATGGCTGCTGGATTTTGAAAAGAAAAATCTGTAAACTTGCAGAAAACACCCAATGGAAACGACAGGACAAAATAAACCTGCTCCGGTTTTTTTTCTCGGCCACGGGAATCCTATGAACGCAGTCTATGATAATAAGTTCACGAGGAGTTTATTGCAAATGGGAAGAACTTTAAAGATAAAACCCGGCGCGATACTCGTTATTTCGGCTCACTGGCTAACAAAAGGTTCATTTGTAAGTACAACCGATAAACCTGAAACAATATATGATTTTTACGGTTTTCCCGATGAACTCTACAAAGTTGTCTATCCTGCGCCGGGAGCAAGTAAATATGCAAAAAATTTATTGAAGGAATTTGATTTTTTAAATGAAGATAAACGGATGGGGCTCGACCACGGTGCGTGGTCAATGCTGGTTCATATGTTTCCTGAAGCAGATATTCCCGTCTTCCAGCTTAGTATCGATTTTCATAAACCCCTTCAGTATCATTTTGAACTTGGAAAAAAATTAATTCACCTGCGTGAAAAAAATATTCTCATTATAGGCAGCGGAAATATCGTACATAACCTGCGTTACGCCTTTCCGCTCGATAATCCGAATAAATTCGACTGGGCATATGAATTTGACGAATGGATTAAAGATAAAATTGTAAAAAGGGATTTTAATAGCATAATTGATTTTCAAAAAGGCGGAAAAGCCGCCGAAATGTCCGTACCGACCACAGACCATTTCATACCGCTCCTTTATACTCTCGGTCTTGCAAAAGAAACCGATGAAATTAAATTTACTTATGAGGAAATAATCACATCTCTCAGTATGCGCTGTATTAAAATCGGATAAGTTAGTGCGGGAATTTTTTTCATATAAAATTAGTTGCTAATAGAAACTAATTTAAATTATATGAAGAAAAATATAGGAATAATAGATAAAGTAATAAGACTTTTTGTCGGATTATTTATAGTGATTTACATAGGATTTTTTCAAGGCAGCTGGTGGGGACTTATAGGTGCAATCCCGCTTTTCACAGTGCTTTCGTCAAACTGCATGCTTTACCAGATATTCGGAATCAGTACCTGCAAAATCAAAGAAGAAAAACAGGGTTAATATTCAATGTAATAAACGAAGTTAACTGTATAGACAGTAGAGCCCGGCGCGTTTTTTCCGAAGTTGTCTTTTGGCATAAACCATTTGAAAGTAGGTGTAATTCTTAAATTCGGCATTGGGTAATAGGTATAAGAGCCGGAAAAATTAAGGCTGCCCTCATCCGAGTCGCCGCCTGTAATCCCGTTAATTTTGTAATTTCCCTGTCTGAATCCTCCGACCGATAGGGAAGCGGCGTGAATGTCATTTATCAGGTAAATCAAAGACAATCCGAAGTTCACCCTGTCACCGAGTTTTTTTGTCTGCTGTTCGCTCAGCGGCATGTTATAAATCTTATCGTAGGTCTTCTGAAAATTATGCTGCCAGTTTAAATCGAGCCCGACCTGAAGTTTTTTTTGTATGAGTGATTTTACTGCTGATAAACCTAGCAGTGTGGAAAAAACCCCCTTGCCCGTAATTTTAGTTTCCGTTTCCGCTGTTTCATCCGATTTGCCTGTCGGAAGTGTCAGTCCGAATGTCACCGCAAGATACGGTTTCCTGCTGTCGATTTTATAGCCGTCTCCTGATTTATATCTCTGATATTCGTGGAAAAGTTCAAACCTTCCCGAAAGCGTAAGATCTCCGATGCCTGATGCCTGAGGGTCCAGGCCCTGCAGGTTGTTTCTGTTTATCACAAATGGTATTGTTATACCTGCCTGCAGGAATTTATTGAACCTGTATGCTCCTGCTATCACAGGTCTCATCTGCCAGGAAGTGTTGCTTAGCTTGTTCCACGTGCCTTTCTGATTCCAGGAACCGCTGAAATTTTCATAGTTCACACCTGCATTGAATAAAGCGTGCTTGTCTAGAGAAAGCACTGCTATATCATAGAAGCTTCCTCCGCAGCAGCTCTGCGAAAAAACTCTGCACTGGAAAACCGATAAGAATAAAGCTGTTATTAAAATTATTTTCTTCATATTACTGCGCATTAAAAATAAATCTTGGCGGATCATTTTTAGTAACTATTGTATTATTAATTTTTATGGTGTCGTAAACGTACCATTCGCCCTGCATATTAAAATTCACTTTTCCTTCATACCTGCCCGAGCCGAAGCTAATTGGGTTCACATTGCTGCTGGAGCCGTGTCCGTGCGCAGGCATCCAGGGCTTGATAGACATTACCGCGGAATCAATTTCAGCGTAAAGATTGTTCCCGATGTATTTATGAAAAAGAACTTCGAATGTGTTAATTCCCAGCCGTGGTGTTTTCGGTTTGAGAAGTGTCAGCACATACGTATTAGAGCCTACTATATCATCCCATTCGATAAGCTGGTTATCGGAATACAGAACCGTAAACGGAATCGAATCTACAAAGCTGGCATTATTGTAATTATAATATCCTGTCCATTGACCGTTTGATGCCGAATCTGATATCATCGAAAAGCATGCATATCCGGTGAAAAGTTTCTTACTGCTGTTATAATAAAACGCGGATGAAACTGGACACGAGTGGCCTGTCTGTCCGATGAAATGGTACATTACGGGCTTGTACTTTACAAAGCCATCTGTTTTTTCAGTGCCGTTAATAAATACTTTGAAACCGATTTCATTATATCCGTATGCAAGCACGGAGCCTGTTGCGCTCCACAGTTCGAATTTAGTATTGCCTGATTCGGCAGTAAGTAATTTTACATAGGCGGATGTTTCGGTATTGCTTTCCACAGCATTATCCGAATTGCAGGAATAAAATATTATTCCAGATAAAAGAAAAACAAATAAAATATATTTCATTTCTTAATTCAAATTAAAGAAAGGTAAAAATAAGAATAAATTTGCTATCTAACAAGCAGGTAAGTCAAAATATCGTAAAAATTCTGAGAGCGCTAAAACCTCAGTATCAGCAGTCCGTATGTCCCGTTGGCGATTAAAATCTTGCCTTTAAAGTAACTTACATCGTAACAGTATCCCTGTGCGTCGTAATAACCTATATCGTTCGGATATGCAGGATTGAATACATTAAATACCTCTGCTCCCATATTATATTCGGCAGTGAAAAGAAAATTGGGAGAGTAATCAATTCCCCTGATATCAGAGTGAGTATTCAGTCCGCTTACAAAATATGGCTGCATTGGATTTCCGATATTCACAACAGTAAGTCCTGCGGGACCGTCCGCAATATATGCGAGGTTATCCGCGATTTTCAGATTGTAGCAGGTTCCTGATGTTGTAAAAAGTGACTGGATAGAGGGCAATACAGGATTGTTAATATTTGCTATTTCCACCCCGTTTGTTTTTTCGAGAAGGTACATAGTGCTTCCGGAAATTTCAATATGTTCAGCAGCATTTTGCGGCGAGTATGCACCCGCTTCATAAACCGAATCCGGAAGTGAATTTGCATTAAATATTTTTATATCCCCCTGTCTTAACGCCGCATAGAGATATCCGTTTTTCAAATAACAGGAATTTACTCCCTGCGGATAGGATAAAAGCGTATCGAGATAAACTGCATTTGGATTGGTAACATTTAAAATGAAAAGCCCTTTTGATTCATCCGAAATAAAAACATATATATTCGACCTTAATGTGTCTATTAATACTTCTTTGGCAAAACCGCCTGTCTGGTAATTAAAAACAAGCTGAGGAGATTTCGGATTTGTAATATCAATCACCTCCAGCCCTTTCTGCCCGTCTGCCAGAAAAGCATACTGCATTCCGTTTATTATCCAACCCTTTACGTATCTTGCATCGCCGTTTGTTTTCAGATTTCCGACATAATACATTCCCGTTTCGTAAGTGTAATTCGGAATTTCGTATTCGGGTTCATCCGGCAGTTTGCAGCCCTGTTGACTTTGCAGGAGCGCCGCTGTTATCAGTACGCTTAATATTTTTAAGAATTTTTTTGGCTTCATCCGTTGATATCCTTGAGTACGGTATTGTACCCGAAGGTCCGTTAATTATTAAAGAATTTTTATTTTCAAATGTCATACTTGCGCGCTGGTATTCAGGACCTCCGCCAAGCGAATCGCGCGCCAGGTCCGATATATTGCATCCGTTTATGTCGAAGTCTATCCATTTCAAATCGCCGATTGGAAACCTGCATCCGGGCGGAGTATATATCACTTCGCCGACTCCGTTCCTGAATTCAATTTTCAGGCCCCTGCAGTTCGGGCAGGGTCCGTCTGCTGTGCGGTTCCATACTCCGTCAAGCGTGTAGCATCCGACATATCCTCCGCTGCAATTTGTGTAGTCAAGTATTTTGCATTTACGCTCTTCCACATTCACGTTGTAATTGCAGAGAAAAATATTTCCTTCTATTCTTACCGAGTAGTTTCCTGCCTTGAGTATCTGTGATGTAATAATATTAGTATCGCAGGAAGGGGAAACATTCCAGACTATGGTGTCGTTAATCTGCTTGTTGGATATATAAATTATCACAGATCCGTCTATCTGCTGTGTCCTGATAAATGAAATTTTCCCATTTCCCTCGCCGTACGGATTAGGCGGCGGCGGAGGAGGATTCACAATCACGCTTTCGGTAGAGCCGCCTTTTGAATCACAGGCGGAAATATATGCAAGCGCAAAAATCAAAAATATTCCGAATATATATGTAATGTATTTTTCCGGCTTCATTCCTGCTTTATTTTTATGGAAAAATATTAAATTTTTGCACTAAAATAAGTTTAAATATTATACTCAAAAATCTGATTTTTGTTTCCCGTATCATTAATAATTAACTGAAAATCATATATTAATAAAATATTGTAATTTTACTCTTCATTTGTTTTCTCTTATAAATTAATTATCTTTATTTGAATTATCTGAAAAAAGGATAATAATTATGAAAAAGCAAATTCCCTTATATATAGTAATATTTACATTTCTCACTGCGGTTTTTTATTCCTGCGAAATAAAAGATAAAACAACATCACCCGAAAACAACGGCTCTACAGGAAAAAGCGGCTGGACTATTCAGTCAAGCGGAATTATAAATACTTTATTTTGCGTATCGTTTGTAAATGCAAATTATGGAATGGCGGCGGGAGAAAACGGCAAGGTTTTAAGAACCACAAACGGAGGAATTAACTGGACAGTTGTTCACGCAGGATTTAGTTACTGGCTAAAGAGTATCAAGTGCATAGACGAAAACATCACGGTTGCCGCGGGAAGCAATGGAACGATAATAAAAACTACTGACGGCGGAAGCACGTGGTTTGACCAACTTTCAGGCACGACGAACCAGATAAACGGAATTACTTTTGTCGGTCCCGATGTAGGTTATCTGGCGGGATATGCCGGCTCGGTATTTATGACTACAAACGGCGGAGTAAACTGGTACAATGAAATTCAGGTGCAGACTTCGATACACGGTTTATATTTCGTAGATTACGTTTACGGCTTGCTGTGCGGAAGCGGCGGATTGATTTACAGAACCTGGGACGGCGGGTATAACTGGGTAACCGCTCCAAGCGGTACGGGAGTTGATTTAAACGGAATTGCTTTTATAAATGCTAACACAGGTGTCGTGGTCGGCAATGCAGGAACAATAAAAATGTCCATAGACGGCGGGCAGGGCTGGTATAATGCAGGCACAAGCCCTACCACCAATACGCTCTTCTCAGTATCGATGCCGAATATAAACAGAATCACCGCTGTCGGCGGAAGCGGCTCGATTGTATCTTCCACCGACTGGGGAGGAACCTGGCATTACCAGTACACGGATTTCAAAGGAATACTTTATGGAGTCTGTTTTACCGATGCAAATAACGGCGTAGCAGTAGGAGAGTCGGGATTAATTATGACCACCACAAACGGCGGCGAGAACTGGTAGGGAAAAGAATAAAATTTTTGAACATAAAAAAAGCCCCTCGATATACATCGGAGGGCTTTTTTTATTACATAGGTATTACATTAGGGGTTTATTTAATTAGAACTAATTTCTTCACATCAGAAAAATCACCTGCGGTAATTTTATAAAAATACATTCCCGACGAAAGATTTTCGCCGCTCCAGTTCACTTCATATATTCCTGCACTCATATTCTCACTTATAAGAGAAGCTACTTCTTTTCCGAGCATATCATAAATTTTTAAGGACACAAATCTTGAATCTTTAATCTGAAATTTTATAATCGTATTCGGATTAAACGGATTCGGGTAATTCTGGTAGAGTTCGAATTTGTCAACTGCGATTCCGTTGTTTATAATGCCTGTCGGGGTACCGAATGAGCCGTTATAGTTTATATTCTGAACATAAATTCCGCCGACATCATTTCTTGCATCACCGAATGCAATTACAGACATATTATTCTGGTTCACTCCCACAACCATTCTGCCCTTGCCGCTTGTATTGCTTCCGGGAGTTAAAATTCCTGTTCCCCACGTGAAAGCTCCGCTTCTGTTTACCTTGAAAGCTTTTATTAATCCGCCTCCGCTTGTGATAAGTTCAGTGTAATAAACCATTGCATTTGTATCTCTTGAGTGTGCCCAGAGCGAATTGAATGAATTTCCGTCCATAGGCTTGAAAATAAATCCGGTAGTGGGCCATAGTTTTGCGCCTGTCGAAGAAAGCTTCTGACCATAAACACCTATCTGTGACTGACTTGAATTTTTTTCCTGCCAGAATACAAAAGTCTCGCCTGTCGAAGGCATATAACAAGCTGCAGGCATAAATCTTAAATCCGTATTTACATCTGCAACCGCAACTCCGTTTACGGGGAACTGTATCTGTCCCGATGAATTTTTTCTCTGCACATAGCAGTTGGTTGGTCCGGAAACGTAACTCTGCCAGACGTAAATTGCTCCGTTATTGCCGTCGGATATTATCTGCGGCTGGTATGTGCCCTGTGCGCTGCCGAGACTCCATATTGTATCCTGCGGGTTTCCCCAGAGGCGTGTTCCCGCTGATGAAAATTTTTGTGTGTACGTTTTGTAATTTGCAGGACTGATGAATGAGCCTGTGTAACCCATCCAGTAAAGTATAAAGCTTGCACTGTCAGATTTAACACCAGTCGGGAAATTAAATTTTTCTCCTATCGAGGGATTGCCAATTACCATAAGAGGCGTGCTTCCCCAGACTTTTGTTCCTGCCTTGTTAATTTTAACTATACCGATTTTATTATTGTACTGCCAGGGGATAACCGCATTGCCGTCCGAAGTGATTATTACTTTCGGATTTGCCTGATAAATGTTTACAGAATCCGTTAATGCAATGCCGTTTGCGCCCCAGAGAAATTGTCCCGTCGGGCTGATGCGGTATGCATACGGATTAATCGAACTTCCTGCGCGCGTATCCGTGAATGCAAGCACGCAGCAGTTAGAATCGTCCACGGCTAAATCCCAGTCAACAAGTGATGAGCTTTGCGGATTATTGCTTACCAGCAGTCCGCCTGCTGGAAACTGCTTTTCACCCTGTGCGTTCAGTCTCTGCAGGTAAACCGCATAACCGCCGGCTCTTGAATCGAACCAGCCGATATAGCATCCGCCGTCGGATGTCATTCCGATTTTCGGAAGAAGCTGCTCGCCGGTTGTATCGCAAACGACTGTATTCACTGCCGTGTTAGCCGACCATTGTGCAGAAGCATAGCCTGCCAATAAAATGAATATAAATAATAAAAAGAAATTTTTCATTTTTGTGTTTTATAAATTCTGTAATATTTAATGCAAATTAATATTTTGCGAGATATTTAACAAAGAAAAAATTATATCATTCTACCCATAATAGAATTGTAACATTTTTATATCTTATATATTTTATATATAGTTATATTTTTTGTAAATACCCAATAAATTTAAGATCATATATGCTTAATAAATACTTATTTTCGGTTTTAAAGTCATTCACAGAAGAGGAATGGAAGAAATTTAAAATCCATATAAAATCTCAGGATGCAATTTCGGGAAGGAAATATTTTCCGCTCGTGAATCTTCTTTCGAAATATTCCCGGGAAATGGATACTCTTGGCAGAATACCTGCGCATAAATTATTCGAAAAAGCTTATAAAACAAAATACGGCAAGCAGACCTTGCTGAACAGGCAGACGGAACTTCTAAATCACGCAAAGGAATACTTGATTAATATTTCTGTAAGAAAAAACGATGCCAGCAGGAAAAACTCTTACTTCAGCGAACTGCTGGGAAGGAGACTTCTTGATTTGTATTCAAGGGATATGGCGGCAACGGAAGAGCTGATAAATGAAAATTTATTCGATTCGGATTTATACAGATATATTCAGGAAAATGTTCTTCTGAATGCCTCTTACCACCAGCAGAATAAAGAGAAGAAAGTCGCTCTGGATGTGTATTTCAGGCACAGCAGGATTCTGCTTGCCGATATTCTCTGCAGTCTGTACAGAACCGGACAGGAACTGCTCATACAAAAATATGAAAACATTGAGCACGGGGAAAATCCTGTGATAGGTTTGACAGATTTGGTTAACCCGGATTTATTTTTTAAAGAACTTATAAAAAAGAATGACAGGCAATTTATTATCCCTGCGATAAGGTATTATCTTTTTAAGTGCATTCAGAATCCCAACGATAAAAAATATTCGGCCAGGGCAATTAAGCTGTTTTATTTAAACGAAAAATATTTCACTGAAGATTTCAGAACGGATATTTACAGGACACTGATGACATATTACATAATGAAGCTGAACAGTGGTGAGACGGAATATAACAACGAACTGTTCCGGCTTTATAAACGCAAGCTTAGCCAGAACCTGGTTTCAGATTTAAGAATGTCGGGCTATCCCGCCAATGTTTTCAGGGAATATATAGTTACCGGACTGAAGGTCAGGCAGTATAAATGGGTGGAAATGGTTATCCGCAAATATGCTCCGCTTCTTCCCGAACATCTCAGGGATGATGAAGTGAATCTTGCAACTATAAGGCTTTGCTTCAACCGCAGGGAATTCGGAAAGGCGCTTGCGCTGATAAACAGGCATAAAACAAAAAACAATCTTCACCATCTTGATTCGATGAGATATAAACTGATGTGCTGTTACGAACTGAAGCGGTATGAGGAAGCATATATAGAAGTGGATAAATCAAAACACTATTTAAAATACAACAGGAGCAGAATACCCGAAATACACCGTGAATTTTTCAAAAAATTTCTTGATAAGGTTTTAAAAATTCTAAACTTCCTTGCAAACCCGTATAAAAAAGACCCGGATATGATTTTGTATGAAATTGAAAATGACGAATCCAACTATATGATGAAAGAATGGATAGCTGTGAAAGCCCATGAACTGATTTTGCAGTATCGGAAATTAAAATAAAACAGGTGAATCCGTTTTACGGATTCACCTGTTAATATTTTTTCTACTCTTCTTTCTTTTTAAGAGGAACCATTATAAGGAATAAACCTATAACAAAAATTGCTATCAGGCTTCCTATAAAAGATGGCTGCTCGAACATGTGGAAAATCTTGATATCGGCAAATGCAAGTCCGGCAAAAAGCAGGCCTATCAGCGCTTCTCCTGCAATCAGTCCCGAAGAGAGCAGGATTCCTATGTTTGATATTTTTTCCTTCTGCTTTTCATCATACTTTCTTTTTTCAATCACCTTGTCAATAATTCCTTTCATCAGTCCTCCTATAAAAATCGCAAATGATGTGTCTATAGGCAGATACATTCCCACGCTTATCAGCATCGGGCTTTTCACTTGCATCATTATCAGTGCCGCACCCATAAACATTCCAATTATAATAAGAATCAGTTCCGTTTTTCCTTCCACTATGCCTCGCGCCATTATAGCCATCAGGCTTGCCTGGGGAGCGGGAAGTTTTTCCCCTCCGAACCCGGCATTTGTTCCCAGAATGTCATTCTGAGCTTCGGGAGGCATTGCTTTCACTTCGTCTAGCGTGAATGTTTTTCCCGTGAGCTCGGGATTCTTTCCTTTATATGTTACTGTTGCAGTGTTATTGCTTTTTAATTTATCGATTTCATTTCCGGTTGACTGCTTTATGTCTCCAAGGTGAAGCAGCGAAAGAATGAAGAACATTATTATGGATGCCGAAACAACTCCGAATATGTCTCCGACCTGCATTTTCCAGGGAGTGCAGCCGAGTATATGTCCTGCCTTTAAATCCTGCATCATTTCTCCTGCAACAGAAACCGATACGCAGGTAAATGCAGCAACTCCAAGAACCGCTGCAATGCCCGCCGTTCCTGTCATTCCAAGCGCAATCATCAGGAATGCAACCACTATCAGCACAGAAACCGTAAGTCCGCTCGTGGGATTATTGCTTACTCCGATTATTCCCACAAGGTATCCTGACACTGCGGCGAAAACGAAACCGAGAAATATCATTACAACAGTTGCGACTGCTGCAGGGAATGCAGAGCCCGTGAAATAATTAAAAATGAAAAACATCACAACCGCAATTCCGGATAACACAGGTAAAACTACTTTCATATTCAGGTCTTTGTCTGTTCTTTCAAGCACTACCCCGCCGCCTGCTGTTTTCTTTATGTTTGCAAAAGAGCGGGAAATTCCCTCGAAAAGGCTCTTACGCATTTTATATAATGTGTAAAATGCACCGACAAGCATGCCGCCAATGGCAATATATCGCACATATGCTTTCCACACTCTTGTAATTTCAACTGCCCAGTCTGAAACGCCTGCCGGATTATTGTAATTCAGAAAATATGCAATTGCCGGTGCAAGAAGTCCCCAGGCAAGCAATCCGCCGCTGAAGTTGATAGCGCCTAGTTTCGGACCGATTATGTATCCGACACCGAAGTATGCGGGTGCCATTCCCGGCGAGCGCAAAAGCAGGCTTCCTTTTGTGAATGAAACAATTTTCTGCCAGCTTGCTGCAATGAATTTAAATTCGACGAGTGCGGTGAAAAGTGCTCCCAGTCCCATACCCGATAATAAAAATTTCGAGCCTCCTGTTCCTTTCTGTCCTGATTTATGAATTTCGGCCGCGGCAATCGATTCCGGGAAGGGAAGTTCCGCATCTTCCACTAATACTCTGCGCAGAAGCGTAACGAACATAATTCCGAGAACTCCGGCAACCGATAAAATAATTGTCGAGATAATGTAATGGGAAGTTGAATAAAACGGGTCCCATATTGAAGAAATGAAAAATGCAGGAAGAACAAAGATTGCTCCTGATGCAATATTTCCGCCGATAGAGCCGACTGTTCTGGCGGTATTTTCTTCAAGGATTGTTCCTTTAAGGGCTTTCAGCACTGCCATTGCTATGACGGCAGTTGTATAAGTTGCGGCAATTGTCATTCCTGCTTTCAGGCCAAGGTATGCATTTGCGGCTCCCATAAGCATTGCCATCAGTGCGCCGAGAAAAACCGCGCGGAAGGAAAATTCCTTCATCTCCGCTGAAGCAGATACAAACGGTACAAAATTTTTAGTTTCAGACATAAATTATATTAAATTTAAAAAATACTTTTATCTTGTTTTCCAGATTACTTTTCCGTCGAGGCAGGTCAGCTCTATTATTTCAGGTAATCCGAAGTTATCATCTTTTATTCCGAATAATGAATAGTTGTCATAATTCGGTCCGAATATTACGGTTGCACTTTCTCCGGTCTTTATCATCGATGTCTGGGGCTTTCCTTCCCAGTCTTCGGTTATGCAGAACAGGCCTTCCAGCTGGTGTTCGTATTTATCGTTAAGTTTAATTTTGCATCTGCCCAGGTCCCGCTCTCCTGTGTTTATGAACCTTAGGGAAAATCCGGCTTTTCCTCCTGATGTGCTTTCACCGGAAATTTCCAGTTTCACCTTTACGCTGTCAGGGTTTGAGTATACTGCAATTTCCCTGTACTTTTCAGCACACGAAGAAAAAATCAAAACAAGAGCAATAATTAAATATTTCAAATATTTCTTCTTCATTTGTATTTGACTTGTAATTAAAATCACTGTTCCGAATTTTTATATACTTAAATTATAAATTTTTTCGGACTTAAATAAGTGCATAATAAGGAATATAAATACGAATATAAGCTTAAGGAAAAATCTTCCGAATTTATCAGCCATCTTAGCGGGAAAAATATTCTTGCCGATATAATCAGCGGCTCGGTGCGTGAATATTCCGTGAAACTTAAAGCCATCGATATCGGAGTCATCAATCTTTATTACAGTCCGAATCAGGATGCTTATAAAATCACATTGCAGGAAATTCCCGATGAGGGGGATAAACTGATTATTCAGAACTGCTGGAACGAGCTTCACGGAATTAAAGAAGAAATAATTTACAAGGATAAGGGAATAGAAATAGATGTTGACGGCTCTTACAGGAAAGGCGTCACTTCTTACGGGGCGGTAATAAGAAAGAACGGAAAAATTATTTCGGAGTTATCAGGAATAGTGGAAGCCCCGCTGGTAAAGGGTTCCCACCAGATTGCAGGTGAAATCAAAGCCGTAACGGAGTCAATAAACTGGTGCAATGAAAACGGAGTGAAAGAAGTGACAATTTATTATGATTATAAAGGACTTGAAAAATGGGCAAGCGGAAAATGGAAAACCAAAAAAGCCGTATCGCAGGAATATTACGGGTTTATGAAAAACAACAGCCTGAAAATTCACTGGGTTAAAATAGAAAGCCATACCGGAAAGAAGTGGAACGAATATGCGGACAGGCTTGCCGCAAAAGCGGCAGATGGGCACAAGCAGAACTAATGTAAAAAGTTATTTGTTTCATATGAAAAAAATGAACAATTATTTTACAAATAATATGAGTACGCTAAAATTTAAAACCAATATAAAGTGCAACAACTGCGTTGCAAAAGTTTCACAGTATCTTGATGAAAGCTATAAGATAAAAGAATGGAGCGTTGACCTTGAAGATCCCGACAGGGTTCTTACCGTTACCGGGGAAGAAATATCGGGAGAGTATATAAAAGAAACTGTAATGAAAGCCGGCTATAAGGCCGAAGAAATTATTTAAAAATTCAGCCCGACATCCGCACCGTAGTTTTGCGGCGCCAAAACAGGCTTTACCGAAAAAGAAACTGTTTTTTTGTTTATCTTAAAATCGTGAGGTTTATAAAAATTAATAACTGCCTGACCGCACAAATATCCGATAACCCCTCCGAGAAATACATCTGACGCCCAGTGAGTATGCTCAATCATTCTTGATATTCCGACGAGAGTTGCAAACGAATAACAGAATACAGGTACGACAGGTATGTCCTTATACTGTTCTGCAAATACAGTTGCTATTGAAAAAATTGTTGCCGTGTGTCCGGATGGAAAAGCATCATAAGAAGCGACGCTTCTTTTTTCTTCATTGATAATCTGGTGTATTGGTCCCCTCCATATTCCCGACGGATGCTTTGAATATTCATAGGAGGCGCTGGGTCTTTCCCTACCTGCAAGAAGCTTACCGAATCTTATCCATAAACCCGAAGTGAGCATTGCTTCAAATGCGTAAAGAGATGTTTGCAGACCCTTGCTGCTTCTGAATATTATACTTAATCCTGCAAAGCCTGCAACCGTATAAATTCCCTTGCTTGCACCGAACTCTGTAATGAATTCGCTTGTGGCATTAACTACACTCGAATTATCATCAAGGTTAGTTACATTTTTATCAATCCTTGCATCAAGAGCAAATAAACCGAGAGTAATTCCGGTAACTGCCGCTATGTATGGTAAATCTTTTTTCTTAATCGAAAAAACAGATGAAACCTGGTCTTCCATGCAGCCAAGCGTATTGACTAAAATTGTTTTTGAACTGTTATTTTCTCCGAATTTCGATTTTCCCGTAATTTCCTGCTTTACCGTGTACCTGTAATGCGAGCTCCAGATATTACTCGTACTTTTACCGATTACAGAATTTTGTTTCGGTGCCTCGCTTATGTTTTTTATTTTCTTATTCCTGTAAATGTGTCCCGTAAGCAGAAGTTGTTGCGAGTGACCTTTTTCAATAGAGATTTTTTTTATATTGGAAAAATAAGCCATTGAATTATCGTTCTGGCATTTTGTTATTTCAGGTATCAGTAACAGCAAAATAAAGGTTAAAATTGTTTTTCCCGAGAAGGGAATCCTTGAATGAATTGTCTTCAGCATAATCGACATTTAATGTTTTTATGGAAAAAGTAATATTACTAAAAACATTAATTAAACCTCAATTAATATGCCAGAAGAAAAGCCCTAAAATTTAAAAATCTAAGGATGATAAGATAAGTTTTGTATCAATTTGAGACCGGTAAGTCTTGTTTTTTTAATTTTTTACAGGAATCCGAGCTCAAGTTTTGCCTCTTCGCTCATTCTGTCGAGTCCCCAAGGCGGGTCAAAAGTAATTTCTACTCTTGCATCGTGAATCATCGGATGCTCTTTTAATTTCTCCTGAACTTCTATAGGCAGTGTGCCTGCTACGGGACAGGCGGGTGAAGTTAAAGTCATAATCACAAGAACATCTCCATTCGTGGCAATTTTGACATCATATATCAAACCAAGGTCGTATATATTGACCGGTATTTCCGGATCGTAACACATTTTCAGAACTTTTATTACTTCTTCTTTAAGTTCATCCGGATTTATTTCTTTTTTTGTGTTGTTTTCCTGATCTGCGTTTATAATTTCTTTGCCCAAATTTTCTGATATTAAAAAAGTTATATGAAAAAAGAAAAATGAAAATGGTATTGTTGCTTCCGTTATTTTCTGTTTTCTTTTTTCAATTTTCTAAAATTATTTTTATAATTTAATTTTTGTTAATCAAGGATGAAGCATTTAATTTCATGTGTTTTATCATTGCCACCAGTCCGTTCGCCCTGTTGGGTGAAAGATGTTCCTTCATTCCGATTTTATCGATGAATCCGAGTTTTGCATTTATCACATCTTCGGGTCTTTGTCCCGACAAAACCCTTACCAGCAAACCGACAAGTCCCTTTGTTATTATCGCATCGCTGTCAGCTTCAAATAAGACTTTTCCGTTTTCGGATTTTGTATTCAGCCACACCTGTGACTGGCAACCCGAAACTTTTCTGTCTTCTGTCTTTAAGTTCTCATCCATCGAAGGAAGATTCTTTCCAAGTTCGATAATGTATTCATACTTGTCCATCCATTCATCGAAAAGAGAAAACTCCTCGACAATTTCATCTTCAATTTCTTCAATACTTTTATTCATATCATTAATTTTCATATCAGCATGCTGATTGCGCGTTTTATTCCGTTTGTTAAAATGTCGATTTCTTCTTTCGTATTATAAAACGCAAACGATGCTCTAACTGTTCCCGGTATTTTCAGGAATTTCATAAGCGGCTCCGTGCAGTGAACGCCGGTTCTCACGGCAATTCCAAGCTGGTCAAGCAGGGTGCCTAAATCATAAGGATGCGTTTTTCCTGCAAGAAAGGAAATAACGCTTGCCTTTTCCTTTGCTGTACCAATAATTCTCATTCCTTCTATTTCCATCATTTTTTCTGTTCCGTATTTGAGAAGCCCGTGCTCGTATTCTGCAATCCTTTCTATCCCGATATCTTCAACATAATTCAGTGCCGCAGCAAGCCCTATGCTTCCGGCAATGTTTGGTGTTCCTGCCTCGAATTTATACGGCAGTTCGTTATAAGTCGTTCTTTCGAAAGTGACATTCTTTATCATATCACCGCCTCCCTGGTAAGGGGGCATTTCATTTAGAAAACTTTCTTTTCCGTAAAGCACTCCTATTCCGGTCGGGCCGTAAATTTTGTGCCCGGAAAAAGCAAAAAAGTCACAGTCAAGTTCCTTTACGTCAATCTTAACGTGCTGTACCGCCTGAGCGCCGTCCAGCATTACAGGAATATTTTTCGAGCGGGCTAGGGAGATAATATTTTTTACGGGATTTATTGTTCCAAGTGAATTTGAAATATAAGCTATCGATATAAATTTTGTCTTATCTGATATCATTTTTTCGAATTCCCCGAAAATTATTTCACCGTCCCGGTTTATGGGAATCACTTTCAGTTTTGCCCCTGTTCTTTCGCAGAGCATCTGCCAAGGAACTATATTCGAATGGTGCTCGAGTGTGGATATTATTATCTCGTCGTTATCCTTTATATGCTTCTGACCGTAAGAGTTTGCAACAAGATTTATTGCTTCGGATGTTCCGCGAACAAATATTATTTCTTCCGCCTTTTCAGCGTTGATGAATTTCTGAACGGTTTTTCTTGAAGCTTCGTAAGCATTTGTGGCTTTCTCGCTGAGGGAATGTACTCCGCGGTGAACGTTGCTGTTTATTTCGGAATAGTATTTTACAAGCGCATCAATTACTGCCGTTGGCTTTTGAGTCGTGGCTGCATTATCAAAATATATAAGCGGCTTTCCGTTTACGCTTGTATGGAGTATCGGAAAATCCTGCCTTATTTTATTTACATCAAAATGACTCATAACTTATTTACTTCCTCCTGAAATTTATTTACAGTTTTTCGAGCTTTTCGTTTAACCTGTTAACAAGATATTCTTTCAGTTCAGGTACTTCGATGTCCTCTATTATTTCATTTGCGAAAGCGAATATTAATAGCTTCTTTCCTTCCTTTTCTCCAATCCCTCTTGCTTTCAGATAGAAAAGCTGCTCCTTGTCAATCTGTCCTGTTGTAGCTCCATGGCTGCATTTCACGTCGTCCGCAAAAATTTCAAGCTGTGGCTTTGAATTGATGGATGCAGTATCGGATAATAAAATATTCTTGTTCATCTGGTATGCATTTGTTTTCTGCGCATCCTGCCTTACCATTATTTTGCCGTTGAATACGCCGTTTGATTCATCCGCAAGTATTCCTTTGTAAAGTTCATTGCTGTTGCAGTTCGGATTTGCGTGGTCTGCAAGCGTATGGTTATCCACGTGCTGTTTTCCTGTCAGGAAATATAATCCTTTGAAGTTGCATTCGATTCCTTCACTGTTCATGTATGAATTAAGGTTATTTCTTGTTACACTTCCACCCCAGCTGAGGGTGATTGAAGTGAAAATGCTGTTTCTTTCCTGGAATACCTGTGTAGTGCCTACGTGAAAGGCGTTTGCCTCTTCGTTCTGAATCTTGTAATACTGAACATTTGCATTTTCGTCAGTATGAATTTCTGTTACGACATTCGAAAAAACGTCGTTTTCCCCGATTGAGTAATATTCCTCAATAATATGTACATCGCTGTTTGCTTCTGCAATAATAATATTTCTCGGCTGTCCGAGTACTTTTGATTTTCTCGAGTCGAGGATATTAAGTATTATCACCGGGTCTTTCAGTAAATTTCCCTTCGGAATATAAATGAAAGCTCCGTCCGGTGCGAAGGCAGTGTTCAGTGCCGTGAATCCGTCTGCATTGTAATCAGCATATTTCGCAAAATATTTTCCTAAAATATAAGGTTTCGTTTTCATCCCTTCTTTCAGGCTTCCGATGAATAAATTCTTGCGCTCGGTTATTATCTGTGAATTTTCCTTTGAATATTCACCGTTAATCAGCACAATCAGGTTTGCTTTTAAATCCTGTATGAGAAAATTATTTAAAACACTTTTTTCAATTTCCTGCTTTTCTGTAACTAATTTAAAATCATTTGTGATTATCGGTTTTGAATCGAAGAACTTCCAGTCTTCCATTTTCCTGTTCGGGAAGCCGAATGTCCTGAAATATTCTTTCGCTTTATCCCTGATATGCTTTATTTCAACCGGCTCGCCGTTATTTAAATTTTCTGTGCTTGTGTATTTTTCTATTATTTTGTCTTTTAATTCTGCCATTACTTTATTAATTATAAAATATTATTCATTACTGATTGCTCATTAATCATTGTTTGTAACCCAGTCGTATCCCATTTCTTCAAGCTTGTATGCAAGTTCTTTTCCGCCCGAAGTCACAATCTGACCGTCGCTGAGCACGTGAACGTAATCGGGTACTATGTAATTCAGCAGCCTCTGGTAGTGTGTAATCACAACAAAGGCGTTCTTTGAGTTTCTGACCTTGTTAACTCCTTCGGAAACTATTCTCAGTGCATCTATATCGAGCCCCGAATCGGTTTCATCTAGAACGGAAAGTTTTGGCTCCATCATTGCAAGCTGAAAAATTTCATTTCTCTTCTTTTCTCCTCCCGAGAAGCCCACATTGACGGCACGGCTTGTCATTGCCATATCAAGCTCGACAAGTTTTGCCTTGGCTTTCATTAATTTAAGGAACTCAACCGAGCTAATCGGCTCAAGCCCTCTGTATTTTCTGATTTCGTTTAAGGACGTCTTCATAAAATTTGTTGTGGATACGCCGGGAATCTCTACGGGATACTGAAACGCAAGGAATATTCCTTCCCTTGCCCTGTCCTCAGGGGAAAAGTCAAGCAGGTTCTTTCCTTCGAATATCACTTCGCCGCCGGTCACTTCATATCCGGGCTTGCCTGATAATACCGAAGCCAGTGTTGACTTACCCGAGCCGTTCGGTCCCATTATTGCGTGAACTTCACCGGCCTTAACCTCAAGGTTAATTCCCTTCAAGATTTCTTTTCCGTCTATGGTTGCTTTTAAATTCTTTATCTGTAACATTTCTATCTAATTTAATTAAATTATATTTTTAAAATTATTCTTATTTATTAGTGGTAAAATGTAAATAGTAAATCGTAAATAAATTAACTGTTTGATAATTTAACATTTACAATTTAACATTGCTCTACCCAACGCTTCCTTCCAGAGAAATTGCCAGAAGCTTCTGTGCCTCTACCGCAAATTCCATCGGAAGCTGGTTCAGTACTTCCTTTGCATAACCGTTTACAATCAAAGCTACTGCATCTTCCTGCGAAATTCCGCGCTGGTTGCAATAAAACATTATCTCTTCGCTGATTTTCGAAGTCGTTGCTTCGTGTTCGATGGTTGAGGTGTTATTCTTTATGTCAAAATACGGAAAAGTATGCGCGCCGCATTTATCACCCATCAGCAGAGAATCACACTGCGAGTAGTTTCTGGAGTTTTCGGCATTGGGAGAAACTTTTACAAGTCCGCGGTAGCTGTTCTGGCTGAATCCCGCTGAAATTCCTTTCGATACAATTCTGCTCTTTGTGTTTTTTCCGAGGTGAATCATCTTGGTTCCCGTATCCGCCTGCTGGTAATTATTTGTCATTGCAACCGAATAAAATTCTCCGATTGAGTTGTCACCTCTTAAAATACAGCTCGGGTATTTCCAGGTAATAGAAGAACCGGTTTCCACCTGTGTCCAGGAAATTTTTGCATTCTTGTAGCAGATTCCTCTCTTCGTAACAAAATTATAAATTCCGCCCTTTCCTTCTTTGTCTCCGGGATACCAGTTTTGTACAGTAGAATATTTTATTTCTCCGTTATCAAGGGCGACTAATTCCACGACTGCAGCGTGAAGCTGATTCTCGTCTCTCATAGGTGCCGTGCATCCTTCGAGGTAGCTAACATATGCGCCTTCATCTGCAATGATTAATGTTCTTTCGAACTGTCCTGTGTTTGCCGCGTTGATTCTGAAGTATGTTGAAAGCTCCATCGGGCATCTTACGCCTTTGGGAATGTAGACAAATGAGCCGTCGCTGAAAACTGCAGAGTTAAGTGCCGCAAAATAATTATCCTGCGCAGGAACGACTGAGCCCAGATATTTTTTAATCAGTTCAGGGTGAAACTGCACCGCCTCGCTAATCGAACAAAAAATAATTCCGAGGTCGTTAAGCTTTTCTTTGTAAGTCGTTGCTACCGACACGCTGTCAAGCACAGCATCCACTGCAACACCTGCAAGGAAATTCTGTTCCACAAGTGGGATACCAAGCCTGTCATAAGTCTTTTTTATTTCTGGGTCGAGTTCATCAAGTGAATTTAATTTCTTCGCTTTTTTCGGAGCGGCATAATAAATTATATCCTGATAATCTATCGGGGGATATTTCACGTTCGGCCATTTGGGTTCTTCCATAGTCAGCCAGTGCCTGTATGCCTTCAGCCTCCACTCGAGCATGAATTCAGGTTCTTCCTTCTTCTTCGAAATGAATCTTACTACATCTTCGTTCAAACCTTTTGGCAAGGTATCCAGCTCAAAGTTGTCGGTAAATCCGTATTTATATTCACCATCTACTAACTGCTCGAGAATTTCGTCGTTTTCGTTGTTTTCTGCCATTATTATAAAGCTTTGTTTTATTTCCTTGTTTATTAAACTGGACTAAATTAGTCGTATTTCCTTTCAAAAAAAAGCCAGAAATATGTGTTCTGACTTTTCTTAATTTCTAAAACAGCTAAAACAAGCTAAAAGTTCAATATTCTAGTACTTTGATAAATTTATTACTTTACTGGTAAATGCAGGCGGAATATTAATGGTCATATTCTGACTGCTCTTGGTTACCGTTGCTTCAATAAAGTTTTCCACGACACTGTTATTGGTTCTTTTATAATTTACAACCCATAGGTCATTTGGAAAGTTAATCAATCCCGAAATATAAGCCGGTAAATTTAAAGTTCCGAGAGCAGGAATCAGGAACATGTTCACGGTCTTATTGGTGCCTGTTGCAAAAAAAGACTGACCGTTGTTTGAACTTGAAACCGGAATGTATGATGAATTAAACTTGATTGTCGGATTTGATGAATAAGAATATCCGTATGCAACATCACTGTTTACAATTTCATTTGATGATGTGCTGATAAAAAAGTTCGTGTTGTTAATCATAGATAAAGCACCTGATACAATATTTCTGGCAGATGTATCCGAAATCAGGTTTATTACCGTATTAAAACTGAAAAGTGCAGTCAGCTCTATGCAGTCTCTTGCTCCCGGGGTTGGATTCGGAGTATAAACGGCGAGCGTGTCCGTTCCCGGCTTCTTGAATATGTACAGCCATGCGCCGATATTGTTCGGGTCAGATAAAATTGTAAGCCCTGTTATATCAGTTTTTCCGACATCGGTTCCTTCGAATAATACGTTCTTTCCGAAAATCATCACAAGCTTAACGCTTGAACTGTATTTTCTCTGTGCCTGCGCAAATGCCGAATCCAGCCGGTCTTTAGCCGTTACCTTGTTTGATACAATGTCGTTAATCACATTAACTGCATTTTCCGAGCAGGAATAAAAAGATAAAGACACAAACAGCAATAAAACGGGAATTAATATTTTCTTCATAAGACTAATTTTTGTTTTTATTAATTTAAAATAAATATATTTAATTTCATAAACTATATATTTTACACGGAAATTTTTGCTTGTAATTGCGTAATATTCTCCTTGATTTATACGTATTTATATTTTATATTTATACGTATAAATCAAAAATATGCAAACTAAATTAACACTTAAATTAAACAAAGATTCTATTTCACGGGCTAAAAATTATGCATATAAAAACAGCCGAAGCCTATCAAAAATAGTCGAAGATTATTTCGATAATCTTACCGTTAAAAAAGACATAAACCAAAAAAACACATCGAAATTAGTCAGGGAACTTAAAGGTGTGATATCCTTGCCGAAAAATTACAACAGAAAGAAAGATTATACCGAATTTTTATTAAAAAAATACAAATAATGGTTGAAGTTTTTGTTGATACGGATATAATACTGGATTTACTGACGGACAGAAAACCTTTCAGCTCGCATTCCGAGAAATTGTTTGGGCTTGCAGATAAAAAAGCCATTAAAATTTTTGTTTCCTCGTTATCCTTTTCCAATATTTATTATGTTCTGAGAAAATTCGAAAGTTCAAAAAAAGCTTATGATATTTTAAGAAAATTAAAAACAATTGTAAGTTTGCTGCCTGTTGACGAAAAAATCATTGAATTGTCCCTGAATTCAGGATTTAACGATTTCGAGGACGCTATCCAGTATTATACCGCAAAGGAAAACGGAATAGACTTTCTGCTGACAAGAAATATCAAAGATTACAGGAAAGCGCAGATTAAAGTCCTGTCTGCAGATGAATTTTTAAAATTAAATAATATGATTTAATAAATATAACTTCTTAATATGAAAAAATATTTTTGCTTTTTATTCGCTTTTATCTTTACGGCAGTTTCATTTGCACAGAACAGCGACATTACGCTGGAAGATTTGCTTATCAAGGGAAAATACCGCACGCAGGGCATCGGAAAAGTCACGCATCTAAAAGACGGTGAACATTTCGTGATGCTGGATTCGGCAAAGAATATTGTTGAATATGAATACAAAACATATTCACAGACAAAGGTAATACTCGACCTTGGTGAATTTGCAAAAATATCCGGAATGTCTCCCGATGATATCGAGGAATACATCTTCAGTCCCGACGAAAACTACCTGCTTATCGGCACAGAATCTGTCACGATTTTCCGGTATTCTACAATGGCAAAATATTATATATGGGATATAAAAAATAAATCGATAATACCCTTGTCTGAAAAGGGTTTACAGAAACTGCCCGCATTTTCTCCGAACGGGGATAAAATTGCATTTATCAGAGATAATAATATTTATATAAAGGATTTGAAAAGTAACAGCGAAGAGCAAATAACAAAAGACGGGGCATATAATAAAATAATCAACGGCTCACCCGACTGGGTGTACGAAGAAGAGTTCGGATTTACAAAAGGATTTGAATGGTCTGCAGACGGAAAAAATATTGCTTATATGAAATTCGACGAAAGCAGGGTAAAAGAGTTTGAATTCAGCATGTACGGGGAAACATATCCCGAGAGCTTTAAATATAAATACCCGAAACCCGGTGAGGATAATTCTATTGTATCCGTCTGGATTTATAATATTGAAAATAAATCAACGGTAAAAGTCGATACGGGAAACGAAACCGACCAGTACATACCGAGAATAAAATGGACGAAAGACGCAAACCGGCTTTCGTTACTGCGCATGAACCGCCTTCAGAATAAACTGGAAGTGCTTTTGGCAGATGCATCTTCGGGAAAATCGAGTGTAATTCTCACAGACGAAAATAAGTATTACATTGACAGAACTCTCGATATTACATTTTTAAAAGATGATAAATTCATCTGCTTCAGCGAGGCAGACGGATTCAAGCACCTTTACCTTTATGATATGAACGGAAAGCTTGTAAACCAGATTACAAAAGGAAGCTGGGAAGTCGGGACGCTTTGCAGCGTGGACGAAGCAAACGGAATTGTATATTATACATCTACCGAGCAGTCTCCGCTGGAAAGGGAATTGTATTCCGTCAGATTAGACGGCTCGGATAAAAAATGTCTTTCGGAAAAGAAAGGATATTACTTTGCGGATTTCAGCAAGAATTCGAAATATGCTTTTATAAGCTATAGCAATGCCAACTCTCCAGGGGAAATCTGGCTTCAAAAATCTTCCGGTGAAATTATCAGTCTGCTTAAAGAAAACAAAAAATTCAAAGCCCTGATGGAAGAAAAACAGTTTGTAAAAAAAGAATTTTTCACCTTTAAAACTTCCGACGGATGGGACCTGAACGGCTGGATGATGAAGCCTGATAAAATGGAGCCCGGGAAAAAATATCCCGTACTTATGTATGTTTACGGCGGTCCCGGCTCACAGTCAGTTCTCGATGCATACGGCAGGGCGGATTATGTCTGGTATCAGATGCTCGTGAAAAAAGGATATATCGTTGCCTGCGTGGATAACCGCGGTACCGGCGGACGCGGCGAGGCATTCGGAAAATGCACATATATGCACCTGGGCACAACGGATGTCGGCGACCAGATTGAAGGCGCAAAATATCTCGGCTCGCTGGATTATATAGATAAAGACAGAATTGGAATCTGGGGCTGGAGCGGCGGAGGTTATTTCACTCTTATGTGCCTGGCAAAAGGCGCCAATGTTTTCAAAATGGGCATGGCGGTTGCGCCTGTTACAGACTGGAAATATTACGATAATATATATACCGAAAGATTTATGAGAACTCCGAAGGAAAATCCTACCGGCTACGAAGAAGGCTCTGTAATATCTTATGTCGAAAATATGAAAGGAAAGCTTCTTATCGTCCACGGGACTGCGGATGATAACGTTCACTTCCAGAATACCATGGAACTGATTGATGCAATGATTAAAGCTGATAAATATTATGAAATGCTTGCGTATCCGAACAAAAATCATTTTATGCTCGGACCTAATGCAAGGTATCATTTATATAAAAATATGACGGAGTTTATTTATAAGAATTTGTAAGAAAGTAGTAAATTAAGGCAATACACGTAACAGGAAATATCCAACAATAAATTAAGAGGAGGACAAAATGAAATATTTATTAGTTGTATTTCTCTGGACTTTGTATGTTTCGCTTCACAGTTACCTGATTAGTACCCGGTTCACAAACCTGATGAACCGTCTTTTAAAGGAGTACTATGCTTTTTACAGGCTTTTTTATATTCTTATATCCTTAATCTTACTTATTCCTTTAATTAATTTCGCAAATCAAATTGACGATAAAGTCATTATTGTCTATGAGTCTCCCTTCTCTGTTATCAGGTATATAATGACGGGGTTTTCATTGCTTATTTTCTTTTATGCTTTTTTCTTTAATTATGATTCTTTATCGTTTTTTGGTATTCGCCAGATTATGAACTTCAAAAAGGAAGTGAAAATTAATCCAACTGATACAATAAAAAGGAATGGACTGCTTGGCTTAATCAGGCACCCAATGTATTTTGCTCTCATAATATATCTCTGGTGCCAGACTTTCAGGATGATGGATATATATGTAAATGTATTGTTGACTCTCTATGTTATTATAGGAACAATTCTCGAAGAAAAGAAACTTGTACTCGAATTTGGCAATGCCTATGTCAAATATCAGAAAGAAGTTCCAATGCTGATACCGTTTACTAAGAAAATATTTAAATAGGCTTTAATATAGTTTTTTCAACCTCTTTCCCAACGTCTTGAAAATCCGCTGTGGCGGGCCCGTTGGGAAAAAGATAAAGAGTGAATTATTAATATATTATAATATGAATAATAAAATAGATATTATACTGAAAGACGGTTTTGGAGAAATGGATTTCGACAAAATAACATTTATGTTAAAAGATGCTTTCTGGAGTATCGGTATAAAGAAAGAAGAGGTTATTAATGGAGCAAAAAATTCAGCTCTTCTTGTTGGGGCATTTACTAATGAAAATATTCAGATAGGTTTTTCAAGAGTGATTTCGGATAAAACCCGGTTTGCTTATATTTTGGATGTAATCGTTGATGAAAAATTTCGAAAGCAAGGAGTCGGGCATGATATGATGAATTATATTTTAAATCACCCTGATTTAAAAGATGTTTATCAATGGCTCTTAATTACAAAAGATGCGCACGGAGTGTATCAAAAAGTCGGATTCAATTCTATAAGCAGACCAAAAGACTGGATGGAAATTTGGCATAAAAGACCAAATTGATATAATATTGAAATAATATACCGATTATTATTCGTTTCGGGGAAAAAATATATTTGTAGCTTAGAAGTCTGTGATTTTCTTTCTCCGCAGGAATATAAACATTTTTTTCAGTAGCCACGAGCTTTAGATGCTGTGTGATTATTCGAATTTGTAAATCCCGTAGGGATGAAATTATTATAGAAAGCAAAATAGTAACCAGCATTTACCCGCTCCGCAGGAGCGAAATATTTATAGCAAATAAGAACCAGCATTTCTCCCGCTCCAGCGGAGCGGAATATAAAATTTAGATTTTTTTCAATAGCCACGAGCTTTAGCTCGTGGAAAGAGTATCCTAAGATTTTAGCTTTAGCCGATAATTTTTAACTTTGGGGCTAAAGCCCAAAAAGTTTGAAAGTTTTCCACGACTTATCCGCCACGGAGGATGTAATGAGCGCAAAAGTCGTGGCTATTGAGTTTTCTTTTCCCAACACTTCTGATTCTTTTCCCCTTGCTTTTTAATTTTATATACCATATATTTATATGGGTATACTGTTCTTTGAAATATGCAGTAGGAATTTTTTAAATTGCATCGAAATAAACGTGTTGCCCGCGTTGCCGAAAAGTGCAACAAAAAACCGCTGAAAATGCAAAAATAAATATAAATAAAACAGTGATTAAAAAGAGAGGGAAACAAAAGTGCTACGTACTGCAACGCAACAACGTTGCAATTTTTTGTTTGTTTATTAAAACAATAACTTATTTTTTGAAATTTATAGGGGCGTTTCCGCTCTTGCTCTTAACGTATAAAAAAACTCTATCTGCGAACATCTGCTTTTTTCCGGTCTTTCCGTGTACCAATGCTTTTAAGCCAAAATATCCCCCTTTAAAAATTTATATATCTCTGTTAATTTAACTTTATGGCTAAATCAAACCAGGGCAAAGAGTATTTAATAAAATATTCCGATTTGCTTGCAAAAGCAAAAAGCGGCAAGCTTCAGCAGAATATTTTTCTTTTTCTGAACGAGAAAAGCCTGCTGGAAGAACTGCTTTCCGAAACAGGGCAGAAGTTCGTGGGTAAGTCATACGATGCAAAACAACATATCAGAAAATTTTTCTCGGGTGACAAGCAAATTGAAGACGTAATCAATGAATGCAGTAATCTCGGATTTTTCTCCGAAAAAAAAATCGTGCTGTACAGAGTTGAAAAGCGCACGGGTGTGAAAGGCTTATCCAAAGACGATAAGCAGGCATTGATAAATTATTTCAGGAATTCAAATCCCGATACGCTCCTGATTCTTCACGTTCAGGATACCGAATACACTCTGTCCAACTTCGATGACTTCAGGGGCGAGAATATAACTTTTTATATTAAAGAAGAAACTAATTCCGCCGAAATAGAAAAATGGATAAAGGAAAAACTTGAAGGTTATGAAGTGAGCGAAGAGGCAATTACTCTTTTGCTCAGATATGTGAATCCCTCTTTCGATGAGGTAATCACGGAGCTTGAAAAGCTGAAAACATACTGCGCAGTTTCGAAAAAAATAAATGTGGAAGATGTGAATCTGTGTGTAGGACTTACACGCGACTTCAACGAAAATGATTTCATTATGGCTGTAATGTCGCGCGATATGAATAAGGCATTAAAAATATATGATTTGCTGAGTCTGAAAGAAGAAATAGAAATCAGACTGGTCAGTTATTTAATTTCTGCTTTTATATCGGTTTATAAGATGTTCGACCCGAAAATAGTGGGATTTGACCAATGGGGGAAAAGAAAAGAACTTAAAATTTGGGGTAAAAATGCAGATAAAATGATGGAGATATACGAAAACTACAAAAATGCTACAAATGAACTTAAAATTATGAAAGCATTTGATTATATTTACAGAGCTGACAAGGCATTCAAAACGTCTTCACCGGACAAAAGAGCAATATTTACTGCATTAATCAGCAACTTAGCGAGTTTGTAAGTTATTAAATATTTTTAGGAACTAATTTTAAAATAAAAAGTTTAAAAAGAGCGGAAAAGTGTCTTTAGATAAAAGTAGCTATAAAAAATTATCCGATGAAGAACTGATTATCGAGTTTCAAAAAGAGAAGGTTGAAGCTTTTAATGAACTCGTAATCAGGTACAAAGACAAAGTCGTGAATTTTTTATACAGGTACACGGGGGATAGAGACGAGGCAGAAGATCTTGCTCAGGATGCATTTGTAAAGCTGTACCGCTCTAAACATCTTTACAAAGAAATCGCCAAGTTTTCTACCTGGTTTTACACGATAGCTATAAACACTGCTAAAACAGATGCGCGGAAAAAAAGCCGCTATAATGCTCTGTCCATCAGCGATTACGACCCCGAAAACGAAAAAGACTACGAAATTCCCGCAAACGTTCTCGCACCTGATGAAGTTGCCAATGCAAAAATTGAAAACTACTATATACAGAAAGCAATAGATTCACTGGAGGACTCTTTTAAAGAAGTGATAATATTAAGAGATATCGAAGATATGGATTACGAGGAAATAGCACAGCTTACTGGTCTGCCTCTGGGTACTGTGAAATCAAGAATAAACAGGGGCAGGGAAAAACTTAAAAAACTATTAAGCGAAATTTACAAAACATAGAGTTTTGCACGAAGAAGAAAAACATATTGACGTAAGGGAAAAACTTCTCAAACTGCCGAAAGTAAAGGCGGGAGATGACTTTATGAACTCCTTGCAGAGGAAAATAAACCTCGCAGAAGCGGAAATTAGTCAAAAAAAAGCTCCTGAACCGGTTAAGGTTTCAATCTGGGTAAAACTATTCGGCAAGAACAGGAATCCCTGGCTTATTCCTTCTTTAAGTCTTACTGTCGTTGCTATTTTTGTTGTATCTGTTTTTGTACTTAATTCAAAAAAGATAACGGACGTTCCGCAAATTTCGGATTATCAGAAAAATGAAAAGACCAACGGACTGACTCCTGAAGATAAAAGTACCGGGACTCTTTCGAAAGAGCAGACTGAATCGAAAGATATTGCCGGCGACCTGAAAAAAGACCCCGGGAAAATATCGGATGAATTTATTGGAAAAACCTCAACAAAAACAAGTACTGACGAGCAGCCGGTAACTCCTTCTCCAACTTTATCTCCGAAAATGGAAATGAAACTTGAAGAAGTTATAAGACCATCAAGCAGCGACCCGGTAAAAACAGAATCAGGAAAGGTTGACAGAAAAGGTGAAGAAAGATTTTACCAGGAAAACGGAAAGAATATTGAAACACTTTCCCCAAAGGAAAAAGAGAAAAAAGTAGAAGATATTGAGCAGAGGATAACCGATGATAAGTCCGGAAATATTGATGCGATTAACTCAAAGGGCTTGATAGAAAAGAAAGACAAAAAAGAATCAAAGGCAATGCCGAAATCAAAAAAAACATCGCTAGATTCCACAAAGATAGACCAGAAAGTCCTGGAAAAAATTAAAGAAGAAATTAATAAAGAAAAATAGTTATATTACCTAAAAATAATTTTCCCAATGTTTACCGCAAAAATAAAAGTTACGCTGAGAAAAACGATTCTTGACCCTCAGGGCAAAACTGTCGAGCATTCGCTCAAATCCCTCGGATACGATAACATATCCGGCACCAGGATAGGCAAATACGTAGAAATGAAAATCGACGCAAAATCGAAAGAAGAAGCAAATAAGATTGCAGAAGAATCCTGCAAAAGACTTCTTTCCAATCCAGTAATGGAAGATTACGAATTTGAAATAATTTAAATTCCGGAGAAGAAAAAGGATGAACGCAAAAGTAGGTGTGGTTGTTTTTCCCGGCTCAAACTGCGACCACGACGCATACCATGTATTCAAGGAAATAATTAAAGCCGACACAAAATTCCTCTGGCATAAAGAGGGGAGCATCGGCGACAGGAATATTATAATCCTGCCGGGCGGATTCTCATACGGTGACTATTTAAGATGCGGAGCTATTTCAAGGTTTTCAAATATTATGCAGGATGTCGTCAGGTTTGCGGATAACGGGGGCATTGTAATCGGAATATGCAACGGCTTCCAGATATTGTGCGAATCAGGACTGCTTCCGGGAGCGCTTCTAAGAAACGTGAACCTCAAATTTGTCTGTAAAACTGTATCCTTGAAAGTGGAAAATAATAAGAGTATCTTTACGAGTAATTACGGAATCAAAGAGGATATCGAGATTCCGATTGCGCACGGAGAAGGAAATTATTTCTGTGACGAGGATACACTGACGGATCTGGTAAGCAATAACCAGATTCTTTTCAGGTACAATGATAATCCTAACGGCTCTATTTCTGATATAGCCGGTATACAGAATAAAAAACGTAATGTTCTTGGTATGATGCCTCATCCGGAACGCGTTTCGGATTCATCACTTGGTAATACCGACGGCTTAAAACTTCTGAAAAGTGTTGCAGAATCCGTAATGTGAAAAATTTTTATAGAAAATTTTTAAGGAGAAATAAAATGTTTGGCTTAGGAACCCCGGAAATTATATTAATAGTTATAGTAATTCTTGTGCTTTTCGGAGCAAAGAAAATTCCCGAACTTATGCAGGGAATAGGAAAGGGCGTAAAGGAATTCAAAAAGGCAACCACCGATATTGAAAAGGAAATAACCGAAACTCCGAAGAAACCCGAATCAAAACCCAACGAACCGGGAACTAAATAAATGTTAAATTTAAAATGTTAAATGATAAATTAAACATTTAAAAATTGATATTTCTTATTCATCTCAATTGATTTTTGCCCTAAAACTTTATAAACCTTATAAACTTTCTACTCAGGTTTAGCTTGGCAGGTTAAATTCGAATTTTGTTCCTTTGCCTTCTTCGCTTTCCACTCTGATAGTGCTGTTATGAAGCTCGAGTATGTGTTTTACGATTGAAAGTCCAAGCCCGCTGCCTCCCATATCACGCGAACGTGTTTTATCAACACGGTAAAACCTTTCGAATATTCTCGGCAGGTCTTCTTTCGGTATGCCCACACCGTTATCTTTTACGCTGATAATCACATCTTTTTCGGTGTTCCTGATCCCGATTATTATTTCTCCGTTTTCGGCGGCATATTTTGTTGCATTGTCTATTAAGTTTACAAAAACCTGTTTCAGTCTTTCTTCATCGCCAAATGCCATCGTTTTATCGCTTACTCCGGATTCAATTTTTATTACAACATTCCTTTTTTCCGACAGACCGGAGAGTTCCGTTACGACGTCTTTAATAAACCTGTTAATCTCAAAATATCTCTTGCTGATTTTCATTCCTGCCTCGAGTTTTGAAATATTAATCAGGTCATCTACGAGCTCGCGAAGGCGCTCTGTTTGCTTTAATGCGCGGTTGAGAAAATCCATACTGACATTTTCGTCGTTAACAGCACCGTCTATCAGGGTTTCCAGAGAAAGCTGAATAGCAAAAATCGGTGTGCGGAGTTCGTGAGAAACATTTCCCAGGAATTCATTCCTGTTAATCTTGAAAACCTTTGCAGTGTTCAGCTCGTCTATGAGTCTTTTTATCACGGTCAATAGTCTGGCCTGAAGTTCTGATACTTCTTTGTTTGCTCCGAGAAAAAATTTCTTTTCTTCAAGCTCCCTTGTAATCCCGCACAGTTCGAATAATTTTTCTTCGTAATTATTTTCGCTCAGTGAGTATTTTTCATCCGATATTTTATCCATTTCCTTCTTCATAAAATCGATTTTATCAGACAATTCTAATCTTAGGAAGATAAAAATGAAAAAAGTATAAGCAACCGAAACTATAATGGCAGTTACAATTATTTCGGGTTTAGTTCTGAATAGAAAAAGCAATAAGACTAAAATTACGGTTAATAATAAAAAAAAGAGAATGGTTTTATATGTTATGCTCAGTTTTTTGATAGGCGCATAGTTAATCGTTATTGAATCGGTATCCCAGTCCCTTTATTGTTTCCAAATAAACCGAATATTCCCCAAGCTTTTCCCTTACCTTTGCAATATGAACATCTATTGTTCTGTCAACAACGTATATATTTTCTCCCCATATCTGGTTAAGAAGTACTTCTCTCGAAAGCACTTTGCCCCTGTTTGAAAGAAGAAAATGCAGAAGCTGGAATTCCTTCTTAGGGAAGAAAACTTCTTCGTCGTTTATCTTTACGCAGTGTGCAATAGTATCAATTTCGAGTTTTCTGAATTTTACATATCCATCTGTTTTTATCATTTGATCCGGCTCTGAATATGTTCTTCGTATAACCGACTTCACCCTTGCAATTACTTTTCGCGGAGAAATAGGTTTTTGTATGTAATCATCTGCACCCAGCTCCAGTCCAATTATTTCATCAATTTCGTTTTCCTTTGCCGTAAGGAAGATTACGGGTATTTTTGTTGTTTCGGGGTAGGTTTTTAATCTCTTGCATACTTCAAAACCGTTAAGCTCCGGCATCATAATATCAAGTAAAATCAGATTTGGCTTTTCATAAACTGCCTTATCAATAGCTTCTTTTCCGTCAGATGCAGTTATTACGGTGAATTCATTTTCTTTTTCCAGATTGTATTTAAGTATATCTACAATGTCTTTTTCGTCATCTACAACTAATATTTTATAAACCATTTTCTTTTTTGCCATAAAGCTACCCCTGTTATATTAAGAAATTGTTTCCTAATTATTAACTTTATTTAAACATAATTTCTTTTCCGGATTTTGCCGATTTATAGACATTTTCCACGACCTGCATTACGCTTAAAGCTTCTTTTCCCGAGGAAACAAGATTGTTCATCCCGTTTATCGTACTCAGAAAGTATTTCATTTGAAATTCGTAGCTGCTTTTCACTTCATTAGGGGATTGCCTGAAACCCTTCGGGGTTATGTCGAAAAGTTCAGTATCCATTTTTTTCAGTATTCTGAGCGGATTTATGGATGTGCTTCCGTTTGTTCCGTAGACGTTGCAGTAATAAAACTCCTTGCTTCTTAAAAAGCTCCAGCTTACCTCAATCGTCAGCGCAGAGCCGTTCTTGAATTTTATCAGGGTGAAATTCGAATCCTCGACAGCCTTTGTGTTGTGAAAGTAGTTAATTGCCGATACGCTCTTCAGTTCAGGGAATCCCAGCATCCACATTCCCAGGTCCAGCATTGCTATTCCATTATCCACAAATACTCCGCCGCCCGCCTTGTCTGCTTCCATGAACCATTTTTCCTTGGAGCTTTTCATCTTGAGCCATCCCGTTTTTACATAGAAAACATTTCCTACCTCCTTGCTCTTGACAAATGTTCTCTGCATCATCACATCTGTCCTGAACCTGTTATTCATTCCGACCATTACTATTCTGTTGTTTCTTTCACCTGCCTCTACTATTTTTGCGGCTTCTTTGTGATCGAGGGCAATTGGCTTTTCCACCAATATGTTTTTTCCGGCTTCGAGGCACTTTATGGAAATTTCCATGTGAGTATCTGTGGGAGTTGCTATTATCACAGCATTTACTTCCGGGTTTTCCGAAAGCAGGTCCTCTGCATTTTTATAAAACTTTTTGATAGAAAACTTTTTTGCAATGTTCTTTGCCTTGCCAATGTCCATATCGCATATGGCTTCTATTTCAGCTTCTCTGAGCTTTTGCAGGGCTGGTAAGTGCATTATCTGAGAAATTCCTCCCAGACCGATTACTGCAACTTTTGTCTTTCCCATAAAAATTTGTATGAATTAAGTTTTATATAAAAAAAATGTCAAGACACCCGAATCACATAAAATAATTACTTACCGCTGCTTTCTTCCGAACCTGACGGGGTTGGGTAACATTCTATTGTCCGGGGCTTGACAAAAATCTATTATCGTTTGCCGGTTTTCAATATTGAAAAAATTGACAAAGAATTTATTTACTGCAATATAGCTAAGAAGATTTAAACATTAAATACAATCCGAATATTCCGAGAATTATGTTTACAATCCACATTCCCCAGAACGGAGAGACAATGTCCCTGTCCGCGAGCTTTTCCCCTCCAATTAGCGATGCCCAGTAAAGCAGGAAAAAGAATAATGATAATCCTGCGGCAATTCCAAATCCGCCGCGCCTTACCTTGTAGCCCAGTGGAGCGCCTATCAGCGTGAAAATCAGACAGGCAAAAGGAATAGAATATTTCTTGTAAATCTCAACATTATACATATCTACTTGCTTATCGAGCTGCAGCTCGGTCTGCGGACGCGTATTATACTGCCCCATTCTTGCCATAAAGTTATTGAATGCCGCAGGAACGGAATCGTAAGACATATATCCGCCCGCTGATGCCGAATCATTCGTATAACTTTTTAATACCGGAGTGTTTCTCATTAAAAGCGTATCTTTGAATTTTATTCTGAACAGCTGGGCAGAACTGGTCAAAATTCCGTCGAGAAAATCTTTTCTCGATTTTATCCTCATAAAGTTAATGCTGTCAATCAACCTGTTCATTGCCTGTGCCGAGAGCTCCCTGTCTCCCCGGATGAATGCATTGTCCGATGACTGGTGGAATCCGAATCCCGCCGCATCGAGGATTATCCTGTGCTTTGTAAACTCTACCTTTCTGTATTTATTTACAAAGTCGAGATTATTGAGCTGGTGGATTTCCCCGTTTTCGAGATTCATTACTATGTTCCTGAAATCATTAGTGAAAGCTATGTCGCCTTTTTTAGCCGTAATGAGGTTCTTATTATTTGGATTTGCAAAGTCGTAAATGTAAACACCCTCAAGCTCATTGCTGTTTTCAAATGTCTTCCTTACAAAAATTTTCGCTCCGCCTATATCATCGGAAAACTTTCCCGATTCGAGCAGAAAAGTGGGTTTTGTCTTTGATATGTCCTGAAGCAGAACCCTTGCTTTATGGTTTGCTTCGGGAAGTACATCGTTGTTGAATAAAATCATCAGGTATGTAATTATAATCGAGCAGGCAACTACGGGCAGCATCAGCTTCATCAGGCTTATTCCGCTTGCCTTCATTATCGTTACCTCGTTGTTGGAAGATAGTGAGCCGAAAGCCATAAGAGTTGCCACCAGCACCGACATCGGCACTGCCAGCGTCAGCATCCACGCCAGGTTCAGCACTATCAGCTGAACTATTATCCAGATGCTGAGCCCTTTGCCAATCAGCTGGTCTATTGATTTCATCAGGAACTGAAACAGGAATAAAAATATCAGCGTCCCGAGTGAAAACACAAAAGGTCCGATGTGACTTTTTAATATGTATCTGTAAATTAACAAAAATTAAATTACTTTTAGTTTTTTACCTACTTTCTCAAAAGCTGCTATGCATTTTTCTATATCCGCTTTCGAGTGCGCCGCGGAAATCTGCGTCCTGATTCTCGCCTGTCCTTTCGGAACCACGGGGAAGGAGAATCCGACTACGTATATTCCTTCGTCGTAAAGCTCTTTTGCCATTGTCTGTGCAAGCTTTGCATCATTATCGAATTTCCTGAAAAGCACGGGGGTTATGGGGTGCACGCTTTCGATAATGTCAAATCCAAGTTCCTTCATTCTTTTTCTGAAGAATAAAGTATTATCCATAAGTTTTTCTCTAAGGTCGTTGCTCTTATCCAGCAGGTCAAAAGCCGCAATTGCCGCTCCGGCAACAGAAGGAGCAAGCGTGTTCGAAAAAAGGTACGGTCTCGAGCGCTGCCTAAGCATATCTACAATCTCCTTTTTCGATGCCGTGAATCCTCCAGTTGCCCCGCCCATCGCTTTTCCGAGAGTTGAAGTGATAATGTCAATTTCCCCAAGAACATCCCTGTATTCTATCGAGCCTCTTCCTGTCTTACCGAAAAATCCGGTCGCGTGCGAGTCGTCAACCATCACCATTGCATCGTAAGTCTTTCCGAGCTCAACTATATCTTTAAGGTTTGCAATATCACCGTCCATCGAAAATACACCGTCCGTAGCAATTATTATATTCTTAGCGGGCTTCGGCTCGTGTGCAAGCCCCGTGTGCTCCCAGATGTCCATACCTTCCCTCGCCATTACAAGTTTCTGCTCGAGCGATTTCATATCCGAATGCTTGTAAATGAATCTCTTTGCCTTGCAAAGCCTTATGCCGTCTATAATGCTTGCGTGATTCAGCTCATCTGTTATTATCACATCGTCCTGTCCCAGTATGCTTTCAAAAAGTCCTCCGTTTGCATCAAAGCACGATGAATATAAAATGGCATCTTCAGTCTGGTAGAAATTCGAGATTTTCTCCTCAAGCTCCTTATGTATATCCTGAGTGCCGCAGATAAACCTCACCGATGCCAGCCCGAATCCGTATTTATCCAGCGCCTTTTTTGCCGCATCTATAATTTCAGGATGGTTTGCAAGCCCCAGGTAATTATTCGAGCAGAAGTTCATCACTTCCTTCGGCTTAGAGCCGGGGGGATAGCTTACATTGATATTTGCCTTCTGGTCTGAAAGGATTATTCTTTCATCCTTGAAAAGGCCTGATTCCTTTATAAGGTTAAGTTCCTGTTTTAAATCGTATTTTGTTCTTCTGTACATAACTTTGTTCCCTTGATTATTGCATAAAAATACGAAATAATAATATAAGATTTGATTTAATAAAAAATGCCGTAAAATAAAAAAAGCCGGCTGAAGTACCGCCGGCTTTCGACTAATTAAAGGGTATTACAAACTTATTATTTTATTACTGTCATTTTCTTTGTGTCTGTGAAGCTTCCTGCTGTCATTTTGAAGAAGTATGTTCCTGAGGACAGACTGCTCTTGAATTCTACCGTGTGATATCCCGCTGTCTGCATTCCGTTTACCAGTGTTGCAACTTCTTTTCCTGTGTTATCATAAATCTTCAGTGTTACGAATTCATCCTTTGAAATCTGGTAGCTGATTTTTGTCGAAGGATTGAAAGGATTCGGATAATTCTGTGACAGTGAATATTTTGAAGGTGCTCCAATGTTTACTGTTGTGTTCAGTGTGTGATATTCGAAGTTGCCGTTGAAATCTATCTGTTTCAGTCTGTACTGGTATGTGCCGCTCTGTACGCTGTTGTCGCTGTAGCTGTAAACTCTTGATGTATTTGCATTTACGAATCCCAGTGTCATCCATCCGTTATTTGAATTTCTCTGCACTTCAAAACCCTTGTTGTTTGTTTCCGATACGGTCTTCCAGTTCAGCTTTACGTTGTTCCCGTTTACACTGCTTGTGAATGATTCCATTTCGACCGGCATCGGGAAGTTTGAATTCACGTCGTCTATATAAACTTTATCGTTGCCGTTTCCGATTTTATTGATTACTAAGAAAATCTTATTGTTTACCGTGTTCTGGTATGCCTGCGGGAACTGTACGTCAGTTGTTTTCCAGCTTGATGAACCGGGTGTTAATAATGTTACCAGTACCGAGTCACCGCCGTTAATATTGTTGTTTTTTACGTAAACTGATATTCTTGTGTTTTTATTGCCGTTGTGGCTGATGTATGATACTGTAAATGATGCGCTTGAACTGAAAATAACGTCTTCGATTACCATATAATTTTCATTACCGTTCTTATTGTTCTGCGAGGACATTGCCGAGTAGTTGCCGCTTTTTTTCTTGTTATTGCTCTTTGCAAAGCCATTTCCGTTCCATCCTGTCGGATAGAAGTTGTTTTCGAAGCTTTCCGAATACTGTGCCGAGGCGAAACTGAAACTGATTGCTGTGATTACTGCGATTGTGATTACTTTTATTGCGTTTTTCATTTTTGTTTACCCTTTAATTTTTTAATGTTCCTTGCTTAGTCACTATTCTTATTACAAACTCCGTGCCAGAAGAAAAACGCTAAAAACAAAGAAATTTAGGGGTTTTCAATAAATAAAAGGCAGTATTTATACTATGCATAGTGTGGACACACTATTCTGGGTTTTTTGAATGACTTAAATATTGATAAAACAATTATATAGAATAAATACTAAGTAGGTCTACATTATGAGAGCAGAGACACTACCTGATTTTTAAAAATCCCAGCCGAAGAATACCTGATGATACAGGTTGCCTTGCAGTTTGGTGAAGTTTTCCTCGATTCGCTTTCCGAGGTCGTAGCGCAGTACTATTACTCCGAAGATATTCATTCGCACTCCGCCTCCTATGCTTCCGCGTGTGTAACCGTAGTTTTCTTTTGTATCCCAGCAGTTTCCGGCATCGAAGTAAAGCGCGCCTCTGATTTGCGGAAAACCAAGGTTGAATCCGACCGGAGTCCTGAAGTTGATTTCATCGAACAACGGAAAACGGAGTTCGGCATTTGTCTGCCATAGCTTCCTGCCGTGTATCGAAATCCACGGCCAGCCCCTCAACGACCAGCTTCCGCCTGTAAAATATCTTCTCGCGTAGTTTCCTTCGTTGATAAAAAACTGTCCGCGAAAAGCCAGCGAAGAGAGCTTGCCCAGTCTGAAGTATTTTCTGTAGTCGAATAAAAAGCTGAAGTAATTTTCATTCGAGTTCTCAAGGTCGGTTGTGTATCCCAGTGTGATGTTAAGCCGTTCCCCGTCTATCGGTCCCGTGTACCACCAGAGGGAATTATCTTTAACATAGGAAATAGAATTTGATAAAATCAGTGAGCGGCGGTTGTTTATGAAATCAATATCCTTCTGTGATGAAGACAGGTTTGTGTTCGTCTCTATCCTTCTGAAAAATGACAGCGGGTAAGAGAAACTGATAAATCCTCCGTACATTCTTTCGTAATACGCAAAGTCAGATTCCATCAAATCATATCGCAATCCGGAGAGGTGATAAATCCCGTATGCATAGTTCAGTCTTTTTTCGAGCGAGATTCTCGATACGGCGACATTGAAGCTTTTCCAGAATTCGGATTCATAGTTGGAATTATTGTATAGCAAAAGGTTGTACCTGTCGTTTCCCAGCATATCGCTCAAGGAGAGCATTCCCCCTGCAAAGCTTCCGAATACCGGGTCCGTAACCAGCGCAGTAGTGGCAAGGTCAAACGAATACCTCTTTTTGTAAACAGGGCTTTTGTTTCCGGTTGTATGTGTTATTTTATCCAGGTGCCTGCCGTTTATGTACTGCGAAGATGTTAACTGCTCCGATGTATTCGATTTTTCTGTTCTTGCATTTACATTTTCAAGCAGTTTAATTGTGATTCTTCCGTTGTCGTATGTGGTGAATACAATTTTATCCTTTCCGCACCATTTCGGGTCGAATGCCGCAGATGTGAAGCTTGTCACTCTTTTCATTTCAGCGGAGCAGGATACAGAATCTATGCACCAGATGTTCTTCGAGCCGCCGAGGTCCGATGTAAAAATCAGCTTCCCTTCTTCCGAAAAGTGAGGGGATGAAATGACTGCATCCGAATTCGTGATTTTTGTAATTGCGTTTGCGGATAATTCGTAAAGGAATAAATTGTATGTGTTCTTATCGGAAGAGGAAGACCTGTCAGAAGAGAACACAATATATTTTCCGTCGGGCGAAAAGCACGGGTCGGTATCGTCGTAATAATCGTTTGTGAGCCTTGTCAGTTTTTCCGAGTGTGTGTCGAAAATGTATATATCGGATTTTCCTGAAAATTCCATACCCGAGAAAGCAATATACCTTGAGTCACCGCTCCAGGCAGGCGCGCCGATGCCTGTTATGTTTTTGAAGGAGTAATCGGAATAGTATTTATTTTTTTTAATGTCGTAAATGAAAAGAGCATCTGCGCTTCCTTTCTGAGTTACAAATGCAAGGAATCCGCTTCGTGAAATATCAAGCCCTGTCCTGAAATAATGAAATGCTTCGTGCATATCCGAAGATTCTCCCTCTACCACCAGCTCCGTGCCGGAATTCTCATTAGGATTCAGTTTGAATATGCTTGTATAACCGATTCTGTTTCCTATGAAATATATTTCCTCTTTATTTCCGTTCCAGTAACAGACAGGCTTGTGAGCAAATCCATCTGAAAGAATATTCCTGCATACCTGGGAGGGACTGTCGAATTCAGTCAGCATTGGAAAGTACTTCTTCTTCAGCGAGTATAAAAACTCCTTGTCGAATTCTTCGTAATCCTTTCCGATTGTAATCTTCATTACATTTTCAAAATTATCATCATACCAGATGTTTTCCATCAGCTCGGTAATTTTCTCTTCGCCGTACTTTTCGGCAATGTACATCAGAACTCTTTGCCCGAGTTTGTACATAAAAAATGTTCCGTAAACCATTTCCCAGTCATTCAGTCCTATCATATATCCGTTCAGCACGGCATCTCTCAACACCATTTCCGCCTGAGCGTCCCATTCGGTGGAATAGAATTCCGCAAGCCCTTCCGTAAACCATAGGGGCGGGGGATAATCCACAATTTTTCCGTGAATCCTGAGTTCGCTGGCTATCTTGCTGGTGCTGAATACGTGCGTAAGCTCGTGGCGGATTACGTGTCTGAAATTGAAAAGCGAGCCGTCGAATGGAATTACGACTCTGCCTTTTATAAATTCAAAAAATCCTCCGACTCCGTCGGGTATAAGCCCGGGAATTGTATTGGTCTGCTTGAAGTGAGTAGGAGATGAATAGAAAATAAGCGGAACGGTGTCAATCAGGCTGTGCCTGAATCTCTGCTGAAGAATCCTGTAGCTGTCTTCCGCAAAATATGCCCCCTGCTCGGCCAGTTCTTTTTCCTCTTCATAATAGTAAATCTGGAAGTGCTCTGTGTATAGAACTTTCCAGGTGAAATCCGAATACTGAACCTTGTTCCTGCCGAAATCGACAAACTGCGCTCCTGCCTGTGCGCATATAAGAAAAAGAATAAAGAATAATATTTTATGCCGCATATTCATCGCAGATTAAATATTGCAATGAATATGTTATGATGCAATTCAATTTATTAGGTGGATTATGCAAAAAAAAACCGTTGCGAAGTATGAGCTCCGTAACGATTTTAAAATTCACTTTCATTTTTTTTCTGCTGACTACTATCTTCTACTGCTCTTAATGCTTATGCAAATCTTTCTGCACCATCTTGTCAATGAATTTCGTTTTTGCGGTTCCTTTCAGCTTTGCCAGCTTTTTATGCAGGTCGGCATCTTTTTCGGATTTCAGTGATTCTATTGTATAGTCAATTATGCTTGGCGTGAAAATATTTTCTCTTTCGTATTCCGCTCTCTTCTGATTCAGGATGTCCGCTGATGCAGAGCAGGTTGCGGGCAATGACGGCAGTTCATTGAATAATTTCTTGTCTTTGAAAATATTTCCTTTTACGTAAAGTTTTTCCGCAAGCTGATGTGCTTTTTCATTTGTGAGTCCCCATTCGGCGGCAAGAGTCAGTCCGGCAAGAAGCAGGTGAGCGTTTGCGCTTCCGTCCGGCGTGCGGATTTCGACTGTCTGCATGCTTGCTATATCCAGCGGACTGAAATTAATTCCCGGATTCACGAATGATGCAAGGTTTCTTGTTTTTGACCAGCCGAGCGGCACGCGGATCATCGAGCTTCTGTTCGAGTCGCTCCAGCATACCTTTGTCGGGGCTTCCTGGTCGGGCACGAGCCTTAAGTAAGATGAGCTTACTGTGTTTCCGAAAGCCGTCAGGGTATTTGCATATCTGCAAAGTCCGCCAATTAATCCTCTTGCATGCTGTGTCAGCACTCCATCTGAATCCACCATTACATTTTTCCCGTCTTTGAACAGTTTCATATGCACGTGCATTCCGTTTCCTGCATCCCCGTCTTCAATTTTCGGAGCAAACGTAACCAGCATTCCGTGCCTGTAAGCGATGTTTCTGATGAGCCATTTAGCAAGCACTATATTATCTGCTGCTTCATCTATTGGAGTTGCAAGAAGCTCTATTTCAAGCTGTTCGCCTGTTTTGCCATTGAGTTCTTTATTATCCGATTTAATGTTTTCAATATATCCAACTTCGTTATGCGCATATTTTACCGCGCCCACAATCTGGGTAAGATTTTTCAGCATTTCTGCCAGCACAGCGCTTGTCTTTGAATACGGTGCCGAAAGGTGATATGCCTTCTGTCTTCCCGGCAGATACATTTTATTATCATCATTGTAAAAGAGATAAAACTCAAGCTCACCGAGCGCATACATATCCAGTCCTGTATTTTTCTTCAAAAGCCTGTGAGCGTTTCCGAGTATATTATCGGGTGCGAATGGTGCAGGTTCCCCTGTTGCAGTCAGATAGCGGCAGACAAAATCAAGGCTTCCCGGGTTGAACGGATTTATGAAAGCCGATTTGAATACGGGAACAATATATAAATCAGACAATCCCGTATCTATCAATCCCTTGAAAAGCGAGGAACCGTCAGCCCTTTCGCCTTCTGTAAGAACTATTTCAGCATTTATTCTTGCGGGAATGGGAATTTTAAGTTCTTTCATTTTTCCGTCGAGTGCGGTATAGTGAAACGTGATTCTCTCTATCTGTTTTTCTTCAATAACTTTCAACAAGTCTTCTCTTGTAAAATCCTCTTTGGGCTTATCGAGCAATATCGATAAAGGATTTGATAATGCGTATTTATTCATACATTAATTTTTTTTTATAATAACTTTTTCACTTTGATGTAACAGAGTACAAAAATAGTTTTAATAAAATATATTTTCTATACGAAAGAAAATCCAAAGAGCGAAGAGCATTGACCGCAGATGACACTGATTTGAACGGATAACCGCTGAATTTCTTTGAGTTAAAGAGCTAAGAGCATTGACCGCAGATAACACTGATTTGAACGGATAACCGCTGATTTTCTTGAGTTAAAGAGCTAAGAGCATTGACCGCAGATGACACTGATTTGAACGGATAACCGCTGAATTTTTTGAGTTAAAGAGCTAAGAACATTGACCGCAGATAACACTGATTTGAACTGATAACCGCTGATTTTTTTGAGTTAAAGAGCTAAGAACATTGACCGCAGATAACACTGATTTGAACGGATAACCGCTGAATTTTTTTGAGTTAAAGAGCAAAGAGCATTAACTGCGGTGGAAATTAATTAGGATAATTGTATCGGTACTCTTAATTTTTAGAATAAACAACTGATAAATAACAAGTAAGGGGTTTCAGATAAAAGTGATACAGTTTTGATACAGTTTTGGTACAATTATCCGGTTTTAAGCGGGAAACGCGATTTTTTCCAAAAAAAAATTGTACCTTTTGTACTCTTGCAGATATTTCGGTATAACTTAATAAAAAATATTTCAAAGAGCATATACCCGTATTAATATATGGGTATTTCTTTTAATTGTCAATGGGGAATTTAAGAGCACGGCACAAAGAGACAAGGAGAAGAATTTTCACGAGAGTCCTCCGATTAAGAACATCGGAGAGACTCTCCGAGACGGAAAGAAGAATATTCACGAGAGTCCTCCGATTAAGAACATCGGAGAGACTCTCCGAGACAGGGGAAGAGGAGCACGGAGAAGATCATTTCACGAAGGAACACGAAGGATGCACGAAGAGAGGTGTTTGAAAATAAAAAAACCCCTCAAGTATGAGGGGTTTAATTTTTATTATAATTATTACAGTTTAATTACACTTCGTAGTAGAGGTGGAATTCATATGGGTGCGGGCGCAGCTGGACTTCTTTTACTTCCTTATTCATTTTATAGTCAATCCAGGTTTTCAGTAATTCATCAGTAAATACATTACCCTGTTTCAGGTATTCGTTATCGTGCTCGAGGTTGTGCAGTGCAATTTCAAAGCTTTCCGGAGCCTGTCTGATTTTGCTGTGCTCTTCAGGGCTGAGGTGGTAGATGTCTTTATCTATCGGATCTCCGGGTTCAATTTTATTTATAATTCCGTCGAGACCTGCCAGAAGCATAGCGGAGAATGCCAGATAGGGATTTGCCGTTCCGTCGGGACATCTGAATTCAACTCTTTTTGCTTTCGGGCTGTCTGAATACATAGGAATTCTAATTGCCGCACTGCGATTGCTCTTTGAATATACAAGGTTCACGGGCGCTTCATATCCCGGTACGAGCCGTTTATAAGAATTTGTAGTCGGATTTGTAAGGGCAAGAAGGGATGGAGCGTGTTTAAGGAGACCGCCTATAAAGTATAATCCAATTTCGCTAAGACCTGCGTATTTATCTCCCGCAAAAAGCGGTTTGCCGTCTTTCCATAAGCTAATATGAGTATGCATACCGCTTCCGTTATCTCCGAAGATCGGCTTGGGCATAAATGTAGCAGTTTTGCCTGCTTCGCGCGCGGTATTTTTTATTATATATTTGAACATTTGAAGGTTATCACAGCAATCGAGCATCGGGCAGTATTTGAAATCAATTTCGGCCTGCCCGGCGGTTGCAACTTCGTGATGCTGGAGCTCGACATCCATTCCTGCTTCTATCAGGTGCTGAACCATCACGTTTCTAAGGTCATTTGTAGAATCCGAAGGGGGAACGGGGAAGTAACCCTCTTTAATCCTGATTTTATGTCCGAGGTTAGCTTCATTTTCACTGCCTGTATTCCAGAAACCTTCGCGCGAGTCAATCCTGTACCAGCTCGAGTATTCGTTTATGTTGTATGCAACGTGGTCGAGTATAAAAAATTCAGCTTCGGGTCCGTAGTAAGCCGTATCAGCAAGTCCTGTTGAATGCAGGTAATCGATTGCTTTTTTTGCAATCACTCTCGGGTCGTGGTCATAATATTGCTTTGTCTGGGGGTCCATAATATCGCAGAGCATGGAAAGCGTTTTCGTCTTCATAAACGGGTCAATATGCGCGGTGGAAGGGTCGGGAATTGCGAGCATATCGGATTCATTAATTGCTTTCCATCCCCTGATGGATGAACCGTCAAAGCCGAAACCTTCATAGAAATGTTCCTGCTTCAGGTTTGAAACCGGCGCTGAAAAATGCTGCCACTGTCCCGGTAAGTCGGTAAATCTCAGGTCTATCATTTTAATTTCTTTTTCTTTTATCAGCTTGAAAACGTCGTTGATTTTTTTAAGCTTTTCTTTCTGCTCTTCGATTGGATTTTTTGCCATTTTAATAAAGTTTTTTAAGTGTTATTTGTTTTTTTAACCGGTTATAAAAATCAGATTTAAAATACTAAATTTTTTTTGAATATATAGTAATGAAAAATATGACAATTGTCATTTTTTTATGTGCCTGCAGTCATACAGTGTTGCCTCAAAAATGCTTATTTTTGTATAAAGATATTTTAAAAAATAAAGTTTTGAAAAAGTGAACTGTCTAACCTGCAAGAACAGAACTTGTTTTATCCAAAACAATTTTTCTGCCAAACAAATTTCAGAAATCAGCAAAATCAAGAAAGTCGTGAAGTTCAAGAAGGGCGATTTGCTTTATAAAAAAGGAAGCCGCCCGAAAAGCGCCTATATTCTGCTCGACGGCTGTATCGAAATAATAAAGAAAGACAGCCGGGGCGGCAAGAAGGATTTTTATTTTGTCGAGCCGGGCGAGCTGTTCGGGTACCGTTCGCTTTTAACTGAAGAGCCTCACAATACCACTGTCAAGATTTACAAGAATTCGAAGATATGCATCTTCGACAAGGAAGATTTTTTCGAGCTTTTTATCAGCACAAAAGGGTTCGCAAAAAAATTCATGATATTTCTGTCAGACCAGTTAAAAAGAAGACAGAAAAGACTGGACGAAAAAACAAAAATCTAAATTTATATTTTAATAAAATAACACATTATTATTATGCAAAGAAAAAAAGTTACAATTGACGGAAACGAAGCTGCTGCGTATGTTGCGCACCAGACGAATGAAGTGATTGCAATATATCCTATTACCCCGTCATCACCGATGGGAGAGCTTTCGGATGCGTGGTCGGCCGTAAATAAAAAGAACATCTGGGGAACGATTCCGGTCGTAGTTGAAATGCAGAGTGAAGGCGGTGCAGCAGGCGCCGTACACGGCTCGCTGCAGAGCGGTTCACTTACAACAACTTTCACCGCATCACAGGGACTCCTGCTTATGATTCCCAATATGTATAAAATTGCAGGTGAACTCACGCCTACTGTTTTTCACGTTACCGCACGCTCGCTCTCCGCACAGGCACTTTCGATTTTCGGAGACCACAGCGACGTAATGTCGACAAGGCAGACGGGTTTTGCGTTAATCTGCTCGAACTCGGTTCAGGAAGTAATGGACTTTGCTCTCATTTCGCAGAGGGCGACTCTGGAATCAAGAATTCCGTTCCTGCATTTCTTCGACGGATTCAGAACATCGCACGAAGTTATGAAAATTGAACAGCTAAACGTGGAAGATATAAGAGCAATGATAGACGACAGTAAAGTAAAAGAACACCGCAAGCGGGCGATGACTCCGGATAATCCGTTTATTAGGGGAACCGCACAGAATCCCGATGTATATTTTCAGGGCAGGGAAACGGTAAATAAATTTTACATGGCTTGTCCCGATATGGTACAAAGCGCAATGAATAAATTTGCCGAAATAACAGGAAGACAGTATCACCTTTTCGATTACTACGGGGCAAAGGATGCAGACAGGCTTATTATAATGATGGGTTCGGGTGCAGAGACAGCAGAGGAGACGGTTGATTATTTGCTAAGCAAGGGTGAAAAAGTCGGCTTAATAAAGGTGAGACTTTTCAGGCCCTTCTCAGTAAAGGATTTTATCGGAGCAATTCCGAAAACAGTAAAAGAAATCGCAGTACTGGACAGAACAAAGGAACCCGGAAGCATTGGCGAGCCGCTTTATCAGGATGTCATCACAGCATTAAACGAAAACATGTCGGAAAGCAAACCGCTTTTTGCAAAGATGCCGAGAATCATCGGAGGCAGGTACGGATTATCTTCAAAAGAATTTACACCTACAATGGTGAAAGCTGTTTATGATGAGCTGAAAAAAGACAATCCTAAAAACCATTTCACGATTGGAATTAATGATGATGTTACAAATACGAGTCTTGATTATGATAAGGATTTTGTGATTTCGGAATCAGGACAGGTGAGCGCACTCTTTTACGGACTCGGTGCAGACGGTACGGTAGGTGCAAACAAGAACTCAATTAAAATCATCGGCGAAGAAACCGAAAATTTTGCACAGGGATATTTCGTTTACGACTCGAAGAAATCAGGAACATCAACAGTATCGCATTTAAGGTTCGGAAAGAAGCCCATCAAGTCAACTTATCTTGTAACAAAAGCAGACTTTATCGGATGTCACTTTTTCGGACTTCTGGAAAAATTCGATATACTAAAAAATATCAAAGACGGCGGAACGTTTTTACTTAATACGCCATATTCAAAAGAAGAAACTCTAACAAAGATTCCGAGAAAAGTTTTAGAGCAGATAACGGCAAAGAAGCTGAACTTCTATGTAATAGACGGATTCACAGTAGCAAAGAATACAGGAATGGGTACGAGGGTTAACACAATCATGCAGACCTGTTTCTTTGCGATTTCCGGGGTATTACCGAAAGATGAAGCAATTGCAAAGATTAAAGAATCAATCAAGAAAACATACGGAGCAAAGGGCGATGAAATTGTAAAGATGAATTATAATGCAGTCGATAAAACTCTCGAAAACCTCTTCAAGGTTGAGCTTTCGGAAATCAAGCCTTCAAAGGTTGAGATTCCTCCGATAGTATCGGATAAATCTCCCGAATACGTGAAGAATACTCTCGCAACAATTATGGAAGGACGCGGAGATGAGGTGCCTGTAAGCCAGATGCCGGTTGACGGAACATTCCCATCGGCAACTACAATGTGGGAAAAGAGAAATATCGCTCTCGAAGTTCCTGTATGGGATTCGGAGTGGTGCATACAGTGCGGCAAGTGCGCACTTATTTGCCCTCACGCATCGATAAGAATAAAAGCATACGATGAAAAATTATTAAAAGACGCTCCTGCAACATTCAAGCACATGACTGCAAAGGGAAAAGAATTTGAGCCAAACACAGCATATACAATTCAGGTAGCGGTAGAAGACTGCACAGGTTGCGGACTTTGCGTTGAAATTTGTCCTGCAAAGAACAAGAAAGAAACGAAGTATAAAGCTCTTAATATGGCAGACCAGATGTCTATTCGCGAAACCGAAAGAGAAAATTTTGAATTCTTCTACAATCTTCCCGAATTCGACAGACAGAAAGCAAACGTTACTACAATTAAAGGAAGCCAGTTCCTGCAGCCTCTGTTTGAATTCTCCGGAGCCTGCACCGGATGCGGCGAAACGCCTTATGTGAAATTAGTTTCACAGCTTTTTGGTGACAGGGCAATAATAGCAAACGCAACAGGTTGTTCCTCGATATACGGAGGAAATCTGCCAACAACTCCGTGGTCAAAGAATAAAGACGGAAGAGGTCCGGCGTGGAATAACTCGCTTTTCGAAGACAATGCTGAATTTGGAATGGGAATGAGGCTTTCTGTTGATAAGCACAATGAATATGCAAGAGAACTTTTAATAAGGTTAAAAGATAAAGTTGGCGGTGAACTTGTTGACGGTATTTTAAAAGCAGACCAGAAAGATGAAACAGGAATTTATGAACAAAGAGAAAGAGTAGCAAAACTCAAAGACGCACTTGTTAAAATCAAGACAGATGAATCGGAAGATTTATTAAGCATAGCGGATTACTTAGTCAAGAAGTCCGTTTGGATAATGGGCGGTGACGGATGGGCTTATGATATCGGATACGGCGGACTTGATCACGTGCTTGCATCGGGACAGAATGTAAATATCCTTGTGCTTGATACGGAAGTATATTCCAACACAGGCGGACAGATGTCAAAATCCACGGGACTTGCGGCGGTAGCAAAGTTCGCAGCATCGGGCAAGCCGAGACCTAAAAAAGATTTAGCATTGATGGCATTGAATTATGAAAACGTCTATGTAGCAAAAGTAGCAATGGGTGCAAACGATAACCAGTGCCTGAAGGCATTTCTCGAAGCGGAAGCTTTCGAAGGACCTTCGATAATCATTGCATACTCACACTGCATAGCTCACGGAATCAATATGACAAAGGCACTTGAGAACCAGAAGGCGGCAGTTGACAGCGCTTACTGGGCGCTCTTCAGACGTAATCCTGAAGTTGCTAAAGAAGGCAAGAATCCGTTTAAGCTCGATTCGGGAGCACCGAAGATTAAATTCAGAGAATATGCGTACATGGAAACAAGGTATAAGATGTTGACCAAGATGAGTCCGGAGCATGCGGAAGATTTAATGAAGCTTGCACAAGTAGCGGTTGATGACAGCTGGAAAGTCTATCAGAAACTTGCAACAGACTAAAAAAGTATAATTGAATTCCCGTTATATTAATTTTGTTATATAACGGGAAGACGATTTTGCTTTAATAATTTTAACTATAAACTTTTAAACTAAATAATATGGACTTAACAACAAAGTATTTAGGTCTTAAACTGAAAAACCCGATTGTTCCTTCGGCATCTCCTCTATCAAAGACACTCGACAGGGTGAAAAGAATGGAAGACGCAGGAGCATCCGCTGTTGTGGTTTACTCTCTCTTCGAAGAGCAGATAGAGCACGAAGCGAATGAATTCGAGCATTACATGAGTTACGGTACGGAAAGCTTTGCCGAAGCGCTGAATTATTTTCCGAAGCCGGATGAATACAACCTCGGACCGGAAGAATATTTAAAACATATCAGCAACCTGAAAAAATCCGTCGGCATTCCCGTTATCGGAAGCCTTAACGGAATTTCAAAGGGCGGATGGATGAAATATGCAAAGCTAATCGAAGAAGCAGGAGCAGACGCACTGGAACTTAACATATATTATGTTGCATCCAACATTAAAGAAGACGGTGCAAAGGTTGAGGAAATTTATTTAAGGGATTTCCGTGCAATAAAAAGTACGGTGAAAATTCCGGTTGCAATAAAACTCAGCCCTTATTTTTCTTCAATCGGTAATATGGCAACAAGGCTCGACGAAGCGGGCGCAGACGGATTGGTTTTATTCAACAGATTTTATCAACCTGATATTGATTTGGATAAGCTCGAAGTTCTTCCAAACCTCGAACTCAGCACCAGCAATGATTTACGACTTCCAATGAGATGGATAGCAACGCTTTACGGAAAAGTAAAAGCATCGCTTGCAGCAACAAGCGGAATCCACACATACCAGGATGTGCTTAAGGCATTAATGGTTGGCAGCGATGTAACAATGGTATGCTCCGAACTTCTCGCAAACGGAATCGGAAGAATATCAGAAATTATTAAGGACCTCGAAGTTTGGATGGAAAAGAATGAATACAAATCAATTGATATGATGAAGGGCAGCATCAGTCAAAAATCAGTAGCCGACCCCGCCGCATTCGAGCGCGCGAACTATATGAAGGCTCTGAACAGTTTTAAGATAATGGTTTAATTTTATACATCCCGTTCTCGAATTCAGTTTGGGAACGGGATTTTTTTATGATTTATAAAAGCCTCAAAATACCTTACCCGCTATCAAGATATGCCGATACGATTTACTATTTATCAATGAATGGTGATTCGTTCAAGAAAAATATTATCCCTGACGGCAAGACAGATATTATCTTCAATCTCAATTCAAACAAGCTTGGATTTTTTAAGGATGGAAAAATCATATTTTCGGGCAACAGTGTGATTCAGGGATTGAGAAAAAAAAATTTTGAGTATGTTGCAAAAGGAAAAATAGAGATGCTCGGAATCAGGCTGATGCCATTTGGTATTTATTCGTTGTTCAATGTCCCTCTGAAAGAGCTGCCGGAGGACCCGGTAGAGCTAAGCCTTGTAGCTGGAAAATTTACAAAAGAACTGGAGCAAAAATTAATTGAGAAACAGGATATTGACGGCAAATTTGGTATTCTTTTCGACTGGCTGATGTCGCTTTTTGTAAAGAGAGAAGAGCGGAACGGGATGATGATAGATGCAGTGTATAAAATATACAGCACTCAAGGCAAATCTACTATAAAAGATATCAGCAAAAATTCTTATAACTATTACAAAAAAATACAGCGTTCATTTCACGGTACAATAGGAATCTCACCCAAACTGTACGCCCGAATGGTAAGATTCGAGAGCATACATAACACTCTTGTTAAATCCGATAAAATCGACTGGCTGGAAATAGTTACAAAATATGATTTTTACGACCAATCACATCTTTCAAAAGAATTTCAATTCTTTACGGGACACTCACCGCAGGAGTTTGTTGAAAAGATGGATAGATTTGTGTAATTATTTTTGTCCACTTTTTACAATCGGATTGAATCTCTTCTTGGTAATTTTGTATATGTATAAAAGTTATTTAAAGGAAATTTGATGTATATACAAAAATTTGTTTTAACCATTTTTCTATTTTCTGTTTTTCCGTTTTCAATCGGAGCACAGGATTTAACCCGGACAGTTCGCGGACAGATTACCGATGTAGATTCCAAACAACCGCTTGCAGGTGCAGTGGTTCAGGTGATTGGCACGAATCCTGTATTGGGTGCGGAGTCGCAAGCGGACGGTAGCTTTGCAATCGAAAATGTAAAACTCGGCAGGTACAATATTCAGGTTTCGCTGATTGGATATAATCCGGAAATCATTACGGAAATTCTTGTTACTTCGGGCAAAGAAGTTTTTCTCAATATCGCCCTGAAAGAAAAGCTCGTGCAGACGGAAGAAATCAGCGTTACGGCTGATATAGAAAAGGACAAACCCATTAATCCGAACGGACTCATCAGTGCGCGCTCCTTTTCTGTTGAGGAAGCGCGCAGGTTTGCCGGCTCATTCGATGACCCTCTCCGCGTTGTTCAAAATTATTCAGGCGTTACAGGAAATCCGAATGTAAACACAAACGGAATTATTATCAGGGGAAACTCTCCCAAAGGTCTGCTCTGGATGCTTGATGGAGTTGAAATTCCAAATCCGAATCACTTCGGATATATCGGACAGTCGAGCGGCGGAATGACAATATTCAGTTCGCAGGTTCTTGCAAATTCGGATTTCTTTACTTCGTCTTTTCCGTCGGAGTACGGTAATGCGCTATCGGGTGTGTTTGATATGAAATTCAGAAACGGGAATAAATACAGCCGCGAATATGCATTCCAGCTGGGTTTGCAGGGAATAGAGTTCGCAGCTGAAGGTCCTTTTAAAAAAGGAAGCGATGCTACATATCTTTTTAATTACAGGTATTCCGTTTTCGGGTTTCTACAGTTATTCGATGAGTCAATGAAGAATAAAGTTCCAGGCTACCAGGATTTATCACTTAAAATAAATTTCCCGACAAAAAGTTTCGGAACGTTTACGCTTTTCGGAATAGGAGGTATTGGGAAATCAAAGTACGACCCTGAAAAAGATTCTACACAATGGAAAAACTATGAAGATGTAACTATGAGTATGCTGAATAATAAAACCGGCACTCTTGCGCTTGCGCATAATCTTGTTATCGGAGCAAAGACTTATATCAACACAACTCTTTCCGGCAATTACAACGAAATAGATTATAAAAAAGGTTATATAAATTCTCTTTACAATATAAATATGACCGATGATGCAAATTACAAAAATTCGAAAATCTCTTTTAGCTCGTTTATAAATCATAAATTCAGCGCGCACCTGACAAATAAAACAGGAATCGCATTCAAGCATCTTTTATATGATGTTAAAATTAATGCGCAAAATCCTTTCAATGGCGAATATTCCGAATATACAAACGAAAAAGGAAACACAAACCTGTTTCAGGCATATACGGAAAACAAAATTGATATAACCGACAGGCTGTCATTTAATGCAGGAGCATTTTTTCAGTATTTTTATTTGAATAAAAATTCTTCCGTAGAGCCGAGAGCTGCCGTCAGGTGGACATTCACGCCAACGCAGTCAATAAGCTTCGGATACGGCAGTCACAGTCAGCTCGAAGATATTTCGGTTTATCTTTCAAAAAAACAGCTGACCGACAGCACTATTATTCAGCCGAATAAAAATCTCGGATTCAGCAAAGCAAATCATTTTGTCGTGGGCTATGATAAAATATTCAGCAGTAATATCCATATGAAAATCGAAGCGTATTACCAGCATCTATATAATATTCCCGTAAGACCGGATAATTACTATTCCGTTTTGAATAATTCAGGCGGGTATTTCAATGATACGCTTGTCAATTCAGGCACGGGGAAAAATATCGGAGTGGATATTACATTCGAAAAATTTCTCAGCGATAATTATTATTACCTGCTTACTGCTTCGGTATTTCAATCGAAATATAAAGGCGGCGATGAAGTCGAAAGAAATACAAAATTCAATTCGGGATATGTTTTCAATCTGATTTTCGGAAAAGAATTTGTTGTTAGAAAAAACAATATACTCGGCGTAAACCTGAAAGCAACCTATACGGGCGGAGAGTATTATATTCCAATCGACCTTGTATCTTCGATTGCACAGACACGTGAAGTTCTCGATGAATCGAAAATCTATTCCGAAAGATTCCCAAATTTTTTCTATGTGGATTTTACTTTAACCTATAAAATGAATTACAAAAAATTCTCCGGCACGTTTGCGATTCAAATCAAAAACCTCCTGAATCAAAAACCCGATGCGGGATATTCGTACAACCCATATTTAAAAATTATCGAAAAAGAAATCAATCTCGGAATAATTCCAATGATAAGTTACAAGGTGGAGTTTTAGGGAAGTAATATTTTTAACAAAGTCATCCCTGCAAATGCACGGATGACTATTTATTTTATATAGTAAGATTTACCCGTTATATTTATTCCCTTTCATTTCTTCTGCTAAAACGGAATAAAGTTTTTGCCAGGCTTTTTTTGTGGCTGCATTGAAGTCGTGTCCGAGGTCTTCTTCTATGCATTGAACAAGGCAGTCGCCGAATGCCTGATACTGTTCGGGTGAAACGCCGTATTCATTATGTCTTCTGCCGAGGTCCTGAATTGCCGGGACGATTATTTCGGGATGGTTTAATCCTTCTACTACCGTCTTTACCATTCTCATAAGGGCGCCTGCCTGTTCTTTCATATCGCCTTTAAAAAGTTTTGCAAAATCAGGATTGGCTTCGAAAAGCCGTGTATAAAATTTTTCTCCTACGTGTTTTGATTTTGTAGTGAGGGTTGAAAAGCTGTACTGAATTAATTTGATTTCTTCTTTTGTGAATTGGTTTGAGTCCATCTTTCGTCGGTGTTTAAATTTATACTAAAATTTAGTGTCTTCAAAAATCTAAATAATTAAACAATTAAAATCAGTAGAAATATTTTTAAGTTATATTTTTCTGATATGTATATTTATTAACAATTAAATGCCCTGTAAAGTTTTAAAAACAGGGAATTTCTATTAAATTTCTTCTTTTGTTTGAAAAGCATATTTTTCAATAAATTCAATTAAAATACTATAAAATGATGAACTGCAAAATCGCAAAAGCATTAAATCTGAAAAACTCACCTATTGCAGTGATACTTACAAACGAAAAGCCCGAATCGGGAATACAATTTAAGGAAGGCACCTGGGGATGCGTAGCCTCGATGATGGTTGCTTCCGCCTCAAAAGGGAAAACGGCTTACTTCGACAGGAAAACTTACGGATGCATGGGAGGCGGAACGGGGCTCGGATTCGGAAACTGCTATAAAGATTTTCCGATAGATTATTTTCTTTCGACAGGAATAAAAGATTACCAAACTAACATAAGAACAAGAGTTTCGCTCGAGGAGGGCGAAGCATACATAAAGACTCCGGAGCTGGCAAAGAAATTTGTGGATTCGCTACCGATGAGAGATGTGGAAGCGGAATATATAGTATTCAAGCCGCTGCAGGAAGCCGATGAAAGCGAAAAACCCGAAATGATAATTTTTATTGTGAATCCTGACAGGCTTTCCGCTCTAATGATACTTGCAAATTACGGGAGGGAAAGTAATGAGAGTGTAATAGCTCCTTTCGGAGCAGGATGTCAGACAATAATATTCGGGTATTCCGAGAACGAAAAGAAAATTCCTAAAGCAATAATAGGATTTTTCGATATTTCTGCGAGAAAATTCATAGACAAAAATTTACTCTCATTCACTATTCCTTATAAGATGTATGAAGAAATGAGCGCAAACGTGGAAGGAAGTTTCCTCGAGCGCGAGCAATGGTTGGAACTGAATAAGAGAAACGATTAATATTTGTTATTCATTTTTCATTTGTAAACAGTTAAATTTACTTAAACGAATAAGGTAAAATAATTATGGAAATAATAATGCTGGTAACAGGACTGGCAGTCGGTGCAATTCTCGGATTTCTGATTGCAAAAATGAGTTCGAAAAACTCTGACGGTGCGAATGCATTACTAAAAGAATCTGTTACAAAGCTCGAGACGGAAAACGCAAAGCTGAAAGAAACCGAAATTGATTTGAATAAAAAGCTTGCAGGTATAAATACTACTAATCAGAACCTCGAACAGAGGATGAAAGAAAAGCAGGAAGAGATTGAAACTGTTCAGAAGAAATTAACTGCGGAATTCGAAAATCTTGCAAATAAAATTTTCGAAGAAAAGAGCAGCAGGTTTACACAGCAAAACAAAGATAATATAGACCAGATACTGAAACCGCTCGGAGACAAGATAAAATCATTCGAGGAAAAAGTAGAAAGAGTATATAACGAAGATACTAAGGAGAGGGCATCTCTTGTACAGCAGATAAAAAACCTTCACGACCTGAACCAGCAGATGAGCAAGGATGCAAACAACCTGACCAACGCCCTAAAGGGCGAATCCAAAACGCAGGGCAACTGGGGTGAGTTTATACTCGACAACATTCTTGAAAAATCGGGATTGGTGAAGGGGCGCGAATATGAGACACAGACTACGTTTACGGGCGAAGAAGGAAAACGCCAGAAGCCTGATGTTATCATTAATCTGCCGGAAGACAGGCATATTATCATAGACTCAAAAGTTTCGCTGACTGCATATGAAGAATTTTGTTCTGCGGAAGACGAGTCATCGAGGAAGGCGGCATTGAATAATCACATATCTTCTTTGAGAAAGCACGTAAAGGAATTAAGCGATAAAAATTATCAGAACATACACAATCTCTCAAGCATGGATTTTGTGATTATGTTCGTGCCGATTGAGCCGGCGATGGCAATTGCTTCACAGGCGGACATTAATATCTGGACCGAAGCATTTGAAAAAAACATTGTGATAGTAAGTCCGTCGATTTTGCTTGCAACACTTCGCACGATTGCGAATATATGGAAGCAGGAAAAGCAGAACAGATATGCTATCGAGATAGCAACTGAAAGCGGAAAACTTTATGACAAGTTTGTTGGTTTTATGGACGACCTGATATTAATTGGAAAAAAAATCGACGAATCGAAAGTTTACTATACCGAATCAATGAAAAAGCTTCACGATGGGAGTGGAAACATTATCAAAAGGATAGAAAATCTTAAAACACTCGGTGCCAAAGCAACGAAATCTATTGGGCAGAATCTGCTTGATAAAGCATCGGATGAATAATGCGTTCCCAACGGGGACGTTGGGAACGAGTGTTTGTGGTTTGCTGGACAAAGCATCGGATGAATAATACGTTCCCAACGGGGATCCCGACAGGTCAGGACAGGCTGTTGGGGAAGAGTATTTGTGTTTCCGGACAGAACAGCGGATGATTAAATAATAATATTTTATTATAAAATGAAAGAAGCTTTATTTTACGAGAACCTCGAGGGCGGAAAAATAAAATGCACGTTATGTCCGAGAGGGTGTGTGGTGGCGGATACGCGAACGGGCACCTGCGGAGTAAGGGAAAACGTAAAAGGGAAGTTATACTCGCTCATATATGAAAAGCCTGTCGCAATTAACGTTGACCCTATTGAAAAAAAACCACTATATCATTTCTATCCGGGAGCAAAAATTCTTTCAATCGGAACATACGGATGCAATCTGGACTGCAAGTTTTGTCAGAACTATGACCTCAGTCAGGAATTCGAAGTATCGGATTTTGAGTACATAGAAAATGTCGAGCCTGAAATGATAATAAAGACCTGTCTGGAAAAAAATATAAAATTTGTTGCATTCACATACAACGAGCCGACAATATTCTATGAATACATGCTCGATATAGCCAAGCTTTGCAAGGCAAACGGCATTAAAACGGTTTCAGTATCAAACGGACAGATAAATGAAAACCCACTTCGGGAGCTTATTAATTATATTGATGCGTTTAATATAGATTTGAAAGCATTCAATAATGATTTTTACAAAAAAATCTGCGGGGGTGATTTGCAGACAACACTTGATACGCTGAAAATAATCGTTGATGAAAAAAAGCATCTTGAAGTAACATTCCTTTTAATCGAGGGATTCAATGATGATGTAATTGAATTCAGGCAGATGTGTGATTACATAAATAGTCTTGGAAACGAAGTTGTGTTCCATATTTCACGGGCATTTCCGAGGTACAAGCTGGAATACGAAACTACTCCGATACCGCTTTTAAAAAAATTCGGGCAAATTGCAAAGGAGTATATAAAGCATGTTTATATAGGCAATGTTTAAATGAATTAATAATAAATTTAAACTTATTAACCATGAAAATACGGACACCATACTGCGCCGGTACATGGTATAGCAGCGATCCTTCTGAGCTTGCTGATGAGCTGGATGAATATTTAAGCAGTGTTAAAAAAGAAAACCTGAACGTTAAGGCTGTTATAGTTCCTCATGCTGGATATATGTATTCGGGCAGGACAGCAGCGCATTCGTTCAGGCAGATTTCAGGTGATACGGAGCAAGTATTTATACTCGGCACAGCTCACCGCTATCCGCTGAAAGGCGCTTCAGTTATGGATTACGACTATTACAACACACCCCTCGGAAAAGTAAAGGTTTCAGGTGAAGTAAAAAATATACTCGGTGAAAAATGTATCGTTTCTGTGGAAGAAGCTGATTTCGAAGAGCATTCAATCGAAATAGAAATTCCTTTTCTCCAGCGAGTGCTTGGTCAGTTCGAAATAATTCCAATCATAGTGGGCAAGGTTAACTCAACTGAATTTTCGGAAGTTCTCGAAAAATATTTTACGTACAAAACGGTAATAGTTGCTTCCGTAGATTTGAGTCATTTTCACGGATACAACGATGCAAGACAGCTTGACAAATATTCAATAGATTGCATATTGAATCTCGATGCGGAGGGCATAGATGATGCAGAAATTGATTCTCCTTATGCCATAAAAGCACTTCTTGAACTTGCAAAAAGAAAGAACTGGAAAGCAAAACTACTCGATTATAAAAATTCAGGTGACGTGATGCGCGACAAGAGCAGAGTTGTCGGATATTCCTCAATTATTTTTTATGAAGAGGAGAAAGGAATATTCACAAAGAAGGAAAGGGAATACATGGAAAACCTTGCCAGGCGGGCAGTCGAAAGTTACATTGGTGAAGATAAAAAAATAAAGATTGAAGATGTACCCGATTCACTTAAACAAAAACTTGCCTGTTTTGTAACCATAAACGATGAAAATGATTTACGTGGATGTATAGGAACCATAGAGCCTGTGGATAAACTTTACAAAAGTATAATCGATAATGCTATAAGCGCAGCAACGCGTGACCCGCGTTTTCCGACTGTTACAAAAAAAGAACTTGGGGTCTTGAAATATGAGGTATCTGTTTTAAGTGAGCCTGCCGAATTGAATTTTTCAGGAACGGAAGATTTGCTCAGAAAGGTTAAAAGTAAAGGCGTGATTATCTCTAAATACGGACGGAGAGCGGTTTACCTGCCGCAGGTATGGGAGCAATTCAGCAGTCCCGAAAGATTCTTATCGAGCCTGTGCATAAAAGCCGGATTAGGCTCGAATGAATGGAAAGATAAGGGCATGGAATTTTTTATTTTTGAAAAACTATAAATTAAATAATATTATATGAAAACTTTTATTGTTCTGTTGATTGCATTTTTTACTTTGTCATCCTGCGGGTTGATAAAAAATTTAACAGGTTCTAAAGAAGAAACAAAAGAAGAAAAACCGGAAAAGAAAGAACAGTTGGCAAAAGAGGAAAAACAGGAAGAGAAGAATGTATCCCAGGGAAATACTTCAACGGGCGGTTCGGATGAAATTATTATGAAGGACTTCGATAAAAACGATTTACCTTCGGACGTAAAATATCAGGGAAGTATTTTCAACGGGAAAAGGTGGTCGGATAAAAACGGAGAGAATATTATTATTCTTACAACAACCAAAGAGCACAGTTCCGGGACGAAAGGATTTGACGGTGAATTTGAAAGGAGCAAGGAACTCTACGGTTACCAGTACGTAAAAAAATCGGACGGCTGGAGCCAGTTATGGAAGATAAACGACTTTATTGAAAAATGTCCGTTAGATTTAACACTTGAATTTATCGGTGGTTCACTTAGTGTGACAGACTTAAATAAAAACGGAATCGGGGAGACAACGTTTTTATATAAAATGACTTGCAGGGGGGATGTCTCTCCTTGCGATATGAAGCTGATTATGCACGAAGGCGAAACAAAATATGCAATTAGGGGAGTAATGAAGATGTATGTAGATAACAGGTGGTACGGTGGAGATTATAAGGTTGATAAGTCCTTTAATGATGCGCCGTCAGGCTTTCTCGATTACGCGAAGGAACAGTGGAATAAATTTAAGACAGAGAAGCTTAATTAGTTCGTAAAGTTTATAAAGTTTGTAAAGTTTATAAAGTTTGTAAAGTTTATAAAGTTTGTAAGGTTACAAAGTTTGTAAGGTTACAAGTTGTAGGTTACAAGTAGTACGGTTAAAAGGTAAAAGAGTTTGCGGGTTAAGGAATTTTTTCTTAACCCGTTTTTTTTTAAGTAACTGATTTTATATGCAAATAGTCTCATTTTGAGAATGATTTCTCAAATCATATATGCTTTTCCAATATATCCTTGAAATTTTTGAGAAAAATCGCAAAAAATAATGGCATAATAATTGATAATACAGTAGTTATTGACTAACAACTCTTTATCATATTATGAAAAAAGTAATATTTATTCTGATATCCGTATTTATTATGTCAGGTATTTGTAATGCTCAAATTGGGGGATATTCTTTAAATTTTGACGGTACTGATGATTACATTTCTGTTCCACACAATTCAAATTTAAATTTTACTGCATTTACAATTGAAGCCTGGATTTTTCCAACAGGTACGGATTCAAAAATAATGGGAAAGACGGCCTACGGCTCTGCCGTTCCCGGTTTTAGCATAGGTTATACTTCCGATAACAAACTATTCTGCGAATGCAAACAGGACTGGGGCTCGAATTATGTTGCTGCAACAAGTACGGCAACAGCAAGTCTGAACGTTTGGTCTCACGTAGCGATGACCTGGAGTTCGGGAGGATATTTAAAAGCTTATATAAACGGGGTTGAAGTTATCAGCGCAGCCTCTTTAGCACTGACAATTACAAATTCAAATTATTTTGTAATTGGAAAAGCGCCGTGGATAAGCCCAAGTCAGGGACTTTTTAAAGGCAGGATGGATGAAGTCAGGGTATGGAATGTAGTTCGCACACAGGCAGAAATTAAATCAGGAATGTACAAAGAGCTTGCCGGGAATGAGACCGGGCTCAGGATGTATTTTAAAATGAGCAACGGAAGCGGTTCAACTGTTTCAGATAACCAGACAAACGTAACGGCAAATACAGGAACAATAAACGGAGCAACGTGGAAAGCTTCGGGATGTTTTACGGGTCCCAAGAATTGTTTGGATTTCGATGGGAGTAATGATTACGTTCAGATTTCAAATGGGGTTGTTTTAGGTAATACTTTCACACAGGAAATGTGGATTTATCCGACAGATGCAACAGATGTTTTCAGGGGAATTTTAGGTTACCATTCAACGGATGTTACTCGTCCGCCTTGCATTTATCAACATGGCAAAAATATTCATTTCGGATTCGCAAATGGGACAGCTTGGAATAGCGATATTACAAATTCGGATGTGCTAACTATTAATGCTTGGAATCATATTGCGGTATCGTTTGATGGAACAACTTATTTAGTTTATGCAAATGGACTGCTCGTATATACTTCATTATGTGCATCAGGATTAACTCCGTTTGGAAATGCTCAAAGCTGGATAGGAAAAGTTGATAATTATTTTTTAGGAAAAATTGATGAAGTCCGTATCTGGAATATAGTAAGAACTGAATCACAAATCAGAGAATCTATGACGTGTAATCTAATCGGAAATGAAAGCGGTCTTCAGGCATATTATAGAATGGATTATTCGGATGGAACTACCATATATGATGTTACATCGAATGCAAGAAATGGTACATTAACTAATATGGACCCGGCAACTGATTGGGTAACCTCTTCGTCATTTAATACCTGGGTTGGAAATGAAAGTAATGCGTGGTCAACCGCGGCAAACTGGAGCAAAGGAAGTGTTCCTGCTTCAACAGATAATGTCGGAATTTATAAATGGACGCTCGGAAGTGAACTTTCTTTAAGCGGAACTCCTGCTGTGAATCATTTGATTATTTCCTCGACTTCATCACCTACACTCAATTCAAATTTTACAGTAAATGGAGATTTACTCTTAAATAAGGATATAGATTTAAATGGATATACAATAACGCTCGGATCAAACGGATATATCGATGAAGGTAGTTACAGGTTTTATGGAACATCCGGGGTAATTACAACTACGAGAACTTTAAACAATATTACAGAACAAAATATTGGCGGACTTGGTGCTACGATAACAACTTCCGCAGATATGGGAAGCACTACGATTACGAGAGGACATACAACCCAGGGGAGCAATTGCAGTATCTCGAGATATTATGATATTACACCGACAAATAATACAGGTCTAAATGCAACTATTGTTTTTAATTATAACGACAATGAATTAAACGGCAACACTGAATCCGATTTGAAACTTTTTAAATCAACTAACAGCGGGACGAACTGGACTGTTCAGAATTCAAGTTTGGTAAATATCTCAAATAACACCATAACACAAACCGGAATTGACGGGTTTTCCAGATGGACTGCGGCAAATTATAACTCCCCTATGCCTGTTGAGCTTGTGAGCTTTTCAGCTGCCGTAAAAGGAAGAAACATTGACCTGAAATGGAAGACATCCAAAGAAATTAATAATAAAGGATTCGAAATCGAAAGAAAAATAACCGGAGGAAACTGGCTGTGCGCAGGTTTTGTAATTGGAGCGGGGAATGCAAATGGGCTGAAAGAATATACCTTCGAAGATAAGAATCTGAATTCGGGAACATACAGCTTCAGACTCAGGCAAATAGACTTCAATGGAAATTACAGCTATCACAGTTTAAACGGCACAGTTGAAATCGGGCTTCCTATAAAATACAATCTCAGCCAGAATTATCCAAACCCGTTCAATCCCACTACAAAAATTGATTTTGCTCTTCCGGTTGAAAGCAGTGTAAGTTTAAAAATTTATGATTTATCGGGAAAAGAGGTGAAAAGCCTGATTAATAATGAAATGATGAAAGCAGGTTATTACACAGCGGAAATCAATTCAGGTGGGCTTTCAACTGGTGTCTATTTTTGCCGATTGATTGCGGGTAATTTTTCTTCTGTGAAAAAAATGGTTTTGTTAAAGTAAAATTTTCTCATAGTACTCCCTCAAAAAAAAACGGGTAAGAATAATTCTTAACCCGTTTAATTTTTAATCTTATAAATCTTACGAATCTTCAATTAGAAATTACATTCCGTACTTATCAATAATTTCCTGTTTTGTTTTTCCGAGTATATCATATTTTTTTCCGACCTTGATGAAAGCTGCGAGGGCTTTTTCAAGATGATGCATTTCGTGTGCGGCGGAAAGTTGTGTGCGGATTCTCGCCTGTCCTTTAGGTACTACAGGGAAGAAGAATCCGACTGCATAGATGCCTTCTGCATATAAATCTTTTGCAAAATCCTGTGAAAGCTTTGCATTGAAGAGCATCACGGGCACGATTGCAGTTTCCCCTTCTTTAATAATGAAACCCGCATCGGTTAAGCCTTTGCGCCAGAACTTTGTATTATCTTCAAGCTTGTCGCGTCTTTCGGTTGATTTGGAAATAATATCGAGAACTCTTAATGCGCCTTCCACTATTACTGGAGCGACTGTGTTTGAGAAAAGGTACGGACGTGCTTTTTGTCTGCACATTTCCACTATTTCTTTTCTACCGGATACGCATCCGCCGGATGCACCGCCGAGAGCTTTGCCCAGCGTGGTTGTGATGATGTCGATTTTTCCCATTACGCCGCAGTGCTCCTGAGTGCCTCTTCCGGTTTTACCGATATATCCGCTTGAGTGCGAGTCATCGAGGAATACCATTGAATTATATTTTTCTGCAAGCTCAACTATTTTATCGAGTTTTGCGAGGTCGCCGTCCATCGAGAATGCGCCGTCTGTAATAATCAAACGCATTCTTTTATCCTGATGAAGCTGAAGTTTCTGTTCGAGGTGATTCATATCGGAATGCTTGAATGAATCATTCTGGGCTTTGCAGAGTCTCATACCATCTATGATAGATGCGTGTACAAGCCTGTCGGCAATCATCACGTCCTGGTCCGTAAGCACTGCTTCGAACACTCCGCCGTTTGCATCCATGCAGGAGGGGAAAAGAATTGTATCTTCAGTACCGAGAAATTCAGTTAATTTCTGTTCGAGTGTTTTATGAATATCCTGAGTACCGCAGATAAAGCGGACAGAAGACATTCCGTATCCTCTAACATCAAGGCCTTCGTGCGCAGCTTTTACGACTTCGGGGTGTGAAGAAAGTCCGAGATAGTTGTTAGCGCACATATTTATTACGTGTTTCTTTTCAGAGCCGATAGGGAATTCCACGTCAATTTCGGAATCCTGCGGGGCGCAGATAGCTCTTTCTTCCTTGAATATGCCGCCGTTTTTCATTTCGTTGAGCTGGTCAATGTATATTTGTCTTACATTATCGTTAAAAGACATATTATAAATCCTCCGATTGTTAATATTTTTTTAAATTAAACACAAAGGCACAGAAGCACAAAGAATATCTTTGTGTCTTCGTGTCTTTGTGATGAAAGCTCTTACTCTATTCCGAATTCTTTTAATAATACTATGATATTATTCACGCTGTCGAATGCTTCAGGTGAGGCTTTCGCATCTGGAATCGAGATATTGTATTTCGTTTCAAGGAAAACCTTCAGTGAAACCATAGAAAATGAATCTACAATACCGCCTGAAATCAACGGCGTATCGAAGTTTACTTCCCTGTCGTCGCCTTCCTCGAGGTATTCATTTTTTACGTACTCGAGAATTACGTCTTTTAATGCTGACATTTTTTTGCTCCGTTTAAATTTGTTTGGAAATTATTTTTAAAATTTATTCTACTTTTTTTACCCAGTGGTTGAACGTATATTCATACGTTTTTCCTTCGTCTGTAAATCTAAAAACTATTTTATTAGCATCGAAGCTTATTATATTCCACTCTTCCCTGTTTGGCGTATTATCGTCGAAAATAAGTTTGCTGTTTTCCGGGCTTAAATTCCACGTGCCGTTGTCGAATTCCTCTTCCTCAATTGCGGTATATGTTCCGTCTTCGAAAAATTCGATTTCGTAATTCGGAAGCTCCTGAACTTTCCCGTTTTCCTTGTATTCGTTAATCTCCCATTTGTTCAGAATAAAAGAATTCGATTCATTCAGTATCGGTACGGGAAAAACCTTTGTCTGCTCGGGCTTTACTACGGTTGAATCAGAGCCAATTACATACGTTGAATCCGTCTGCGCAAAAGCCGGAAAACAGAAAATGAGAAAAAGGAAAATAGTATTTATCATCAAAAAACGTTTCATTATTATTTCTGTCTTTAATTTTCTATCTTTAATTTTCAATCTTATAAATCTTACGAATCTTATAAATCAGGAATTACATATCATTTTCCAGAGTCGAGATATCACCGATTTCTTCGCCCCATTCCTTAGCGCGCAGGACTCTTCTCATAATCTTACCGCTTCTTGTTTTCGGGAGTGAATCCACAAATTCAATTTCCTGCGGCATTGCAAGTGCCGATAGTTTCTTTCGCACGAAGTTCATAATTTCGAGTTCAAGCATTTTATCCGAGTTGAATCCCGGTTTCAGAGTAATGAACGCTTTTACGACTTCCATATTCACCGGGTCGGGTTTGCCGACTACCGCGGATTCAGCCACCGCAGGGTGTTCCAGCAGGGCAGATTCGATTTCAAACGGACCGACTAAATGTCCACCTGTATTGATCACGTCGTCGTCTCTTCCCACAAACCAGTAGTAACCGTCTTCATCTATGCTTGCCCTGTCTCCGCAGTGATACCAGCCTTTGGAAAATTTTGATTTATAAGTTGATTCGTTATTCCAGTATGTCCTTACCATCGAAGGCCAACCCGGTTTCAGAGCTATCATTCCGACAATTCCTTTTTTCTCTATCGGTTCGTGTGTTTTTAAATCCACTACCGTTGCTTCTATTCCCGGGAAAGGTTTTCCCATCGAACCGGGTTTTATTTTCATTCCGGGATAATTGCTGATTACTATGCAGCCTGTTTCCGTTTGCCAGAATGTATCGTGGAAATATAATCCGAATACTTCTTTAGACCATATAACTGCTTCAGCATTCAGCGGCTCGCCTACGCTTGCAAGGTGGCGGAGCGAGGATAAATCGAATTTTTTCACGACTTCATTTCCTTCTTTCATAAGTGCGCGTATTGCAGTCGGAGCTGAATACCACATAGAGATTTTATGCTTCTCTATAAATTTATACCACGTCTCTGCCTTGAAACCCGCATCCAGCACGCATTGCGTCACGCCGTTCGACCAGGCACCGATTATTCCGTAAGATGTGCCCGTAACCCAGCCCGGGTCTGCCGTGCACCAGTAAATATCATCGTCTTTCAAATCGAGTACATATTTTGCAGTTATGTATTGCGAAATTATTGAATAGTGTACGTGCTGTGCGCCTTTCGGTTGACCGGTTGTACCCGATGTGTAATGCAGTACGGACGGTGTTTCCGCGAGCGAAGGATATATATCAAACTTGTCAATTCTCTCTGCCTTATCCATGTGGAATGCAACTTCAAGTTCTCTGAGCGGTTTCAGACCGTCATCATCCACTACTATTATGTGCTTAAGTTCGGGAAGGTCTTTTGTAATGTTTCTGACTTTCGGCAGGTGCTTCTTCTGTGTAAAAATTGCTCTCGTCTTTGCATTATCAAGTCTTGTCAGGAGCGATTCCGAGCCGAATGCCGAGAAGAGCGGCTGAACGATTGCGCCCATTTTCAAAACGCCGAGAAAACCGAAATACAATTCAGGCACTTTATCCATAAACAGGCAAACTCTTTCGCCGGGCTGTATTCCAAGCTTCTGCAGGAAGTCTGCAATCGTATTTGTAAGCTGGCGCATGTCGTTGAAAGTGTATCTTTTTTCTTCGCCTGAGTGGCCTTCCCAGATAAGGGCAAGCTTGTCGCCTTTTCCCTGACGGCAGATTCTGTCAGTGCAGTATTCGCCGATGTTAATTACGTCTCCGTCTTTGTAACCTAACTCTTTGCGGGATGTTTCCCACGTAAAATTTGCGTATTCTTCCTCATAAGGACGCATATGGGGTTGATTAGTTGGCATAGCGGTATATATTTTTTGGTTTAAATTGGAAAATTCTTCGCAAGTTGTATAAATGTAAAAGCTTTATAGATTATACAAATATTGGATTAATATATAAAAAATACAATTTAAATATTTTTCCGAACAGAGCTTTTTTGCCGCTGATTTTCGCTGATGGTTATGATGTCCGCCGGTAGAGCATTTTTTCAGGGTTAAGAGCAAGAGCGGGGTTTTGTTCAAGAGCTTTTTTGCCGCAGATTTTCGTCCGCCACGGCGGATTTCACTAAAAAGCGCTCAACATTTTTTAGAGTTAAAGAGCAGGAGCGGGGTTTGCGTTTTAAGAGCTTTGACCACAGATTTTCGCTGATGGTTATGATGTTCGCGGATAGAACATTTTTTAGGGTTAAGAGCAAGAGCGGGGTTTTGTTCAAGAGCTTTTTTGCCGCAGATTTTCACAGATGGTTATGATGTCCGCCGGTAGAGCATTTTTTCAGGGTTAAGAGCAAGAGCGGGGTTTTGTTCAAGAGCTTTTTTGCCGCAGATTTTCGCTGATGGTTATGATGTCCGCTGATAGAGCATTTTTTCAGGGTTAAGAGCAAGAGCGGGGTTTTGTTCAAGAGCTTTTTTGCTGCTGATTTTCGTCCGCCACGGCGGATTTCACTAAAAAGCGCTCAACATTTTTTAGAGTTAAAGTGTAGGAGCGGGGTTTTGTTCAAGAGCTTTTTTGCCACAGATTTTCGTAGATAGTTAAGAAGTATGCTGAAATAACCCTCGTTCCCAACGTCCACGTTGGGAACGCCTTATACGGAAACGCGGATTAATAAAATAAAAAATAAATTATTGTTTTTACTGCTATCCTGCTTCAGAACACGTTTCCGCGTTGCAGTACGTAGCACTTTTGTTGCTCCCCGCTTTTAATCACTGATTTTACTTTGATTTATTTGGTGGTCTTCGGAGATTTTTTGTTGTTATTTGGAGCAACACGAGCAACAGAACCGGGACAGGGGAATAAGACGCGCATATAAAAAGATAAATCAACCCTCATATTTTAAAGAACAGTATGCCCATAATAATATATGGTATTTCTTTTAAATTGTCAATGATAAATTTTAAATGTTAAATGGAAAAAAGTGTATAGAGAGTATGGAGAGTATAGAGTGTATGGAGTTATGGAGTGTATGGAGTGATTTGTTTCTGTCCGTACGAAACCCCGATGCGGTATTTGCAACCCGATTTATCGGGGCTGGAAACGTTTCTTTGTTCTGCGAAGTTAATCAATTGTTCTTAAAAGCTTTGACCGCAGATTATCGCTGATGATTATGATTTTCGCAGATAGAGCTTTTCTTGAGTTAAAGAGCAAGAGCAATTATTTTCCTCCTCGTTCCTACGCTCCCTGCCGTGGCAGGTGGGAACGGAAATATTGTAAGCTGTCTAAATTCAGCTCTTTTCCCCTCCAAATTTATACTTTCAACTTAAATTGCTATTTCATATATTCTAATGATTCGATTCCGAATACTCGAAAAACTATTTGTACGGAGGACAAATATACTTATCAATTGCAAATCATTATGTAAACATAATTTAAAATAATAAATACTGTCTCTATTTCTACATCTTAAAACAGTATTAATAAAAAGGAATACAAAATGTTAGGAAAAACGAATAGGGGTAAGGATTATATGGATAAAATAAAAAATACCGAACCTAATATAAGAGATTATCCAAAAGCTAGATATTACTCTTACACGCTGTTAAATTATTTAAAAAGGATTGAGGATTTAAAAAATGGGCTATATAGAGGGCAAGAAGAATTTTTTGAAAATGGTTTAACACCTAAAATATTTAGAATATCAAAAGAAGAAACAGGAGTAATCTTTAATAACGAAAAAGAATTAGATAAAGAAAAAAAAATTATAAATTCGTTTAAAGTTAGAGCAATTCCTCACTTAGAATTCATTCCAAATGAAAATGATGAATTAAAGTGGCTTGCAATCGCTCAGCATTATGGATTAAGAACAAGACTTTTAGATTGGACTCAAAATGCATTAATCGCTTTGTGGTTTTGTGTAAAAGATGGAGAACCTAAAGAAATTATTAAAAAAGTTGAAAAATCTAAAAGAGGATATGGGGTTGTATATTTTTATCAATATAACGAAAATAATATATTTGATAAAAAAGATGAAGTTAATGATAAAGACAAAAAAAACCCATTTGAAGTCGAATATACAAAAATTTATCGACCCTCACATATTTCAAATAGAATTATTGCACAATCTTCAGCTTTTACATTACATAAATGGGATAAAAAAAATAAATCATCAATTTCATTAGAAAAAGAACAAGGGGGACGAATTACAATAATTAAAATACCTTATGGCTCTTTTGAATTAATTAAAAATCAATTAGATAAACACGGGATAAATTCTGCAACTGTTTTTCCAGACCTTAGAGGTATTTGTAAATATCTTAATTATCTTGAATTTGAAATTCCTGAAACAGAAAAAAAAGTTATTGGAAAATTAGATGACAAAATGAATAAGAAAAGAAAAATATAATTATTAAATAACATTGTAAAATTAAATAATAAAAATATGAGAAAAATTTTTATAATTTTATTTCTTATAGTTTTTTATCAATTCGATATATTATTAGCTCAATGGAATATTCAATATTCTTACAGTAAAGATTCATTAAATTCTGTTTTTTTTATTGACCAAAGTACAGGATGGTTAGCAAGTTACTATGATTACTTAAATGAAGGTAAGCTAAGAAAAACAACAGATGGAGGGAATAATTGGATTACACTATATACATATGATGATGATATTTTTAA
>JACREY010000006.1 GCA_016218085.1 Ignavibacteriota bacterium
AGTACGCCCTGAAAATGCTTGGATTGCTTAAAAAGTGTAATTTAACGATCTAATTTGTACGATAGGTGATTTTTAAATTGCAAAATCCAATTTTGTGCCGGTTTTACCAGATGTCACGGAGACTTTTGCAAGAGCCTCACTGATTTACCTGAGATTGTAAAATTAAGCATACCGGAAAAGATCCTGTTACTTGAGGATATGTGGGAAAACATTGTTTCAGATGAAACCTCTGTGCCGGTTCCTCAAAGCCATATTGAGGTGTTAGAGAAAAGAATGAAAAGATATGAATCTGCTCCCGGTAACCTTTTATCCCTTCATGAGCTTCGCTCAAGAATAGAAAGAAGGAAATGGCATACAGCCTAAGTTTCCTTCCTGAAATTGATGATAAAAATAAGACAGCCTCTCATTATGCTATCAATTTGAAATTTACAAATTCTTTAATTCTAAGAAAATCCTTTTTGTTATTTGTAATAATAAATGCCCCAATTTGTCTTGCGGAAAGGGCTATAAGGACATCATTTTGAATCCTTGCTAAGAACTTATTTTCAAAACCATATTTTCTGCCAAGTTTAGCAATTACCTTTCCCGCTGTTTGCCAGTCACCTGTTGTAGGTGTAATTATTCTTTGCCGGTCATAAAAAGCCTTATATAACTTATCAAGGAGTTTAAGAGATTGATTGTCTAAAGCCCCTGCATAGAGTTCATCAACAACTACAGCGCTTAAATATATAACAGGTTTCCCAATATCATTTTCAAGAATAGGGTCAGCTATACCATCGTTGATGAAGGGAATATAGATTGATGTGTCAAGAATAACCTTAATCCTTGCATCTGCCATAAATGTCCCTGATTTTCCCCTTACCCCTGATTGCCAAAAGAACATTCCTGATTTCACTGTCAGCTATGACAATATCCATGGCCTTATCAATTGCCTCTGTATCGGTCTTGGATTTTGTGATTTTCCTGACGGTCCTGATTTTTTCAGGGTCAAGGATAAACTGCTTTCTCATCTTTAAAGCATGTGTCATAATTCATCACCTCCTAATGTGTATTTTAGGTTAGGAGCATACACACTGTCAATCTATATTGTGCAGAGCCGGCGATATTATGTAGATATATTTGAACTCGTTCCTCAAGGTATTTTCTTTATTTTTCATAAAGCCTGATTTTATCTGTAGTTGAACGCTGACGCTTTCTGAGCTGTTCTTTCAGCTTCCTGGATTTTTCTTTTATATACTGGATTTCCTCCGCAACAGAAAGGCCTTTCGTTTCTTCATAATGTTTGTCTCTGATTTTATGTACCATTTCAACTGATTTTACGGCCATAAGTGGTTACCTCCCTTGGAGAATAGATTGAGATCGGCTTATAGCCCATCTCAATATTGACGGCATTAAATCTCTGTATTTTATCAAATGTTAGGCATTGAATAGCAGTTATCGTTTAATCGCAAAACAACTGACATGTTTTTGAGTTTGTATTTGTATGCTGCTATCCGAATATTATCACTATGAAATTTCTTATATGAGGTAAAAGTAGCAGGATGAGATTTTGCTGTCAATAGGAATTTATGGGGCTGCAATTCCTGCAATCCTGCACCTTGTCTTAACTTAAACATTATGTTAATATCCCGGACATGGGTAAATATGATACTTATGTAGATGCATGGAGAGATAGATTAAATAAGGAGAAGGCAGAACTTGAAGGCCGACATGTCCATGCATTGAGGAAGGCTAAGGAATGTGCAGAAGTATTGAAAAAGGAATTTGGTGCAAAGCGTGTAATTCTGTATGGGTCAGTGCTCCATCCTGATATATTTACATTGCATTCTGATATTGACCTTGCAGTTGAAGGTATTAAAGAATCTGAGTTCTATTATGCAGGGGCAAGGGTTGATGCGATTGCAGGGGATATTACCGTTGATTTAACTCCAATTGAAGATACCAAGCCATACATACTTGATAGTATTGAAGAAGAAGGGATTATTTTGTGACAAAGAAGTTTATCCTTTTGAAGCATCAGATAGAGGAGGAGCTTGCAGAATTAACCGGTGTTGTTAATAAGATAGAGCGTATGTATGATATTGTTAAGCAGGGGAAAGCAGAAGACCTGTCCGTGTATACAGATAGTTTAGCATTAAATCTACATGGATTTTATTCAGGAATAGAAAAGATATTAGAGACAATAGTGGAAAAGACAGGTGAAGGGAGACCTGCAGGTGGAAAATGGCACAGGGAGTTACTTCAGCAGGTAACTTTTCCTGTTGAAGGTATCAGACCTCCTGTATTAAGCAGTGATACACGGAAAAGCCTTGAAGGCTACTTAGATTTCCGGCATAGAGTCCGTAATATTTATGCGTATAATATTGATTTCGATAAAATGGAACTGCTTATAAAACAAGTACGAACTACTTTTGATATCTTTAACAGCGATATGAGTAATTTTCTTGTATTCTTAACGGAGATGCAGGATAGCTTAGAACTCTAAAGGCAACGGTTGTCTTTAGTTTTTACGCAATCCTGTTTTGCCTTCCTTTTGAAGAGAATAATGGAGAATAATGGGGCCGGATATATTTTACATGCTGGGCTGCACTCAATGCCCTCGCAGAGGATGGAAGTGAGGCAGGAAAGATTTTGTCGGAAAATCTATACGAATAAGAAAGTTTCTGAATCGGTAAAGAAATGTACAGCAATATGAAACAGGTGATATTCTGCTATGCTATTTTTTATGGTTTCTCACCAAAATCAACCCTTTGATCTTCCTGTAGTGCCGATAATTTCTTGTCAAGAGAGGAAGATTTTTTACAAGGGCAGTTGCCGCGATCAGGGTATCTTCTTTATCTATGGATGGATATTGTTTTCTTAGCTCTGAATACTTTAAGGCAATGCCTTCGTTAAGATAGATTTTACGATAATTTTTCAGGGTGTAAATAATTGCTTCTTTTTCTGAATTTCTAAGACTTCTTTTAGATAAGAGTTCTTTTTCTGATACCACTGAATAATAAATGATAAGATTTTTATTTTCCAGAATATTTGAGAAAAGACCCGTATTGAAATAATCAATGAAAATATCGGTATCTACAAGGAGGCTTATTTTTTCCACAGGAGTATTTCCTCTAAGAATTCCTCCTCTGTCTTATCCTCACGTTTTTTGCGCAATTCTCTGACATATTTCACACTGTCCTTTACGTCTGTATGACCATAAGGATTTATCTTTTCTCTAACCATGTCTTCAAGGAATTGAACCGGATATACCCCTCTTGTTTTTGCCGCATGGATAACTGCCTTTTTTAATTTAGGGTCGAATGATAATGTCCATTTTTCCTTCTTTAAGGCCGGCTTTGTCATTTGTAGGCACCTCCCTGATATAATCAGATATACGTATCTTATACGTATTATAATAGATTGTCAATTAACCCAATATGTATAAATGGGCAAGGAGTAATTATCCTTTGATTGTCATAAGAACATTCCTGATTTTACTGTCAGCTATGACAATATCCATGGCCGTATCAATTGCCTCTATATCGGTCTTGGATTTTGTAATTTTCCTGACGGTCCTGATTTTTTCAGGGTCAAGGATAAACTGCTTTCTCATTTTTAAAGCATGTGTCATAATTCATAACCTCCTGTTTGCCTTCCTTTTAAAGAGAATAATGGGGCAGAGAATAATGGGGCCGGATATATTTTGCATGCAATATATTTTGCATGCAGGGCTAAGGAGGGTACATCAATAACAGTCTCAATACTTTTCTATATCCTCAACTCCGTTTATAATAATCTTCTTTTTTGCATCAAGGCTCTCAAACAGGCGTTTCTGGGGATCTGACAATATAGCATTATACTTGGCCTCGATGAGTGTACTGTCTTCTGTCATAAAATCTATCTCAGTCCCTTCTTTATATACATAGCAGGGGTTATGCTGTTTAATCTTAAGGTAGACATAATTCTCAAACAGGCTTCCTTTGTCTCTGAAGCCGGTAAAAAGCGTTCTTATTCCCATGTCAGCCGCATAGATCTTCTTTGGAGACAGAAGCCTCTCATTGGTTTTTCCACAGCGGGGAACAAGATATATAAGATAGGTCCCGGCAAACATCTCCAGATAACGTTTTGCAGTGTCAGGGGATATCTTCAGGATATTGGCCAGCTTGTTTATGCTGACAACCTTTCCTGCCCTTTCCATCAGGAGAAGGAAGAAGTCTTTCAGAATATGTGTATTCCTGATACCGTGAAATGCAGCAATATCCGTAACCGTTCACGGGTTAAAAAGGCACTCCTTAAAAAAGCACTTCCTGAAATTCCATCAATTTTTTCACCAAGTTTTAAAAGCTTAGAATGACCTACTAAACAAAACTTGCGTTCCAATTCCGGATAGGCTATATTATCA
>JACREY010000007.1 GCA_016218085.1 Ignavibacteriota bacterium
AATTGTTTTTATTAGTTTCATTTTATTGCTGATTACTTTTGTAACAACGCTGCAAATTTATTCTCAAATGAGATTAAAAGACGGATATTATTTAGGTTCATTCGGTTGCGGCGAATATGGAAATAACACCGGTATATATTTTTATTATGATAATAGTCTTCACTGGTCAAATTATAATAATCTAAGTTTTAATATTAATCATCAATATATACCAAGTGGAATTAACTGGGAATTTGAAGAAAACACCCAAGGGTATACTGAAATGCGAGTTGGTGCATTTAAAAATTTAATAGAGGGTGATTTGTGGACAAGATTAAATAATTTATTTAACTTGAGCTATAATAATAGTAATGGTCAAAAATTAATTTTAGAACGAATTAAAACCAATTTTGCAGGTTATGGGCAACGGAGTACAATATGCCAGCGAGGTTTATTTCTACCGGATACAGGTTGAAGGAGGTAAGGGATACACGGCGGTGAAGAAGATGGTTTTGGTTAAATAAAAATACCTATAAAAAAAGCCCTCCGATGTAAATCGGAGGGCTTTTAACTTTTTAAGATAAAAATCTTAGTTGGCTGATGTTTCCAGCGGAAGTACGCTTAATACTTTTCTTCCGGCTTTATCGGTGAATTTCACTTTTCCATCTATAAGAGCAAATATTGTATAGTCCCTGCCAAGTCCTACGTTTTTACCGGGGAGGAATTTTGTTCCTCTTTGCCTTACGAGTATGTTCCCTGCCTTAACGACTTCTCCTCCGAACCTTTTCACGCCAAGTCTTTGCGACTGTGAATCGCGTCCGTTTTTACTGCTTCCTAATCCTTTTTTATGTGCCATAGTATTTTAAACTTTTATTTCTTAATTATGAAATTTTTCCAATTAAAACCTGTGTATATTGCTGTTTGTGTCCTTTTTTCACCCTATATCCTTTTCTTTTCTTCTTCTTGAATACTATAACCTTATCGTCTTTTACGTGGCTTAATACAGTTGCTTCAACTTTATGATTTAATACCGGAGCGCCGACTTCAAAATTTTTATCGTCTGCAGTATAGAATAATACTTTGTCAAATTCTACTTTCTTTCCTTCTTCTTCGGAAAGCTTGGGAATATATAACTTCTGATTCTCCTGAACCTTGTACTGAACTCCCTTAATGTCTACAATAGCGTACATTTCTATAAATATTTTTATTTACAAAAGGGAAATTTAATAATTTTAACACAAAAATTCAATGTCTTAATAATTCATTTTTCCCTTTCACGAAAAATAATTCTTCTTTTTTTATACAAGAACTGAAGCGGATTTGCGTCTGCGGATAAGTATAACAGCAATTAAATTAATGAAAAAACATAATATTGAAATCCCATTTAGGAATCCTCCAAGCTTCCTAATCCCCGCCTGCTCTGCTACATCCCCTGCTATCCTCAGAATCAGGGACAGCTGAAGAACTGTAAACCAGATGTACAAAGCAGGATGATAGGGCTTTACATTAAATTTAAGTATTCCGGGAATTATAATGGGTGCGTGAGCAAAAATCATTGAAAATACAAAACCTACAAAGAAGCTATGAAGCAGTGCATCGTATATCAAGTTTGAGCTGCTGTTAACGGTAAAAAACACTGCCGTTGCAATAAGCCAAAGATACCCTACCAGCAGAAGCAAGGCAGTGTAGCGAAACATTCCGTCTTTTTTAACAGACTTCACTGCAATATCATACATCATCAGCCAGCCGGCAATCGAAACGAGAGAAGCGGCGGATATATATTTCCCATATTCCTGAAATGGAAATATTATTCCAAGAACAAAAATTCCAAGCAACACAATCAGTGCAATTTTCTTTTGATTGCTTACGGGCAGATACCTTGTCAGCTCGAGTCTTTCGGCTACGATTGTGAGCAGGAAAAATGCAAACCACCAGGTGACGCTGAGGGCATATTTCACGGTAAGGAGCAGAATTACATTTCCCGCCAGCAGGCACAAAGCCCCTGCAAGCAGGATATAATTGTGATACTCTTTGAATTTAATTGTGTAATACAGCATTATTGCAGAAAGCCCTGCCGCGCCGATTATCAGAAGTATATACGACGTTTTGTAATAATCCAGATGAAAGAAAACAATACTGTGAGCATTTACAAGAGGAATGAAAAGAATCCATCTGTTATTCATCGTGACAACCCGTTCGATAATAATCAGCGTGCCGAGGAAGCTGCCAACCATAATGGCACCGTGCTCGCCGAATCCCTTTACCAAGGGGAATTCCCAGCCCATCCTTATCAGACCTGAATACAATCCCAGAATAAGCGACACGAGAACAAAAGGTATTAATAATATCGGTTTTTTCATATTTTTTATAACAAAAATAGACTAAAAAAGTTGAAAAATCTTTGACTTAAATCAAAAGGTGAAATATTTGTTTGAAATTAATGGATGGCATTTTTTCCATATTATTTTTTATTAATAAATCGTAAATTGCATAATCACGCACGGAGAGGTGGCTGAGTGGTTGAAAGCGGCGGTCTCGAAAACCGTTATGGGGGCAACTCCATCCAGGGTTCGAATCCCTGCTTCTCCGCAAAATCCCTTTCGAGGGATTTTTTCATTTTAGACAGTTATCCCGGCAAGTCGGGATCGAGAGTTCCCCGCCACGGCGGGTCCTTCACTGCAATTAAAAAACCCCGCTTGAAGCGGGGTTTTTATTTAATTTTTTCCGTAAACTTTTTCATAAATTATTTTCCCGATTACGGGAATTTTTATTTTTTCGCCATTGTATGATTTTATTGCAAGATAAACCGCATAGCCAATACCTCCGAAAGCCATCAGCATTATTATCCCGGTAAAAGAAAAAATTATAATTATCATTACAGCGGGAATTCCCGAACTTGCCTGTCTTCCCAACGACTGGAAGCCCACACCGGCAAAAACAATTATTACTGCTGTAATAATTATCAGCAATGCAACAATAACTCCGAATGCCAGATGATAAAATATTGATTGCAGAGAATGAAACCTCACAAACTTAGATTCTTCTTTTTTTATCGCCCAAATTATTAACGGGACAAATATTCCGCCGACTGCCATAGAAAGGTGGCAGACAAGGGCAAGAACTTTTTCATCCGAAGATATTATTTCTTCATTTTCCATATTTTTTTATCCTTTTCCGTAAACTTTTTCGAAAATAATTTTTCCTATTACCGGTATTTTTATTTTTTCACCTTTGTTGGATTTAATTGCAAGGTAAACGGCATATCCAATAGCTCCGAAAATAATAAGAAACAATAGCAGTATGAATACAACCAGTAATATAATCATAGCTGTAGAAGGTCCTGTATGATAAGAAGGCCTTGGAGCATAATAGATTCCCAGAGTGCTAAAGTATGCAATCATAAATACAGCTATGAAAAATCCTGCAATAACAGAATAGGCAATATGATAAAAAATTGCCTGTAAAGAGTGGAACCTAACAAATTTAGACTGCTCTTTTTTAATAGCCCAGATTATTACAGGCACAAGTATTCCTCCCATAATCATTGACAGATGGCAGAGCAATGAAAGCAGTTTATCATCTTTTGTTATTATTTCTTCATTATTTTCCATATTAGTTTATTTTACAATAACCATTCTTTTTGTATCTGAAAATCCATCGGCAGTCAGCCTATAGTAATATATACCGCTTGCGAGCCCATTCGGTTCCCATTTCATATCATAAGTACCGGCATTTAAATCCGAACTGATTACCGTTGCAATTTCCTCTCCGAGAAGATTATAAATTTTCAGTGTAGCAAAAGCATTCTGTTTAAGGCTGAATTTAAAATTGGTTGAAGGATTAAACGGATTAGGATAATTCTGGAAAAGGATAGTCTTTTCGGGTACTGCTTCGAAATATCCGTAAACTCCGGTCATCCATCCGTTGAATAAAACCTGAAGTGAGTCAATCGGATCTCTTCCGAACGGAGGTTTTACTGCATTAGTTACTTTCAGGTTCAGATACAAAGGGCCGATTGTGTCGCCTACATTTGCAACCCTGATAAAAGCTGATTGAGAAGATGTATTAGGCGCGCATCTGGTGTCAGCACCGATTACTTTTGCGCCTTGCAATGCCGCCATTAATTTCTGCGCAAGGGTTCCCTGGGTATTGAGAAACCTCGACTTCATTGAATCCAATATTTGCGAACCGAGCAAAATATTTCCCTGAATTGTGTAAGTAGCTCCGATTATATGCCCTTTCCAGTTCGTGCAGTTTGAGCCTGTATAAGCCGCAGTTCTTCCTCCGTTGAGCAAATCAATTATTCCGTACTGTCTTACAGAAGGATTGTTCTGCGCATCGTGAGCAACAAGGGAATCAATAATCTGCTGGGGGCTCAGATGCATATTCATCAAAGTTCTGGCATAGTTCTGATTTGCAGCAAGCCAGGATGCCTGAGTATGCACGACTCCCCAACCGGGATGAACATCCGTCAATATAGTACAATCCGGATGGCAGGAAGCGCCTGCACTTCCGACCTGACCGGTAACAGGGTCAATAGCAACGATGGAAAAAGTATCCTGTGCCTGTATAAAACCGCACAATAAAAGTGAAAAGAAAACTGAGAGAGAAATTAATTTTTTCATATAATTAGTTTTTATTTTTTTCATATTGGTCGAATATGGTTTCGAATGCATCTCTGTGAATCATGAAATCCATAATTTTCAGTTTGACATAATCCTCGTGGTAAAAATAATATCCTTTCGGTTCCACATTTTTCGAGCCGGCGCCGGAATCTTTTATGAGAAACCAGTCCTTGCCATTTTTGGTCATATATCCGACAAGGTGGAGTCCGTGGTCGTCTCCGGTTGTACCGTTCGTAAACCTGAACTGTCTTGAATAGTCATCAATATAATCGGATGGAATATCAAATGTAGGGACGACAGCGCATTTCACGCGGGAGTCGTAACCTGCTTCAGAGACATCTCCCCCGATTGCAAGAGTGTAACCGTTCCTGATTGCTGTTTTGAGAATAGTCATAAAAACATCTACGGGAACATTATAATAATCCTTGCTGTGCCACCAGTTATCGGTTACTTTATATTCGACCTGTTTATAAAAAGGTTCCTGCATATAGGATACTACGTCGAGGTAATCATCCAGATTCAGCTCTACTACATTTTCAAAGAATTCTTTTGGTGTAAATTCCTTTCCTTCATAACTGAATTTTGAAGGCGGCTCGCCCAGGTAATGATTCAAAATATCTTTTATTGTTGCAACAGCTTCTTCTTCATTCCACATCGAATTCTTCTTTACAAAGTTCAGATAATTTGTCATTTCCTCTATTAATTTGCTATGGTCGTGAAATACCTGTCCGGGGAGCATTCCCGAATATGCTTCAAGCGGAACAATCCCGTATTTTTTCCAGATTCTCGGCAGTGCATTAGCTTCAGAGCCTTCTGCAAAAGCGGAATTTCCGCGCTCACGAATAAACCGCCTAGTTTTTTCCACATACTCCCAGTATGCAGTATAAATCGGCGAGAGTTTAACTTCCCTTTTATGAATCCTGTAAATTTCGGTTTCGAAATATGATGTAGCTGAAAAAGACCAGCACGTACCTGTCATTCCCTGCGACACAGGCGGATTGTGCCAGAGATATTTGAATTCACCAAGTGACTTCGGTAAATCCATACCGGTAAAATCCATTTTGAAAGCTTTCTTTACCTCTTTTACGGGTTCATTGAACTTTTGAATTTCGCCTGTCATATTTTCATAAAAATCGCTTTTCGATTCAATAAATTCACCTTTGTTTTTTTCATTCTGCGCGGTTAAAACAGGGGCAAAGAGAAGGGATATCAGGATAAGTATAAAATAATTTTTCATAATTTATTACCTCATTTTTAAAGATAAAATTAAATAGATTTCTGTAATATTAAACAATTTTAATTAATATTCCGTATAAATATTTGTCTATAACTTCAAACCAATTTATATGAAAAATAAGCTTATCGTTTTCATTTTTTTATTATTTGCATCACAGATTTTTTCCCAAAGCAGGTTTGAGAGCAACCCTGTTCCTTTCACTCCAGCGGATAAGCGAATTGAGGATTTCAATGCAATGCTCAGAGCAAAAGAAAATTCCCTTGTTAAGAATATTGAATTCCGCTCAGTCGGTCCGACTGTCATGAGCGGAAGAGTTGTTGACGTTGATGTGAATCCGGAAGACCCGACTATCTTTTATGCGGCTTATGCATCGGGCGGCTTGTGGAAGACAACAAACAACGGAATTTCATTCACACCAATTTTTGACAACGAAGCGGCAATATCAATCGGAGATATTGCAGTTGACTGGAAGAATAATATTATTTATGTGGGTACAGGAGAGAACAATTCAAGCCGCTCATCTTATTCGGGGACGGGAATTTATAAATCCACAGACGATGGAAAAAGCTGGCAGAATTCAGGACTAACAGAGACACACAGAACAGGAAGAATAATTATTGACCCGAATAATCCGAATGTGATTCTTGTAGCAGCGCTCGGGCATCTATTCTCTTCAAATTCCGAAAGAGGCATTTACAAAACAACGAACGGCGGAAAATCCTGGAGGAATACATTATACATAGATGATATTACAGGAGGAATCGACATTGCATATAACCCGAAAGACAAGAGAATTGTTTACGCAGCTATGTGGTCGAGGGAAAGAAGAATATGGGAAGGATATGAATCAGGAAAAAATTCAGGGATTTATAAAAGCGTGGACGGAGGTGAAACCTGGTTTCTATCTACGACCAGGGAAAGCGGTTTTCCCGTCAGTGATTTTAACGGCAGAATCGGGCTTGCAGTATATCCGGGTAATCCGGATATTATTTATGCCCTGATGGATAACCAGGAAAACAAAGAAAAGGTAAAAAAGAGTGAGGCAGTAACAAAAGATATGCTAAGGAAAATAAGCGTCGAAGATTTTCTTAAGCTGAATGAAGATGACCTCAATGAATTTCTCGAAGACAATAATTTTCCAGATAAATACAATGCAGACAAAGTATTCGGAATGGTCAGGAACGGCAAGCTGAAGCCCGTCGATTTAGTATATTACCTTGAGGACCCCGAGCTAAAAGTTCCTGAAGCGAATTATAAAGGAGGTGAGGTATACCGCACTGATGACGGTGGGAAGACCTGGAAGAAAACCCACGAAGGAAATATCAACGATTTGTTTTATACCTATGGTTATTATTTCGCAAATATCAGAGTATCACCCGTCAATCCAGAAAAGATATATATACTCGGAGTGCCTTTGATTAAATCGGAAGACGGCGGAAAGACATACAGAATGATTTCGAATGAAAACACTCACGCTGACCACCACGCAATGTGGATTAATCCAAATCGTGAAGGGCATATTATACTGGGGAATGACGGAGGCATCAATATCAGCTACGACGACGGCAAGACCTGGTTCAAGGCAAATACTCCGGCAGTAGGACAATTTTATACAGTAAATGTTGATTATGAAAAACCATATAATGTATATGGGGGGTTACAGGATAACGGCGCCTGGTACGGACCGAGTACATATACAGCAAACTACGAATGGTATTCCATGGGAAATTATCCCTACAAAAATATTATGGGCGGCGACGGAATGCAGGTCGCAATTGATTCAAGGGATAACAATACTGTATATACGGGTTACCAGTTCGGAAATTATTACAGAATCAACAAAGCTAAACAAGATTACACATACATAACCCCAAAACACGAACTCGGTGAAAAGCCTTACAGGTTTAACTGGCAGTCACCCATACAGATTTCGGCACACAATCAGGATATAATTTATCTCGGTTCGAACAGACTGCATCGCTCCATGAATAAGGGAGACAGATTCGAAAATATATCGGAAGATCTGACCAACGGCGGAAAGCCGGGAAAAGTGCCGAACGGAACACTGACTGCAATTCACGAATCTCCTTTAAAGTTCGGATTGATTTACACAGGAAGTGACGACGGAGCAGTTTTTGTAACTAAAAGCGGCGGTTATGAATGGGAATCAATTTCAGAAGGACTTCCGAAAGATTACTGGATCAGCAGGATACAGGCATCGGCATTCGACACCGGCACGGTGTATGTATCATTAAACGGATTCAGGTGGGATAATTTCGATGCAAATGTATACCGCTCTACAAATTTCGGCAAGGACTGGATTAAAATCGGAAGCGGGCTGCCCCTTTCTTCGGTAAACGTGATAAAGGAAGACCCGAATAATAAGAATATTATATATGCAGGAACGGATAACGGTGTTTTTGTATCTCTTAACAACGGTAAAGATTTCATGCAGTTCAGTAAGGGACTGCCGAATGTTCCCGTTCATGACCTTGTAATTCATCCAAGGGATAAGGAGCTGATAATCGGAACGCACGGCAGGTCAATTTATATTGCAGATGTCAGGTATTTGGAAGAGTTAGATGAAGACATGTTATCAAGAGCCCTGAATGTTTTTGATATATCCGAATTAACTCACGACAAAAGCTGGGGTTTCGCCGAAGATACGTGGTCGGATACAGTTATTCCCGAACAGGTAATAACATTTTACTGCGGAAAAGCCGGAAATATATCAATTGATATTTACAGTGAAGACACTGTAAAGCTTAACCATTTTGAATATCTCTGCGACAGAGGACTGAATTTCTTCAAATATGATTTATCGGTCGGAATTGAAAATGTAGAATCATACATTAAAGATAAAACGGATTACAAAAAAACTCAAACGGGCAAAGAATATTTAAAGCCGGGTAAGTACACCGTAAAGTTCGCTCTGAATGGGGTTTCCGAAGAGAAGACCTTTGAAATCAAAGGCCAGATCATAAAGCGGCGGAAGTAAGAGGCACAGGAGTGTCGGGTAATATGACACTTAGCACTTATATTAACTTTTATTGAAATACAAAATAATTCCCTGAGATGCTTAATATTTAAGGATTCCGGCTAAGGGGAATATAAAAATTCTGGTTACATAATACTAAATTAATTATTGCTTTTTAACCAATTCAATAGTATATTTGTAAGAACTTTTTTTAAAACTTTAAAAAATCACTTATGAACAAAGAACAACTTATTGACAAATTAGCAGGTGACATAAAAGTAACCAAGGTTACTGCTAAAGCCGCAATTGACGGTATAATGGAAATCGTTAAAAAAGCTCTTAAGAAAGGGGACAGGGTCGGTTTAGTCGGTTTTGGAACTTTTTCAGTCGGTAAAAGGAAAGCCCGCAAAGGACGCAATCCTCAGACAGGAAAAGAAATCACAATTGCAGCAAAGAAAGTTGTAAAATTCAAAGCCGGAAAAGAATTTGCCGGTTATGTCAATAAAAAGTAAGTTATAATTTTTATTGTTTTAAAAGAGCCCGCTTATAGCGGGCTTTTTTATTACCTTATTATCATAAACTTTCCGGTTTTTTCTTCAACGGAATTTCCATTCGAATCTTTTCCTTCCGCCCTGAATATATAAATTCCTGTAGGAGCATCCTTTCCATCAGTTGTTTTCAGGTTCCACTCAGCACCTCCGTTTCCGTTTACTGCTTCCACAACTGCAATATACCTGCCGGTCAGGTCATAAATATATATTTTTGCAGTCCTTGTAAGGTTTGCAAAAGTAATATAATCCCCTTTTGAATTTTTTGTGTGGGGATTGGGATAGACAAACACATCAGAAAGGTTTTCTTTATTAAAAATCAGCCCGAAGCTTCCCCCTGCCCCGTCAGTTATTTTCACTCCGGTAGATGAATAAATGTTTGACGCCTTCAGAAGGTAATTTTTACCGCTTGCCCCGATATATCCGCCTGTTGAGAGATTCAGGTATATTACATTTTTTATAGCATCGGGTTCGACTGATAATACCTTAAAGCCGAAAGGTTCAAAAGAATAATTACCGGGGTTTCTCGAAGTCAGAGTATCGGTATTCAGATTGAATTCCACTCTGAGCCTGTATTTATCTGTAAGGCTCACATTCTTTATATAAAACTGAATTGAATCAAAATGGTTTACGGTAAAAGATTTCGAGTTTGTATCAACGGGTGAACCGTAAAAATCGTACAGGCCGGATGTTTTCAGGGTGTAAGTTCCGTTTGGAATCCTATTTTCAAAAGTAAGCAGGTATTCATACTGATTTCTGAATACTGCAAGTTTTGGAGTACCTAATTGGCTCACACTAAAAGATGCAGGAACAGGATTTACAATATTCACCTTTTCCGAAAAAGTGACTGTAACAAAACCATTACCATCCGAAACTGTTTTTGTGAGTTTTGATTTATTATGAACATAGACTTTTACCGGGTTTGTCGGTTTACTCTCCTGCACTGGCAGATTTGTATCGACTGCGGTAATTCTGTAAAGATAATTTTTTCTGTTCAAGACATTATAATCATTAAATACCACCGAAGCTGACGAATCATACAGAATAAAATTATTAAGAGTATCGTTATCCGCCCTGTAAATCCTGTAATAATCCGCTCCCGGTACAGATGAATAATTCAAATAAACATTTCCGGAATCAATGCTGTAAGCCGCAAAGCTTAGAGATGTTGGAGGTCCGGAAAAAGGAATATCCTTCTCATAGAAATACATTGTATCGTTGATATTATTCAGTCCGATTTCCTGAATTCCGTTTCCGTCAAAATCATAAACCAGCTGGTTTACAGAATTAATATTTTCCCTGAAGAATACGGATTCGGATTTTTGCAGAGAAGAATTGAACTTGAAGACATAAAAACATTTTCCTGTATTTACAAGTATTTCATCTTTAATGTCAGAGTCGATATTCCCTGCTTTTGTTGAGACTTCTGCATTTGCATCCGTATTATAAATATTCAGAATATCTATTATCCTGTATTGCCCAGATACATATTTATAAATATAAAGGCTGTAATACTGAACAAGGTCAGAAGAATTGCTGGTTGTTCCGATTGCAAATTCCTTTTTTCCGTCTCCGTCGAAATCGCCGCTGATAATATTATCCCCTTTTATAAACATCTGAACTGAATCAATAAATACCCTGGAGAAATTATTTCCGCCGGAATTTTTATATACATTTACTCCAGTAAACTGGGATGAAGTCCCTGCGTTAGGAAAATATGTGTCAACAAAAGCAATTTCATTTTTACCGTCACTGTCGAAATCCTCTATGAGCACATTCTGAGAATTTGCCTGCGCAGTCGGATGGCTATAAGGAAGGTTTGCAATTTCGTTAAAGGAACTCCCGTTGAATTCAATAAACCGCAGGCCGGACTTTCCGAATCCGATTATTTCCTTATTTCCGTTTCCATTTACATCACCGAAACGCGAGGACCAGAAATTATCATTTCCCTCATCGCTCCATACTTTCAGGACAGGATACTGATTTGGGAACAAGGCTTCGTAGACTGCACCGTTACGGCTTGTAGAGGTCAGAAGATTTATTTTATTGCTGCCCGGAGTTAAATATGTCAAATCTCTTGCAACTGAAAAATCAGGAAGCGAATAATTCTGCAGTTGAGAAAATGTTCCTGATGCAAATCTGAAGACTTTCAGTTTAAGATTGCTGTCTATTTCGTTAGCAAATAAATCCTTGTTTCCCGAATTCGAAACGTCATAAATGCTGTTGCAGGTCTGGACAAAAGGCAGTCTGTATCCTTTAGTAACAAACCCGTAATTATTTATCCTGGGTTTAACTGTAAAATGAAAAGATGTATCCTGCATAATGCTGATTTTCCCGTTCAGTGCACGTGATTCAATATAATATTCATATTCAGCATTCTGAATTAAATCCTTATGCCGGATAAGGCCGTAATGGAATTCTGAAATCAAACCGATATTTCCCGAACTGCCGTCTGCAAAAATATAATTATAAGGTTCCGGAATGTTCTTTCTCTTGAAATAAATTTTGCCGAGTGATTTATATTTAGTGGCAAATGTAATCAGTTCAGCGGAATAGTCCTTTTCAAGAATCTCACCCGCTGCAAATTCAGTCACTGCTGATTCCCTTCTGTCGTGATAAAATATAAGGCGATGTTCAATCGTCCTGCCGGTATTGCTGTTAATGGCCAGTCTTAATGTCAACGAAGTATCGGGCAAAGAGGTCAGGTTCAAGATACAGGCGGTATCATTTAATACCTGATTTGTATTGTTTGATACAACCGGTATAAAGGAAACCGGATTTTCCCCTATTGCGTAATAAACCGAATAAGACTGAAAGAGGGGTGATGCGGCGGAAATCACGACAGGCAGAGTATTAAGAGTATCCGATAAATCCTGGTACGGATGAAATATCCTGACTACTGACGGAGAATTAAAATTATTAACAGCATTCAAGGCATTAAGTCTTCCTGATGAATGCAGGTGGTTCCAGCTGCCCTGACCCGGAAAATAATCTGTTGTTGAGACAAGAATTCCCCTGATTTCCTCGTTAGTCAGGTTTTTGTTTTTAGAAAGAAGCAGAGCGGAAATTCCAGAAACCAGCGGCGCAGAGAATGATGTTCCGTTGATATAAGCGTAATCATTATTAAATTCACTACTCCCCTTTCCCAGCCGTGAAGCCGATAAAATCTGGTAACCGGGAGCAAATAAATCAACTGTTTCACCATATGCGGAAAAGGATGCTTTATTATCGTTTATATCAGAAGCCCCGACCGAAATCACTTCGTCGAATGCGGAGGGATAGTGAAGGACATCCGAGTTATCATTTCCCGCTGAAGAAACCAGTACAATATTCTTTGAATATGCAAAACGGATAACATCCCGAAGCAAGCTGCTATACACATAATCTCCAAAGCTCATATTAATCACTTTAACCCCTCTTGAAACTGCATACAGGACAGCAGATGCAACATCATTATCATATCCGAAGCCCTGAGCATCGAAAGTTTTCATTACCAGCACCTTGCATGCAGGCGCAATTGATGCCATACCGATACCGTTATTGAATCCCGCTGTCAGAACTCCCGTAACTGCGGTGCCATGCGAGAATATATTATCGTCGGCGGGATTATTATTATTACCTGAGAAATTCCAGCCCAGGTAATCGTCAACATATCCGTTGTTATCATCATCTATTCCGTTGCCCGGAATTTCACCGTAATTAATTTTATACGAACCTTTTAAATCCGGATGCAGAAAATCCAGTCCCGAGTCTATCACACCGATTATAACCGTCGAGTCACCCTGCGTAATATCCCAGACATTCTGTGCATATATTTTATTCAGGTAATACTGTCCGGAATATAGCGGATCGTTCGGTGTAAAAACATTCAAGCTGTATTTATTATTTTCCTGGATATACTCGACAAACTCATTATTCATAAACAACCTTAATGCCTGTTCCCTGTTCTGCTCTCCGATTTCAGCTATAAAAATCCTGTCCAGTCCGAAATACTCCAGTTCCTCTTTTTTTACGGTATTCAGCAATTTCTCAAAAACCTGTTTGGTATTTGCGACATTAAAATCCCTGCAAAGTTTTGCCAGGCTTGTATTTCCAGCTTTTGAATTCCCGGTTTTGAAAGCACTTATGACATTTTCAGGCGAACTGCTTTTTAATTTAATGATTATTTTTCGTGACTGAGATACTGCACTGCCTGAAGACAGTACGAGAAAGGCAATTAAATATGTCAGGAAATATTTATTAATCATACAATTCCTTGTATGTTACTTTTTCTGCTTCTTTTAAAATCCAGTTGTCCTTATCAAGAATCACGTCAATTACTTTGCCTTTAACAGGTTGTTCGAACTGTTGTTTCTTCTTAAAATTAAATACCGTGAATTCCTTATCACCTGCATCGGTAACAACAGTTATCCGCACTGGCATTACATAGACATCCCTGTCGGACTGCACCTGCTCTATATTCAGCCTTAAGGTGCATATACTGTCAGATTTCTCTCCCATGAAGCTGTCGGTTTTGTAAGAGTATTTATATTCAGGTCTACCGGTTCCCTTATAAATCCATTGTTCGAAAAACACGCTTAAATCCTTGCCCGATATATCTTCGCATACTTTTTTAAAATCTTTAGTTCCTGCATTCTTGTATTTAAACATATCATAATATTTTCTCAAAATCGAGAAAAATATACTGTCTCCGACTGTTCCTCTCAGCATATGCAGGCACCAGGCGCCTTTATGATAGACAGTCGCATTCATAATGAATCCCTGGGGGTCGTAGACAGTACCGTAGAAAGAGCCAAAATCATTTTCAGCCATCAGGTCCTTCAGTTTTTTTCCGTTGACAAACTCATCCCACAGTACTTCCGAATAGGTTGCGAATCCCTCATTCAGCCAGATATCCTTCCAGGATTCGTGTGTAACGGAATTTCCGAACCACTGGTGAGCAAGTTCGTGTGCCACAATATCTTCCTTTCTTCCAGTTCCCGTAACCTGGGAATATCCCATACTTGTAAGTGTCTGATGTTCCATAGCTCCGGCGGACCAACCGAACATTGCCATTCCGTATTTTTCATTTACAAACGGATACTCACCAAAAGTTTTTGAGAAGTAGCTAATCATTTCAGGAGTCCGTTTCCAATCCGTTTTTGCTTTAGTTGTATAATCAGGAAACGCATAATATTCAACCGGCATTTTTATGCTGCTGTCGAGAGAAAAATAGAAATCGTTCCAGTAATCATATTTTGCAACTGCAATGGAAACGAGATAAGAAGCAATAGGATAAGAAGATTTCCAGCAGTAAACATCATTTCCACCGGCATCTTTTTTTACTTCCGACAGCAATCCGTTAGAGGCCGCATATAAACCTGGCGGAGCAGTTATGTTCATACTGCAAATGAATTTATCTGTCAGAATATCCTTGCAAGGGAACCAAGTGGGAGCAAAAGTCGGTTCGCTCAGTGAATAAATAGTTTTATTCCCGTTTATTTCCTTGAAACTGAACGAATCAAATCCTGTATTATATGGGCTGCCATAGTAACTTATATCAATTGAAAAATAATCACTGTTTCTTAATTTCCCTTTCGAATTAATAACAACATAATTTTTATATGTATTTTCATCTATATTTTTGAGATGCGGTAAACCGACATCCCTGGAATAAGACACATCTTCGCCGTTAATCTTCACATATTTTACTTTCATATTACCGTAAAGATTTATGAAAATGGTATTAAGAGTATCGGACAGGCACTGTGCGGAAACCGACTGCAAGCCGAAGACTGTTTTTTCGGGGTAATTGAACGATATATCAAGTCTGCATTCATTTACATCAAAGAGGTTCTGATATGCAATAATTCTTGGGTCTTCGGTACGTTCAGGGATACCGATTCTCTGTGCAAAGTATTCGGAAATCATAAATTCAACTACCTGCCTGATTTTTTTCTTTGCGGGACTGGCAAATATGGTTTTCACTGTGAATGCACAGGAAAATACCAGAAATAAGTATATAAATATTCCTATAAGAAACGGTGATGTTTTTTTCATAAAAATTATAAACCCGGATTTATCCATCTGTTTTGCTTCCCTTCATAAAGATAAATGTAAGATATATAAATAAAAATGGAATTTTATTATTAGTTTTTTATCAGTAAGTTTAAGTTATCCGTAAATTGGAAGCAACAATTATGTATAAAATTATTATTTTAAAATCATTCGCGGTTATATTATCGGCAATTATAATTTCATCGTGCATAACAATTGAAAGAAATATCGTGATAAATGAAGACGGTTCGGGAAAAGAAGCATCCACGGTGACATACGAAAGGGCTTTTTTTGATTTTCTCGTCAGTTCTGCAATGGCGTTTGATTCAGTCAACGGAAAATCACTGGTTGATTCGATTTTCAACGAAAATACTTACGCCGGAGAAATAAGGGATAAGTATAAGAAAACCGAAGGGATTACGCTTAAAGACGTAAAAGCAAAATTCAATCCGGATTCATCCCTGACGCTTAAAATTAATTATACATTCGAAAAAATCGATAAACTTGCTTCTGCATTTCAGACTTTTGAGGACACTCAGGGTAATTTAGGAATAGGTAAAACTGAAATACTTTTCAAGAAGGACGGCAAAAAAATACACTTCAGGTATAAATACAGCTCAGGTGATGATGCGGACTCAAGCAAGGGCTTGAGAAATTCACTTACAGGGTTTTTCAAAGACCAGAAAATGATTTTTAACATTACATTTCCCTACACGGTAAAAACTTCCAATGCCCATAAAACAAGCGGGAAAACCCTGACGTGGGAATTCGAAATGGACAGAATGATGTCAGATACTAATTTAATCGATATGAAAGCGGAATTGAAAAAGTAATCAGTGAATTCTTTTTCCGTTCAGGTAAGTTACCAGGACTTTTGTTTCTTTAATTTCTTCAGGTGTTGAAGTAAAGATATCCCTGTCGGTCACTATAAAATCCGCATATTTTCCGGTCTCTAAGCTTCCTTTTTCATTTTCCCCGAAACTTGCATAAGCATTATTGAAAGTATAAGCCTTTAAGCAGTTAACCAAATCAATTGAGAATTCCGTATTAAATCCATCCGGAAAGCCATTTGCCTTCCTTGTCATTGCATAATAAATTGTTTCAAAGGGATTTTCTACGGCGACAGGAAAATCCGTACCGAAATTCACAACAGCACCCGATTCCATAATCTTTTTATATATATGAGTATTTCCGGGATTATCCAGAACTTCTGAGGCAACTTTTGCATCAACATAGAGGTGAGACGGCTGAACAGAGGTAATTATATCAAGAGTTTTAAATCTTATCAAATCATTATTATCAATATGCTGTGCATGTTCAATCCTGAATCTTCTCTCGCGCTTGCCGTTTATTTTAATCAGTTTCTCATTAAAATCGAGAAGTTCGCTCACGGCTTTATCTCCAATAGCGTGCACTGCGAACTGGTATCCTGCCTTATCAATTTCAATTGCGATTTTTTCAAATTCACCGCTATCTATAATGTTTGTTTTCAGCCCGTTGTGATTCTCGCCTTTATAATTACTCCGGAAATAAGCCGACTTGCTGGAAAGCGAGCCGTCGTAAAATTCCTTGAATGTATTTAATCGAATTTTATTTGAATATTCCGAAAACTCCTTTATTAAGTTTTCAATTTCCGGAAAGGCCTGAAATCTAAGCATCGAATTAATTTTCAGGTTCATTTCATTTCTATGAAGCAGGGACTTATATATTGCAAGTTCTCCGTCCCAGGTAACATCGGAAACTGAAGTAATTCCAAGCGAATTCATTTTTTCAATTTCCATCTTCACAAATCCTGAAAGCTGCTCTGTGGTTTTTTGCGGAACGCTATCAAGGGCAAAAAATCGCGCGCGCTCCTTCACCTCTCCAGTCAGTTCTCCTTTATCGTCGCAGACTATTTCACTTAATCCGAATTCTGAAATTTTATTTTTCATTCCAGAAAGTTCAATTGCTTTTGAATTCATAAATGCAGAATGAAGATCAAGTCGTGATAGAATAACCGGGACATCGGAGCAAATTTCATCGAGGAAATACCTATCAAGTTCAAATTCCTCCCTGAAATTTGTTTCAGAAAAATTTCCGCCAACTATCCAGTCATTTTTCTTCAGATTTTTTTTGTAAATATTTATCTGCTCGGTGAAATCCTTCACAGTTGCGGCATTACAAAGATTTATTTCGGAGAAATTCACAAGTGAGCCTTTTACAAGATGGCAGTGTCCTTCAGTAAAAGCCGGAAGCACAAGTTTACCGCTTAAATCAATTATCTTATCGAAATCTTTTTTATTTATTTTATTTTCGGGACCGACAGAAATTATTTTTCCCGATACATCATCAAAACCGAGAGAGCCGGCAAATTTTTTTTCTTTTATCCAGCATTTACAATTTGAAAGTAGGGTTTTCATAATATGAATAAATTATCTGAAATAAAAATCGTTCCCAAACACCTGTTTGGGAACGATAAGAATAAATCTTTTTATTACTATAAACTAACTATTTAATAAGAGTCATTTTCTTAGTATCGACGAAGTAACCGCTTTCCATTCTATAGAAATACATTCCGCTTGAAAGTGATGCACCGTCAAAATCCACCGCATAGAATCCTGGTGTTTTGACTTCATTAACCAGTGTTTTCACTTCCCTGCCGATTACATCAAAGATAGTAATCTTCACAAATCCTTCTTTTGCAACCGAATAATTTATCTGGGTCGAAGGATTAAACGGATTCGGATAATTTTGCTGAAGTTCAAACTTATTCGGAGTAATATTCCCGATATTTCCGACACCTGTAGGGATGCTCTGGTATCCTGTTATTTTAATATCATCAACATACCATCCGTCAAATATCTGACTTGCATCACTTGTAAGTCTGAATCTTATTCTTACGTTTGCGGAACTGTTGCAGTAAGAAGTAATATTAAATGACTGATAAGCCCAGGTCTGTGCGTTTCCGTTATATGATGTAATTTCGTTCCAGGTTGAACCGTTATTGCTGGATACTTCCACTCTGCAATAATCATATCCTGCTTCGGTATAATACCTATGCCAGAAAGAAAGGAAGATTACCGGCATAGAAGAAGTATTGAGCGGGAAATTCAGAGTCATAGAGTTATTAGTATTGTTTACATAATTTCCTGTTGGACTGTCTGTAAAAGAATTTGAAGGCGAATGATATTGAGTTGATGTTACAGCCCAGGTATTGGATGTTGTCCAGTTACCAAAACCGTTTTCAGCACTGTCAAGCAGTACGGCTGTTCCGTTTCCAACTAAAACATAATAAATCTGGTTGTATAATGTTACTGTATCATTCTGCATAACTTTTAGTCTTACAGGTACGCCGTAATTATTAGGGCAGGTGCCTGAGACCGTAAAGTTAAACGTCGTACTGTCAGAGGTTCTTGAAGGCAATGAAGCCCTTGTATAAAGCTGAACGGGGACGTTAACATAACTATTTAATGGTGTCCATTGAATTTTTACATTTGATGCAGTCTGCAGTCCTTTATTTCTTATTACAACCTTGAAAGTACCGGCTTCGTTCTGCGTGTACGTTTGTTTATTAAGAATTGCAGTTTTTAATCCGGCATACGGACCGGCAACGAGAGACATATAAATATTCATATACATACAAGACTGGGAAAGAGGAATTATTTCTGCTTGAGTCGGCCAGAATCCCGTAGTTCCAACTTCAGGAGTCATTACAAATCTGTGACCGTGACCGGTTGAGTCCGAACTATAACACCAGTCCAAGTCACCTCCTCTTACATAATAATTTACTGTCTGGTAAGGTGTTCCGAAAGTGAAGTGATTATCCGCAACTATATCCGTACCCATTTCATTATATATTGCATCATCAGGGGTAGGAGTAGGATCACACCAGGCATACGGTTTAATCAGATAATTCCCGTATGTATGATAATCAAGACCAACTACAAAATTCCTAGAATTAAAGAAGACTTTATAAAGTGAATCTTCCTTTGTAGAGAAGGGATAAGGTCCTCTATAAGTATCGGATGAAGGTGATGTCGAGGAACCGCCATTTGTTGAATTCCAGAAATTATATGTACCGAAATTCCTATTGCAGTCTGTTCCGGTTGAACCTCCGTATGGTTGCCTGTTCTTTCTCCATTGACCGCCTCCGTTGGGATTTGTTGTTTCATTATAAACGTAGCCGTCAGGATTAATGAATGGTGTAAAATAAATTTCTCTGTTGTTTAAAATATAAGTTGCTACAGGGTCAATGTTGTAATTTTCCAACAACCAGTAAATGTAATAAAATAGATTTTCCATTCCCAATGGTTCCCTTGCATGAGTAACACCGTTAAGCCATAATTCAGGTCTTCCGGTAGGAGCATCAGGATTTTTTGTGACCCTAACTGTCCATAAAGGCCTGTTTTCATAAGATGTTCCGTAATTATACTTTACAGAAACCAAAGTCGGATATTGTTGCCTCATAGAATCAAGTTTTGCTATAGCCTCTGCCCATTTCAGGTGACCACCCATAGTACCATAAATGCTGTGGTTAATGGTATAGGCATCAGTAAGTTTAATATTGGGATTGAAATAATTACTTCTTTGCGAGCTGGTGTAATAAGCCATCCAGTCATCTATAGTTACTTCATACGGAACACCGGATTGTTTCAATAAACTTATCTCTGTTTCAGATAACCAGGTTTCAAAATATAAACCTTTCTTATAAATTCCATGGTCAAGATGCAAATCGACATCACTGAGTTTTTTGAAATTACTTTCAGATGACATTGATATTCTGACCTGAGAATATTTTTCCGTTCCGTTACTATTCTGTGCAAATGCGAAATTTGCTGAGAGTAATAACAAAACCAGAGATGCTAACATTAAGTTTTTTAAATATAACATAATTTGGTAATTAATTTTATTTATGTAAATTAAGAAATTTCATTTTCTTATTCAATCTTGAAATAAAAAAAACCTTTGCCGGAAACGCTGAATCCGGCGAAGGTTTTGTAACAAATTGTAACGATAGAGCATCAAATCTATTTAATGCAAGCTTTTTATTTTATTAAAACCATTTTCTTTACAGAAACGAAATCATTTGCTTCGAATTTATAGAAATACATACCGCTTGTAAGGGTTGAAGCATCGAAATCGACAATGTATGTTCCTGATGATTTCACCTGATTTACCAGGTCAGCAACCTGTCTGCCGAGAATGTCATAAACCTTCAGAGATACAAATCCTGATTTTGGAATCGAGAATTTGATAGAGGTTGTCGGGTTAAACGGATTCGGATAGTTCTGCGACAAAGTATAAGTTGTCGGAACTTCAGTTGAAATCTGATTTACGGCACTTGTCATACAGGGTCCGGGATTAGTAAATGTCCAATCTGTAGTATGAGCCATAGGTGTTCCAAGTCCGTTGAATACGGATGAATTCGTCAGGAACGCCATATTAATACAGCTATTCGCAGTAACTATGTTAAATCTTAATGTACCCAGCCAATAGGCACCTGATGAAAGTGAAAACGCCGTCCCGTTAAGGAGCTGTTGAATATTAAGACTAACGCAGGTATCACCCAAAATGGATGTGCTGGTCATATCAAAATAATTAGCATTATTAGACAGGTTAGTATTTGCATTGGTAACCGGGTCTTCAGCAATTAAGGTAATAGCATTTACAGGGTCAGTAGTCCAGTATCTCATTCTGATACAGGTAGGACCCACGTTCCATATTTGTCCCGGGTTAACGTTTGCATACACGTCAACTAAAAATTTGTCAACATCTATCCTGGCATTATTAAGAGTAAAATTAACCTTCTGCGCAGGTAAAGAAGCTGTAATTAAAAATGTTAATATTATTATATATATTAGTTTTTTCATATTCTTTTAATTTAAGCTTATTAAATGAAAATTTAAAATTTAAAAAGGTCCTATTTTACTCTTGCCGAAATTACTATTAAGTATCGGTAAATCATATCCATCTACAAAATTGTCACCGTTCAGATCAGCACTTTTATAATTATCATAGCCGAATTGCGGTTTGAATGCATCGTAGTCAAGCGGACTGACATAGCCGTCCTGGTTTATATCGCCTCCATAAAGTACCCACACAGAGCCGACCTGCTTCATATTATTTCCATAAGCTTTATTTGCATTATCAGTAAAGTTATATGAAACTGTATTATTCGTCTGGAAGAACATGGCAATCGAACTCCAGGTTTCAAGATGGTTTCTGTGTCTTATAATTATATAATAGCTTCCGGTGGTTGCTCTTGAGAAGCTGGTAAGACTTGCTGTTCCGTTTGCTCCCAAAACTGCAAGTGAAGTATCACGGCCTGCATACGGGGAAACGTTCTGCGCAAGAATTATTTTAATTGTATCCGGAGTCTGAGTTGAGCCGTTATAGAAACCTTCAAGAAAAGCCGTAAGATTTAAATTGAATGACTGAACAGTTCTGAAATTCCAGGTAGTTGAATAAGAGCCCTGGCCGCCGCCGTTTATTGAAGCTACTCTCCAGTAATAAACTGTATAACCCTGAAGTACCCCGCTCGGGACTGTATAAGTCGATGCTCCGGTTACAACCGTATTGACAACCGTAGTATTAAATGTTTGTGATGTTGATATCTGAATTCTATAACTTAATGCTCCTGATACATCAGTCCAGTCCATAACTGGTGTCAACGGAATGTCAACCGATGCATTTGGAGGTGAAACAAGAGTTGGGGCTACAGGAGCTGCCTCAATGGTAGTAAAACTCCAGACCTGTGACCACTGTCCTGTACCGCCTGAATTGGTAGCATTTACTCTCCAGTAATAAGTTGTATTATTAGTAAACGAAGGTGTATTGTGAGTGTACTGGGAAGTACTTCCCGTCACCTGATTTACAAATGTAGTTCCGAAATTGGAACTTGTAGATATCTGTATTCTGTATGAAGTTGCTCCAGGTACGCTGTTCCAGTCGAAAGTAATATTATTAATTGCAATTCCGACTGAGCCATCAGGCGGAGTAAGCAATAACGGAGCCGCCGGAGGAGCTATGCCGGTAGTAAAGCTCCATGCAGCTGACCAGGGTCCTGTACCGCCAGCGTTAGTTGCATTAACGTGCCACCAGTACTGAGTTGTACCGGATAATGCGCCTAATGGAATTGTAAATAGTGAGTCCGTAGTATTTTCATTAACCACGAGAGCCGTGAATGAAGAATTCTGAGAAACCTGAACCTGATAGCTTGTTGCACCTGCTATCTTAAACCATCTCAGGGTAACGTTCACGGGAACATTAGTAGCACTGTTCGCCGGGAAAGAAAGAGTTGGTGCAATAGGTACGGCTGGAACAGTAGTAAAAGCAAACGGGTCAGACCAGTTGCTGGTTCCGCCTGAGTTTTGCGCATTTACCCTCCAGTAATACGTAGTGTTATTTGCCAGAATTCCGTTCTGGACCACATATCCCGAATTTACCAAACCTCCCACATCCAGCACTATCGGTGAAAATGAAGGAGAAGTTGAAATTTGAACCCTGTACTGCTGAGCGCCGGGAACGTCGTTCCAGTTCAGTGTTGGAGTAAGCGAAACATTAATCGAATTATTCGCCGGTGCGGACAGTACCGGTGGATTTGGAGCTACAATTGCCGTCGTGAAATGGAAAAAGCCGGAGTAGTTTCCCTGTCCGCTTCCATTTGCCGCGGCAACCCTCCAGTAATAATACGTATTACCCGTTAAAATCGCCTGGGTAACAGTATATGTTGTTCCAGTAATATTATTTACATCCATCACGGTTGATGCACCCGTGAAAACCTGTAAATGATAATATGTGGCACCCGATGATGTACTCCATTGAAATGTGGGAAACAGTGAAACGTTTATCGCATTGTCAGGAGGAGCAATCAGCGTAGGCGGTAAAGGTTGAGCATGTATTCCGCTTGCAACCATAAATGCAAACAGAAATAAGAAGGAATAAAAAATTTTTCTCATGTTAATAATCCTCTGTGATTATTTTTGAATTTGTGTTAATTAAACTTGTTAATTATTTTTTTTGAAATCACCCTTTTTTGCAATCTCAAAAATTACCCTTTTCCATCTTCATTACCACAATTTAATAAATAAGTTATATAAAATCAATTTCGACTAGCATTGCCAAAAAATAGTTTGGCACGACAATTGCATATCATCTGCTTATTTTAAAAAATTGCTTTTTTACTTTATTTGATTTGTCCAAATATTAATGTCAACATATATAATAATTAGCAAAATGAAAACATAAATTAAATTACTGTAAGTTTTCAAATCTCCCCGGATAAGAATTATGGAATTTCTTTGATACAGTTTGTTATATAAAATTGATTCAATAATAAGCATTATTGCCGTAAACCCGTTCAGGTGAACACGTTTAGCAAGAATTTTTCTCTTTTTTAAGTTTTTTAAATCGGGATTTATAAAAAAAGGGGCTGTGCTATGTGGCGCAGCCCCTTTTAAAAAAAAATTCTATTATTCAGTATACTATTTCACGAGCATCATTTTTTTAACTTCTTTGAAATTATCGGTTTCAAGCCTGTACAAGTATACACCTGATGGAAGATTTAAACCATTGAATGAAACAGAATATTTTCCCATAGTTTTGAATTCATTCACAAGAGTTTTTACTTCTTTTCCAAGTAAATCGTACACTACCAATTTTACGTTTGAATTTTTCGGTACGTCATAATTTATATTTGTTACCGGGTTAAACGGATTTGGCTCGTTTTGATGCAGTTTGAACTCGACGGGCATTTGACCTGAGCCTTCGTCAATTCCCATAGTCAGGGATGCAGTTTTGATAACAATCATATTATTTGGGTCGAACACAACTGCAGTTGGTTGTCTGTTGAAATAAAATGAGAATAATTGATTATTTGTATTATTCATAACCCTGACAGTAGTATCAGAGCCAGTTGCAAAACTAAATTTTAATTCAATCGGAATCGGGAAAAATCCTGTCTGAGTCTGCTTTGCAAGGAAATTGATTCTCCATTGTCCTCCTCCGAGATTTGTAAAATTATATCCGTTTTGATAAAGGGGATGATTGGGCTGATAAATCCAGGCATTGTAGAACCAGGTCAAGTCCTGTCCGGTAACTGATGTCATTTTAGCAAAGAACTCCGGTATAGTTGCATTCTTCAGTTTGAAGTTTACAGTATCGGTTGCATAAGCTTTAATTCCCCTGAAAAATGCGGAATCGCCAAGTGTGTATCTCAAAAGATGAAGTACACAGGATCCTTTGCAGTAAGTTACTGCATAATTAAAAAGTGTATTTGCATTAGGTGTTGTCACATCCCAGGAGGGAACTGAGATTGCCCATCCCGGATTTGAGCTTAAATACGAGCTAGCATCACTATTAATCATTGTCTTATAAGCGGAATAACCACCAGTCCTTTCAACCCAGTAAGATTCGTTCCAGGTTGCAAAGCCTTCATTAAGCCAGATATTTGACCAGGATGCACAGGTTATCATATCTCCGAACCACTGGTGCGCGTATTCGTGCAGTGTCGTGTTTTCATTCCAGGAATTAATTGTAGTTAAAGTCTGGTTTTCCATTCCACCCCAAGTAAATCCAGCACTGTTAGGAACATAACAGAAACCGTTTTTCTCAAAAGGCATTTCTCCATAAGCGGCAGAGAAATATGTTGTTGCTGTAGGCAATATAGCTGCTATAGAAGAACTGTTTGCAGTTGTAGGTGAATACAGTCTTAACGGAACGCTGTCAATCGGATTAGATGGTCTGTGCCAGTATACTATGTTAATTGTATAACCGACTTTTGATGTCATAACCACAAGATAAGTTGAAACCGGATCCCTGCTAATCCAGTGATAATATACTGAATCGCCTGTAACCGTAGAATCGTTCAATCTGCCGTTGCTTCCCAATCTTACTGCAAGTGATAAAGGAACTTTTGCAGTCAAATCCAGCGTGGCCTTATCAGAGGGCCTGTCCCAGCAGGGGAACCAGCCGCGTGCACCTTCAGGTTCTGCATCTGTAAAAATATATCCAGTAGAGCCGCTGTTATAGAATGAAGCATCCGTAACGTTGTTATGCCTGTAATTTATCTTTATATCGACTATTTCACCGACATTATAAACCCTGTTAAGGGTAACGGTTAAAATGTTTGATGTATGGGTAAAAGTCAACGGTGTCCCGCTCATCAGTCTTATAGAATCTATCGTAAGCGATGTATTGTTAGCATTAAGATATATGCTGCTAAGTGTCGAGTCAACCCTGAACGTCATTATGTTAGATGCCTTAAAATTTTTCGGGTAAGGACTGAAATAGCAAGAGTATAAATCAACATTCAGTTTATAATTAAGTACATCATAGGAATGTCTTGGTGTATTTGGTGAAACCTGTGTATAAAAATCCGGATTCGTAATTTTTGTTCTTTTCATTGAACAATATTCCGAGCCTCTCATATGGGAATGGTCCTGTGCAAAAAGTACATTTCCCAATGAAAGCAGAAATACAACAATAAGGAGTTTTTTCATATATATTTTTTATAATAAATTTATCTACAAATATAAACATAATAATTTTTAAAAGAGTTGAAAAAAAGAATAGAAATGTAACAAATTGTAACATTTAAAACCGTTAGGATAGTTTATTACCTGATGAGAAGCATTTTTTTTGTTTCGCTGTAATCCCCGGCTTCAATTTTATAGAAATACACTCCTGAGGCAAAATTTCTTCCGCTGAATACAATATTATACTTTCCGGCTCTTTGTTTCTCGTTTATCAGCACAGAATGCTTTTTGCCGAGAATATCATATACTGAAATTTTAACGTGTACATTTGTTGCAATTTCATAGCTTATGGTTGTAGCCGGGTTAAAAGGATTTGGATAGTTTTGGTTTAATTTGTACGAAACAATTTCCACAGGGTCATCCCCGTTTTTATCTTTTAAAATTTTATTTTCAGGGTCAAAAGTGATCAGTGAAGGTTTCCCCTTTATTTCGAAATTAAAACTCTGTATTAATGCATTATTAAATATCCTGAATACGGTATCGCCGTAAGAAGTATTTATCTTTATATCAACAGGCATCGTAAAATATTGCGGATTTGTATTTTGTTTCTGTGTAATTGTTAAAAACACTCCGAATATATCATTTGCTTTTTCCTGGTAATACCAATTTATCCTGTAAACGGGATAATTCTGTCCATAAATCCATTCACTGAAAAAGTAACCAAGCTGCATACCCGAAACTCTTTCAGCAATTTTCTGAAAATCCTCCGTTACCGCCGTACCATATGCGAGGGAAGTATCGGATACGTATGATTTTAAAATGTTAAAAAAAACAGTATCTCCAACGACTCCGCGCAGCATATGAAGCACAACACCTCCCTTAGCGTAACTCCTGTTACCGTCAAAAATATTTCCTATAGACGTTATGTCCTGAACATAAATACTACCAATGGCCTTTTTTGCAAAAAACATTTTGCTGTTTACATAATTATTATAAGCGTCTTTTCCGTAAGCATCTTCAATATACACGCATTCTGAATATGTTGCGAAGCCTTCATTCAGCCAGATATTATGCCAGTTACGGCAGGTAATTTTATCTCCAAACCATTGATGACCAAGTTCGTGCGCTATAATATCTTCATTGAAGACTCCGATCGACGTGGAAGTCTGATGCTCCATAGCACCACCTATTTCTGCCTGAGAGTGACCGTATTTTTCATTTATGAACGGATACAGTCCGAACCTGTTCGAAAAAATCCTTAGCATATCGACTGTTTTATCAAGCAGAGGCTTAAGCGTATCTATTTCTTCCGGGTATATGTAATGCGTAACAGGCATCGAATCGGAAAAAGAGTACCTGAAATAATTAGTATGCAGAGAATATTTTGTAACCGAAACGGAAATCAGATAACCTGCAATCGGATAAGAATTTTTCCATTTGAAAGTTTTCGTGCTGTCTGTATTATTAGCGGTTTCTTTAAGAAGCCCGTTTGATACGCCAGTAAACTGCCCCGAACATTTAATCCATACGTCAGAAGAATCAGCTTTGTCCTCAGGAGTATTTTTACAAGGAAACCAGTCGCTTGCTCCATACGGTTCGCTGAGACTCCACACTACTGAATTACCATAACTGTTCAGGTCAAACACAAAGCTACCGAAACCAGTTGGTGACGGAATTCCTTTATAATAAATTATAACAGAAAAGCTGTTTCCCGCAGCTTTTTTTATTTTAAGTTTATTTTCGGCGTGACTGAAACCGGTCTTTACTCCGTTGAATATCACGGAATCAACCGTCATTATTGTGCTGAAATTAAAAAAAACAGAATCGGGGTTATTAAGTATTAAACCGTTAATTGTGGTTTCACCGTACAGAAATTTCGGATTTGTTCTGATATCGGTAAACAATCTGTAATATTTTACATCTATGCATGTATCAATTTCATAAGGAAGTGTGCTTTTAAAAGACATCAGATTACGCTTTTCGAACTTGGAGATGTTAAGATAAGTTTGGGAACATAAATTTCCCCCGGACATTACACACAATATCGCGATTAATAAATAAGTCAATATGCATGAGATTCTTTTTCCCATCTATATAATATATTATTTTTAATCAGCCGTTTTATTAAGCCTGCTGAACTGTTTCAGAAAGGCTTTATGGTTTTTATAATGAATTGCCTTTATTCCAAGCGATTCAGAAGCGACAACATTATCTTTCATATCGTCGATCAAAAGCGTCTTCGAAGGGTCAAGCCTATATTTGTGAATTATTAACTGGAATATTTTTTTTTGCGGCTTATTGAGCTTAACTTTATATGAAAGTACGCGTTTCCTTAAAAGCCTGACAAACGGAAAATTTCTGTCGATGAAATTTATATGTGCTGAATCGGTGTTTGAGAGCAGGAATATTTTAAACCTTTTAATCCTGGCAATTTTTTCAACGAATGTTTTCATCGAAGTGTTCACCCAGAAAATATCAGAATAGAAAAAAAGGAAATCGGAGTATCCGATTTTCAGCTTGAACTTTCTTTTTAATATCCTGAAAAGGTCCTTTATTGTTATTGTGCCGCGAGTAATTTTCAAATCATACTTGTTGTTCAGTACAAAGTTTTTGAACTTCCTTGCATTAAGGTTTTTTTCATGAAGTGCAACCCTGTCATAAAAATAGCAGAAGTCAAAATACACCAGTGTATTTCCAAGGTCGAAAACAATATTTTCTATCGGACCTTTGGGCAAAATTTTACAAGTATTTTTTTTCGAGAATTTTTAAATCCTTATCCAGCAAATAATATTTCGGACTACCGGTCGGAATTTCAGTTTCGACAATTTCCTGCTCGGATAATTTTTCAAGATGCATAACTAGCGCCCTCAGGCTGTTTCCGTGCGCCGAAATTAAAATATTTTTTCCGGCTTTTAAATCCGGTGCAACCCTGCTTTCCCAGTAGGGCATTACTCTTGCCGCGGTATCTTTAAGGCTTTCTCCGTTCGGAGGAGCAATATTATAGCTTCTTCTCCAAATTTTCACCTGGTCAGCCCCGAATTTTGCCCTTGTCTCATCCTTGTTAAGTCCCTGCAGATCGCCGTACATCCTCTCGTTCAGCGCCTTGTCTTTTTCAACGGGAATGTCAGTCTGTCCGATTTTATCAAGAATAATGCTAAGCGTTCTTTGAGCTCTTGTCAGTGCCGACGTGTATGCTTTGTCAAACCTGAAACCTTTAAGTTTCTCGCCTGCTTCCTGAGCTTCTTTTATACCCTGCTCTGACAGATCTATATCAACCCATCCAGTAAACCTGTTTTCCAGGTTCCACTGGGACTGTCCGTGTCTTAATATTACTAAATATGGCATTATATATATTTTTTTGTTTTTACTTCCACTTTATAGAACAACCCATCGAGGGAATTTGTTCAAACGAAACATTCTTGCCTTCAAGTATTTCTTCAATTGCTTTTTCAAGGTCATTTGATTTTACCTTTGATTCGTCCTGCCAGTTGTCATCAAGCCTTCCCCTGTATTTTAATTTTCTTTCTTCGTTGTAAACGTAAATATCAGGGGTGCAAACTGCTCCGTAATTCTTAGCGGTTTGCTGCGACTCGTCTATCAAATACGGGAAATTAAGTTCGTATTCACTTGCAAATATTTTCATGTTCTCATATGAATCTTCTGGATATGCAATGACATCATTCGGACTTATTCCTATTAACCTGATTTTTTTATCGGTAAATTTTAACTGGAGGGTGACGAATCTTTTTGCAACTGCTTTTACATATGGGCAGTGATTGCACATAAAAATAACAGCCAGAATCTTATCACCGGAAAAATCTTCCAGTGAATAAAACTTCCCGTCAATACCTTTAAGCGAAAAACCCGGGGCAGCCGAATTTAATTCGCCGGGATTACTTTGTAAAAGCATCTGATAATTTAAATTTCTTCGTCTTCGTCGTCAATCATTTCGGGATGAAAATCCTCATAAATGAAACTGTTGTTCCTATTCTTCTCCACATCCTGCTTGAAAATCTCCTCGGTAATGAACCTGTACTTCTCTTCAATTGAATAATCATTCTGAAAATGAACGATGATGTTGTACTTATCGAGCAGTAAAATCAGTTTCTCATACTCTCTTTTAAGCTGCGTTCCGTTTACTTTTGCCTGTCTTATTACAGACGGACACCCAATCAGCTGAAAAACGTTTATGAGTTTTGAATTTTTATGCTGCTGTTCGAATTCTTTTACCTGGGACATAAAGTCTGAGTTGTCTTCAACCTCTTCTATTACAAGACTGTCATCCTCGGTTTCTTCAGCATCCAGGAAATCATCTTCAATCAAATTCATATCATCGGATATCTTTTTCTTCCTTTTGATATTCTTTTTATCGTCGTCTTTTTTGTGCTTTGGCATTTGTAAAATTTAAAACTTTAAAACATTATATTTTATTTTATAACTTTTCCTTAACTATTTACAAAAATAAAAACATTAATAAACAATTCAAGTTATTTTAATAATCATTTAAAAATATTTAAATATGTATATATTATCGGTACCACAAAGATAAGGCTGTCGAACCTGTCCAGCAAACCTCCGTGCCCCGGAATAATATTAGATGAATCTTTTACATCCGTATATCTTTTTAAAAGGGATTCGAAGTTGTCACCTATCTGGCTGAATACTCCGGTAATTAATCCAATCAATATAGTATCGATCAAATTGAATAAATTGCTCCCTGCATAATAAAAACCAAGAGATGCAATCACCGTAAACGCAAGCCCTGTAAGGCTCCCCTCAATTGTCTTTTTCGGGCTGATCGATGTTAGCTTATGTTTTCCGTAAAGTTTTCCTCCGAAATATGCAAAAGTGTCGCACGCCCATATCATAACAAAAATGTCAAATACCATCAGATAATTTTTTTCCATTTCATTCAAGAAAACTAAGGGAATCGTTATATATATAATTGAAAAAACCGATACTATCGGATTAAGGGGATTTCTGTTCTTCTCCCTGAAAGATTCAAAAATGACAGGAAGAAGAAGCAAAGCCATTCCGAAGAAAAATTTCTGCTCCAGCAAAATAAATACTGCAATTGAAATTATTATGGTGAGAATCTTCAATGATTTTATTTCCCTGTTTTCAAACATCTTCAGAAATTCCCAAATGCAAATTGTCTGAATCACCAGACTCAGTCCGTAGAAATAATATCCGCCCATATAAATCAGAAAAAGAAATAAGGGGATTCCAATTATACCGACCAATATTCTTTTCATGTTATTCGACATCAGACAACTATTTGAGATTTTTTATTATAGAGTCTTACAATGTAAACAAGTAGGAAAACAAACAACACGATTGAAAGCAGTCCAAGTAAACCGAACTGCATAAGCTGCATCCCGGAAATATCCGGCTCTGCAAAATTTTCCTTTCCAAATATAAATACGGAAAATGCGGAAATAAAATTATTCAGAAAATGGCAGGCAACTGCTGTGAAGATGCTCCCGCTGTAATAAGTTATAAATGTCAGGTAGAAGCCGAGAAGTATAAGCGGAATCAGGTTGAACGGATGAAAATGGAACAGTGCAAAGAGCAAACCCGTCAGAAACATTGCATTTCTCCTCAGCGATACCTTTTCGAAATTCCTGAATACAATTCCCCTGAATAGAAACTCCTCGCATATAGCAGGTGTAACCGCTATCACAAAGATCACAAATATAAATTCAGGAATGCTGTGCGCCGTTACCAGGCTCATCGTTGTCTGCTCGAGCGAATCGAATAAATCCTTTACCTGCTTAATCGCTTCCGTTCCGAATGGAAGAGAGAATATTAATTTGTTCTGAATTACCAGATAAGCCTGCAGAAAAGGCTGAACCAGAACAAGCCCGAAAACAGAAAGAAAGAAAATTACCAAATCGGGTTTTTTTACCCTGAATGTATCCCTGAAATTATTCCCCCGCATCATGGACAGAATTAATGCAGGAAAAAGCAGGAACATAAATTGTGCAAATGAAAGTATAATCCTAGTTGTCGAAAGATTCTCCGTAAACTTCTCAACTTTAGCCCCGACAATTATTACAGTCAGCAGACCGCCGAACACCTGGTAGGTTATAAATGTAGTGAACAATACAATTACAATAAATACGGCAGGATGCATATTTGCAAGGGGTGCTTTCCTCGGAATATTTTCGTTGGGATTTTCTTCCACTTAAAATCTGTTTTATGCAATATCATAAAATAAATCCTTTAATAAAATAACAATAAAAGGTATTTTTATCCATGTCTAACACTACAGATTTTTTTGAAACGCAGGTTGAAGAGAAGAAAAAAAGCAAGTACATTTATTTAGTAAATATCATTCTTTTTATTGCAACTTTTTTTACAACTACTTTGGCCGGAGTCTTCTGGGCAAATCAGGACCCGTACCAACTGAATAATTTTTATTCGGGTCTTACATATTCGATTCTCCTTCTGAGTGTTATCAGCGCACACGAATTCGGTCACTACTTCGCCGCCCGGTATCATAAAGTGGATGTAACTCTGCCATATTATATTCCGTTCCCCTTTTTATTCCTGAATCCTTTCGGAACAATGGGAGCAGTTATTAAAATGAAATCAAGATTGCATTCGAGAAAAACACTCTTTGATATCGGAATAGCGGGACCAATAGCGGGCTGGGCAGCAACTATGATTATTCTTATTTACGGATACCTGACACTGCCGCCGGTCAATTTTATTTACCAGATTCATCCTGAATATGTGAATAAGGGTATTCCCACGACAGGTTTTACATTCGGATATAACATTATTTTCTTTGTATTCGAAAAAATATTTTCTGCTCCGAATGTTTTTGTTCCACCGATGAATGAGATTTACCACTATCCTTTCCTGTGCGTGGGGTGGTTCGGGCTTCTGATAACATCGCTTAATATGATGCCCGTCGGTCAGCTTGACGGCGGACATATTTCTTATACAATGTTCGGTGAAAATCACAAGTACATTGCGAACATCGTATTCGGCTTACTTGTATTCTTCGGTCTTGCAGGTTTGCTTCCGTTAATCGGTATTAATATAAATTTCGGCTCTGCCAACTGGCTTGTATGGGCAATACTCATTTTCTTTGTAATTAAAAGAGTCCATCCGCCGGTTGTAAATGATTTCAGCGAGCCGCTTGGGAGATTTCGAACTATTCTCGGGTGGATTTCGTTTATTATATTTGTTATTTCATTTTGTCCAATCCCGATTTTGGATAATTAAATTTTAAAGTTGATTAAGTGGAAAGCAGAAACAGAACAGCTTTTTTTGTTATTTTCCTGACGATATTCATAGACCTTCTCGGATTCGGGATTATCATTCCCCTTCTCCCTGATTTCCTGAAGAACGTAACGATGGCAAACGAGTCTATGATTGGACTTGTGGTTGGAATTTTTTCATTGATGCAATTCATTTTCACTCCGGTATGGGGTTCGATGTCGGATATATACGGCAGGAAGCCAATACTGGTAATGAGCCTGGCGGGCAATGTTGTTTCTTATTTTTTAATGGCACTGGTTTTTGCGGGTATTTATCCTTCTTTGACTTTACTTATAATATCGAGAGCGCTTGCAGGAATTTTCTCGGCAAATCTATCAGCCGCTCAGTCAGTTGTATCGGATTTAACCACAAAAGAAAACCGCTCTAAGGGTATGGGTATTATCGGTGCTGCATTCGGACTCGGATTCGTATTCGGTCCGGCACTCGGCGGATTACTGGCTTTTAATTTCGGATACGGCGTACCGCTTTTTCTTGCAGTAATATTTTCTTTAATTGCAACACTGCTTTGCATTTTTGTATTTAGGGAAACTCTCGATAAATCCCTTATGGAAGAAAACAAAAGGAACTTCAAAGGTGTTACTATAATTAATTTCAAGGGCGTTCACGATGTCATAGCAAACCGCAATGTTGGAATTTTTGTAATCATATTTTTCTTTATAACTTTTTCATTCGCAAATATTCATGCAACGTTTTTACTTTTTGCCGAAAGGAAAGACGGGCTGAGCCTGAATCAGGAAGATGTCGGACTTTTGCTTTCCTTTATAGGAGTTATCGGAGCAATAGTTCAAGGAGGAATGATAAAGTTCTTTAAAAATAAAATAGGTGAAGAAAAATCACTTATCATTGGGAATATCATGACCGGAATCGGACTAGCCCTTATTCCGTTCTGCACAACAATCCCGGTAATGCTTGGGGCGCTTACAATCCTAGCTTTCGGGAACGGTCTTAACAACCCCATGGTGCTCGGATTGATTTCGCAGAATGTCGGACAGGATGAGCAGGGCTCTGTTCTGGGAATTAATCAGGCGCTTGGTTCACTTGCAAGATTCCTGGGACCGCTTTGGGGTGGATTTATTTACCAGAGCTTTGGTTATCATTCTCCGTTCATATCAGGTGCATTCTTTATGATTCTTATTACAATTTTCAGTTTATATTATCTGAAGCCAGCTAAATCTATTGGCACCGGTTCTTAAAAAAAATCAAATTAGTCCAATTACTCCAATCATTCTTCCGGAGTTATCCCTGTCCCTGCGGTATGAATGAAAAAGTTTTTCATTCTTAAACGTGCAATATTCAGAAACTTCGATATTTTCAGGTTTTACTCCGAGTTTTATAAGCTGTTTATAATTGTTCAGCTTTAAGTCAATAAAATATTTCCCGCTCCTTATTTCTTTAACATCATTTTCGAATAAATCATAAACATCTTTTCCTACTTCAAAATGTTCGGATGAGATTCCCGGTCCGATAAAAGCAAAAATATTTCCGGGATTTACAGAGAATTCGTTTTTTAGTTTTTCAACCGTAACAGTTGTGATTTTATTTAGGGTACCTTTCCAACCCGAATGGATTCCTGTTGTAATCTTTTTTGAGGGTTCATAAAGAAAGACTGGAATGCAGTCAGCAATGCTTATTGCAAGGAAGGTATTTTTTGTATTGGTATATAATGCATCGCTGTCTTCGAAGAATTTCGGTTCGGTTACATTATGCGATAACACAGAATGTGTCTGTCTCTGAAAAGAAACTCTGTCCTCTTCAATTCCAAGTTCGCGGAAAAATGTTGTCCTGTGCTTCCTGACATTTTCACTTTTGTCACCCACGTTATAGCTCAGGTTAAAATAAAACGGCGGCACTGCCCCGGCATAATGCCTTGTGCTGATACCGAATTTTAATTCGGGAAACCGGCTGAACATTTCTGATTTTATTATTTTTAATTTCGAATTATTATTATTCATTAAAAAAATCTGCTCTCCTGCCTGATTTTTTTTGTGAAATGATTTTTTTGCTATTCAATCTTTCTTCTTTTGAAGATTTAGTAGGTTTTGTTTTGTGCCTCGGTTTTTCCTTTTTAAATGCTTTCTCCATCAGAAAATAAAATTTCTCTATTGATAAATTCCTGTTCAGAAGTTGAGAGCGCTCAGTTTGCGATACAATTTTCAGCACCCCTTTTTTGTCAATTCTGTTCTTCAGTTTTTCAAGCAGAATTTTTTTTCCGGCATCATCAAGCAAGGCAGAATTCGGAATATCGAAGTTCAGTTCTATCTTTGTAGATACTTTATTAACGTTCTGACCGCCCTTACCGCCGCTCCGCGAAGCCCTGAAGACAAATTCACTTTCGAAGTTTTTTTCAATCATAAATTAAAATAAAATATTAAGGTTAATTTAAAAACCACAAAATAACTGACTATTCAATAAAAACCATTATTATCTTCTTTCATTTTTTACTTTATTCATTGGTCATAATTTATTTACTTTATTAATAGATAAATGTTTTATAACTTTAAAGATAAAATAAAAATTTTATATGAACAGAATACTAACGGCAGTAATTTTTATATTATTAATTTTCAAAATTTCATTTGCGCAGACGGGCGCAAAAATAGTTTACAGTTCAGATAATACAAAATCGAATTACTTCCAGATTTTCACAATGAATGAAGACGGAAGCAAGAAGAAGCAGATTACAGATTTGCCGGCAAACTGCTCAAAGCCACGCTGGTCTCCGGACGGGACAAAGATAGTTTTCCAGACTGATGACGACAGGATATTCTTAATTGTAAATGCAGATACCGAAACCCCCGAAGAGCCGATATTTATATTCGGAGGAAGCAATCCTTCATTTGCTGCTGACGGTGAGCAGATTATTTTCAACTCTGATCACGACGGCGCACTATCGATTTACATCATTGACCCCGCCGAAGGTGAAGCATATCTTCTATCTACAATCGGATATTCGAATCAACAGGTACTTTCGAAAGACGGGAAATATTTAGTGTACTCAGCTTTTTACGAAGGCAATAAATGTGTGATGATGACAGACCTCGAAGATACAACAGATGAAAACACAATTCAGATAAACGTTAACGACAATGCCAACCTGCTTCCAGATTTATCTTCGGATGCAAACATGGTTGTATATTCAGGATTTAACAGCCAGCTCAACGGTACGATATATATTTTCAACAACGGCAAAGAAACAGCTCTGTCGAAAGGCATCACAAGCTGCAACCTGCCAAAGTTTTCTCCGGACGACAAGAAAATTGCATTTCTCTCAATAGGTCAGAATTCGGTGAGTCTGTTTACAATGGGAATTAGCGGTGAGAATAAAAATCCTGTTAAGAATAAAGGGGGCAGCATAGGGACTTACAAATGGCTCGACAATGACAGAATAATATATGATGCTGAAAACGGAACAGAATACCAGATTGGAATAGTAGACGTAAATACAGGCAAGAATGTTATGCTTACAAGTGAGGGCAATAATCTTCATCCGGATTTCTTTTAATAATTTTTGAAAACTTAATTTACTTAATTTGAAAGTAGTCGAACATTTAGAAAAAGCTAAAAATCCATTGATAAGTTTTGAAATCATCCCACCCCTGAGGGGCGGCGACATAAAGCAGATATTCAATATTATCGATGACCTGATAAAGTATAATCCGCCTTTTATAGATGTAACTTCGCATTCAGCCGAAGTGCAGTATGAAGAGACACCCGAAGGTATAAAAAAGAAAATTAAACGCAAAAGGCCCGGTACAATTGGGCTGTGTGTGGCTATAAAGAATAAATACAATGTAGAAGCAGTACCTCATCTGCTTTGTTCGGGCTTTACTAAAGAAGAAACAGAAGACGCGCTTATCGAGCTGAATTATCTCGGGATAGAAAACGTTCTTGCCGTCCGCGGAGATGAGAGAGAGTACAAGAAACCTGTTCCGCAAGGCAAGACAAGTAACGTATATACTATCGACCTCATCCAGCAGATTAAAAATATGAATAACGGCATTTATCTGGAAGAGGACCTGCTTGATGCTACTTCCACCGATTTTTGTATGGGAGTAGGAGGATACCCTGAAAAGCATTTTGAAGCACCAAATCTAAAAACTGACATAAAATACCTGAAAGATAAAATAGATGCCGGCGCTCACTACATAGTAACCCAGATGTTCTTCAACAACGAACACTATTTTAATTTTGTAAAAATGTGCAGAGAAGCAGGAATAACCGTGCCGATAATTCCGGGGATAAAAATTCTTACAACAAAAAAACATTTATCCAGCCTTCCCAAAGATTTCATAATCGAGATTCCCGAAGCTCTTTCGGATGAGATACATAATTCAGACAGCAAACACACTCAGGAAATCGGAATAAACTGGGCATATAAGCAAGTTGAGGAATTATTTAACTTCGGAGTGCCCGCTGTACATTTTTATATTTTGCAAAATTCAATTCCAATGCAAAAACTGATTAAAAAACTGAATATATAAGTATTATTATCTTGAAATTCCGAATAATTGTTGATATTTTAGAGAGATGAAATTAATTAAGATTTTAATATTTTATAACGCAAAATATACGAATATTACATAAGAACTTTGAAAAAAGTGTATCCCGTAAAGATACACTTTTTTTTTGTGCTTAATTTAAAAGGGAAACAATATGGAAGTACATAAATTTATAAGTCTCTTCGGTAAAAACGAAGCAGAAAAAATCGAAGTTCTGTCTTATCAGTACGTCGGAAGAAAAAAAGTAGTAACATATGTTCCTTTAAATTACGTGGACAAGCTTACATTTGAGATGTCGTTTGCGGGAGCAGGGAAAATCGGCAATTATGATATGTGCACTTTCAGAATGAAAGGTCTAGGCACTTATCTTCCCGGAAGCAAGTCGAATCCATTTGCCGGAAAGAAGGGAAAGCTTTCATTTGAGGAAGAAGTCAGACTTGAGATAGAGACAAGCGAGCACGACCTAGATAAAGTGATTGATGCACTGCTTGCAAATCACCCATACGAAGAAGTTGCTTATGAAGTATATGATTTCCGGAAACGCTCCGGCGAGCCTTCAACGGTTTTTATAAGTTTCAGGAAACCCATGACTCTGAAGGAAATAATTTCACGGGTAAACAGGAAAATCCAATCCGCAAATTTAATAGCAAATGCAAAGCTAAAAAATATTTGTTTTACGGTAAACACAGACGAAAAAATGCTTGCAACGACATTAAAGGAAAAGAACTGCAAGTTGTTAGTAATTTCAGAGCAAAATAAAATAAAATTTAAATATATATAATGGAAGAAACCAATTTAGAACAGACACCTTTAGAACCTGAAAAGACACAGGAACAGGGGGGGGGGAATGAAGAGGAATCAAGGATACTTGAATTCTTTGAATACAGGGAAGGGATACAAAAGCCGAATCTCGCTGAAAAGCTGACTCTTCTTTATGAGCTTACCAAAATCGATAAAGAGCTGGCAGAAATAGACGAAGAAAAGGGCGACCTTCCTGAAAAAATCGGAGCATTAACGGAAAACATCGAGACTATCGAGAAAATCATATTGGAAGATTCATCAAAAGTCGAACAGTTTGAAACCGAAAAACAGCAGCTGATAAAAGACAATAAAGCTTACGAAGAAAAAATGAGCAAGTACGACGAGCAAAAGTACAGTGCAAAGAGCAACAAGGAATACGATGACATAGTGAAATCAATTGACGTTTACATCGACCTCATTCAGAAAAACGAAGCAAGAATAAAGGAAATCGAATCTCAAAATTCAGTAGTTACAAAAGATATTGAAGAGCGCACGGCCAAAAACGAGGAATATAAAAAAGATCTTGAAGAAAACAAGGAAATGCTTAATGAACTGAACACTGAATTCGAAGACGAGGAAAAAGAACTTGATGCAAAGCGTGAGGTATTAATAGTTAAACTTGATGATGAAACCAGAAGCCTGTACGAAAGAATCAATAGCGGCTTTATGAAAGGCGAAGCCACAGCAATAGTCAGAAAGGGAAACTGCAGCGGCTGTTATAATTCAGTTCCACCACAGCGGGAAATAGAAATCAAGATGGCAGAAGAAATTTTCACATGTCAATCCTGCGGTAGGATTTTAATTGACGAATCGCTTGTTCCGAATAATTAGAAGTTCTTTTTAATATCCATTCCGTTTTAGGCAATCGCGCAGGTCCGCTGCGAGGCGGGCAGTGAGGAAAGTCCGGACTCCATAGAAGCAGGGATGCCGGGAGAAATTCCCGGGTTTTTCAGGCGGCAACGTCGAAAGACAGAAAGTGTTACAGAAAAGCAAACTTCCCCACACGGGGTAAAGGTGAAACGGCAGGGTAAGAGCCTACCATCCGCAGAGCAATCTGCGGGATTGACAAACCTCATCCGGAGTAAGACCATGTATAGGGAGTAGAAGTTCTGCTTGCTTTATAAGCTCCCGGGGTAGGTCGCAAGAATCTTTTAAGTAATTAAAAGATAAGATAAATGATTGCCATCCGCCACGGCGGATACAGAATCCGGCTTATTAAACGGAATGGATATTAACTTATTTAACTCATCTTCAGCATACGCAGTATCGGCTTCAATGCTTTAACTCTCAAATCTTCATTCAAAGTAATCTCAGGGGTTTTATTCTTCATACACAAATAAAGTTTTTCCATTGTATTAAGTTTCATATAAGGGCATTCGTTACAGGAGCAGGATGCTTCCGGCGGTGCTGCAATAAAAATTTTATCAGGGGCTTTTTTCTTCATCTGATTCAAAATTCCGGGTTCTGTAGCAACAATAAATTCTTTTGCAGAATCTTCCTGAACAAATTTAAGCAATGCGCTCGTCGAGCCAATGAAATCCGAATAGTTAAGAACGGTTTCCTCGCACTCAGGATGCGAAATTATTTTTGCATCCGGGTGTTCGGTTCTCAGATGCAATATTTTTTTTTCGCTGAATGTTTCGTGAACTATGCAGGACCCCTGCCAAAGCAGCATTTCCCTGCCTGTTTTCTTTATTAAGTACTTGCCCAGATTCTTATCGGGTGCAAAAATTATTTTCTGATCTTCCGGAAGCTGAGCAACTATTTTTTCTGCATTCGAAGACGTACATATGATATCCGAAATTGCCTTCACTTCTGCAGAGCAGTTCACATAGCTGATCACAATATGGTCAGGAAATTTATTTTTCATTTTTTGCAGCATCGATGCAGGGCATCCTTCTGCAAGTGAGCATCCCGCTTTCATATCGGGGAGAATCACGAGTTTGCCTGGATTCAGTATCTTCGCGGTTTCCGCCATAAAATGCACACCTGCAAAAACTATGACATCGGCTTCAGTTTTCTGTGCTGCCTGAGCAAGCTGAAGGCTGTCGCCAATGTAATCAGCAATATCCTGAATTTCCGATTCCTGGTAAAAGTGTGCAAGAATTACCGCATTCATTTCTTTTTTAAGCCGCAGTATTTCCTCTTCGTAATTTACTTCAACCGTATCTATGTTTTGTGTTTTAAGCATAAAATTATTTTTGACAAGTCCAAATTAACTTTTTTATATCTTTATTAATATGAAACAAATAGTATCACTAAATAATTTAATAGTGAATTACATCTCTCCGAATAATTTGTTAAATTTAAATAATGAAAGCAATGATACTCGCGGCGGGATATGGCACAAGGCTAAAGCCATTGACAGACAGCATTCCGAAGGCACTTGTGCCGTTCAACGGAGAGCCGATGATTAATTACCAGATAAGGAAGCTGGTAAAATGCGGTTTCGACGAAATAATTGTAAATGCACATCACTTTGCGGAGCAGATAACGGAATACTTCAAAAAAAATTCTTTAGGAGCAAGAATACACGTAAGCGTAGAAAAAGAAATTCTCGGTACAGGCGGCGGGATATTGAATGCGGAGAAATTCCTGAAAAATGAAGAATTTTTTCTTGTAGTCAATGTAGATGTATATACCAATTTCGATTTTTCCAGTTTAATCGAGTTTCATAAATCTGGAAATGCCATTTCATCGCTTGCAGTTCAGAAAAGGAAGACAAAGAGATATCTTGAATTCGACGGCAGTATGGAACTGCTAAGACGCGAAACGGAAAACTCCGTTAAAGAAAATTTATATGCATTCAACGGAGTACACATCATTTCAAATAAAATTTTCCAGAACAGAAAAATAGAATTTTCCGATATAATTGATTTGTATTTTGAATTGATAAATAAAGGAAGCGTAGTTTACGGCTTTAATATCGGAAATTGCGAATTCAGAGATTTAGGGAAAATCGCAAATCTACAATACACTATATAATATTTTAAGAAATTAATAAAACCTTATCCTACATTTTCGAGTCTTTTTATCAGGGGGATTTCTTTCATTATTTTACGTTCTATTCCGGCACGGAGTGTCATTAAGTTAAGCGGGCAGGCATAGCAAGCGCCGAGGAGTTTTACTTTGACAATGAAGTCATCAGTAATTTCAACCAGTTCAACATCTCCCCCGTCAATTTGCAAATAAGGGCGGAGATTTTTTAGGACGTTTTCTACTTTTTCGAATAATTCCTGATTCATAACATATTAAAATAGTAAAATAGTTTGTGAAATTAAATCCTTTTAAAATCGGCATTCGTGAATCGGCATTCGTGAATAGATAAGCAAGGCGGCTTAAACAAGACAAGATAAATGTCAAATAAAATTGGGGAATAATTATTGAAAACATAGATTTCCTTGAAAATTTCAAGAATTTTAAACAAAATTTCTTTGTTTTAGTAAAAAAACAGTAATATTTATTTTTCCATTAATTTAAGTTTGAAAAATTCCTAAATTTAGATAATGTATAAAACGGTCTCATTACATACACTGGGATGCAAATTGAATTACAGCGAGACATCGAGCATGGCAAAGCAGTTCCAGAATAACGGAATTGAAATAAGGGAATTCGGCGAAAAAACTGATATTTTTGTTCTTAATACATGCACTGTAACAAATAATGCTGACAGGGAATGCAAACAGATAATCAGAAGTGTTATCAGAAATAATCCCGACACATATGTTATTGTTACCGGGTGTTATGCACAGCTACAGCCGGGTGAGATTTCTTCCATCGAAGGCGTTGATTTAATTCTCGGGACGAATGAAAAATTCAAGTTATTCGATTATATTGATAATTTCGAAACCGAGAGTCTTTCTTGTTTTGGGAAGAAGCAGAAAGCCGATATTTTCGTATCCCCTCTTGACGAGGGTAATTACGTGGGAGAAGCATTTTCATCCGATGTGGATTCGCGGACGAGGGCTTTCCTGAAAATTCAGGACGGATGCGATTACAACTGTTCTTTTTGTACAATTCCGCTGGCACGCGGCAGGTCACGGAGTCTTGAAATCGGCAAGGTGATTGAGAGTGCACAGAAGATAATAGATTCGGGATACAAGGAAATAATCCTGACGGGTGTAAACACAGGTGATTATAATTTTACGGAAAGCGGCAAGAGATATAAATTAATAGATGTTCTTTACAGGCTGGAAAAGCTTGACATAAAAAGAATAAGGATAAGTTCAATAGAGCCGAACCTTTTATCGGATGATATTATTGCTCTTGTAAATTCATCGGACAAATTCTGCAATCATTTTCACATTCCGCTTCAGCACGGAGATGCGGACATACTGAAAATGATGAGACGCAGGTACAATACAGATTTTTTTCACGACCTGATACATAAGCTCAGCGAAAGAGTTAGTGATGTGGGCATAGGTATAGATGTAATAGTCGGTTTTCCGGGTGAAACGGAAAAGCATTTTGAAAATACTTATAATTTTTTAAATTCATTACCTATAAGCTATCTGCATGTATTCAGTTATTCCGAGCGGAGGAACACTTTTGCCGTAACACTGGACGGGAAAGTCGAAGTAAAGGACAGGAAGACAAGAAGCAGTGTATTGCGAAATTTATCCAATAAAAAAAGGCATGAGTTTTACACAAGTCATACCGGAAAAAAAGCGGAAGTCTTATTTGAAACCGGCAGGGACGGGATGATAGAAGGATGGACAACAAATTACATAAGAGTTAAATCCGAATACAAGAAAGAATACGAGAACAATATACTGCCTGCAAGGCTTACGGAGGCAAGCGGCAGCAAATTTGTAAAAGGGATTGTAGAATAAAAAATTATTTTTGAAACATAACCAAATATAATAACCATGAAGTTATATTTAATTCGTCATACAGAAGCTATTGATTACGAAACCGAATCTGTCAGAAGTGACGAATACAGGTTCATAACTCCCAAGGGGAGGCGCATAGCAATCAATGTTTTTAAAATGCTCAAGGACGAGATGATAGACTTAGAAAAGATATTCACCAGTCCGCTGATTCGCTCGGTTCAGACTGCTGAATTACTGACTGTAACGGTTAAGTACAAGAATGATGTCGAAATTGCAAACGAACTTACACTCTCATCTTCTCCTGAAAAGATTTTACAGCTTTTAAAGAGAAATTCGATTTTTAAATCCATTGCGCTTGTAGGGCACGAACCGATGATGAGTACGATTGTAAGAACATTTTCGGACAGAATAGACCCCGAGTTTAGTTTTAAGAAAGCGGGTGTTTGCTATATAAACATGGATCTCGACAAGGGCAAGGGGAAATTCGAGTGGTACCTGAATCCGAAGACATCGGAATTTATAAAATAAAACAGGAATATTCAGGGTACCCCTAATAAATATTATATGTGCAAAGAATTACTGAGAATAGAGAATTTATGCTTTTCGTACGGAGACGGCAATTTTGCACTGAAAAATCTAAGTTTAAATGTTCTTAAAAATCAGTTCCTCGCTGTAATAGGGAGGAACGGCTCAGGCAAGTCGACACTTGTAAAGCTGATATCGGGAATATACGGTAATCATGACGGGAATATTTTTCTGAACGGACGGAGCATAGCAGATTATACGAGGAAGGAAATTTCGAAAATACTTAGCTATCTCCCCCAGTCTTCGCTGAACGGTAGCAACGGGCTGAATGTGTTCGATTTTCTACTTCTGGGCAGATATGCTTATAAAAAATTTTCCGACTTTTCTTTTTCGGAACATGACAGGAAAGCTGTAGAAGAGAGTGTAGAGGTCACGGGAATCAGGGATTTCCTGGAAAAACCCGTGAATGAATTGTCGGGAGGTGAGAAGCAGAAAGTACTGGTCACTCTGGCTCTTGTTCAGCTCGATATTAATGCTGATTTATCCGAAAAGATTCTGGTGATAGACGAGCCGCTTACTTTTCTGGATATAAATTACCAGTACGAAATTTTTTCCATATTAAGTAAATTACACAGGGAAAAAAGCCTGACTTTGATAGTAGTTACTCACAGTCTGAACCTTGCATTAAAGTACACTGACAATACAATGCTGCTGGATAGAGGAGAAGTGGTTTTATTTGATGAAACGAGCAAAGTAATAACTGAAGAAACGGTTAATAAATATTTTAAAGTGAAATCTAAAATAGTTTCTTTTGATGACAGGTATCATATTTTAACGAATAACATAAATTAAAATGGATAATAAATTCAACAAGATTCTGATTACGGACCTGGGAAAAACAAAAAAACTGGTTTTGAACAGGCCTGACAAAAGAAACTCACTTGACGAGGAGATGATTTCCGAAATCTCCTGCGCCATGAATAAATTTTCATCGGACGAGGAGACCAAATCAATCGTGATTACGGGAGCGGGTGCAAATTTCTGTTCAGGTCTGAATCTTGAATACCTTCATAAGATATCTGAGTACGATGTTCTTCAGAATAAAAAGGACTCCGATAACTTCAAGAACATGCTTTTATCCATTTACAACTGCAAGAAGCCGACAATAGCGATGGTAAACGGTTACGCCCTTGCGGGCGGATGCGGAATAGCAAGCGCATGCGATCTTATAGTAGCAGCGGATAAAGCACAATTTGGTTATACTGAAGTAAAGATTGGATTCATTCCTGCAATCGTGATGGTTTTTCTTCTGAAAAGGGTAACTGAGACCCACGCAAAGGACTTGCTTCTTCTCTCGAAGTTCATCACCGGCAGTGAAGCTTACAAAATAGGATTCGTAAATTATGTGGTAGATGAATACATGCTGGAAAGTTACACGGATAAGCTTTGCGAATGCCTGAACGAGCTCCCGTCAAGTTCGGTAATGCTGACCAAGGAAATGTTTAAAAACGTGGCATCGATGAGTTTTGAATCCGCGCTTGAATATGCAGTTGACATGAATGCGCTAACAAGGATGACGGATGAGTGCAAAAACGGGATAAAAAGATTCTTAACGAAAAAATAAAAAATTATTAACCAATAAAAATCAACTATGGCAAACGAAAAAAAGTACAACGAGATTCAATGGCTTGACAGGAATGAGTCTCAGTATGGTCCTTCACCAAAATGTTTTGAATACTTAAAAAAAGTGACACTTGATGAACTCGGGTGGTATTCACGTGATTTTTCAAGAGGTGTCAAATCGAGTCTTTCCGAAAAGATTGCCAAGGATTTCAATATTGACGAAAGGCAGATTATTCTTTCATACGGAAGCGAAGATCTTCTTAAGCAAATAATACATTATTATTTAGACAGAAAGGAAAAAATATTAATACCAAAGGAAGCCTGGTGGTATTACAAGAAAGTTGCTTACGAGGTAGGAGGATTCAATGTTGAATACCCGATGTACAAGACGGAAGAAAACGGAGTAGCCACATTTGCTTACGATGTGGACAAGATGATTGAAATCTATGACAGGGAAAGACCGAGGATTGTGCTTATTGCCTCGCCGAACAACCCAACCGGAAACAGGATTTCCAAGGAAGACCTGAAGAGATTCCTGGATGCCTGCCGCGGGGCGCTTGTAATGATAGACGAAGCGTACTGGGGATTCGGTTCAAAGGAAAATGATTACGTAAAACCGTTCATAGATGAATTCCCGAATCTGGTTATCTGCAGAACATTTTCCAAGTATTTCGCACTTGCAGGCTGCAGAATCGGATACGCATTTGCAGGAAAGAACCTAGAGGAACTGATAAACTATTCAGTCAGATACCTGGGATACAACAGGCTTTCGGAAAAGCTTGGCGAGATAGCAATGAACGATGAGGAATATTACGAGAGAGTAACAAAGCTTATGCAGGAAGACAAAGATTATTTCTATAAGGAATTCAGCAAGCTTGACGGATTCACCGCATACAAGTCATATGCAAACTTCATGCTGGTGGACATGCCGAAAGACATAAGGAAGGACCTTAACAAATTCCTGAAGGAAAGAAACCTGCTTATTAAATTCCTGGACGAAGAGGCATTCAAGACTGAAACAAGGATAACCCTTGGAACAAGGGAGCAGAATTATTACCTGATGGAATCAATAAAAGAATTTTTAGGTAAAAAATAATTTCAATAAAATGGTTCAAAAAGCAAAAAAGGGAAAAAATAATTCAGCGAATTATCTTAAATATATTCTTATTGCCGTAGTTATTTTAGTTGCTGCATATTTTATTTATGATAATATCGGGAAGAAAAGCGACAACAAGTATGTAGTAAAGACAAATGAAGAGCAGCTTAATAACATAAAGGAGCCCCAGTTTGAAAAGCAGGGAGAACTTGAATTCATAAAAAAGGATAAAAAAACAGTAATAAGTAAAATTGACATTGAAATAGCTGACAATGATGCCAAGACCCAGCAGGGTTTAATGTACAGAAAATCGATGGAAGAAAACAGAGGTATGCTATTTATATTTCCGATAGCGCAGGAACATTCATTTTGGATGAAGAATACATTTATCTCACTTGATATTATTTTTTCAGACAAAGATAAAAAGATAGTTAAAATCCATAAAAGTACCACACCGCAATCAACAAAGAGCCTTCCATCAGGAAGCCCGACTTTGTACGTTGTAGAGGTAATTGCAGGATATACGGATAAATACAGAATTGCCGAAGGAGACATGATTAATTTTACCAGGAAGTAAAATGACAGAAGAAATTTTAAAAAAATCGGAGTATTTTTTCAACCGGGAGCTGAGCTGGATAGAATTTAACAGGAAAGTTCTGGAAGAAGCTGCGGACAAGACAAATCCCCTGCTTGAGCGGCTTAAATTTGCTTCAATTTTCAGCACAAATCTGGATGAATTTTTCATGATTCGCGTATCCGGTCTGAAGAGGCAGGTTAAGAGCGGCATAAACGAAGAATCATCTGACGGATACACTGCTGCGGACCAGAGGGATGCGATATTCAATCTGCTTTGCCCGATGGTCAGGGAGCAGTACAGGATTTTTAACGAAGAGCTTATACCAGGTCTTGCAGAAAACGGAATTCATTTTTATAAATATTCGGACCTGAACGAAAAAGAAAAAGAGAAAATTGAAAATTATTTTGACAACGAAATTTTTCCGGTGCTGACTCCAATCGCACTTGATAACGTACACCCATTCCCCAATCTTGTAAACCGGACAATAGCACTGGCAATAAAGCTTATTGACCCCGATGCAGAAATTCAGGACGAAAAAATATCGGTACTTCAGGTACCGAATAACTTTCCGAGGTTCCATCAGCTAAAAAAAGATTCGGAGATAAATTACATTCTTCTCGAGGAAATCATCAAAGCGAATGCTTACAAGCTTTTCCCGGGAATGAAGATAATGGAATCATATGCATTCCGGATAACAAGGAATGCAGACCTTGAGCTGGAAGAGGAAGAAGCAGACGACCTGCTGACACTGATTGCCGAAGAAGTAAAGAAAAGAAGGCTTGGTATAATTGTAAGGTTTCAGGTAGAAGATGAAATACCAGACGATATATTCAATTTGCTCGTAAAGGACCTTGCGCTGGACAGCAATGAAATTTACAAAATAAAAGGGCCTCTTAACCTCGGTGACCTTATGAACCTGTACAGCATTGACAAAAGGCATTTAAAATACGAAGGGTTTGCACCGAGAATAACATCATCATTCAGGGAAGAGGATAGCATATTCAAAGCAATCAGGAAGAAGGATGTATTTGTTCATCATCCGTTTTATTCGTTTTCATCCGTAAGCGAATTTATAGCGCAGGCAGCAGAAGACCCGAATGTATTTGCCATCAAGCTAACATTATACAGAACTAGCGGAGACTCCCCCATTATCAAGTCACTGATAGAAGCGGCAGAAAACGGAAAACAGGTAACTGCAATAGTCGAACTCAAGGCCAGATTCGATGAGGAAAACAATATCATCTGGGCAAGAGAGCTTGAGAAGGCAGGAGTTCACGTTGTTTACGGTATATCCGGACTGAAGACTCACTGTAAAATGGCACTGGTTGTAAGGCGTGAAGACAAAGGAATGAATAGATACCTTCATCTTGGAACCGGAAATTACAATCCGACAACAGCAAAAATTTATACTGATTTCGGTTTATTCACCTGCGATGAAGATTTCTGCAATGATGCTTCGAACCTATTTAATTACCTCACGGGTTTTTCAAAATTCACAACTTACAAAAAGCTGATTGTAGCTCCGTTCTCAATGAGAAAAAGCCTTATAAAGCTAATCGAAGAAGAAATCAGTTATCATCAGGAATTCGGAAACGGATACATACTTGCCAAGATGAATTCACTTGTTGACGACAAAACTATTATGAAGCTGTACAGTGCATCCCAGATGGGTGTGAAGGCAGATTTAATAGTCAGGGGTATTTGCAGACTGAAGCCACAAGTTCCGGGTTTAAGCGAGAACATTAATGTTTACAGTATAGTAGGCAGATTCCTTGAACACAGCAGGGCATATATGTTCAACAATAACGGTAAACCCGTTTTATATCTCGGCAGTGCCGACATAATGGAAAGGAATTTTGACAGAAGAATGGAAATATTATTTCCAATAGAAGACAAGAGTATAAAAGAAGATATTATAGAAATAATTCAGATATACCTTAAAGACAATGTAAAGACAAGAGTTCTTGCAAATGACGGAACATATTACAGAAAGGCCTCAGGAGAAGAATTGATAAATGCCCAGGAATATCTTGTCTCAAAAGTCAAGAAAAAATCACAAACGGAATTAAAAAAGGAACACAGAAAAAAAGTCAAGAAGCACAAGCTGAAAAGCATCGGCTGACACTGCTGAATAATAAAAGAATAATATGTCATTATACAACGAATATAAATCATCTTTAAAGAGTTTTGATGTTGAGGAAATCCTTGACCTGATTATATACAGGCCGATATCATTTCTCTTTGTAAAGCTTATTTACCCGACAAATCTTACTCCTAACCAGATTTCGCTTATTTCCATGATATTCGGAATGGCTGTTTTTTTCCTGTTTTTACCGGGCACATATTTTTACATAGTGCTTGGAGGCCTTGCCATTTTTATTTCAAACGTACTTGATTGTGCAGACGGGCAGCTTGCAAGGCTTAAAAAAAACGGTACAAAGGTCGGCAGGATAATAGACGGATTCATTGATTACATTACAGGCGCTTCGATATTTTTCGGAATTGGCGCGGCACTTCACCATATAACCGGGAACCCTTGGTATTCCTGGGTACTTGCCGCTGCCGGAGGATTTTCCAGAATTATTCAGAATATGTTTTTTGATTATTACAGGAACATGTACCTGCAGTATGTATACAATAAAGTGAATGATGTCAACGACGAGATTATTGAATTCACGGAGGAGAAGAAAAGACTGAGTGAGCTCTCAGGCCAGAAAACCGACAAGATGCTGGTAAATATATACCTTGGCTACTGCAACATACAGAAGAACTCAACGAAGCACACAGAGCTGAATGTAACGCCCGAAGAATACAAGAAAAAAAATAAGATTATGCTAAGGTTATGGAGCTGGATTGGCTCAACGACTCATCTAACTCTAACTATTGTATTCTGCTTTTTGAACAGACTGGATTTATATCTCATTCTCACAATTACTCTGGGCAACCTGATTTTTATCTTACTGCTTCTTTTTCAGAAGAGCATCATTAAAAAGTTATCACTAAAACCATAAACAGAATAATATAGATATGCAAGCTGTAATACTCGCGGCGGGAATCGCAAAAAGGTTAAGACCTCTAACAGATACTACACCAAAATGCCTGTTGAATGTAGGAGAAACGAACCTGCTTCACCGAACAATAGACAACATAATCGAAAACGGGATTAAGGATTTTGTTTTTGTCACTGGATACAGGGAGAACATGATCAAGGAATATCTTGAAAGGAATTTTACAGAAATTAACAAAATTATTCTTACCAATCCAGATTACGAAAACAATAATAATTCTTATTCCCTCTGGATGACAAAGGAATACGTAAAAGGCGAAATGCTTCTTCTGGACAGCGATATTTTGTTTGATAAAGGCATAATAGCCAAGCTGCTTAATTCCGGACACGGGAACTGCCTTGCAGTAAATTTTACAGAAAAGCTCGATGCCGAGCAGATTAAAGTAATTGTTGATAAGGAGAACAAAATACTTGAAATCGGAAAAGAAATCAGCATTGAGCAGTCTATTGGAGAATCAATAGGAATTGAAAAATTTTCAATTAATTACCTGATGGAATTATATAACATTTTAGACAGAAAAATCGTAAAAGAAAATAACGTTAATGAGTTTTATGAGGCTTCGTTCCAGGAAATTATAAACAGGAACGATGCCGGGAACAGCATATATTCGGTAGATGTTTCAGAATATGAGTGCATGGAGATAGATACAGCGGAAGACTATTATAATGCATGTAATTTGTATAAAAATAAAAAAGGGAATTAAGAAAATTGAACAACCAATACAGACGGCCGGGTTTATTCGGAGGATTCAGCATCTTCCCTCCAGTTATTAAATTTTTACTTATCATAAATGCAGGAGTATTTCTGCTTGAGCATTTTTTCCTGAGCGGATTGCGATACGGGGACACGAATCTGGGCGTTGCATTTTTCAGATTGTTTTCCCTGCAGCCAATTTTCGGTACTGCCCTTAAATCAGCATTGAGCGGTCCATTTATGCCGTGGCAGATTTTCACCTACATGTTCATGCACGGTGATTTCACGCATTTGTTTTTCAATATGTTCGCACTATGGATGTTCGGGCTGGAGCTTGAAAACCTTTGGGGATCAAAGAAATTCCTGATTTATTATACTATATGCGGTCTTGGCGCAGCACTTGCTAACTTATTTATTGCTCCGTTTTTCAGTACAGTCGGACCGACGGTAGGAGCATCCGGTTCGGTTTACGGAATACTTCTGGCGTTTGGATATCTTTTTCCGAACAGGCAGATTTATATTTATTTCCTGATACCGTTGAAAGCAAAATACCTGGTAATACTTTACATGGCTCTCGAAGTTTTTGCAGTTGCATCACAGTCTGAAACAGGAATAGCTCATGTTGCTCATCTTGGAGGAGCGGTAGTAGGGCTTATATATCTTCTAATAACAGGCAGAAATCGAATGACTTTTTTTAACAGCAATAAGTTATCATACACAAATAGCTCATATAGTCAGAAAAGCCAGTACGGGCAGCCTGATCCACAACCGCAGCAAAAGATATACGATGCAGAATTCAAAGACCTGAAAGCCAGTGACTACAAGAATGAAATAGATTTGAAACAGCAAGCTATACAGGATAAAATCGATAATATTCTGGATAAACTGAGCAAATCAGGTTACCAGAGTCTAACTGATGAGGAAAAAAGAGTTTTATTCGAAGAAAGCAAAAAACTGCGTTAAATGATGAGATTCAAAACAAGAATCGTAAACATCGGCAGCATACCTCTTGGCGGAGATAATCCCATCCGAATCCAGTCAATGACGACGACAGATACGATGGATACTGATTCAACCGTAAAGCAATGCAAAAGGATAATAGAGGCAGGAGCAGATTACGTAAGGATAACCGCTCCAAGCATAAACGAAGCAAAGAATCTCGAAAGCATAAAAAAGAAATTAAGAGCTGCGGGATTTAAGACACCATTGATTGCGGATATACATTTCACGCCAAATGCTGCAGAAGTTGCGGCAAGGCTAATTGAAAAAGTCAGAATAAATCCCGGCAATTACGTAGATAAAAAGAAGTTCAATAAAATCGAATATTCGAATTCACAGTATGAACAGGAAATAGAAAAAATCCGGGACAGATTTCTTCCGCTTGTAAAGATCTGCAAGGAATACGGCACTGCAATGCGCATAGGTACAAATCACGGTTCGCTATCGGACAGGATAATGAGCAGGTACGGAGACACACCACTCGGAATGGTGGAATCGGCATTGGAATTCGTGAGAATATGCGAGGATGTAAATTACAGAGATATTGTCCTCTCGATGAAATCCAGCAATCCGCAGGTGATAATAGATGCATACAGACTTTTGGTAAAGAAAATGACAGAAGAAGGTATGAATTATCCTCTTCATCTAGGAGTAACGGAAGCGGGAGACGGAGAAGACGGAAGGATTAAATCGTCACTTGGTATCGGGACCTTGCTCGAAGAAGGTATAGGTGATACAATAAGGGTATCCCTGACAGAAGAGCCTGAATTTGAAATTCCTGTCTGCAAGATTCTTGTAGAAAAAGCCGAAGTTAAAAACGAAGGTTTTTTTACCGGAAAAGAATTTTCAGTTTCAAATCATATAATCGAATCACACACATCAATTACGGTTGACAAAGCAGGGGGAAAGAATGTTCCGCCGGTAATTATTGCGCTGGAAAAAATTAATTACGAAACACTCAAGCAGGTAGGATATTTTTACAGTGAATCTTTAGATAAATGGAATATAAGTGAAATTGCGCCAGATTATATATATGCAGGAATGCAAAAAATTGATATTAAGCTTCCCGGAACACTTAAAATAATATATAATCATCCTGCCTGGCTGGAACTTGATGATAAAACAAATTCAATCCCGATATTCTGCCAGGAAGAATACAATGCTTTGAATGTTGATTACGAGAAATTCGTAATAGTTTCGGATATTAGCGATGAAAAATTATTAGGGAAACTGAAAAACGACACGAAGAGTATTATTATTCTGGGCTTCGGGAAAAACGAAACGATGAATGATGTAAAAGACAAATGCAGGAAGCTGATAGAGAATGGAATTAATCTGCCTGTGATTATTTCAAAATCATACGATGCAATAACAGAAGAAAAGTTTACAAATTATGCTGCGGTAGATGCGGGGGGAATAATAATTAACGGTTTTGGAAACGGCATCTGGCTTGATTCAAGGACAATCGATAAAAAGACAATTGTAAATGTCAGTTTCGGGATACTTCAAGCCGCAAGAAAAAGAATTTCCAAAACCGAATACATCTCCTGCCCTTCCTGCGGCAGGACACTTTTTGACCTTCAAGAGACAACAGCAAAAATACGCGAACGTACAAATCATCTAAAAGGCGTAAAGATTGCAATCATGGGTTGTATAGTAAACGGACCCGGTGAAATGGCTGATGCAGATTACGGATACGTAGGAAGCGGTGCAGGAAAAATATCATTATACAAGGGAAAAGAAGTTGTAAAGAGAGGAATAAATTCCGAGAATGCAGTTGATGAACTTATAAATCTTATCAAGGATAACGGCGACTGGACGGAAGAAAGTTCGTATAGTTTGTAAAGTTAAAAGGTTATAAGGTATAAAGTTGTTTAAATAAAAAAATTTCGTAAAATATTTTTTATCTTATAAATGATTAATCTTTCTTATTTATAATTTGCTATTTGTTATCTGTTATCTGTTATCTGTTATTTGATAATTTGTTTTTTGCAATTGCCCATGCAGCCATAGTCATACCGTCGTAAATCTCATTTGAAAAAATTTTTTCATCAATTTCATCGGGTGATAATTCAATCAGTTCGAATTCTTCTGAATCATCCTTTATTTCTTTGTCGGAAGGGATTAGATTTCTTGCAATAAACACGTGACAAATCTCGTCAGCAATACCGTTATAAGGATTAAAAAATCCAGCTTTGATAATCTGACCTTCAAACCCTGTCTCTTCTATCAATTCTTTTCTCGCGACCTGTTCAGGAGTCAGTCCTTCTTTGATTCCGCCACCGGGAAACTCAATGCTAAAGCGGTCATTAAGATACCTGAATTGATTTACTAAAATTATTTTCCCGTTTTCTTTAATTGGCAAAATAAATGATGAGCCTGATGTATGCACATAATGATATTCGTAATCCTTACCGTTATGAAGTTTGCATTTATCATACATATAAGTCCACCAGGGATTTTTGAATTTAACTTCGGATGAAATTTTTTTCCAGGGTTTTAATGTCATGTTAGATTTTATTTCTACAAAATTACTCAATATTTTTCATAAATAATACTTTCATTCTTGCGAGCGAAATTATTACGAGTACTACAGTTATGATGGAAAGATGGTAAAACTGAGGTATAATGTTACTCCATCCGGCACCCATCTGAGTTATTCTTATGAATGCGTTTAAATAAGGAGTTACAGGGAGGCAATCTGCAATTACCTGTATTACTTTTGGCATCGAATGAGTTGGAAATACATATCCCGATACAAGAAAAATCGGATACGATGTGAATGCAAGAAACTGAAGAGACAATATTTTCTTTTTGAAAAAAGATGAAATTAGTACACTAAAAAACGAAGTTGATATTATAAAAAGAATTGTCATTATAATAACTGCACTGACACTTCCCATAAAATTTATTTTGAACAAACTGAAAGTGACAACATAGAAGAAATAAGCATAAGCTCCGAATACGATAAAGTAAAATGTCAGTTTACCCGAAATTGCGGCAAAAGTATTTCTTCCAGATAATTCATATAATAAACTTAGGGTTTTCATTTCCCTTTCATTCGCAATACTTTCCGACAGACCAATAAGCAGGGTTTGATGAAGAATTAGAACAAGAAGTCCCGGAATCAGAAATTCACCGTATGTTTCACTTGTATTGAACATAGGTCTGATGTCACTTTTTAAAGGTTCTGTCATTCCTTCTGCCTCGCTTGAATTATATCCTATGTTCTGAAAATAAATCTGCCTGTATTCATTTCCAAATGAAAATGCCACTTCATTAACAGCTTTATTAATATCATTCGAAACGAGAAACCTTGTTGTGTTCAAGTTAGCCGTTATGGTTGTTCCTTTTTTAAGTTTTAAATTTTTTTCAGCTTCATATGAAATTACGATAACTCCCTGAACATTCATTTTATTCAGCAGTCCTTTCGCCTCTTCAGGGTCGGCTACCACAATATTTACCGATGTTAGTTGATGAGCATCGAGACGTTTAATAAATTCTTTTGAAAATTCGGAATTATCCATATCCACAACCGCAACAGGTACATCTTTCTCGGATTTATTAATATAAATCGAATTATAAAATAATGCATAAAACACCGGTGCAATCAGAATAATAATAATGATATCCTTATCATGAGTAACTAGTGATAATTCTCTTTTTAATACTTCCAGATATGACTGAAAAAAAATCTTCATCTTAAATTTCATTAAAAATAATTTCTTCATTTTTTCCTGATTTTTTCTTTCTAATCAACAGGACTAAATATATTAAAAGCATGGAAATAACTACAAATAGCAATAAACCGGAAGCTTCTCCTGAAATATCCGTTAAAGGAGTTTTCATAACCGCAATTTTAAGAAATCCGTTCATGAAATATGTAAATGGCATTATCAACGCATAGGTAGAATGTATCTGCGGCATAGCCCAGAGCGGATAAACAAAACCACTAAATATAAATGCAGGAGTATTAATAAACAGAGCTGCCTCTGTTGCGAAGAATGTGTTTTTAGTTAAAACCGATATAGCCATCCCGAAAAAGAATGAAGCAAAAGCAAATAAAAGAAAAAATAATATGGTAAATACAACAGGACCTTCCATTGTTACATTAAATACAGGATATAATATACCGATTATTCCCAGTGCAGTTGCAAAATGCAGAAGAATATGAGGAATCGATTTGCCTGCAATCACAGTTAAAATATTATTATTTGCCGTCTGCATAAGCTCTCCGAATGTATCATGCGAAAACTCCGAGCTGAAAACAAGAACAGCAATCAGCATTATAATCATCTGGAATGTTGCCGGAAGTAATCCCGGTATCAGATAATTTAAATAATTATAATTCGAATTATACATGGATTGTGTTTCCACGCTGACGGGATTTATTATGTCCAAAGCTTGCTCTTCCATCAATCCCTTCGAACGAAGCTTTTTTAAAAGCACTCCGCCTGAAAATGTCTTCGTTACGGTTGTAGCCTCTTTTAGTATCGTATTCCCGGTTATCAGATTCGTTGTATTATTATAAACCGCAACTGTTACAAATTTCCCTTTTTTAAGGTCAGTCTCCATACCATTTGGAATACAAAAACAACCATATATATTTCCATCAATAATATCTTTCCTCATTTCATCCTGAGATGCGGCATATTTAACGATTTTCAATGAGCCCGTGGATTCAATTAGCCTAATATAAGATGCTGATAATGCACTACGGTCTTCGTCAAGCACGGCGACCGGAATCTCCCTAACGACACCATTCAGATAAATCACAGAGAGAAAGACAAATAGCAATACCGGCAGAAAAATGGTCAGGATGTAATAAGCTTTATTATTTGCAATTCTGTTAAATTCTCTTATAATAACTTTTATCAAAGCCTTGTTATTCATTTTATTGCACTTTAATATTTACTGTCATTCCGGGTCTTAATCCGTCAATCGGTTTTACGGGTCTTAGTCTGATTTCAAAAGTTTTTAAGTCAAATTCACCTTTCTGATTTGTCGGCTTCCACGTTGCAAAATCACCCATTGGAGAAATATATGACACAAAGAATTCATATTCATTATTTCCAAGTGCCGGTACAAATCCTTTATAAACCGAATCTTTCTTTATCGTCTGCATCCTATCTTCTTTTATGTTCAATACTATCCAGATGTCTTTTAAATCTATCACAGTAAAAACCGGATAACCCGAAGCAACAATTTCACCCGGATTTATTATTTTTTTGCTAATTTCCCCTTCAAGAGGACTCACTATAGTCAATTCTTCCCTATAGGCAAGAATTTCACGTACTGTGTTTTCTGCCTGTTTAAAATTTGCATCCGCCATCATAATTTCTTCGTGCCTGGCTCCTTTCATTATCATATCCCATTTAGCTTTTGCCGCATCAAGCTGTTCCTTTGCCGCTTTGAATTGATACTCAACCTGGTCTTTTTCCTGAGACGAAATCAGGCTATCCCTGTAAAGATTCATGAATCTGTTATGAGTAGATTCAGTAAGTTCATACTGATGCTTTGCCTGCAGGTAAAGCTTTTCCGCCATTTCTTTTTCCTCAGGTCTGGCTCCGTTAATAGCAATTTGAAGTTTTTCGTAAGCTGCATTCATTACAGACCTGGTCTGCTCAAGTTTAGCATCAAGTTCTTTACTGATTATTATAGCAACTATCTGCCCTTTAAATACATGTTCTCCTTCCTTTACAAGCACACTATCTATTCTTCCCGGCATCTTTGACGAAACATCTACGTGAGTAGCCTCCACCATACCGGTAATATATTTATCTTCAGGCTTATCCGCCTTGCTTATTAAGACTATAGTAGCAATAATAATTATTATCGCAGGTACGGAAAAAATAATATATTTTTTTAATTTATTCATTTTAAATACTCCTTATTATTCCAGATTTCTAAATATTTTTTAGGATTCCCCGAAGCTAAATAAAGTTCATTTATTGCTTTGTAATATTCGCATATGGACACCTGCCGCTCTACAAGATTCTTCTCAAGTGAAAGTTCCGCATCTATTACGTCAAGCGAAGTACCCAGCCCCGTCTGAAATCTTGCCGAGGTCAACCTTAAATTTTCATCCGCCAACTGAATATTGACGTTCAATTTAAAATACCTGTTTTTGTAATTTTGCATATCTTTGAAATTCTTCTCAACCAATAAACTAATTTTACTCTTAGTATCCGAATATAAATAATCAACTTCGCTTTGCAGGTATTTTGTTGATTGTATTCTATGGTAATTCTTAAATCCGTTAAAAAGATTTATGCTTCCCTGAATGCCCACTGTCCACCTCGGTTCAAGCTGCGAAAGATAGCTATCAATTAGTTCATATTTTCCATACAGCATTATTTTCGGTAGAAATTCAGAGCGTTCGATTTTATATTTCTGTACAGTTTCATCTTTCTTGATTTTTATGAGTTTAAGAACAGGCTGGTTTTCATATGCATATTCTTTAATTGCTTTCAGCGAATCGTCAATACTCCTGTAAACAAGTGAATCATTTATTTCTACTATCTCATTTTCCTTATACCCAATTGTATTTTTAAGAGCAATCAAAGCAAGCTGCAACCTATTTTCCTCATCGAATAAAATCCTTTCTGCATCTGCAACCGCAACTTCGCTTCTAAGATATTGGTGCTTTGCAATCAGCCCCTCATCATAAAGCCGTTTTGCATCGCTTCTGTGTCTCTTCATACCCTCAAGAACGTCTTCCCTTGTCTTTATCACATTTTTCACCAGTACAACATTCAAATAATTATTAATCACTTCCGATGTTATTACATTCTTAATTTTTTCAAGCTCTATTTCCGAGTATACTTTCTCAAGATTTGCATATTTTTTTGCTGCAATTACTTTACCTCCCATATAGAGAGGCTGAGCGCCAGTAAGCGTAGTGTACCAGTTATCCTGCTTTTTAAACTGCTCTACAAACGGCGGGATTGCTGAATACAAAGCATTTGAGTATGCACTGAAATACTGCGCTCTCTGCTGTGAGGTTAAAGGCTGTCCGCCATTTATAATCGTATATATATTTTTAAATTCGACCTGATTGCCCGCCTGAAGTTTTACCATTGCCTGCCGAATCTGGTCAAGGTCAATGTTCATATTATCATTGAGATGATTGAAACTTGCCGTGAGATTAATAGCAGGAAGGAAATTTCCCATAGCTTCTTTATTATCTTCATCCTTTTGATTTATTTTTTCTTTATACTGTTTTATTTTATCATTCTTTTCCATAGATACATTTATAGCAGTTTTCAAGTCCAACACCTGCGAACCGATAAATACCGGATTGAAAAAAAATATAATCAGTAATATTCCCGCTGTTTTCTTCATAATTTTTATTTTGTATATTGAATCAATATTCATTAATAATATAAAAAAATTTATTTATCTTTTAATATTTAAGATACCGTTTTTTGCGAAAAATTTGATATTCTGTCTGAGTTTACTCAGTTTAAAATCTTCATTATTAACTGCCCAGTTCGTTATTAATTCCCTAAAGCCACCAAGGTAAAAGTGTCTAAAAATTTTAACATCTACATTCGGATTGAATACTTCCGTTTTCATTCCTTCTTCCACTATTCTCTCACCCAATTTCAGAAATTTTTCGAAATATTCCGTAAAACCTTCTGGGTTACCAAACTGCAAATGATGTTGTTCGTTTGCTATAACTATTGCCACAGCCTGACTTTCAGTAAATGCATCGAATATCATATCTATCATGGAATCAAACTTTTCAATCGGATTTAAATCATTCCTTTCAACTAAAATTAACAAACCGTCATGTAGTTTCTTCCAAACATCTTCGAATATTTTTAAAAGTATTTGCTCTTTGTTTTTATAATATACATACAAGCTTCCGGTTGAAACTCCGGCTACTTCGGCTACTTTCGACATTTTTGAATTGTGGTATCCGGTTTCGGCGAACACTTTAATAGCTGCGAGTAAAATATCTGTTTCCTTATTTCCTTCTTTTATTCTCATTTTTTAAATTGATTTATGAATCACTATTCAAATATAGAGAAATCAATAAAAAAAGTCAAGTAAAAAAAAAGTGCGGCAGGTGCCGCACTCATTTACTGCGCTATTTACTAATTAATTATGGAGGATCTTTATTTAGAATTCCAGTTTCTGCAATTGCCTCTTCCCCATCCATTTCCATTTCCATTTCCATATCTGCAACCGTTTCCATTACAAGGACTTTTACCGTTGCTGTTGTTTTGTCTCCAGCAGTTTCCTCTGCCATAACCATTACCTTTTCCCCTCGACCATTTTGGAATTCCGTTGTCGTCTGCAAATGTCATAGTTTTATCGCTCTGGGTTATTACGAACGGAAATATTTCGTTTTCACCATTATTGGTTTTCACGCTACCTTTTATGGTTGCGTTTGCCAATGCCAGAGCATAATTATTCTGGTCCCAATACCAGATCGGTCCCATATGAATTTTATAAATTTTACCGTCATCGGCTTTAATAAAACCGCATGGTCTGTTTGCATCTGTCACGGTTCCTGTGATTGTTTGAACATTTTCATTGCTCCACCAGTTGTTATTTACCTGAGCAAGAAGTGAAACTGACATTAAAGTAATAATTCCTAACGTGATTAATAATTTGTTTTTCATTTAAATTTCTCCTTAATAATTTTTTCTATTTATATTACAAGTATCATGCCAGATTAAGAATCAGTAAAAACCTTTGAAACAACGATTTTTGAGGGTGATAATTCATATTAGCAGAAATTTTTTCGTCACACTTGCATGATTTGCGACAAAATAAACGAAAAAAAATCCCGCCCAATTTCTTACTGAGCGGGATTAGAAAATTTTAAAAATTATATCAGAATAACTCTTCCAATTTCTGATAGCTTGAATGCATCTTTTCTACAGATGCGTCTATTTTTGTTGAATCATTTGTTTTCAATATATCCTTTAATGCTACGGTGTTGTCGTATAATTCTTTTGCGGCAGGAGCATACCCGGTAAATTTTTCTTTAAGTCTTTTTTGCAGTTTATCTTCGGCAACCTTAGTAACGGCATCTGCTTTTGCAATCAGGTCATCCATAACACCCAGAATATCATTGTACTTTTTATCGGGAAAATATTTGTGATAGATAACATATAAGACTTTGTGATATTCATCGATTTCCTTTGCGACAGGTTTCAGTATTCTAACCATCATTTCAAAATTAGAATGGAGGTTTTCTGCTGCATCAAGTATTGCCTGCGCGTCCGTACCTTCGGCGGCTTTATAGTAGTTAGCTGCAGTTTCATTAAATTTTATGAGACCTTCCTTCCATTTTTCTTCTTTTTCCCTGACTATTCCCGGAAGTTTTGCATTATTGATTTTTTCCATCGATGATTTTATTTCCGGGACGAAACCCTTTAACGCATTAACATCTTTTGCAGGATAAGCTTCGTGCCAAATAAGATAAATTACATCATGAAACTTGAATAACTCCGGCACTGACCAGTTTATTTCTGCGGAATCCAGCTGGGCAAAAGTTGTTTTACCCGCAAATAAGAAAATAATTAAAACAGCAAATAAAAATAATTTTTTCATAAAAATTTTATTGTTTAATAATTTAAAAAAATATTGCAAATTCTATACCATATTAAGATTAATTTGAAAGGAATAAACACTGTAATTTATAATATATAATTGGTTTTTTCAACGGATAACGGTTGTATAAACCGCTTTTTCGTCATCAATGTCGAATTTTTCGGCATTATAGTCGATTTATTATATTTTACTTATTTTTCATTCCCCACTTCTCAAGTCTATATCTCAGATTCCTTTCAGAAATTCCAAGAATTTTCGATGCACGAAGCTGATTATTATTTGTTTTTTTAAGAGCGTTTACAACAAGTTTTTTTTCCAGTATTTCAACCTGTTCGGGCAATGCCGAATTTACATTTGTCTCCAAAGTTGTTTCGTTAAAATCAAATTCGGAAAGTTGTAATGGTAAATCGGCAGTGGCAATAACATCTCCTCTTGAAAGCACAATTGAATGATGCACAATATTTTCGAGTTCCCTGATATTTCCCGGGTAATTATATTTCATAAGAACGTCAGTTGCTTCGCGGGAAAATTCAATATTCTTTTTACTTGTTTCAGAGATATATTTTTCCTTAAAATGATTAATCAAATGAATAATATCCTCTTTTCTTTCCCTAAGCGGAGGAATTAATACGGACACAACATTAATCCTGTAATACAAATCTTCCCTGAACTTCCCTTCCCTGATAAGTTCTTCCAAGTTTTTATTTGTTGCAGTAATCATTCTTACATCGACATCAATAGTTTGAGTACCTCCTACTCTTTCAAACTGTTCTTCCTGCAAAACTCTGAGCAGTTTTACCTGTGTAGATAAAGGCAGGTCACCGATTTCATCCAGAAAAAGCGTGCCACCGTCTGCAATTTCAAATCTGCCTCTTCGCTGTTTATCCGCACCGGTAAATGCTCCTTTCTCATGTCCGAAAAGTTCACTTTCCAGAAGGTTTTCATTTAATGCGGCGCAGTTTACCGCCACGAATGGTTTTTCCTTTCTCTGGCTGGAATAATGTATAGCTTTTGCCAATACCTCCTTGCCTGTTCCGCTTTCCCCTCTAAGCAAAACAGTCGCCTTGCTTTCTGCCACGCGCAAAGCAGTACTCAGAATTTTCTCCATCTTATCCGAGTATGCAACAATCCCGGAAATTTTATTTTTATCCTGAAGCTGTTCTTTCAGCATTTTATTTTCGGAAATCAAATGCATTCTTTCGGTTATTCTTTTTATAATCATATCGAGCTCATCAAGATCAACAGGTTTTGTCAGGTAATCGAATGCACCTTCTTTCATAGCTTTTACTGCATTTTCAATAGTTCCGAAGGCAGTAACAATCACAACGGCAATTTCAGGATTTCTTTCCTTTAGTTTAATAAGAAGTTCAATTCCGTTCATATCCGGCATCCTGAAATCAGAAAGCACGATATCAATCAGGTTTGCATCCGTAATCTTCAGCGCCTCAGTTCCCGATGCAGCTTCAAAAATCGCATATCCTTTCTGTTTCAAGTAACCTGACAGAATCAATCGCTGGGATTGCTCATCATCCGCTATTAAAATACTATATTTTATACTCATAATTTTGTTTATAATTCTATTGTAAATTTTGTGCCTGAATTAATATTACTTTCTGCCTTGATGTGTCCGTGATGTCTTGAAATAATCTGTTGTACAATGCTAAGCCCCAATCCGGTACCTTTTGGTTTGGTAGTGTAATATAAGTTAAAAATGTTATCGATGTTTTCACGGCTTATACCTTCGCCATTATCTTGCACTTCAAAAATTCTTTTTCCGTTCCTGGACCTGTAAGTAATTGTTATTTTTCCCTGAGAACTCACCGCATCGACAGCATTCTGCACGAGGTTAATAAAGACCTGTTTCATTTGTTCCGTATCAATACTGATTATATCCGAATTTAATTCAATAATTTCGAGTTCAACACCCTTTTCATTTGTCATTAGGCCGCAAATGGATTTCACTTCATTCAGAAAGTCAGAAGATGAAATTTCGGTTTCATTAAGTTTCGGAGGTCTAGCAAACCTAAGAAACTGTTCAATAATATTATTCACTCTCGAGGATTCTGATTTTAAAACGCCTGCAAGGGTTTTGAACTCATCCGGCTGCATAACATCTGAATTTTCTTTTTCAAACCTCTGAGCAATCATATTAATTGAGTTAAGCGGATTTCTCACTTCGTGAGCCACTCCCGATGCAAGCTCACCCATAGCAATGAGTCTGTCATTCATTTGCTTCTGTTTTTCGGCATTTTTAACCAAAGTTATATCATCCAATACAATATTGAAAGCCGAGAAATTACCGTTATTATCCGTAATTACTGTTGTATTTGCAGAAACTATCATTTCATCTTTACCTTCCTGTGAAATAACAAACTCAAAATTTCTTACGTTTTCCTTTTTATCAATCAGTTCCGATATTACTTTCAGTTCCGCGAATACATACTTGTATTTTTCACCTGTAATATTTTTTTGTTTTAGTCCGAAAAAGTTTTCTGCATTTTTATTGAAGATTTCTATCTCATCATTCCTGTTTACTGTTATGACTGCTTGCGACATATTGTCGAGTATATCCCCGGTAAAAGTCTGTATCTTTAAAAATTCCTCAGATACCATCTTGTAATTCTGGTTTGATACAATAACCGCAGTTACAATCAGCACAATCACGATAATAACCAGTGAAATTATTATACCTCTCCAGAGCATTTTATTTTCAAGCATTTTAATTTCTTCCATTGAAAGACCAATCCTGAACAGGCCAAGCTTGTCGTTTTCAACGGTGAAAGATTTAACAATTTCGTAAACTTTTCTTCCTTCGTATTCCGCAATCCTCGATGCAATGTTGTTGTTTAAATAGGATTCCATCAAGAAAACATCATTTTTGAACGCAGAAAGTTCAGAATAATTTTTATCTGATGCAATAATTTCATTGTCATTCTGAAGAACTATATATTCTATCCCGCTTTTTTTTCCGATATCGGCAATAGTTTTTTCAAATCCGATTTTTTTTCTGAATTCGAGAAACGACTCGGCATCAAGATTAACAACGATTGCGCCCTTTTTCAATGGTCTTGAGACTGCAACTGCATACCTTACTCCTTTTTCCATTCTTGCGTTTTTTAAGCCGATTATAATTTCCTTTTTCTCGCCGGAAATTACCGAGTCGATAAAATCATTCGGAGAATACCGTCCGATTTCATTTTTATGATGTGAATCGGGACTGTAATTACTGAATTCTTTTTTTCCATTCCTGCCGAAGACATTTATTCTGAACACCTCATTTTCTTCGGCAATTCTGACGAGCAACTCATTAGAAAGAAATGAAACGCTATCAAGTCTGGCAATATTATAAGCAACGCCAAGGAGATGTGTGGTTAAAATATTTTCCATTTCCCTGTCTGCAATTACAGTATTTACGCTGCTTTTATCCAGGGAAAAAATTATTGAATTCGCGTGTTCATCAAGCATATGATAAATTTCATGCTTATTCTGGCTGAATTCAATATAAGATGAAAAAATCATAATAAGGGATATTACCAACCCGAATACAATAATATATCTGGGTTTAATTAAAGAAAACCTTCTCAGATTCTTCATTTCCTTATTCATAAATTAGTTCACTTAATAATATTGTAAATTATTTTAAATAAATAATACAATTTTTATACCAATTAATCAGGGGATTGACAGGAAAAGGAATTTATCTGCAATTATTTTCAAGGCAGCAATCATTACCTGATTCTGTCTGAATAGTAGAGTGGGATATATTGAATTTTTTCTTTAAATCATCATTTATATTCCTTATGAAACCCTCCAGAGCAATGCTTTTATCAACGACAAGATGAACAGTCAAAGCATTCTGGGAGGTGCTCATAGCCCATATATGCAGGTCGTGCACGTCAGTTACGCTTTCAATGTTTTTCAGATAATTATACACTTCATCAAATTCTATGTGAGAGGGAACAGCATCCACTGATAGTTTAATTGCATCTTTCAGTAAATTCCACGTGCTTATCAAAATCACAATCACAACCACAAGACTTATCAAAGGATCAATCCACATATAACCGGTTGCAAGAATAAGAATACCTGAAACAACAACTGCAAAAGAAACAAGAGTATCAGTCAGCATATGAAGAAAAACACCTTTAATATTAAGGTCATTTTTTCTTCCTTTTAAAAAAAGAAGTGTTGTAATACCGTTAATCACAATTCCTGCGGAAGCAACAATAATAATTGTCTGTCCGCCTACCTCATTTGCAAGATAAAGTCTTTTAACAGCTTCAAACGAAATAACACCAAGTGCAAACATCAGCAGAGCAGCGTTAATCAGGGCAATAAGTATTGAGCCTTTCTTATAGCCGTAAGTAAATTTTCTTGTAGAGTTTTTCTTTATCATCCACATCGAGGCCCAGGCAAGAAGCAGAGATATAACATCGCTGAAATTATGCCCGGCATCGGTAATCAAAGCCATGGAATTTGAAATCAGCCCGAAAATAAATTCAACGCATATATAAATAAAATTTAGAATAATGCCTGTTTTAATTGCTTTTTCGAAGTTTATCACATTGTGATTACCGGTATGTGAATGATTATGCTCCATAAACACTATTTGAAGTACACAGGGAAATAAATAAGCATAAAAATATCTTTTCTAAATTATTCAATATTATGTTGAAAAAATAAGTTAAAAAGATTTTAAATTTTTTATAATGTAAAAAAAAGCACACACCTGTAAAAGTGTGTGCAGATTTGAAATTCACAGAAAACTATTATTTCAAAAGCAACATTTTCATTGTACTGCTGAAGTTACCGGATTCGATTTTACAGAAATAAACTCCGCTTGCCTCACTTGACGCATTCCAATCGGTTTCGTATCTTCCCGGAACCAATTCCTGATTGACAAGTTCCGCGACAATTTTACCTGTTATATCAAAAATTTTTACTTTTATAAGTGATTTTTTTTCTATATTGAACTTAATCTTTGTAAAGGGATTGAATGGATTAGGATAATTCTGATAAAGAGCATATTTAACCGGAATCTCATTCGAGACATTATTTATCCCGACTGACAGTGTTGCTGTTTTTAATACAATATCATTATTCGGGTCGAAGACAACGGTAGTCGGTTGTCTGTTAAAGTTAAACTGATACATCTGGTTATTTACATCATTCAAAACCCTGATTAAAGTGTCCGTTCCCGTTGAGAAAGATACTTTTACGACTATTGGCATTTTATGGAAGACCGTATTTGTCTGTGACTGGAAAGCTTTAAAATTCACTCTCCAGTTACCACCGCCAAGGTTTACAATACCATATGTATTCTGATAAGTAGGATGATTAGGTTGTTTCACCCACTGGTCAATAAACCAGGTCAAGTCCTGACCTGCGACGGAACTGAACTTTGCAGTGAAATCATCAGTCAAAGCGTTTTTTAGCCTGAAATTAGCTGTGTCAGTAGCATAGCTTTTGAATGCGGCAAAGAACAAAGAGTCGCCGATTGTATAGCGAAGCATATGCAATACGCAGGATCCTTTGTAATATGTGATTGGTCCGTTGAATAATGTACCGTTTGGTGGAGTATTTATTGCCCAATCGGGATTATAGATAGGCCATCCAGGATTACCGGATAAATATCCGGAAGCATCGCCGTTAATATTACTTTTATAAGCAGTATAACCGCTGATATGTTCAAAATAAAGTGCTTCGAGGTATGTGGCAAATCCCTCATTAAGCCACAAGTCAGCCCAGGTTGCGCAGGTAATCATATCGCCAAACCATTGGTGCCCATATTCGTGAGATATTAATGATGTTACTGCACTCCAGGAAGGTGAAATTGTCGTTAATGTCTGATTTTCCATTCCGCCTCCGTAAGATGATACCGAGGCAAAACCATTTTTCTCAAACGGATGTTCTCCGAATAATTGAGAAAAAAAGTTTGTCATATCAACCATTGCATTTTTTGTCGGGGTGATATTTTCACCTGTGCTGTAATAAAGCATAATCGGGATACTGTCAGCAGGATTCGATAGTTTATGCCACCAGACAATATCAAGATTATAGCCTGTTCTTCCGGTTAATACAACTAGATAAGTTGAGACAGGGTCATTACTCACCCAGTGATACCAGATTGTATCAGCAATCCGCAAAGTATCATTAAGTCTTCCGTTTGAACCAATTTTCACATTTGAAGGTACTTTAATGGTAATATCGGTAAGAGCTTTATCTGAAGGCTTATCCCAGCACGGAAACCATTTCCTCGCACCTTCAGGTTCGCAGTCGGTATATACAAAACCGGATGCAGAGGAATAAAAAGCATTATCGCTGACATTATTATGCATGTAGTATATTTTTACGGTTACAATTTCCCCGACATTATATGTACGGTTAAGGTTTACCGTAACTTTATTCGTAGAATTACTGTGTAAAAATGTCAATACAGTTCCGTTTAAAAGTCTAACGGAATCAATAACAAGCGACGTATAAACCGCATTCAATTCAATAGAATTCAGGACAGAGTCTACCCTGAAATTAATTTCTACATAGCCTGAGAACGCTTTACTGCCAGCAGTTTTAAAACAATTGTATATATCCAGTTTTAAAGTATACTTCAATACATCATACGAATGCCTTGGTGTATTCGGAGAATCTTTTAAAAAATTTCCTGTCGATATCATCTGCGATTTTTTTTGAGAGCAGATATCAGCGCCTTTCATTCCTGAGTAATCCTGAGCATACAACGCTATGCTCAACATTGGAATTATAAGAAGGGATAAGAGCTTTTTCATAAATTTTAAACTTTATTTTTAAAAAACTTTTTTAAAATACTTAAATTTTAGCTCAAATATAATTGTAAAATAATTTAAATAGTTGACTTGTTTAAAATTCGTTTCTTAATTAAATTTTAATACCGTATATCGCCTTGATTAGTGGACTTAGCTGTTTCATTAATATTAACAAGATACGATTATGGTTGAATGCACCTCCCGGGAGACCGGGGGGTGTTTTTTTTCGTATAATATTTTTCGGTTTAATTAACTGCCGATTTTTATAAGGCATTTATCGAAGAGTCTGAGCAGTCCATACATCTCTTTGGAAATTTCAAACGGGCACACGAGATGGAATTCATCCCCCATTCCCACTTTCGAATCGATGTAGAGGCTGTAATTTTCTGAATTATAATCAGGAAGTTTAATAATTTTATCGAGAAGATTATCTTTTTCTATTTCGTATTTTTTAATTATTTCCATTTCTCCTTCAGTATTTGCAGAATAAATATCTTCGCCTTTACTTGAAGCAAATTTATTTTTCAGGTGTTGGATATTATATTTTTTCGGAAGGGATTTTACAAGCGCATAGATAGAATCATTTTTTCTTCTTGCCGATTCTATATGCTCATCTGACATCCTGTTGTAATATTTGAATTCGAAATGAGGTTTTACCTGTTTTCCGTTTTCAATTATTCTTTTTTCAATTTCTTCCTTAGTCTCTATATTTGCGGGAGCATTTATCATATTTTCAAAAAGCACATAGGCAATTGTTTCCTTTTGTATCGTCAAAACACCATTAATTTGTGCGAACATTTCCCATCCTTCGGGGAGAGATTTTTTCAGATTTGAAATCTTATTGTCCGAATCAATAATCGGATTCTTTTGCGCTTTCATTTCATCTGCCACGAATAACAGAATACCGAATATCAGGAAGAAACAAACATTCTTTTTCATAATATTATTTAATTAGAAATGAATTTACCCGTTACCTTATCCCTTCTTACTTCATCATACCTGAAAATGTTTCCGTTCATAGCGATATAAACTCCATATCCAAGAACATTAACCGCTCCCACTGCAGAGCCGACATTGAAATCTGCATCTGTATTTGTAAATTTTTCCGGTTTGAAGGCACCAGTCAGTATAATAGTTTTATTTTTTAACTCCGAAAGGAAGGCAGCAGTATCGATTATGGTATCGGTACCATGTGTAATTATAATTTTATCCGTATCCACCTTTTCACATTCTTCAAATATCTTCTTTTTATCTTTAACTGTCAGGTCCAGGCTGTCCTTTCTCAAAAGCGGAATAATATCATATTCAAAAGAGGGATTAGCCCTTTCAAGAATCTGTCTCACAGCGGGTTCCGATATTTCAAAGGCATAACCCTTTGTTTGTCTGGGATAGTCTTTATCTATGGTTCCACCTGTCTGGATAAATAGAATTTTCATATATTAATTTTATAAAGACAATTTAGGAAAAGTATATAAACGTTAAAATATAAATTTCTGTACTTACATAAATTTAATATACTTGTTTTGAAAAATCACTTCAGAAGAACCATTCTTTTTATATCTTTGAAATTACGCATTTCTAATTTATAGAAATAGATTCCGCTTGTCAGATTATCCGCATTAAACCGAACATTATATGAACCTGCATTCAGTTTTTCATTTACAAGAACATCTAATTCCTTTCCGAGCATATTATAAATTCTGATAGTTACCAATCCTGATTCTTTAATCTGAAAATTTATTATGGTTGAAGGATTAAACGGATTCGGATAATTCTGACTTAAATAAAAATTCCCGGGAACAGAATTCGAAAGAATATTAATTCCTGACGGATTGCTTCTGTTAAACCTGTATATCTTTCCATTTGAGTATCCAATTATAAATAATTCATTAAACTGGTCTGTTCCGAATGAAGACAGGCTGGTTGGAAGAGTAGCCAGCAGGGAATCTGAGGTAACATTACCGTTATTATATCTCAGCATCCATATTTTCCCGTTGCAGTAATCCCCGTAAATATATGCGCCCTGAAGTTCGGGTCGTCTTGTTCCCCTGTATACATATCCGCCGGTCACGGAACAGGCTCCGCCTGCATGGTTATACACTTTTATCGGTAAAGTTTTTCCTGAAGTATCGCAGCCGCTCGGCGGATTATAGCAAACAAGGCCTTCCATCACCCGCCATCCGTAGTTTTTTCCGTTTTGCAAAATATCAATTTCTTCCCATACACCCTGACCAACATCACCGCAATAAATAAGACTTGTGACCGGGTCCTGCGAAAACCTCCACGGATTCCTCAATCCCCAGCTAAATATTTCTCCCCTTCCCGATGCTGAGTCATTATAGAAAGGATTAGTAACCGGAATTTTATATCTGGTAGTATTTGTAGTATCATTTATATTCAATCGTAAAATTTTCCCAAGCAGCACGTGTGTATTTTGAGCATTGTTTAACGGGTCTCCGCCGCTGCCGCCGTCACCCATTCCAATATAAAGGTTGCCATCCAATCCGAACATCAGGCATCCGCCGTTATGATTTGTATAAGGCTGGTTTACCTGTAAAATACGGTATTCGCTTAAGGAATCCGCTTTATTCGGGTCGGTTTGTGAGACTTTAAATCTTGCGATGACGGTCCGCAGAGGGCCGGGTGCTGTATAATCCAGGTAAAAATATCCGTTATTTATATAACTCTGGTGAAACGCAAGTCCAAGCAACCCTTCCTCACCTGATGAAGCGGATATTTTATTCGAAATATCAAGAAAAGTTTTTACACTTGCAGGTGTAACATTGCTGTCATTAGGAAATACTTTAATCAATCCGTTTTGCTGGACGACAAAGATTCTGTTTGTTCCGTCGTTACTATGGGTAAGAAATACAGGAGATGTAAATGTAAGATTTGGAAACGCCTGTAAAAGCTGGACATTTGGATTCTGTGCAACTCCACAATTGTTACCAATCAAAAACAAGAAATAAAGCAGGAGAGTTAGCAATCCACGTTTTAAAATTTTCATAGCTTTTTAATACTACAACAAATATAATACAGCTAAAGTTTTATAACCTTAGCGCCCTTTATTTTTCTCTGCTTAAGTTCCATCAAAGCAATATTTGCTTCTTCAAGAGCATATTCCTGATAATCAGGCTTCAGATTAAGTTCAGCCGCAAGCTGAAGAAATTCGCTTATATCCGAAGCAGATACATTTGCCACTGTTTTTATTTCCTTTTCCATCCAAAGATGTTCGGGATAATCAATTTTGAGAAGATAATTTTTATCTATATCTTCCTTCCGGATTGCATTAATAACAAGTCTGCCATTCGGTTTAAGGTTTTTCAGTCCTTCCACAACCGGCATCCAGACCGGAGTTGTATCAACAATGCTGTTCAGTTTTTCGGGAGATTCATCTGTTGTATTCCCTATCCAGTCGGCACCAAGCTGGACAGCAAATTCTCTTTCCTTTTCGCTTCTTGCAAACACAAAAACTTTTGAATCGGGATATTTATGTTTCACCATTTTTAGAACGAGATGAGCAGAAGCCCCGAAGCCGGTCAGTCCAAAGCTCTGACCGTTTTTTAAATGTGCAAGTTTAACGGAGCGGTAGCCAATAGCACCTGCGCATAAAAGCGGAGCAGATTCAGAATCTGAAAAAACTTCGGGAATAAGAAAAGCGGATTTTTCAGGAACTACAATATATTCTCCGTACCCTCCGTTGACATCTCTGCCTGTTGCTCTGAAATCAGGGCATAGATTATCATTTCCTTCAATGCAGTATTCACATAATCCACAAGAAGAATAAATCCATCCGATTCCCACCCTGTCATTTAATTTCAGGTTTTTTACTCCTTTTCCTAATACTTCAATCCTCCCAATAACCTGATGACCGGGCACGACAGGAAAAACGGGCGGCGGCGTTCTTCCTTCAATTTCATCGAGTTCCGTATGACAGACACCGCACGTGCTTACTTTTACAAGCACTTCACCTATACCCGGAACTGGTTCAGGAATTTCTTCAATTATAAGAGGATTATTTTCAGTATTAAGATCACAAATTTTTTTCAATAAACAGGCTTTCATAATGTGATTTGCTTAAAATAAAAAATTATCAAATTAATCGGAATAATTAAAGTTAGAATACAGGCATAGCTAAAATATTTTTAAAGTATTATCATTACACCGATTTATTTATTGCAGTAATAAAAAAAAATCATTAGATTGAATTTGCCTGAATAATCAGGAAAAATAACCGGAAAAACTAAAATGAGCAAAGAGAAGAAGATTTCGGGAAGCGCATCTGATAAAGAAAAACTTCTGCATATTTGGCTTAAAGATACCCCTTTTGTTTTTTACTCAAAGAATTTCGACTCTAATAAAATCGATGAGCTCAATACAGATTGGTCGTTTAATTTAGAAAAGGCTCTGACGGGAAAGCAGGTTGACGAGCAAATCCATATAATACTGGACGGAAAAAGGAAATCAGTCAGGCAGGTATTATCGCCGCTCAAGGAAAACGGGGAGACATTGGGTGTTCTGGGTATAAATCTTGATTCATCAGAAAGCGATACTATTATGGATGAATTGAAAAGAAATATTGACATTCACAGCACATTTTATAAGTTTTCGAAGGAAGGTATTTACAGGATGGAATTTAAAAAACCCATTCCGGTTGATCTTCCAGTAAAGAAACAGATTGAGTTTTTTTACAAATACGGCTATCTGGCGGAATGCAATGATTCTCTTGCAAAGATGTACGGCTACAGCAGCAGCGAAGAAATTATCGGAAATAAGTTAATTGATTTTCACAAAGACGAAGGCAATAAGATAAATTACGAAGCTAACAGAGCGTTTATCGAATCAGGTTACAGGATTTATGATGCAGAGACAGAAGAAATTGACAAGCACGGAAAAGTCAGATATTATTCCAACAATGCGGTTGGTATAATAGAAAACGGGTTCATAGTCAGGTACTGGGGAACTCAAATTGATATTACGGAAAGGAAAAGAACCGAAAAGGCACTCAGAGAATCGGAAGAAAGATACAGGATGCTGGTTGACCATTCACCGGAAGCAATAGCAGTTCACAGCAAGGGAATAATAGTATATGTAAACAATTCAATGGTAAAGCTTCTTCGTGCAAAGAATGCAGGTGACTTACTCGGAAAAGAAGTAATGTCTTTTGTACATAAAGATTACACCAAAATTGTAAGCGATAGAATCAAGAAAACACAGACGGAGAAAGTTCATTCGGACGAACTTGAGGAGAAATTCATTGCCTGTGACGGGAAGATATTAGATGTAGAAGTTACGGCAATCCCATTCATTTACAACGGGATACCATCATCCCAGGTAGTAGTAAGGAATATAACGCAGAGAAAGAAAGACGAGAAAATCAAATCTTCGGTCTATAAGATATCAGAGCTTGTGCATTCAATCAGCACACTGGGCGAATTGTACAAATCAGTTCATAAAATCGTGGCAGAGCTGATGCCTGCAAAAAACTTTTATATTGCTCAATATGATGAAGATTCAAATCTAATATCATTTCCATATTTTGTTGACGAAGTGGATGAGAAACCCGAGCCGAAAAAATTCGGAAAAGGACTTACTGAATATGTAATCAAAACCGGCAAGTCCCTGCTTGCGGATCCTGAAGTTTTCAGGAAACTGATTAATAAAAAGGAAGTGGAATCAATTGGAGCCGAATCACTTGATTGGCTTGGTGTTCCGCTGAAAATAAAAGATAAAGTAATCGGGGTACTTGTTGTTCAGTCTTACAGCAAGGGAATCAGATACAAGCAATCGGAATTAAATATTCTGAATTTCATATCCGAACAGATAGCAATGTCCATTTCCGCAAAAAAATCGGAAGAGGAATTAATAAAAGCGAAAACATTTGCCGAAGAGGCAAGCAATCTTAAGACCACTCTGCTATCGAACATGAGCCATGAGTTAAGAACACCAATGAACGGCATACTGGGATTCACCGAAATCATTCTTGAAGAATCAGAAGATAATTTTATTAAAGAGCTGGCTCAGTATATTCAGGTATCCGGTAAAAGGCTTATGAAAACCTTAAACTCAATAATGGACCTTTCCCAGCTCGAATCAGGCCAGGCTATTATAAACCTCGAAGAGTTTGATTTGATTCAGGAAATACAGAGTGTAATAAGCTCTTTTATCCCAATAGCAAACCAGAAGAACCTTTACCTGAATTTTATTCATCCACAGTTCATAGTTATTGTGTACAGCGATAAGAATATAATCCAGCAAATAGTATCGAATCTCATAGACAATGCGCTGAAATTCACTTCCACAGGCGGGGTTACCGTAGAAGCCAACCTTTTAAAGACGGCAAGTAATAAAATTGTAGATATAAAAATTATTGATTCAGGAATTGGAATTGCAAAAGAATACAAAGACTTAATATTCAAGGAATTCAGGCAGGTAAGTGAAGGGCTGAAAAGAAATTATGAAGGAAGCGGGCTGGGGCTTTCACTTACAAAAAAGATGGTAAGCCTTCTGAACGGTAAAATTGTTTTTGAGAGCCTGCCGGGTAAAGGCACGATTTTCAATGTCATATTACCCGTAAAATCGAATCCGAAGAATTCATCGGATAGAATATTTGAAGAACCGGTATTCGATTCGGAAATAATAAGAGACATCCCATCGGATACTGCAACAGAAATGCCTGAGATTCTTTTGGTGGAAGACAATGAAATCAGCATAAAACTTACAAACCAGTTTCTTTCAAAAGTATGCAAAATGGACTATACAAAAAGTCCGGTTGATGCTCTGAAAATGATAAAGAACAAAAAATATGACTTAGTATTAATGGACATAAATCTTGGAGATGAAGTTGACGGACTGAAGCTGACAAAAAAAATCAGGGAAACCAGGGGATACGAAAGCACTCCAATAATTGCCGTGACAGGATATGCACTGTTGGGCGACAAAGAAAGGATCATCGAAGGAGGTTGTACTGATTACATTAAAAAGCCATTTGAAAAATCCGCACTAATTAATATAATCAGCAAATACATAAAGACAGGGAAAAAATAATTGCAAAATGCATGAAACCAATGTACTGGAAAGGTTGTCTAATTAGTAAGTAAAAAAAACAAATAAAATAAATTATGAAAATAACAAAATTTTTTATGCTTATTATTATAGCAGCATTCCTGTTTACTGCGGCGGAGAGTTTTGCCGGTCCGAGGTACAGGACTTGCAGGGTCGTAAAAAGAGTATATCCCGCATACTATTCAGGTTTCACAACTTATGTAATAGTAAAAAAACCAAAGAAGATTCACAAGCATCACAAAAAAATTATCAGGAAAGTAATTTATTATTAAAAGAAATGTTTTGATAACAAAAACCCCTGGAGTTCAGGGGTTTTTTGTTATAATTTATTTTTTTTCGTATTTCCAATTTCTTGACTTACCTTCGGAAAGCCATTCGACAGCTGTTTCGATTCTTCTGTTTCGTGTTTCCTCTGTTTTTGCTTCAGTTATCCACATTATATATTCTTTCCTGTGAGAATAAGCAAATTTTTCAAAGGAGACCTGCGCCTTCTTGTTTTTTTTCAGAGCTTTGAAGAAACAGTCAGGAATTACCAGTTCTGTTTTTCCGGTATCTTTTTTCTTAACAGTTAATTTAACACCCTCGTCATTCAATTTCATCGCTTCTTTTATATATGAAATGAAAATATTATCGTGAGGCAAATCAGATTTACTTTTTATCTGACCTAAACTTCCCATAGAATCTTTATCTTTTATTTTCAATATCTTTTTGGAATCATTCATCAGGGATTCTTTCCAGAAATTAAAAGCACAGTGATGTTTGAATGCTGCCATACTGCACATCATACCTTTGTAGTCAAAATGCGGAAATCCCCACTTGATAACTTCCCGGGTTTTGGGACAAGCTTTATGCACCAAATTTCTGATATGGCTTAAAACCGGTTTTGCAAAATCCGCTGATTTTGCGATGTAAGCGTCTATTTTTTTATTTTTTGCTCTCATAGAATTTAATAATTTCTGAATAATATAATAGAATGCAGATTAATACAGTTCCATAATTAGTCAAAACCACAATTCTAAAAAAGTAGACATATTGCGGAACAAAATCCAGATAAATGGATATAAAAACCAAGAGTGTCTTTTATCAATAATTTTTAAAATTTTAAATTTCTTTGCCGTGAAAACAATAAACAGGTTTTTTTTGTCGATATTATTGGGGGCAATTCTGACTTCAGGCGCTGTAAAGACTTTAATTGCAGCATCCGACGACGGAAGTGTCAGGTTTTATGTTTCAGCCAATAATTATTACTATCCCGGTGATAACATATCACTGAATCTTTATTCTTACGACTATTCAAAAAAGAAAAAGAACAACAAATACAGTTTCGATATACACATATACAAAATCCGTGATATTGCAGGATTTTATTCCAACCAAATATCAAGATACAGTATAGACGTAATGGGAAGAGACAGCACAAACCTCACCTTCTTAGGGGACGAAATCGGTTCGTTTACAAAAAATCTGAAATCCACTTATGACTACGGATACTTTTACGTAAACGAAAGCATACCTCTCAACATCAGAGATAAAGGGGCCTACCTGATAAAAGTTACCTGCGGAAACCAGGTCGGGTATTGCGGACTGGTGGTAACCACAATTGGAGTAATTTCAAAAGCAGGTATAAATTCAATGCTTGCATACATTGTTGACAGAAAAACAGGTACTCCGGTTTACAATGCCGATTTGAATTTCTATCTTGGTGCAAATCAAATAGGCAAAGGTTATTCGTCTGCAGACGGCATATTCTTTCAGGAAATCAAGGACCCTGTATTAAGAAATAAACAGGACAAAACTCCACTGATAATCGGCAGCTCTGGAGATGATATTGTAATATCAGACCCATATCTTTATTTCGGATATGATGCAAACAGGTTTAATACATATGTATTCACGAACCAGCCTGTTTACAGAACAGATTCAGAAGTTAATTTCAAGGGAACGATAAGAAAGAAAACATCTGCGGGATACGAATCACATTCCAATGAAGATATTACAGTAATAATAAAAGACTCAAGGCATGCTGAGGTTTACAAGAAAGTATTGAAGACAAATGAAAACGGAAGCTTCGACGGCGTTTACAAAATTGACAAAGAAGCTCCATTAGGCACATATACAATAACAACACTGATAAACGAGAAAAACTCTACTGTCACAAATTTTACTGTCGAGCAGTATAAAAAACCAGAATATAAAGTAACGGTTAAAGCCGACAAAGGGCAGTATTACGGATATGATAAACTCACAGCAACTGTTGAAGCCAAATATTTTTTCGGGAGCCCTGTTGCAGATGCGGATGTTGAATACAATGTATACAAGGTCCGCTACTACAAACCCTGGTGGGCATTTTCAGAATGGGCGTGGTGGTACGAGGAATATTATTCCGCACAGGATGAGAACAGTAAATATAAAGGGGCACAATACATTCATACTGGCAAGGCTAAACTCAACAACGAGGGAAAATTCGAATTCAGCTACAACATTAAAGAGGATTTTAAAAACCAGCAGAGCGACAATAAATGGTATTACTGGTACAATACCGAAACAGATTATAAATACATTGTCCAGGCAAAAGTAGTGGACAAGTCAAGGAGGGAAATTTCAGGACTTACTACCGTTTTTGTAACCCGTGGAGGATTTTACCTGAATGCAAAATCTGATAAATATTTATATAAGCCCGGACAAACCGTAAACCTAGAAGTAATTGCCAGCGACTTTACGGATAAGCCCGTAGAATCGAATTACACCGTAAATATTTATAAATACAACTGGAGCAGATATGACTATAAGGACAACCGCGAACTGGTAAATACACTTTACGGTAAGACTAAATCTGACGGAAAAGGGATTGTCTCATACGAACTTCCCGGTAACGGTGCAGAAGGGTCCTACAATGCAGAGATAATTGCTCTTGATGAGAGGGGAAAAGAAATAAAAACCACTGCTTACTACTACGTCTGGGGAAATGACAACTGGTGGAGTTATAATATTTCATCGGGTATTCAGATAATCACGGATAAAGACAGCTATAAGAAAGGCGAAATCTGTAAAGCTCTAATCTTCACTACAACTCCCGATGCATACGTCCTGATAACAACTGAAACGGATAACATCATAAGTTTTTCGTCCGAAAAAATAACAGGTACTTCAAAATTGATTGAGATTCCGATAAATGAAAACTACAACACAAATTTCAAGATAAGCGTCAATTACGTTAACAACGGACAATTTTTCACTTCCTCAAAATCCCTGATGCTGATTCCCGAAGAAAAATTCCTGACAGTTAATGTTGAACCGTCAAAGGAAATATACAAACCAAAGGAAGAAGGATTATTAAAAGTCAGGGTTCTGGATTATCAGAATAAGCCTGTATCAAATGCGGAAGTATCACTTGGAATTATAGACGAAAGCATATACTCTATAAAGGAAGATGCAACAAAGGATATAAGAAAGGCATTTTACGGGCAAAATCTTTCTTATGTATCGACTGCATTCAATACTTATGTATCAAATTACAGTTATTCAAGGCTGTTGACCATATACGAAAAATTTAACATACGCTCGACAAAGGAAAGCGAACTGGCGACTGTAAAAGGTACATTGCTGACTAAAAATAATATTGCGGTATCGGGGGCAGTAATAGTCATCGATGAAAACTTTAATGCGGCAACTACTGATGCCGATGGTAATTTTGAGTTCAAGCTGCCAGAAGGGACCTATTCAATCGGAATATTTTACAGTAATCTGGATTATGACGGGTTGATGAAAATCTCCCTTTCAAGAGGAGAGACAAAAACAATTAAGCTCTATACCGATAAATCGATGAACGATATTACAAAATTTGAGCAGAGTGAAATTACAACAGGCAATCTTGAAAGCGGTGTGGACAGGATGAATAATGTATCAAAGACAACCGCACCTCATAAGTCAGAGGAAAAATCGGGAATGAAACTTAAAAAAGGCGATGATGAATCAAAAGACAAGTCTCCCGATTTTAAGGAAGCTGATGTCAGGTCAGATTTCAGGGATGCCATATACTGGTCCCCTTATACAAAAACTGATGCAGACGGATATGCTTACGTTAGTATTAAGTACCCCGACAATCTTACATCTTGGAGAATCACATCAAGGGTAATAACAAGCGACACAAAGGTCGGACAGGCAACACATACAGTAATAACGAGAAAAAACCTTCTTGTGAGAATGGAAACTCCCCGCTTCCTTCAAGACAAGGATGCGGTCACTATTTCAACTGTAATCCACAACTATCTGAATACAGATAAAACAGTTAGGGTAAAATTCAGAACAACGAATGTCTCAATCGCGGGTGAAAGCGAAAAGACGATAAACCTTGCTTCTAATTCAGAGCAGAGACTTGACTGGAATATCAGAGTAGATAATCCTTATGGAGAAGCAAAGCTATACGCAGAAGCTTTGACAAACGAAGAATCAGATGCAGTGGAAATAAAAGTACCGCTTCAGCCTAAAGGATTGGAAGTAATTCAGCCGCTTATAGCAGATTTTTCAGAGGACAATGTTTCGGAAAAGAAATATATAGATATACCTTACGGAACGGATTTAAGAAGCGCAAACTTAAAATTCTCAGTAGCACCTTCGCTTGCTTCTACAATTCTGAATTCACTCGATGAACTTGCGGGTTATCCGTACGGATGTGTCGAGCAGACTATGAGCAGATTCCTGCCGACAGTAGTAGTAGCGAGCGCTTTCAAAGAACTCAATGCTCCAATTAACGAAGCGACCAAAAAAGACTTGCCGAAAATGGTCGATGCAGGACTGAAAAGGCTTTACGGTTTCCAGCATACTGACGGCGGCTGGGGTTGGTGGACAAACGACGCAACTAATCCATTCATGACAGCTTACGTAGTTTACGGCTTATCAATTGCAAAATCTGCAGGATACGATATTAATATCAATGTTATTTCAAAAGGCGTTGCATCGATGAAAAGCTCCCTTAATAATTCACTCGACCCGACTACCAGGGCTTACATACTTTATGCTATGGCAATTGCCAGCGAAAAGGATGCTGAGAAATACAAAGATGAGCTTGACAAACTTTTACGGGAGGATATAAATGACTATGCAAGGAGCCTTATTGCTATGACTTATAACACACTTGGTGATAAGGAATCTGCACTGAAAGTAGTTAATGAACTCGAAAGCCGCGCAGTTACATCTGGCGAAAGCGGAGCATACTGGGAAGGCAAGTCCTTTCATTATAACTGGCAAGATGATAAAGTTCAGACAACAGCTATGGGTCTTAAAGCGCTTGTTAACATCAAAGGCAGTTCAGATTTAAAAAACAAAATCATTCGCTGGCTCATGATGCAGAGAATGGGTTTCTCTTGGAGGAACACGCAGGAAACGGCAATGATAATTTACGCAATGGTTGATTACCTGAAGAACTCTCAGGAGCTTTCACCTGACTACAATGTAAGAATTTTTATTAACGGCGAGAAATGCTATGAAAAGCGTATGAGCAAGAATGATATATTCAACAAGGATTCGCTTATCAGAATTTCAGGCGGCAGACTTAAGGAAGGAAAGAATGAAATACGTATTGACAAGGAAGGAACGGGCAAGGTATATTTCTCCTCGAACACTAGTTATTATTGGGATTCCGAAAACATCTCCCCGCGTGAAGAAGGATTCAGGGTAGAAAGGGAATATTTCAAACTCGAGAAATACGAATCCTATAGCGGACAAAACATTACGTACAGGAAACAGTATTTTGATGGAAATGTAAAATCAGGGGATATGATACTTGTAAAGCTCAGAGTTTACTCAAAAGAAAAGAATCTTAATTTCTTCATGATGGAGGACCCGATTCCTGCGGGCTGCGAAGTGACAAAGGACGACTGGGCATACAGGATAGAAGACGAGAAAGATTATTCGGGACATTCTTATTACTGGTGGAGATGGTGGTATGCGGATAAGGATATAAGAGACAATAAAGTCACATTTTTTGCAACATATCTTTACAATGATGCATACGAATTTTCATACATAATGAGGGCACAGATTCCGGGAGACTACAACATAAATCCTTCCCGCGGCTCGCTGATGTATTACACTGATGTAAACGGAAGCACAGCAAATAAGAAACTGCACATCGAAGATTAAGATGGAAATTAAAACCCCCGGAAGAATTAATTCTTCCGGGGGTTTATATATTTTATATAGAGTTATTTATTTTTTTCTTTCAGCAATAACCAGTATTTATTATCCACCTCACCCTTATCGATAATTTTACCTGCATTATTTATAGCATCATTATAAGCGGAAATTTTTTCAGAATCACAGTACCACAGGTATAAAGCAGATTCAGAACCGTTAATTCTTCCGAGAATACCTTCGGGATATCCGAACTTATTATGAAATACTATTCTCTGGTAAGGCGCATACCACATTAATATATAACCCACATATTCAGTTAATATTTTATCAATCTGTCTGATTATTTTCACTCTCTCAATGTAATTAAACGTAACGGCATACCTATCGCAAAGTTCATCAAGTTTTATATCCTTAATCCCCTGCCAGTTTGTATTGTTCTTTTCGTCTGCAAGCCCGGATTTAAAACTTCCTTCGGGATTTGGGACAGGAAGGGCTGTCCAGGTAATTGGAAGAAGCGTAAAATTTCTTTCATCACCGAGTTTAAGAGTTGTGGTCAGGTCAATCTCTTTCAGGTTTAGTTTAATGCCAATTTTCTTCAGGTCTTCCTGATAAACGGTAAAATACCTGTCCATACCTTTTTGAAACGGCATATCAATCTCAAAAATCTTTCCGTTTTTCAATAGATATCCGTCCTGATTTTTTTCTGTCCAGCCTGCTTCCGAAAGCAGATTCCTTGCAGAGTCAAGATTAAAACCGAATTTCGGGTTCGACGGATTTTCATATTCGCTTCCGGCAAAATAGGAATTCATCAAATTATAGGAATTGGAAAAAAACTTTTCATTGAACTTATTCCTGTCGAAAGCATAGAACAGAGCTTTTCTGACTCTGATATCATCATAGGGTGCTTTTCTGGTGTTAATGCTAATGCCCTGAATTCCGCTGAGCTTCTCGTTGAATATCCTACTTTTTAAAATCAATCCCCTTGATACCTCATCGAAGTCAAATTTATCTTTCCACGACGAAACCCTCCTGACAGAAACAATATCTATTTCCCCTTTTTTGAATTTCTCGTATTCCAGCGATTCATCACTCACAAACACAAACTTTATTATATCGAAATTATTTATCCCTTTATTGAATTTTTCCTTTTCTCCCCAGTAATCAATATTCCTACACAGATTAATCGACTGACTTTTTACGATATCTTTTTCAAGGATAACATAAGGTCCCGTACCCGGAATGTATATGTGATTATATTTTTCAACATAATCCTTTCCTGAAATATTTTGCAGGTAATGTGCAGGAAGCACCTTCAGTACTGCAGAGATGAAATAGAACTGCTTCCAGCTAGCAGTCTTAGATTTTACGGAGATTATATATTTGCTTTCAGCTGCGGGTGTTTCGAAGGAATTCATCAATTCGTTGGTATAAGGGTTCAGAATTCCGGGATCGCTGAATAATTTCCAGGTAGCAATGAAATCATCTGCAGTTAAAGGCTTACCGTCAGCCCATCTGGCATTCGGATTAATCCTGAACTTGTAAGTCATATTATCATCGAGAATTTTCCAGTGTGTTGCAAGATAAGGAATATAATCTGAAGTTACGGGATCAATATTTAAGAGCGATTCATACAGAAGGTTTCCACAGACAGTATTGAATTCATTATTATAGTCCTTGCCTGCAATCCTTAGAGTATTAGGAAAATCTATAAGAGACATCGAGATACTGCCGCCTTTTACCGCATCGGGTTTTCCCTGAGAATTATAATTTGAATTAGTCTCCCAGCCATCGCCTGTAAAGCCGTTTCCACCTGACTCCGCCGAGACTGAAGGGTCTGCTCCGGGCGGTGTTTCATATTTTTTAATTGATACGGGAGATGTGTTGAAATCTGCTTGCTTTTTGCTTTTCCTTTCACACCCATGGAAAGCAAAGAAAGCCAGAAATGCTATACTTAAAAAAAATAATTTTTTCAATTTTTATTTCACCCCTGTTTACCTTTATGTAACATTGAAATTTAACATCATTTTGTTAAACAACAAATGAAAATATTTGAATATACCGGATTCAATATCATACAGGTCTTTTACTAAATTGCTGCATTTCTTTCACTTTTTCCATAAACCATTCTTTACTTACAAGAGTTCGTGATTCAGATATCTGAGGTGCAAAATATTTTAATTCATTTTTATCCGGACTCAGCCTTAGTTTCAGTAGAGTATGATACCTGTCAAGGAATTCTTTTGTATAATTCCTTACGGGGCGGGCTACTTTCCCGGGATTGTTCTTCATATAATGTTTTATCCTGTCGATTTCGAGAAATGCCTCCTCGAATTCCGATATTTCATAGAAAATTCTCAGTTTGGTTCTTGAAGCATCTAGTATATAGAGATAATTAGAGGACTTCATCTTGTTCAGGAGATCAATTGCCTGTTCGAATTGTCTCTTGGTAAAGTATAGTCTTGAATAAGCCAGGCAAATCTCTTCTTCCCTGATTTCTTCCGGCACCTCGTTTGAATACTTTCTGATAAATTCCTCAACCCATTTGAATTTCTTCAGTCTTATGCCAACCACTACATAATCCCGGAAAGCGCTTGAGGGGTACCTGATTTCTCTAAGTTCTGAAAATAATCCCAGTCTCAATTTAAGCTTGTATAACCTGAACACATCTTTAAGATATTCACTATATCCGGAATTTATCATCAGGAAATAGTAAGTAATCATATATCCAAAATATCTGTCTTTTACGGGATCGGTCAGCTTTTCAAGGTTTTTAAAGAGAATATTTCTGAATTTTGAAAACCATTCTGTATTTATTCTTTCAGAAATGGACTTATACAGGTAATAGTTCAGAATAGTTATCAGATAAGAATTTGAATTTCGCATTTCGAGAATTTTTATGAGTTTGTCAGTTTTTAAATTCACCATAATATCGAAAAGCAGGTTAACCGTTGGATTAATATTGTAAGTTTTTTCTATTTCATATTCAACGGCTCCAAGAAAAAAAACTTCAAGAAAGTTAATCAGAGTGTAATCAATTTGCCTGTTAAGTTCCTCGAACATCCTGTTGAAATTTCTTTGTTCTCTGTGGTAATAAACGTTTTGCATTTTTAATTCCGAGACCAGCTGTGATTTATCCTCGGTATCTTTTGGCATTTTTACTTTTTTATATTCCTGTTCGAAAATCTTTGCCAGCTTTTTTCCATTAAGCCCTTTAAGCAACAGAAGCTTATTAAGGTGGTAATTGCCTTCCAGTTCTTTTGCAATTATGTACTTTTCAAAGATTTTTGTTAACTCGTTTAAGCGGTTTCGCAAAGTTTTATTGTTGTAATTTTTTCCCGGATATGCCAAGGAATAAAAATCCCTGACTGAATAATTATTTGGTTTTATTCCGTTTCTTTTAAAATAATCCACAGCATTTAAAATGCCCGAATAATCTCTTGACCTGCAGTAATAAACAGAAGATGAAAAAGACCTGAACTTAGAAAATTCCCCTTTTTCAAGAGAATTTAACAGTTTTAATATTTTATAGTATCTCATTTTTTTATTTTAATCTCTTGGGGGCTGTTTTTATTATAATTTATATATTTATAATGCTATTAGCAATTTATATTTAAATAATACTGGGGACATTTGGTATATTGTTTCTTTGTAATCATAAAAGAAGGTATATATTTTTACGATAATATGATTAAGAATAAAAAAATAATTTTTTTGAAACCGTTTGAAGTATATCCTTCATTCACTCCTATAATAAGCACCTGGAGAATTTTAAGCAAGAGGCTTAAAAAGCACGAGGAGCTGCAGGAGGCATTTCTTTTAAGATCTGAAATCAATGATACAAAATTCGGGTTCATAAGTACTTCAGTCTGGGGCTCAAAGGAATCCTTTAAGAGAGCAATCAGCAGTGATACTCTTTTGAAGCTTCATCATTCTACAAACGGAAGAGACAAAACATCCGTAATATACAGCTTATATAAAACAATTTATGAAAACGGGAATTCAAAGATACCGAGAAGAAGCGTTAAAGCTTTTTTGTGTTTTATCAGACAAGGAGAGAGCAAAAAGGAAAAGTTATTAGCGGAAACGGAAAATTTAGAGAAAGAGCTTTCCGGTCTGAATATTCAATACAAACTTAAAATATTAAAATCCATATACGCAAAAAACAAAATCGGTTATATTATGTTACTGCATTTCAGCAACAAAGGCAATATTAAATTTTTCTTAACAGGTATAATCGATAAACATCTTACAGACATAACCGATTGTCAAAATTCCGTTTATAAAATAGAATCATATATAAAAAACCATTTAAACAAATAAAATGAAAACAAAAACGATAATTTCTTTTATCCTTTTTATAGCAGCATCCGCTTTTTCACAGGATTTTCAGAGTTGGAAATTTATTCACCCCATACCGCAGTCCAATAACCTGCGAAAAATCAGAGCAGTTGATGCAAATACATGGTTTGCCGTCGGGGCAAACGGTACATTTATGCGTACAACCAACGTAGGTATAAACTGGTACTTTCATCATTTTGCAGGAAAGATTAATGCAACTCTCGGAACGACATATGCATACGATTTATGGTTCTTTAATTCCAATACAGGCATTGTGGTTGGTGATCAGGGATATATCGGAAGGACAACCAACGGGGGTGTAACCTTTGACTCTGTAGGTACAGGACTTATCCCTGCAAATTCAAGATGCTGGGCAGTATGGTTTGCAGATGCGAATACCGGATACATCGGGGCAGGAAGTCAATCCGCATTTAATACAAATATTCTGAAAACGACAAACGCAGGAATTAACTGGACAAGCGTTTACACTTCTTCTACAAGTTATATAAATAATAGGGAGATTAATAAGTTCTGAAATAAATAACGTACATTTAAATCAGGGAAATTTCAAATTGAATTTTAATGGTTCCGGACTTTCTTCCGGAATATATTTTTATTCTCTTGAATTAAACGGGAATATAATTTCAACAAAAAAAATGATATTAATTAAATAATTTTTTTTAAAAATTAATCAAAATCAAAATGAAAAAACTATTTCTTATTGCTATATTTTTCATCTCCGGTGCAGGGCTTTTAGCCCAAACGTCACCTGACTGGAAATGGATTCACCCAAGACCTCAGGCACAGTATGTCAAATGGGTAAAAATGATTGATGCCAATACCTGGTATGCGGCAGGTGAATACGGCGTATTTTTAAAAACAACAAATGCCGGCACAAACTGGACCGTAAAAACAGCCGGATATCCAAGTACACTTTATCCGGGAGCAGGAATTTATCAGAATAATCTATCGGGTTACTTTCTTAATGCAAATACGGGATTTCTCGGAGTTCAGTCAGTTCCCGGAATTCTAAGAACGACAAATGGAGGACAAACGTTTGATACAATAAGGATACTTGCAAGCGGCTCGATGTCTACATATAGTTTTTCATTTATAAATTCTACAACCGGATACCTTAGTGCAACCAGTACAGGCAAAGTAATGAAGACAACTGATGCCGGTTTAACGTGGGTACAATTACCGAATCTTGGCACTCTTACTTTTTATGCAGTATATGCATCAGACACAAATAATATTATAACTTCATCTTCATCGGGTAATGTGTACATTACAACCAATGCAGGTCAAAATTGGACTACATCTAATGTAGGTACCACAAATACTCTTTACGGAATGAAATTCCTTAGCGCACAGACAGGTTATGTTTGCGGTTCGAGCGGATGCGTAAGATATACAACAAACGGAGGATTTAACTGGACCGGTACAAGCGTACCTACGACAAGTTCCATATATTATATACTGCCGGGTTCGTCTGATATATACGCAGGCGGCACAGTAAGCACACAGGAGATGTTCAAGAGTACTGATAACGGAACAACCTGGACTTCGGTATCATATGCATCAGGTCCCAGCATTACAGGTTTCAATGCATACTTTGGCGATAAAGTCGGAAATACCATTTTTCTCGGAGGCACATACGGAGAAATGATTAAATCAACCGACAACGGGACAACCTGGTCAACATTGATGTACAGGAAATCACTTGCAAATCTAAGCGGGGATTTATACGCTCAGAGCAACAACGGAAATGTAATCGCATGCGGAGTAAATCTCGGATCAAATGACGCAATTGTCAATTCAACCGACGGCGGGAATACCTGGAGCGCAGGAAATTTCATTATAAACAGCTACTGTAGCAGTATCAGTATGCTCAATCCTTCAACAGGGTTCATTAGCGGAAGGTATGGTATGTTTTTCAAAACAACAAACGGCGGTGTAAGCTGGGATACTTCTTTAAGCTGGAACCCAGCATTAACCTCATATTTCTGCAACGGGGTTGATTTTATAAATGCAAATACAGGATGGATAGTCGGCGGTATTCCAGGTGTGGGCGGCAATACAAAAATATTTAAAACCACAAACGGAGGAGTAAACTGGAATGAACAGGTATCCGCTTATACGGGTCCTGTTGGCGTAAAAGTGGATATGGTAAATGCAAATACCGGATATATGACCCACGCAGCCGGACTGCAGAAAACCACTAATGGAGGAGATAACTGGTCGCTTATCACAAATCCCGGACCATCAGGAACATCATATACTCCTCTGAAAGTTTTAGATTCGATAAACTTATTTACTGGCGGAAATAATTCACAGGTATATGGCTCATCAAACGGCGGAACAACCTGGGATTCTTTAAACTTCCCGGTAAAAGCCGGAACGATTTTCTGCACAGACTGGTATAACAGCCAAAACGGATGCGCGGGAGCAGTAATCGGTGTGGTAGGTAAGACTACAAACCGCGGACAGACCTGGCAGATGTGGAATATCGGAGGATATACAGTTTATTCCGTAAGAATGGTACATCCTGACACAATATTTGCGGCTTGCGGAAATACATTCGGAGCGCAGATTTTTAAATACTCGAAGGGGTTTGTAACGGGTGGTTTCACTTACGAGAACAAGATTCCCACTTCTTTTATTCTGAAACAAAATTATCCGAATCCCTTCAACCCTGTAACAACTATTGAATTTGATTTGCCAAAAGCAGGAAATGTTTCTCTTAATATTTACGACCTTGCAGGCAGACAATATTCAAGCGAGATAAAAAATCTGAACCTGAATCCCGGAAATTATAAAATGGATTTTAACGGAACGCAGCTTTCAAGCGGTGTTTATTTCTATTCTCTTGTAGTTGACGGCAGGAATGTAGCCACCAAAAAGATGGTAATGGTAAAATAATATCTGAAATTACTTTTTTCGTTCTCTCCTCCCCGGATGGTAAATTCGCCGTCCGGGGTTTTATTTTTATGCTACTTAAATATTATATTGAGCAATCATATAATATTGATACTGTATTCTCAAAAAGATACAAATTTTAAAAAAATTACACGTATTTTTCAATAAATACCAGGTTTTTTTGGCTTAATAATTGTATTTATTTTATTAAATCTAATTGGAATGGATATAAAATCTTTAGAGTCAATGTATAACTGGAAGCCGGAAGACGGGGATTATATCACTCCGGACGAGGATAAATCATCTGAAAACAGGTTAATTGAACTTTTAATAAAACTAAGATTTACTGATTTTTACAAAAAGCTGTTATCATCTATATTCAGATATTTTTAATAAAAAAAAGCCCTTTGCTGTTGCGGGCAAAGGGCTCGTGAGCTAGAACTAATTATTACTACTTCACTAGCGTCATTTTCTTTGTAAAGATAAGGTCTTTATTCTGACCGTTTGTAATCAATCTGTAGAAATATGTTCCGGACGATAGATTCGTGCCGTTAAGTTCTACGGTATAGAATCCTGCCTGTTTCATTTCACCTGAGACAAGAGTTTTAACTTCCCTGCCAAGCATATCATAGATGGTAAGCCTGACTCTGCTGTCGAACGGAAGTTCGAAATCAATCTTTGTTGTGGGATTGAACGGATTAGGATAGTTCTGTGACAGCCTGTAATCGGTCGGTAGTGCAATATCAATTACATTGTTCAGAGAGAAGTACTTGTATGCACCTGACTTATCTATCTGTTTCAGTCTGTAGTTGTACTTTCCGGAATTAAGCTTTTTATCCTCGAATGAATATGTAACCGGTGTATTTGAATTACCGGCCGATTTCACATATCCGACATTTGACCAGCTGCCTGAATTAAGTTCTGAATTTTTAATTCTCTGGATTTCAAATCCTGCATTGTTCAGTTCGCTTTCGGTTTTCCAGGTAAGCTTTACATCTCTGCCTGCAACCGAAGAAATAAATGAGGTAAGCTGTACCGGGAGAGGTGAATCGTTACCCGTAAATGTGAAAGAAGAGAATCCGTTATCGATTCCTGTTATTGATACGGTTTTTGTCGTTGTATTCGTTGTTGTATTTAAATCCAGCATATTCCATACCGAGCCCGAATACTTTGCAACCCTTAAATTATCTTCGGGTGAAATATTAATTGTATAAGTTCTTGAAAGATTATAATAAACCGTCATATCATAAGTATATGGCAGGACGCCTCCGGTTTCGGTAATATCGAGGTATTCATACGCATAAGAATTATACGGCGAGCCCGGAGGTACATTACCCGGTTTGAACACGGCAGAAATTGAAGACGGAAGCGTGCCGGCTCCTGCGTGCCAGGTTAAGGTTGCTATGGTAGTTCCCGCAAAAGTAAGCGTAGTGGTTCCGCCGTCTGTTATAGCACCTGATATGCCGACTGCATTTGGTTCGACAGAAGGAGCAACCTTATATGCACCGATATCTTCAGGACCCTGTCCGACAGATGTATTTCTCGGATTACCGAGATAATCATCCGTAACAGCTGCAATCGGATATGCGCCACCGTTTACAGTCCAGCAGTTAGCATTAGCTGCATCAGGCTGAAGGTTTGTTGAGGATGTGAAACCTGAATTACCGCTTATCGAGAATAAATCCTGAGCTGAACCGGTACGCCAGTTTGTCAGTGTCGCCCTGTCTGTAGCACCGATATATCCAAGATTCGGACCTGTTGTATAATAGTTATTGTAGTTCATGTTTGAAAATACAGTATTTGCAGCATTACAGCATATTGCATACCTGTTTGTACCAATCGTCTGAGTTGTCTGGAAAATGTTATTTCTTATATCCAGAGAACCGGCTGTTGTTACAGTTGAAGAAATCATAAGGCAAGCAGGAACACCAGTTGCTAAAGTCTGTTCAGTTGCAAGAGATATTGAGTTATAATAGATATTATAACCGCCCCCTGAAGCAATATTTATTCCGTAACCGTTATCCGTAGTCTGGCTTGCCCATCCGTATCCATAAACATTATAAATCACATTGTTCGTAACATTAACTGCCGCGGCTGTCAATGTAGAGGCAAGGTATATACCCCAGGCATTATATCCGCTGGCATTAGAATTCGATAAATTGTAAATTATATTCTTGCTTATATTTACACCGGAGGTAGTAGAAGTTACGGCAATACCCATAACAGTGCCTGTACTTGCGGTAGAAAGGTTATTAATATTGTTTCCTGAAATAGTAATATTGGAATTTGCCACACCACCGGAGAGGTAAATTCCTCTTGGTCCGCCAGCTGTGCCGCTGATTGTGGTGATTGTGTTTCCTGAAATTGTGCTATTCCAAGCACTGGTAGCAAGCCATATACCTGTTATATTGCTTGCATCAACAGTGTTTGCATTGTTTCCGATGTTATTATTGGTAATGGTACTACCATCTATACCCTGCAGATAAATTCCGACAAGCCTTACCGCATCTGCACCTGAAGAATTCAGGTCATTTCCTGTAATAACCATACCGCTTCCGTTACCCGCGGCGACAACTGTTATGCAGTATAAACCGATATATGCCTGTTTAATCGAATTATTCTGTATGGTAATATTATTGAAATAACCGGCTGTACCGGATGCTGCACCATCGCTGATTACAACTGCGCTAGAGCTGTTTATTCCATTTTTGATATTGCAATTTTTCACGGTTACATTTGTTATCGGGGTTGTGCCTGCAGAACCAATCCAGATTACCTGCGGTGTTGTTACAGATGTATTCTCGATTGTCATATCCCTTGTTGTAGTGCCGTTATTCGAGCCGTCAATCGTAACATAATTTGTATTGTAGATTTTAAATATCGGAGCACTCGAAGATGAACCTGAAATAACAGGTGAAATACCTGTTGAAGGTTTTATTGTAATAGTATTAGTTGCACTAACACCGCCTACACTATTAATAATAAACGGATATGTTTCCGCCAGATATGTAGCGTCCACCAAAAGAAATGTTACAGCTCCGCTTATACCTCTGTCACTTAAGTCGCTCATTGCCTCAGTTATTGTAGAATAAACGCCGTTCGGGGCATCGAGCTCATTCTTCTTCGTTGCATTATTAATTCCATCGCTGTCAAATATAACTTTCTTATCTCCGGTGTAAGGTTTACCGTTTTCCATCAACACATAGTATTCTTCGGTAGTGTTTGCCGACCTGTTGTCTGAAGCATCTTCAGAAATTGAATTTACGGTCATTTCTTCAGAAAGAGGTCTTGGTTTTATACTGCCGTTATTATCAGTCAAATCAGTTTTTGTTTTATCTGATTTTACATCTTTGGTAATGTTATTTTGTTTCTTTGTATCTGAAGTTTTTTCTTTCTTTCCATTATTCTGTTTTTCACTCTTTTCATTCGAAACATTTCTTGTCATTTTTTCATAATACAGGTTTTTGCCTGTTACTTTATTGAAAGCGCTTAATCCAACTGTGTATGTTCCGCCTGCTAAAGGTCCGCCCACTATCTTATACTGGTTTATTGTTCCGGTCAGCGGGAATGCTGCGGAGGTCAGGTTAACGCTTGTCGGTGCCGCTGCAAATGTACCCGAATTAATGCTTACGTTTGGCGTCGTAAATAAATCCTGAGCAACAATGAAATACTGAATATAATCATTCAAAGCCACAGAGCCGCCGTAAATAATACTATAGTCAATTGTAAAGTCAAATGGTGATACGGCATTTGTAGCTTCTGACCATTTCCAACCGTTATCAAAAGCAGTATTGCCTGCAAAGGTGTTGGCATCCGTTAATTTTTTGTAATATATCCTCGGAGAAGTTCCGCTTGTTGTGTTAATTCCGCTGAAATCTGTAATAGTTGCAAAACCTGACAATGTCCTGTTTGATGTTGAAGTTGTGTTGGTTAATACTGTGTAAGAAATTGTCGGACCGGCTGCATCGACACCATATTCATAAGCACCTATAGCCGGAGTTGTCAAGCTTCTTGTAACTCCAAGATAGTCCTCAGTTACTGTTGCAATCGGAGTACCAACAAGGAGAAGCGGTGAATTTAAAGCCGGTCTTAAGTCCGAAGTGCTTGTAAACAACGGATCTGAAGATATCGAATTTGCATCCTGTGTTGTAGCGGTCTGCCATGCAGCAAGGTTTGCACAAGTTGTTCCGTTGTAAACACCTAAATTCGTACCTACTGTATAGTAGTCATTATAATTTATACTTGTAAATGTAGATGTTGCTGTAGTAAATACGCAATAGTTATTCATAGTATAACTTCCGGAGAGAGGTTGCACGGCATTATAGAACACATTATTTCTCAAGTCCATATTCGTTGTTGCTGCTGAATAGTTCATAAGGCAGTGTGCATATGTTCCGGTTGTACCTCTTGAAGAAGTTCCGGTCATGCTTATAGAGTTATAATAAAGTTTAAAATTTGTACCACCAATAATTCTTATACCTGCTAACTGGTAATTATTTGTAGTCGTATATCTGTGGAAAACTTTATAAATAACGTTATTTACAATTGTATTATCAGTTAACCCGGTAACAAATTCCATTCCGATAGCATAACTGATGGAAGTATTTCCGTCAAGATCGTTGAAATCGTGAATTTTATTTCTGCTGTACAAATTAAAAGAGCTACCTGTGGAAGAATATATTCCGTATTTAGCTCCGTTTTGTTTCATATTAAACACTTCATTCTGCGAGATTGTTGAATTATTAACATAAAGTAAATAGATACCGTAGAACAGGACATAATCAGTTGAGGTTTCAGAACCGACTGTATTGCCGTTGATTAATACTGTACTATGTTCGCCGCCAGAAGTTCCACCTGCATATATACCATAATAACTTTTGCTGATACTGTTATTTATTATCTGTGTATTATCATTATCCGCACCAGCTGTACCAATTGTTGTTCCCCCAGAAAATATTCCATAAGTAGACAGAGTATTTATTCCGGTTTTAATATTACAGTTTTTTATAGTATTATAAGTTGCTCCGGCTCCAGTTCCTGTACTTGCAAGCCAGATACCTGCAGTTGATGCTGCCGCGTTTGTATTTTCGATTGTTAAGCTTCTGTCCGTACTGCCGCTGTTTGAGCCGTCGAGAGTGAAGTAATCCGTTCCGTTAAGTTTAATAATGGCGTTTGCGGATGAACCCTGAATAATCGGCTGAACACCTGTATTGGGCTTCATTGTAATTGTATTCGTACCGCTTGCGCCTGTAACAGCATTTAAAGTTAGCGGGAAAGTTTCACCGTTTGCAGTGTTATAAGGCACTCCTGCGGCATTTGTAAGAGTAAGTGTTACCGCACCGCTAATACCTCTCATACCAAGATGATAAAATGCATCTGTAATCGTAGTAAAGTTCGGGAAAGAATATCCCTGACCGACGTAATAGTTGCCTGCCATTGGTCCGACTAAAGTTCTTTCACCGGCAGGCGCAGTAACAGAAGGTACCTGAGGATTTCCGCTTGCGACTATGATATTGCATTCGCCGTCAATCAGGTTGCCTGCCGCCGCAGAGCCGGATACGTCATAAGCAAGCCAGAAATAGTTTGTTCCCTCAGAGAGATTCTGCGAGCCAAAGACCGAAAAATCTGTAAAGGTAGGTGTTTCCTGACCGAAAAGAGTGCTTGTGGAAAAAGTGCTCGATGTTCCTGTATAATATATTTTTGCCGGTGTGCCGTTTATATCATTAATATCAGTAGTTCCATTTGCATTCACATCGAACTGTGTAATATTCAGAGGTGTACCCGAGCCGGAAGTCACTACTTCAATTCTTATAACCTGCTGGTTTGTTCCGCCAATTGAAGCATACCCGGAAATCTGAGTTGTTGTGCTGGAAACGTAAGTCATAACTGCGGGAGGCGTGAATGCGCCTTCATCCGCGCCGATATCGGGAGTTGTTACGTTTCTGGTATTACCGTCATAGTCATCCGTAATGGCAATCGGTGTAGAAACCGGAGTACCGCCGCTTTCGCACTGAGTTGGTGTTCCTGCAGATAAGTGCAAATCGTACGGTGTTGTTGCAATATTAGTAAAAGGAGGAAGTTCCGTTACAGAATTTGCATCTCTCGGAGAAACAAGTGTTTTAAAATCGCCAAGTGTCTGGTTTGAATTTGTACCATCATAATAAATCAAATTTACAGCACTTGGAGTACCTGCATAAAAGAGGTTGTTATTTGAATTAGCAGAATATGTAGTTAATGTTGCACTGTTCCTCATATATGCTACGTTCAATCCTGTTCCATTAGGAGTCGATGTAGTTACTACAATATTATTCCTCATATCGAGAGTCGGAGTTGTTGAAGCATAAATACCTCTGACACCGAAGTTTGTGCCTGAACTTGTTGAATTAAGATAAATTGTATTATAGAATAAATTAACAGTAGTACCGGAGGAAACATAAATACCTGCAATAGGAATAGCCGCGCTTGCCGCTGTTGACCTTAAATCTGAAATAAAATTATTATATAAATTTCTTGTAGTACCCCCGGCAATATTAACTCCATATATCGTCGAGCTTGAATTAGCACCTGATAAATTATAAATCCGATTTTTATAAGCGTTCATTGTAGTAGCAGTTGATCCTAAATACATTCCATATACCGTTCCTGCTGTACCACCTGTTGAATTTAAGGAATGTACCAAATTATTTGATATATCAACTGTTGTGCCATAACTAACCGAGATTCCGTACAGTGTATTTCCATAAGTACCAGAGAGACTATAAACACTGTTGTTTTGAAAAACTTTTGTTCCTGCCGCGGTCAACTGATAAATTCCATAAATAGTTGATGTTGTAGTAGTAGAAGTTGCAGAAATATTATAAACATTGTTATTAATAACTGTTTCATTAACAGAGCTGCTCCCGCTGTAGATACAATACATTGTTCCTGAGCTGTTTCTTGTAACATCTCTGATAGTATTTCCATTTATAGTCATATTAGTTGCACTTGTCCATGAAATACCATAAAAGGAACCCGTAGTTGTAACTAAAGTAATGGTTCTAACCTGATTATTATTTATATTAATTGTATTTGATGAAGCACCTGTAGCATTATAAATTCCATAAAAAGTACCTGTTGACGATGTCAAAGAGATATTAGATACAATATTATTGTTGATATTACAGGGGTTTGCAGCTGTCGTTTGAGCGTTCATATAAATTCCTTGAAATGCACCGGCAACAGAAGAACTTGTAAGAGTTAACGTTCCTGTACCCGAACTGTTTGAATAACCAATTATATTATCAGTAATCTGTATGTTGTTTCCATAAGTTGTATTAGAGAAATAAATTCCATACATCGTTCCAGCAGCTGTAAAATTTCTCGTTGCGGTCTGGAAAATCCTGTTGTTAGAAATTGTCCAGTCTGTATTACCGGAAGATACATACATACCAGCGCATCCGCCTGTCAGGAAATAATCATACAAATTATTATTTGAAACCGTGACACTGCTATTTGCAATCGCTGAACTTGTTGTAGAACCATTTCCGTAAATCAATTTCGAAGGCAGTGTTGCACCGGCAGGTCCCAAGTTACAGTATGATATAGTAATATTATCATTTCCTGTAGTTGTACCTGTAGAAATAAATATATTACCACCGTTTGTAGCATTTGAGCCATAGAAAGAACCAAGAACCGTACAATTTGTAACTGTATTATTTGTAGCATCCGCTACAAACCTGATTGTACTTGTTCCTGATGTAGTTGAAGCAAGCGTGTTTGAAATAGTCAATGAATTACCGCCGGTATTTAAACCGTTAATGGTAACGTTATCCGCTCCGTTTAATTGAATAAGAGGATTCCCGGCAGTTGAAGCACCTGAAATTGTTCTCGCACCGGATGGATAAATTGTGATTGAAGTCCATGCACCTGCATTAAGACTGTTAGTTCCGGCCTCAGTAGTAACATCACCTGTAATTGTGATAGTTATAGTAGCGCCGGTTTGTGCAGTTCCGTTTAACGCGGCAAATGCTCCGCTTGCATTTGTCAGCGACGTATATACGCCATCTACGCCTACAGAACCGCTAATTGTAATCTGAGAGAACGACGAATTGCTAAGGATAAAGATACCCATGGCAATTACGAAAAGAGTGAAGAGTTTTTTCATAATAATTAGTTCTAATTTAAATAATGATATTTATAAAATTTTTAAGCGATAAAAATTTAATTTAATTTCGAAAAAAGAAATTAACTTTATAAAAACACTTATTTTTTTAATCTGAATTTTAAATCAGATTTGCAATTAAAAACAATTGAAAAAAAGGGATTCCTGTGTTAACATTAATTGAGCTTTTCATGAACCATAAGGCACTAACATAAAAAACCAAAAAACATTATTTATCGTGTGAGTGTTGGTCAGAGTTTGATAAATAAAGGTGTAACGTTTATAACTCTTTCTGCTGTACTTCTTACTTTAACTAATTATAAATAAATAAAAAAATTATTATTATTTCTTTTATTTCGAGTTAATTAAATATTTCGCAGAGCATTAGTATAACTTCACCTGAATTCTTATCAAAAATACTATACTATTTATAGTTAGGTTCGTTGAAATTAATAAAATTAATATTTAAAATCAAATAATTATTAAATTAATCAGCAGAGGTGTGTTTCGTATAAAACGTTAGCCGATATTAAAATCCGGGTGTGAATCCGGAAGTGGTCAAGCTTAAAAACAGCAAATTTTGCACCAAAAATAAATTATGAATATTTTATACATATTGGATTTCTAAAAATGAGACATAGTGAGCACATTAAAAAACATAGTACAGATACTTACTTTTTTTGTGATTTTTAGGGCATAAAAATTCATTTGGCTTAATTTACGGATACATTTTTGCATCGTTTGAAATTTTTATTTATAATCTTTTTTTTTGCATAATTTTAATATACATCTTTACTGAGCCGGTTTTTTAGCTCTATCAAAGCCGGGTGTCCCGATATATTCAAAAATTCGCATTTTTTATTTTGGAATAAAGCATTACTTTTATTTACACGCCATCCAAAAACATAGAGGAGTATTTATGAAAAAATTATTTTTGATTTTTACAGCACTGCTGATTCCGTGTTTACTTTTTTCCCAGAATACAAAGAGCGGAGATGATGCGAAGGGAATATTCAAGTATGAGAACTTCCAGAAGCCTGATGAATGCGGCTCTTCCTGCCATACGGATTTTTATGCGCAATGGAAGCAGATGATGATGTCGAAGTGCTACACGCACGAATGGGATGAGATAGAATATTTCAAGCTGGCAGTTCCGCACGCGGAAAAGGAGTCAAAGGTAGCGGGAGTGAAGGCAGGCTGCAACGGATGCCACGCACCTGTTTCTTTTATGGCGGGAGACGTGCCGCCACCGAAGCCGAATATGAATTCGCGCGCAAACGAATCGGTTTCTTGCGACGTCTGCCATTCTGTAACTGGATTTACGGGAGACACTCCGTATAACTTCAATTTCATTTCAAACCCGGGTAATGTAAAGTACGGCAACCGTGAGAGCCTGAATTCACCTTCACACGATGTAAAGAAAATAGATTTTCTGTCCAAGGCGGAATTCTGCGGCACCTGCCATAATGAGAAATCACCTTTCGGCGCGTGGGTAAAAGCAACTCACCTCGAGTGGAAGGACGGACCATATTCCAGGGAAGGGGTTCAGTGTCAGAACTGCCACATGCCGCGGACACCGGGAATAAGCTCTGCGATGGGAGAGTTTCATCAGGATGTTGCACAGCACCTTTTTCACGGAGCGCACGACCCCGGTAAGGTGAAGGGAACAATTGAGCTGAGAATACATCCCGAAATGGAGGATGCAGCTCCTGGCGAGCAGTTAAAATTTACGGTAGTGCTTTATAATGCGAAGACGGGGCACAAGTTTCCGACGGGTTCGGCTGAGGAAAGAATGCTGTGGCTGCACGTGGAAGCGGTTGATGCGAAGGGAAACGTATTTCATTTAAAAGTCGATAAAAAAGGATTTCCCGGAGAAGAATTCACAATATCTTCGGATGTTCTTGCTTACCAGGATATGGGAGTGCCATTAGGAATTACCGATTTCAAGGGAATACAGCGCGACGGGATTCCGTTTGGAGACAGGATTTTCAGGATGCCATATCTCGACCCTGTGGGACGAATGACAATACAGCAGTGGAATACGGCTTCATTCGGAGTGGATTACAGGATTGGGCCGAGGGAGACAAAAACCGAGACATTCACGTGGGTTGTTCCGGATAATATTGAAATCGGAAAACTTAAAGTAAAAGCGGTTTTGAATTATCAGAAACTTCCGTTACCAGTTGCGGATTACCTGGGTGTTCCGAAGGATGAATCCGAAATAATTGAAGTAAATTTTCATCAGACTTTTGTTGAAATAGTGGATGATTAATTTTAAGAATATTTTAAAAGAGGATATCATAATGAAAAAAATTTTTATAGCATTAATAATATTTATATTTTCTTATTGCCTGATAAATGAAGCTGGAGCGATACCCGCTTTTGCGAGAAAGTATAATATGTCCTGCAACGTCTGCCACTCTCCTTTCCCGAAGTTGAAGCCGTATGGTGAGGATTTTGCGGCAAACGGATTCCAGCTTCCGGATAAGGAGCCGGCCAGATACTTTAAAAAAACGGGTGACGACCTGCTGATGCTGATGAGGGAGATTCCGGTTGCGTTGAGATTTGAGCTTTTCGGACAGTACGAAAATTCAAGGGATGTAAATCCGGATTTAAGAACACCTTACATTCTGAAGTTTATGTCGGGTGGAAATATTTACAAGGATATTTCATATTACTTTTATTATTTCATCAGCGAGCGCGGAGAAATGGCGGGGATTGAGGATGCGTTTATTATGTTCAATAATGTATTTTCAAATAAATTAGACCTTGATTTATACGCAGGGCAGTTTCAGGTTTCGGACCCGCTTTTTAAAAGAGAGCTGAGGATGACTCAGGAGGATTACGCTATATACACAGTCAAGCCCGGAAGAACTCTTGCTTCACTGAAATACGACAGAGGGATTATGGTGACCTATGCAGCTCCTACAAAGACAGATTTCACGCTCGAGCTGCTCAGCGGTAACGGTTTGGGCACGGGAGAGACATTTGATGCGGATAAGTATAAGAATATAATGTTCAGGGCTTCGCAGGAAGTCACTCCTTTTTTAAGAATCGGCGGATTCGGATATTACGGAAAGGAGCAGCCTGATTCTGTTTCGAATGAAATGTATATGGCAGGCGCAGACCTGACTTTAGGAAACGACAAAGTGGAACTGAATGCACAGTATGTTTACCGAAGCGACATTAATCCCGGAATGACACAGGTCAAGCCGACAGAAAGAGTAAAAACAAAGGGTGGATTTGTTGAACTGCTGATTTCCCCGCAAGGAGATAAAAGCAGGGTAACGGGCTCGCTTTTGTACAATTATGTTGATTCGGATTTTAAGGAATTGAATTACCAGAGTTATACGGGAAGCATCAATTACCTGATTGCAAGAAATCTCAGGCTTTCCGGTGAATACACATATATCAAGGACACAAAAACTTCCAGATTCTCACTTGGTATTATTTCAGCTTTCTGATTTTTGCATAACTGAAAAGCCGGATGAGAAGAGTATCCGGCTTTTTTTATTCTATTATTTTTTTAAGGATATTTACTTCGGCTGTCTGTTAATAATATTTATCAACGGTTGGAATGCATCCGGTTTAATTGCTTCTTTCCCCACAAACGGATGGTCCATAACATAAATGAGGTATAATACCAGTACACTTACGAAGACAAGAAATGCAGTCATCACGTGTAAGTGCCATTTATTCCTTGTGCTGAAGAAAAATGTAAATGCAATGAGGACTACTGAGGAGAGTATCAATACAATCCAAAGTATATCCGGCATATTCTGCCTGCTGCTAAGGAGTCTGTGCCTGCGATATTCCCTCAGTTCCTGCATATTCCGAAGTGACTGAGACAGTACTTCATTATTTGTAACATCGCTCGATTTAATGGAAAGATAAATCCTGTTGAGCTTGATGAAACTTTTCTGTGCTTCCTCGTCCGATTTTCCATCGGCCATAGATTTCCATTCATCATCGATAACCTGTTTCACATATTCTTTGATTGTCGTTTGAATTTCGTTCTTTATTGAATCCGGATATACTCTTGAGTCATAATAAAGGTTAAGGAGGTTATTTGCCTCCCCTTCAATTTTTGATGTTGTTGCATCCATATTATTCCAAATTGCAAAGACCACGAATGCCATCAGCACGGCATAAATTACGCAGACTGCATTATACAAAAATCCTCCCACTTCGTGATTTTCTATAAGGGAATCGTGCGAAATATTTTTTCTGATTAATTTTTCAGCAATAAAAAAAATAGTGATACTAACTGCAGAAAGGATTAAAATAGATACTATAAACGGTAATTCAAGAAATATTCTCATGATACTGGTTTTAGTTAGTTTAAATATAGCAAATATTAATTTACAATTTTAGTCACAGAAAAATTTATTTAGATTCCGGGATAAATTAGAGTAAATTTTTTGTTTCAAATTTGTAATTAATATATTATCTTACTGTTCCTAAAAACAATAAAAAACTATGAATAAAGTCGTAAAAAGCGTCCGTGAGGCAATTGAGGGCATTAAGGACAATATGACAGTCATGTTCGGAGGATTCGGTCTTTGCGGAATTCCTGAAAATGTTATAAGAGAACTAGCCAAAACCAAAATAAAAGGTCTTGTATGCATTTCAAACAATTGCGGAGTAGATGATTTCGGTCTTGGTTTCCTATTAAATAACCATCAGATTAGGAAAATGGTATCATCTTATGTCGGCGAAAATGCGGAGTTTGAACGCCAGATGCTGAGCGGCGAGCTGGAGGTGGAGCTTATTCCGCAGGGCACTCTAGCAGAAAGAATAAGAGCAGGCGGCGCTGGAATACCTGCATTTTTTGTACCGGCAGGATACGGTACGGAAGTAGGAAACGGAAAGGAATCCCGTGAATTCAACGGGAAGATGCATCTGCTCGAACAGGCGCTTACTGCAGATTTTGCAGTTGTAAAAGCCTGGAAGGGAGACACTGCAGGAAACCTAATTTACAAATACACAGCAAACAATTTCAATAATATGATGGCTATGGCGGGTAAAGTCACGATAGCAGAAGTAGAAGAGCTGGTGCCAGCCGGCGAGCTTGATCCGAATTTTATACATACACCCGGTGTTTTTGTTCAGAGAATATTCAAGGGTGTTGATTACGAAAAAAGAATTGAACAATTAACCTTAACAAAATAATCAGTTATGGCATTAGACAAAAACCAGATAGCAAAAAGAATTGCAAGCGAGCTGAAAGACGGCGATTATGTAAACCTTGGAATAGGCATACCAACACTTGTGGCAAATTTTATTCCCGAAAATATTCACGTTACGCTTCAATCGGAAAACGGAATGTTAGGGATGGGTCCCTTTCCAACGATGGAAACCGTTGATGCCGACCTGATTAATGCGGGTAAGCAGACAATTACTTACCTTCCGGGTTCATCATTTTTCGATTCGGCAACGAGCTTTGCGATGATAAGGGGCGGACACATAGACATCACAATTCTCGGTGCTTTCGAAGTATCGGAAAAAGGCGATATAGCAAGCTGGAAAGTTCCTGGAAAACTTATTAAAGGTATGGGCGGAGCAATGGACCTTGTTGCTTCAGCAAAGAATATTATAGTAGCGATGCAGCATACCAACAAGGAAGGGCAGTCAAAACTGCTCAGGAAATGCACTCTCCCGCTTACAGGAGTAAACTGCGTGAAGAGAATTGTGTCCGACCTTGCAGTACTGGATGTTACGGAGAAAGGATTTAAATTAAAAGAGCGCGCACCCGGCGTAACTCTGGAGCAGATAAAAACTGCTACTGAAGGAACGCTAATAATTGAGGGTGATATTCCGGAAATTAAATTTTAAAATTATTAAATGAATTATCCGAAAAAAGTAGTAATTGGAGATATAACAGTGCGGGACGGATTTCAGCACGAAGAAAAATATATACCGCTCGAGGCAAAGCTCTGGCTTGCGGAGCAGCTGATACTAGCAGGTTTCAAGCATATTGAAGTAACGAATCTGGGCAATCCGACAGGTATGCCTCAGTTCAAAGATGCGGATGAATTGATGAAGAAAATCAGAAACAGCAAAAAGGTTGCAAACCTGCTGGGCAGCGTTTCTCTTACATGCGTGACCATAAGGGAAAAAGCTGTTGAAAGAGCCATTAAAAACAAGCTCGAAGGATTCGGTCCTGACAGGATTTTACTGATGGTTTCGACAAGTGAATCGCACCACAGAAAAAATTCGGGTCTCTCGCTCGACGAATATTGGAAGATGTCGGAAAAATACATAAAGATGGCGCGTGAAGCAGGCATAAAAGTAAACGGCACTGTAAGTACAATCTGGGGTTGCCCAATCGAAGGGCCGACAGAAATGAAAAAGGCAATCGAGTTTGCCAAACGCTGGTTTGATATTGGTGCAAGCGATGTAGAGCATGCAGACCACGACGGCTCAGCATCTCCTGACAGGATTTACAGATATTTTTCGATGCTGATGGATGAATTCCAGAATCCGCAGAAACACATAGTTCATCTGCATACCACACGCGGATGGGGACTTGCAAATGTTCTTGCCGCATTGCAGGCAGGAATGACAAATTATGAAGCCACAATGGGAGGACTTGGCGGACAGCCTGCAAACTTTGTAAGCGGGGTGCCGGTAAGCGGTACGGGTGATTATTATTACGCAGATCCGCTGATAACAGGTCTTGTTTCCACAGAAGATATGGCAGTGATGATGGATGAGATGGGAATAGAAACAAATCTCGATATCGACAAGATACTTCAGATAGGAAAAATGGTTGAAAGGATAGTCGGCAGACCGCTGCGTTCAGAAAGCATTAAGACAGGAAGAATCCCAAAAGCAATGACCGGCAGATAAATCTGATATCAAATAACAATTTATAACAAAGAAGCATCCTTTTACGGATGCTTCTTTGTTTAAAAGCAATTACTCTTTTTCTTCAAAAATATATTCGAAGACTTTGCTCATATCATTCCATTCGAGTTTATGAATATCCCAGTGGCGGGCAGGAGCTTTTCTCTCAAGTTTTTGTGCAATAATCATTTTTTCTCCGTCGGTCCTTAAATTTATCATTCCGTATACTGTTACAATCCTCTCCTTTTTTTTGCCTTTTGGAACTTTACTTAAATCAAAGAATTCCTTACTTGAACGGGCAAGTTCAGTACTGAAGATCATTGGTCTTTCACCTCTGCTGAATTTCCCTATCGTACCAAGGCTGTCAGGCCGGGGATGGCAGTAAGATTCATCATCACCGCTTGATATTACAGTTGCAACCGGATTTACCGACCTTAAGAAATCAACCGAAAAATCGTGGCTGCCGTGATGGCACGCTTTTGCAACGTCTGATTGAAAGTATTGTCTAGCTTTGTTAATTACTTCTTTAATTTCATTTTTCAGTTCTTCAATTTTTGCTTCGTCTGTTTCTTCTTTCAAAAATCTGTTAATCTTCTTTACATCGGCTCCTGTATATTTTTCCAATAGATATTCTTCGGCTTTTTTATTCAAATCCCCACCAATGATAATTCTCGCTTTTCCGATTTTAAGCATTAATATAACCGAATGTCCGTTTTTAGTTGGGCCCACGCCGTCAAAATACCTGAGCACCTTTTCGCCATCAACAGTTTCTGTTATGGGTCCCAGAATATCAATTTCCAGATTTCCGTCCTTATAAAACTTATTATTTTCATCTCCGGACAGAGCCTCGAATTTTACATTTTTTTGATTATTAAGCGCTGACAATAAAGTCTTTTCATAAAGTGATTCTTTTTCGACTTTTTTCAAATGTGCTTTTGCTTTTTTGTCCGTGTCAAATATTTCAGTTAAATATTTATTCTTGCCGGCTTTGACTTTCTTGCCCAGTTTTTCCTCCTCTTCCCTGTCTCCCATTTCGAATATTCCGTTATGATAAACATAATCGAAACTTAATTTCTGCTTCAGGCCTTTTGGCTGTTCAAAGACTTTTAGAAATCCCTTGTAATGATCGCTGTCAGGATGAGATATAACTGCTTTTAGGGCTGGCGGCGGAATCTTTGATTTTGCAAGGTTGAATCTCCATTTGAGGAACCTGAACATATTATCTCCGACACCCGCATCGATAATATAATGCTCGTCTTTCGGAGTGACAATATGGCATCCGTCACCCTGACCGACATCGACAAAATTGACTTCCAGAATTCTATCAGCCTGAATATCTGTCTCAGGCAAGATATATCCGTCTTCGTTTCTGCAACGCACCTTTATGTATGTTTTTTCATCCTCGGTTATTGTTTCAAAATTTTTATTCTTAATATAAACTTTAATATAATCACCGAACAGCAGCTGCTTTACAAATGAAAACTTTTTCTCTCCTTTTTTTGATTTTTCCCCTTTTTTTTCTTTGTAATTGAAAAGCTTTACAAAGGGATATGAGGCAAAACCATACCCCTGCTTTCTTACTTGTTCTAGGCTCATAATTTTAATTTTTAAAATTTTTGAAAAATAATTAATATTTGTAAATGTAAAACCGAAGCCTGATATAAATCTGAGTATAAAAAACTGTTTGGATGACAGATAAAAGTGGGTGAAATATAAGATAAGTTTATTATTTTGAGGATTCTCACCCGAACAGTCTTAGTTCTTTCCCCTGCTAAATTTTTTATATTTTAAAAAATTAATAATGTAATTTTTATTAAAAGGGAAATACATTTCGAAAAATAAATACTTCTTCATTTGTAAAACATCTTTTTTTAAACTATAAAAATTATTATAAATTATCAATATATATTTAGCTTTACCTAATAATAAATATATACGGTAATCATTTATTTTCGGATAATTATAGTTTTGTAGTGAAATTTCGTACTATAAATAGTGTTCTTTGAATTGGTTTTGATCTGATAACCTATAGTAAATGTTTTATAATAATAATTTATAATTTTCATATCACGGTAATATTGTGCAGTTTTTTTTGAATTCTTTATTATTTTTTAAAATATTAACTTGTTAAAAATAAAATCTAATATTCACAATATGGAAGTTGATGGAAAAGAATTCAAAGTCGATGGAGACGGCTTTTTGCAAGATCCTTACATCTGGAATGAAGAAGTTGCAGCTTTATTTGCCAAATTTGACGGGATAGGAGAGCTTACCGAAAAGCACTGGGCAATTGTAAAATTTATACGCAAGAACTGGGAAGATACGGGAATGGCACCGATGATACGCTCTATTTGTCAAACAACCGGTGTTAAACTTAAAGATATATATCAGCTGTTTCCGCTTGGTCCGGCTCGTGGAGCTTGCCGAATAGCCGGTTTACCAAAACCTGATGGCTGTGTTTAGAAAATTTTTACTTTTATGAAATTCTATCAATTGGTTTCATTTACTGCTTTTCTGATTTGTTTGATAAGCCTGTCTTACCATTTTTTCAGATTAGTCAAATTGGGTTCGCCAAAAGATTATTCCAGCAAGATTGGTAACCTGTATTCAGCAATCCCCTATTCATTTATCGGGGCAATGAATCCGCTGAAGAAGGAATCTGCATATTTGCATTACCCAACATATGCAGCAGGAATACTATACCATTCCGGTACTTTTATATCCTTTATTTTATATTTTTTATTCCTTTTCAGTTTCAGTTTTTCTGATTTTTTACAATATATTCTGATTTGCGGATTGGCAGTATCCATTGCAAGCGGTATTGGCATTTTCATAAAACGGGTATCATTAAAAAAACTCAGATATCTTTCCTGTCCGGACGACTACATTTCAAATCTTCTGGTAACAGCATTTCAGATATTTACATTACTTGCAACAATATCAGAATCTAATGCTACATATTATAATATTGGTGCAGCATTATTATTCCTGTATTTACCGCTTGGTAAGCTTAAACATTCTCTGTACTTCTTTGCTGCACGTTTTCATCTTGGCTACTATTACGGATGGCGGGGAATTTGGCCAGTTAAAAATCATAAGTAGAAAGAATGGATAATTTTAAAAATAAAAAGGATAAAGCAATCCGGATTCTTTCCGAACCAAAAGACAGTAAGTTAATAACACACTTAAACAGTTGCGTACATTGCGGATTGTGTGCAGAAAGTTGCATGTACTATCTGGCAACGAACGATGAAAAATATATTCCCGCTAAGAAAGTAGACATTATTTCTTCAATTTACCAGCGGTATTGTACTTTTACTGGGAAATATTTTCCCGTACTTACTGGTTCAAAAGAGCTGGATGAAGAAACTAAAGATGAGATGATTGACCTTCTTTTCGGAGCCTGCACGTTATGCGGACGCTGTACAAAACATTGCTCAATAGGGGTGGATATTTCATATGTTGTTAGAACGGGAAGACAAATGCTCTCGGAAATGGATATGGTACCGGCAACCCTACAATCAACCGTTAATGCAGCTGTTCAAACCGGGAATAATATGTCAATTCCTACTGAAGAATTTACTGATACATTAGCCTGGCTGGAAGACGAGCTTAAAAATGAAGTAAACGACCCGATGGCTGCTATACCTCTGAATGTAACAAACACAAATATTCTTTATACATTGAATCCCCGTGAACCGAAATTTTTCCCGTTATCAATTTCTGCAATGGCTAAAGTTTTTTATGCTGCAAAGGAAAGCTGGACATTATCCACAATAATGTATGATGTTACCAACTATGCATATTTTACATCAAACAACGAAGAAGCAATAATCATTGCTCAAAGATTATACGATGAAATGCTGAATTTAAATTCTAATCGCTGTATACTTGCTGAATGTGGTCACGGCTCGAGAGCGTTCCGTTGGGAAGCTCCAAATTATCTCCGTAAGAAATTTCCATTCGAAGTAATTACGGCTGTCGAACTTCTTGCTGAATATATAAGCAGCGGAAGGATAAAGCTCGATAAAGAATTGAATAAAGAAGTAATGACCCTTCACGACCCTTGCAATTTAGTGAGAGAAGGAGGAGTTATTGAACAGCAAAGATATATTATGAAGAATACGGTATGCAACTTCGTCGAAATGACACCTCACGGTACTGAAAATTTCTGCTGCGGGGGCGGAGGGGGCCAGCTGGCAATGAGCGAATACAATGAACGCAGAATGAAAATAGCAGAGATAAAAGCAGAACAGATTCGCAGAACAGGAGCAAAGGTCGTGGTTACTCCGTGCCACAATTGTGTTGACCAGTTAATGCAAATAGATAACAAGTTCAAGCTGGGTGTAAAGATAAAAACTCTGGCTGAGATAGTAGCCGATGCAATAATTCTTGAATAATAAACTTTTAAAATTTACAAATACTTAAACCAACTATTTTTCTTTTATGAATAATTTAATATATCTTGATAATTCAGCAACCACATATCCAAAACCTGACAGTGTTTATAAATTTATGGACAGTTTTTACAGGGAGCATGGGGTAAATCCCGGAAGATCCGGATTCGACGCTGCACTTGAGGCAGAAGAAATTGTAATGAATACACGTAAACTGTTGACTGAGTTCTTTAATGCAAGAAGCGATAATAACAGACTGACTTTCTCTTACAATGCTAGCGACTCTCTTAATATGATTATTCAGGGATTGGTCGAAAAAGGAGATCACGTAATAGCAACAATGCTCGAGCATAATTCTGTATTGCGTCCGCTGTATCACATGGAAATGAATGAAGTCATAAAAACAACTTATGTCAGTTTTGATGAAAAAGGATATATAAATCCCGATGATATAAGAAAAGCAATACAGAAGAATACGAAAATGGTTGTAATGAACCATTGTTCTAACGTTATCGGCACTATCCAGCCTGTTGCAGAGATTGGAAAGATTTGTAAAGAAACGGGCGTATTGCTTGTAGTGGATTCCACGCAAAGTGCAGGTGCCATTCCAATCGAAATGCAGGCAATGGGAATAGATGTTTTAGTGTTTACCGGACATAAATGCCTGATGGGTCCTACAGGCATCGGCGGGTCATATGTAATGGAAAACGTACCTGTGAGAGGTACCCGATTCGGAGGAACAGGAGTCCGCTCCGCACAGAAAACACATCTTGAAGAGTTCCCGTATAGGCTTGAATGCGGAACGCTGAACCTTTTAGGTGTAGCAGGACTTAACGCCGGCATAAAATGGATTTTGGAAAACGGAATTAAAACACTGCACGATAAGGAAATGATTCTTTGGGATAAGCTACGCAAAGGAATTCAAAGAATAGAAAACGTAATAACATACTGTGCGGAAAGCATAGAAAATCACAACCCGGTATTAAGCTTCAATATCAAGGGTTTTGATTCCGGTGATGTGGGCACGATGCTGGACGTTGATTACAACATCGCCTGCCGTACAGGTTTGCAATGCGCACCGCTAGTGCACGTTGGTTTGGGAACTGATAAAATACACGGTACAGTGCGCTTAAGTGTTGGTCCTTTTAATACGGAAGAGCATATTGACACGGCCATTCAGGCAGTAAAAGAAATAGCAGAACTTAGGAAATAAATTTTGCTCATAATTTTTATTCGTTGTGTTTTTTACATCTTCTAGCTTTTAGTTCCATTGGCAGTATGCAGTTATAAACAAATTTGTTTACGGGTGTTTCAATGTTGTATCTGGATGCAAGTTTTACAACCATTCCGTTTTGATATTCTATTTCTGATGGCTTTCCTTCCCATACATCACGAGTAAGAGAGGATGTGGAATTATAAGGATATGTATCAATCAGAGCTACGGTTTTATTTACAAAATCGGGATTTATATTGATACCGATTTTTCTTGCAAGTCTGCTGATTTCTTTTAATAAATCAGTCATCATTTTTCTTGTCTGCTTAAGTTCCCTGAGTTCACCGTAAGTAGTTCTTGTAACGGCAAGCAGACCGCTCACACAGATGGTTATAAATTTTTTCCATAAATCGGCATTGATGTCTTCTGATATCTTGGATTTAATTCCAGCCGAATCAAAAATCATTTTTATTTTTTCAAGCCTTTCTGTTTTTATATTGTTTCTTTCCCCAAAGACTATTGACGGCTCAACTCCAAAATGATTTATGACTCCGGGACATTCAAGTTTGCTGATAATAAAGCATAAACCTCCGATAACTCTTGACTCCCCCAGGTGTTCTGCAAGCTCCTCTGCAGCTGAAATACCATTCTGAAGCGGGATTACAACCGCATTTTCGCTTAAAACGGTACTGACTTTCTCTGCGATTTCCTTAACCTGCCAGGCCTTTACGCAGATAAAAATCAAATCCGCATGTTTCAAATCCTCGATTTTCCTTGTTACATTTACCATATCAATTTTAAAATCCCCAAGTAAGCTTTTCACCGTTAATCCATTATCACGAAGTGATTCATAATTTAATCCGCGGGAAAGAAAAGTCACATCAAAACCTGCCAGCGCAAGTCTTCCGCCGAAATACCCGCCAACACCTCCTGTACCTATTATTCCGATTTGCATTTTTATTTTTTTAAATTGTTAATTTCCCATTCACCTGACAGTCGTGCTGCAAACGTTCCGGAAATAGTCATTGCACTAACACTTAAGACATAATCCGCAAAAACAGCTTCTGTAGAAAAATAATTTGATGAAGCATACAATCCAAAGTTCACGGATGCCCAGAAAAGAAGTGCAAAGACAAAACCATTCTTTAAACCCGACTTAAATGTTTTTTGCCCCTGACCATTTTAATACAATCGTAATTAAAAATCCCATTGCCAATGACGTTACAACCATAGCCCAAATAATAATCTGTCCTGGTTGACGGCTAAGCTGCATAGTAAATTCCTCCGATACAGCAGGATATGATTTATAGATTTCCTTTAAAACAAAAAAATAAGCGGTTGCATTAAGCAAAAGATTAATTATTGAGGTAATTATACCGGCTAAAAGAAATTTTTTATTCATAGTGGGATAAATTAGTTTTTCATTTAATTTGATCGTTTTTTTATTTACCGTTTAAATCAAATTTCCATAAACAATTCGTCCAAGTGCTGTCCGGTTCGGTGTATTTCAATGTTACAGGAAAATCAGGAGATATGCATGTCGATGATATCAGCAGGTTACCACCTTTGATATAATTGGAGCTTGGCGTCATCATTATTTGTTTTGAACCACCTCCGAATGTTGAATATTCAATATTCTTCAGTGTTTTGTTCATTATTAATATCACCAAATCCCTTCCACCATCAATGGATTGGTATAGTGCATCTTTCGTCACCGGAAAATCTTTTGATACGGAACTTCCGACTAATATATAATTTTTCCTGTCAGTTTCTGCAATATAATATAAATAATCGCTTTTAGTACCGCCAATAAAAGATGAATATACCGGGCTATTCAATTTTAAATTAAACTTCAAAATAAAACCATCGGATTTACCCCCAGAATATTTCCCGTTTAGGGCATCTGATGAAACCGGAAAATCGGGTGATTTTGTTTCCCCGGCAAGAATAAAATTCTTAGCATTTTGAACAATGACAGAATTGACCTGATCGGTTGAATCCCCGCCGATAAAAGTTGAATAATAAACTTTAGAGAGTTTTTGATTTAATATTGTCAGGAAACCATCAGTCTCCCCTGTCAAAGAATTTTTATAAGCATTTTCTGTGACAGGAAAATTGCTCGAATATGTACCTCCCGTGAGAATTATTTTCCCGTTTACATCGAAAGAATAAGACTGAACATAATCCAGAGATTTTCCGCCCAAATATGTTGAGTATAAAATTTTATCGAGATTTAATGATAAGGATGTTATTGTTATATCCCCTGAGAGCCACGATTTTGAAGTATCCGGCGGCGAAGAATTATCATATTTCTTCTGCAGGGCTTTTTTAGTTACGGGAAAATCCTGAGATTTGGATTTTCCGAATAAATACAGTGTGTTATTATAAACTGCAAGCCTTGTCCAGTGATCAGATCCTGAACCGCCTAGGTAAGTGGAAGCAATATACCTGCAATCATTAGTAAATTTAATTATGTAATGGTCGTTGTCGCCTTTATTCGATTTTTGGTAAGCTTTATTTGAAACCGGTAAATCTTTCGAATCTGTTGTGAAGCCGACATATACATTGTCATAATCATCGAGTGCGATTTGCAAACAATAAAATTCTGACCCAATCCCGCCAATATAAGTTGAGTAAATTAATTCACCTTTTGGCGACAATTTCATTAAAAATATATCGCCTCCTGTCACATCATCATTAGTACAGCCTTTATAATTTTTCTGAAAAGCATCGTATGTAACCTTTAATCCTTCCCTTGTCCCGCCTGCAACAAATATGCAACCGTTTTTATCGACAACAGAAGAGACAGATGAATGCACTCCTCCGCCCGGGGCTAAATAGACTGAATAATCTATTTTTTGTGCGAAAACATTGAGAGTGATACCCACAAAAAGTAATGAAACGAGAAATAACTTTTTCATAATTTTTACATCCATTTAATATTTTTAAGATTTAAAAAATGTTTCGTTAGAAGGGACTAAATAATTACCCCAACCGCTTTCAAAAAGTGCGTCTTAAAATTTTTTTGCTGGTGCTTTCAATCAATAAACCTGCATTTGCTAAATATGTAAAGTCAATCTTTTTTTGATCTATGCAATCCGGAGATTCAAACTCATTAAAAACAATAATGAGAATATTATGAATCTATTCATATTTTAACCTGTTTAAATAAAAATTTGACTTTCTTTAAAATTCTAAAATTTAAACTTATAACACGTTTATTTTTCCAGATATTCTAAAGCGAACTTAACCCAGTCCTTAATAGACTTATCAATATATATATCAGGTTGAATTCCGATATTATCAATTGGGTAATCGGGCAGTCTCATCGATCTCCAGGTTGGCATCATAAGCTTGTAATTCTTGCAGCCAATATCGAAGAAACTTGCAGAACCGTAATCCAGTGCGCCATAAGTCGGTGTGCCGAGAATTTTTACTTTTTTACTTTGCCTTGCATCCAGAACAAATGCTTCACCGGAGCTGGCGGTTCTTCGATTTACGAGTATTACTATTTGCGCAGGGCTTTTCTTTTCGGGCTTAATTTCGTTCAAATACACATCCGTCGTATCTGTATTCACGAATTGTCCCATTTTCTCCTTAAACATTTTAATCCATTCTTTCGCCCGCTTCTTTCCTTCATCATCATCGTACCAGTTTTCTACTTCATTTATAAGGGTTTCGGTAGCAAGGAATTCCATTCCTACTCCTCTTACGCTCCCGGTTAATATATACGGTAGTAATTTTTCATAAGATTCATAGGCACCGCCTAAATTATTCCTGACATCGATAATAAGGTTCTCGCTGTTTTCGAGAGTATTTTTGTTATCGTACAATAGTTTGTTGATTCTATCGGTATAATTATGTTCAAAGCTGGACAGGCAGAGTAATGATGTTTTTTCAGTCAGTTTTTTGAAATAACACCCCTCAAAGTCATTTATTTTCGATTTAATCTCCTCTTCGGTCAGGTTCGGCTTTGGCTGCAATTTTACGAACTTCGAGTAATTGAAAAACAGAATCCACCCGTCAACGAGTTCGTATTTTTCTTCCGACAAGGAATGGTCCCTGAGGTAATAAAAGGCTTTTCCGTTTTCAAAAAGTCTGAATTTTATTTCACCCGGTTTCCAGTATGCGGTATCAGCTTCTATGATAAATCCCTGATATTCAGTTTCCATTTTAATTATTCCGATTTTATAAGCCCCCGATTTCCATATACCTTCAAGAGTGTCAGGTGTACTCTCAATGCGCTTTAAAAATTCAGTGTATTCAACGGATACTTTATTTTTGGAATTTTCATTAATGTTAAGGGGATAAACACTTATATGCCCATCCCTGAAAAAGTCCGTATAACTTCTTAATAAACCGATACAGTCAGAATCATTTGCATCGCGGACTTTCATCTGAAGATTCTCTTTAAAATTATTATATACAATCCTGTCTTTTGTTTTATCTTTAAATCCCGGATATTCAGTTTCAATTTTTCCAATAAGATTATTTAAAGCATCCCCGCAGTTGCAGTCTGTCTGGGAAAATGCAGCTGCGGCAAAGGACGTGCAGAATAAAAATATTAATAAGCTTTTTATTGTAATCATAAAATTATTTAATGTAATTCATAGCTTTTGTTTCACGATAAATCCGGTCCGATTTTTGCTCTGTTGCAGTTATAGTATAGATATAAATTCCGGATGATAAGTTCAGTTTATTCATTTCCATTGATACTTCATATATGCCTGATTTTTGAACAGAATTGACGAGAACTGCAACTTCTTTTCCTAAAATATCATAGACTTTCAGGCTGACACGACTGTTTTCAGGAATTGAATATCTGATGACAGTAGCCGGATTAAATGGATTCGGATAATTCTGAAAGAGTTTAAAATTGTCTGCTGTAATTTCACTAATCTGGCGGACTGAAGTATGGTTTACGATATTCAGAGTAAAGTAGCAAGCGGCTAGAGCATTTGCATTGTCAGTTGCAATAACTTTAAGCCAGACCGCACCTACGGAAGAGGGTGTGCCTGAAAGAGTTCTTGTTGCAGGATTAAAACTCAACCATGACGGAAGCGCACTGCCACTCCCCTGTGTTGCAGAATAAGTAAGCGTATTATTTCCATCATCATCTATGAAGGTACTGTCCGGAATCGTAAAACTGAAAAGATGTCCGACCGAGTCAGTCCGGTCTGCAATCTGATTTTTTAAATAAGGGATAAAATTTGTGTACTTCAGACTATCTATCACATTATCAATTTTAACCCAATAAGTATTGTATGTACTCATTGGCCAATTTCCACGCGTGAAGAACAGATATTTATTATCATTCGTAACATAAGGGCAGCATTCATAATTGTTGTTCGTATTAATATTTGAACCAAGTGATTTGGGATTTGTCCAGCTTCCGTTGCTTTTATGGTAACTGATAAACAAGTCATATGGGGATGTCAATCTGAAAAAGATAATAAATGATTCATCTTTTGCTATAAAGAAATCATTTTCTGTAGCTGTGTTATTAATCGGACTTCCCAGGCTTTGAATTGTCGTGTCAGTATTATTGATTACAAGCCTGCATATATCACTGCTGCCTCCCGGAGTAGAGGCAAGGTAATAGTGTTTCAATTGTGTTTCACGGAAATAGTGGGATTGCAGACTTGACGAAAGCAGCCTGACGGGAGCGCTCCATCCAGTACCGTTTCTTACCGAATAAAAAGAGCAAGCCACTCCATTTATATCCTTTTGCATATAAATTGTGCTGTCGTTGACGGAGAGTGCAGGTCCGACAAATCCTTCGAAAACAGCAAATGGTCCCTGCCACATATTGTTCTGATATTTATAACATTTAATTCTCTGGACAGAAGCCGGCCAGTTATCCAGTTCTCCGTAATAAATTTCTTTTCCATCAGAGCTGACACTTACCCTTTCCACGGGGCGCAGACCGCTGCTGAACTGAAGCTGAAATATCACAGGGGTATTACCCGGCCTTGTCTGTGACAGATAAAGGCTGTCAGAAGGTATTGACTGAGATAAGCAAATATTTATACTCAGGCAAGCAAATAAAATAAGGAAAAGTGTTTTCATTTTTTTTGTTTAATTTTTTGAGAAGATTATTTAAGTACTACCATTTTTTTACTGTCTATAAAAGACTCTGTTTTAATCGAATAGATATAAATTCCGCTCGAATAATTTTTTGCATCAAAATCGATCGAATAGAATCCTGAATTCAGATTTCTGTTTAGCAAATCCGCAACTTCCCTTCCGAGCAGGTCAAAAACTTTCATTGAAACATATCCTGATTTGGGAACATTAAACTTTATATTAGTAACAGGGTTAAAAGGATTAGGATAATTCTGAAAGAGCTTAAAACTACCGGGGGTATTTTCATCAATCTTTCGAACCGATATATGATTAACAATATTCAATACAAAGTAACAGGGTACCTGGGCATTAGCACTGTCTGTAGCAACTGCTTTGATCCAGACAGAGCCAATTGAAGTTGGTGTACCTGAAAAAGTTCTTGTTACAGGATTAAAAACGAGCCATGAAGGGAGTGCACTTCCGCTTCCCTGGGTCGCTGAGAAAGTAAGAGTATTATTTCCGTCGTCATCTATAAATGTACTGTCGGGAATTGTAAAACTAAACGGACGTCCGACTGTATCGGTCTGATCAGGAATCTGGTTATTAAGGTACGGTAAAAAGTTTGTATGTTTCAGACTGTCGATAAGATTATCAATTCTGACCCAGTAAATACTATAGGATGACCAGCTATTTCCACCTCGTGTAAAGAACAAATATTTATTATCCGATGTAACATAGCAGCCGAATTCCCACGAAGCCCCGCTAATATTAACTTGCGGACCGAGTGATTTTGAATTTGTCCATTTTCCGTTTGCTTTTTTGTAGCTTATATAAAGGTCGCCTGCTACGGACGAGGAACTTCGGGCGTGAATTATATACGATTCATCCCTGGCAATGAAGAAATCGTTTTCATCCATAGTTGTATTTACGGGTTTTCCGAGATTCTTAATTGAAGTATCAGAACCGTTAATTTGCCTGCAGCCTAAATCTCTTGACGGTAATCCGGTATATTCAGCCGACATATAATAATTTTTGAGATTTGTTTCCTGATAATAATGTGTCCACTGGTTTGTGGAGAGACACCTGACAGGAGTACTCCAGCCTGTGCTGTTCCGTACAGAATAATATGCCGTTGCAAATGTATTAACATTCGTTTCCATATACATTACACTATCATTCACGGAAAGCGCAGGATTCATAAAACCTTCGAATACCACAAATGGTCCCTGCCATCTATTATTCAGATATTTATAATATTTTATCCTTTGAACATTAGCCGGATAAGTGTCAATTTCACAGTAGTATATTTCTTTTCCGTCGGATGAAATAGTTATTCTTTCGACGGGACGCATCGTTCCGATGACCGGCAGTGCAAATACTTTTGCGGTATAGCCCGGTGGGGTTTGCGCCAGATAAATACTATCTGTGGGAATAGTCTGCGGTGTGCAGCATTTTGCAAATAAAAAAAGAACAGCAACTGTTAAAAATGATTTCATCATAATTATTTAAGTTTGATAAATTATTTTATATAATTCATGGCTTTTGTTTCTCTGTGAACCCGATTTGAATTCAGCTCTGAAGCAATCAGGCTATAGAAATATATTCCCGAAGTAAGATTCAACTTGCTTATATCAAGATTTACATCATACAAACCGGATTTCAGATTTGAGTTTACGAGTACGGCAATTTCTTTCCCGGCTACATCATACAATTTAAGACTGACATTGCTGTTATAAGGTAAAGAGTAACTGATTACCGTACTCGGATTAAAAGGGTTTGGAAAATTCTGGAAAAGTTTATAATCATTTATAATCTGTCCGTTTGGTTCGTGGATATAAGTATTATTAACCACATTCAGAAAAAAGTAACAGGAAACCAAAATATTTGCACTATCAACCGCCAGCACCCTGAGTCCGACAGTACCTATTGAAGCAGGAGTGCCGCTGAATGTTCTTGTTGCTGGATTAAAACTCAGCCAGGACGGTAAAGGGCTGCCGTTGCTGAGAGTAGCAGAAAAAGTCAAAGTATTCAATCCGTCGTCATCAATAAACGTACTGTCAGGTACAGTGAAATTAAATTGCCTGCCAACTGTATCTGTCAGGTTTGGTATCTGATTTTTAAGATACGGAGCGAAGTTTGTATGTTTGAGGCTGTCCATCAGTCCGTCTATTCTTGACCAGTACACAGCAACATCAGAATAATTCGGATTCGTGCCGGTTGTATAAAAGAGGTATTTATTATCTGATGAAACAAACGGACCCCACATTCCTTGCCCGAAATTTATTTCATTCCCAAGGTCTTTCGGATTTGTCCAGCCTCCGTTGCTCTTTTTAAAAGTAATTTTTAATCGTCCTTTTGCAAGAATCATAAATGATTCATCTCTTGCTATGAAAAAATCCAGATTATCTTCAGGACTGCTGACAGGAAGGCCAAGACTAACGACTGTAGTATCTGAGCCGTTCATATATAATCTGCACCAATCTGATGCACCAATTGTCGGATTTGAAATCGAAGAAATATAATAGTTGCCGCTGTTCGTTACCTGAAAGTAATGCGCGGAATTAAGACCATATAAAAATCTCTTAGGGGTTGTCCAGTTCGAGCCGCTTCTTACGGAGTAGAGCATTTCATAAGGCACATTATTGTTCTGAAAATAAATTGTATCACAATTACGCGAAAATGCAGGAGCAAGGTAATTTTCAAACACATTGAAAGGACCTGTCCATTTATTTCCTGAATATTTATAACATTTAATTGTATCGCCCGCGGTAGGATAGTAACGGCGGATAACGGTATAATAAATTTCCTTGCCGTCGTTTGATATGGCAATTCTTTCGCCGTAAAAGGACTGCGGACTGACAGGAAGTACAAATTTCTTGGGTGTTTTTCCTGTCGGGGGTGTTTGCGCCAGATACATACTATCCGGCGGAATGGGCTGGGAATTGCTGACACAAGCAATTATTAAAATGCATAAAGTAAAAATAACTTTTTTCATATTAATTTATTTAGTTTTTTTAAATGATAATTGAATTTCAATACTGGTTAATTCAGGAAAAATAAATACCCCTGTTAAATAATTTCATAAAACATATTTTTTTAAAAAGCGTATATAAAAGGAAGTTTTTCATAAAAATATTTTTTTTAATTAATTAATATTAATTTTCTATACGAAAAAAAGTTGGATATGATAATGTGTTTTCAGCATATGCAAATAATTAATCAGTAAACTGCCTGAAAATGTCTGTGAAAGCATTATAAATCCGGACGTTCGCGTTAATTTTCAGGGATTTTACCTGAAAAACCACTTAATTCACTTAATTTGATTATTTTTTACATTCGGTATTTACTATTTTAGCTTAATTCCTGAAGATGGAAAACAAAACCGTCATAAAAATACATATTGCATTCTGGATTATTTCATCCGGTGTTTCCTTTTTACATATACTTGCATATTTAAGCAATCCAATGATAATCCAGCTGGTATTCGGAATTTTTATAAGTATTCTATGCAATGCTTTCACATTTTACATCTTCTACTTCCTGGTAAGGGATAATATTCTGAATAAAAAAAGAATTTTCTTTCTGATTTTTTTCGAATTTGCTTTTCTTGCGGTATTCAGTTTAGTGTATTGTGTTTTGTACGTATTGCCTTATGTATTTACGCTTACTCCTGATAATCCGGTCAAATTCATAATTGAAAACGGAATCAGGAACAGAATTTATATTGCAGCAGCTTACATTGCTTCATTTTCAATTTTGGGAATTCTCTCCAGAGTTACTCTTCTTTGGTACAGAAACCAGTTAAAGAAAAAAGACCTGGAAAAGCAGAATATTGCAAACGAGCTGGCAATGCTGAAAGTACAGATAAATCCGCATTTTCTGTTCAACACAATGAACAATATTAAATCACTTATTAACAGCCGCCCTTCGAAAGCAATTACAAGTATAGATAAACTGAAAGGCATTATGCATTATATGGTTTTTGATTCATCTTCGGAATCTGTACTGCTCGCGGAGGAGGTGCGGCATATAAATAATTATCTCGAACTGGAAAAAATCAGATTCAGCGACCCCGGTTTTATCGACTTTAAAATAACAGGTGATTACGGGGAAATAAATATTCCGCCGTTAATTTTTATGCCGTTCATAGAAAATGCATTCAAACACGGCAACCGGCTTGCAACACCGCCCGGTATAACAATCAGGCTGGATGTTATAGATGACAGGATTGATTTTGAAGTATCGAATTCCGTCAATGAATTCGGAATAATTCGGAACGGCAAAAGCGGATTCGGGCTTGCAAACATATGCAGGAGACTCGATTTGCTTTTCGGTGAAAAATATAAATTAGAAATTAGCAATAAAGACAAAGAATATTCAGTTAAACTTTACCTTAACCTAAAATGACAATAAAATGCATAGCTGTAGACGATGAACCGCTTGCGCTGGATATTATAAAAGATTATGTGTCCCGCATTCCATTCCTGAAGCTTATAAAAACTTTTTCAGAAGGCATCAGCGTGATAGAATATTTATCATCCAATACCGTGGATTTGATTTTTCTCGATATTGAAATGGGTGGAATTTCAGGAACGCAGCTGCTGAAATCCCTTCAAAAGAAACCAAAAGTTATTATGACCACAGCATACAGGAATTACGCCGTGGATGCATTCGATTTAAACGTTACCGACTACCTGCTTAAGCCATTTTCGTTCGACAGGTTTTTACAAGCTGTAGAAAAAGCGCATACCCTGATAAAAAGCGAACAGCCGCATTTAACCTCAGAAAGCACAGAACGAAAATATTTCTTTGTAAAATCTGACGGGAAACTGATTAAAGTTAATTTTGACGACATACTATATATTGAAGGAATGAGCGAATATCTTGTTATAAAAACCAGAAACGGAAATATTATCACGCTTCAGAACTTCAGGAACATCGAAGAGTCGCTCCCGGATTCGGGCTTTGTGAGAATACACAAATCCTACCTGGTCTCCCTGAATAAAATCGAGAGCGTTAAAGGGCAATGCGTAATTATTTCCGGCAAGGAACTGCCTATAGGCAATAAATTCAAAAAGGAATTCTTTTCAATAATTTCATCGACGGATAAAAGAGATTAATGACAAGAAGGCAAATCATATATGTTCATTTAGCATTCTGGGCTGTAATGTTAACTCTGACAGGGCTTGAGACAATTCCCCAGTTCGGTATAAGAACATACAGTTTTATTGTTCTGGATTACATATTTTATGCCGCGTCATTTATTTCGATGTTTTATCTTTTTTATTATCTGATATCCGAAAAGCACCTCATCAAAAAAAAGATGGTATTTTTCGTTGTATCGGGATTACTTCTTATTATAGTTTCGGCCGTTCCCATTACATTAATATACGTTTATATTCTGTTCCCCGGTTTATTCGACCTGCCGTCCAACAAGCTCCTACCTGATTTCGGGAAATATTATTTCAGTTTTATGGAAACTAATTTCATATTCGTAACATCAGGCGTGCTTTTAAAGACCGCACTGCTCTGGTACAATAATTTCATGAAACAAAAAGAGATTGAAAAACAAATATTATCAAATGAGCTGTCCTTGCTGAAATCGCAGATAAATCCCCGCTTTCTTTTTGATTCTCTCGAAAGTATAAAATCCCTTGCTTTTTCCGAACCGGAAAAAGCTGTCACGGGTATAGAGTACCTTTCGGAAATTATGAGCTTTATGCTATACGAAACATCATCGGATAAAATCCTGCTGGATGATGAAATAAAAAGCATAAAGAATTATCTTGAATTCAAAAAAATCCTGAACGCTTCAGACAGGATTAATTTCTCTGTTAGCGGCAATACGGCAGGAAGAAAAATTCTTCCTCTGATTTTCTTACCGCTTGTCGAATACATTTTCAGTTTTAATGACGGAAGGTCAGAATTTACAAAAATGGAAACAGGTATTTCTGCCGATGAGACAAAATTAACTTGCTGTTCGGAAATCACTTTTCCCGAAAATATAAATCTTTCAACGGAATGCAATGAAGATATTTTAAAATCTGCGGAACGCCGACTCGAATTAGCTTACGGTAACAGGTATAAACTGGAGAAGAAATGCACCGGAGAAAAATATTCGATAGTTTTGGAATTGGGAATTTAACATACGATAATTTTTGCAATATTTTTAATTGATTTTCAAATTACTGCAAGTTTACCTCAATTCGAAAGACCGAAGAAATTAATAAATCCCGATATTCGATTTTTCAAGACTCTTCTTCTGAATTGAAAATAAAATTTATTTCCCGTAAATTGAACTGCATCCGTAGCTCAGTTGGTAGAGCAGCTGACTCTTAATCAGCGGGTCAGGGGTTCGAGTCCCCTCGGATGTACCACATTCAATGTACAATTTTCAATGTACAATGTACTTTTTCCGGTGTTCAATTTTCAATTTCAGATGTTCAGTAAATATCTTGTAGCATTTTTAGTTTGAATATTTCAGAATTTTTGGAATTTATTCCTATTATTTATAGTTTACACAGGTAAAATATTAAATAATATGAATATGTTTAAAAATCTTTTTTTGGCGGTTTTGTTTTTTTTAGCAGTAGTTTTCTTTTTAGCAGATAAAACTTATTCCGAAAACAATACAATGAATCAAAGTGATACTGTTCAAATAAAAATCCTGACATATATATACCTTGGAGAAACCGACAATGATTTTTTCATTACGTGCAGTATAGAAAAAGGGGAAGTGGTGCCGGATATGCTTCTGGATGCAGTGTGCAAAACGGGAAAAAGATTTTCGGTTAAAATAGATAAAATCGAAAAATATCTGTTCACGGATGTATTCATTCCTTCGGCAAAGACGGGAGACTCCGTATGCCTGCGGGCAAAACTCAACAGCGGCAACGCTTCGGGGTTCAATCACGAGGATTATGTACTTGTAAATACAGGCGCTCCTTATTTTGAGGCAATAAAGAAATAATTTTCCGAAAACGGATTTTATTTAAAGGTATATCCGATTCCGCCTATGGATAAATAAGTATTAGCAGGAACTTCAAGCCCGGCTTTCAGCATCAGACCGCCTTCATCAGGCTGATACCTGTAGCCAAGTTTAGCGGCAGGAAAGAAAGAAAAACTTTTTTCCTGTTCAAGATTGAAAAACGGCCCGCCACCAAGACCTGCTTCGAATTTATTTTTTTGTTTTGTCATATAATTAAATGTTACGGGAAAGCTCAGGCAAGTGCCCGATATGGCATCACCTGAAACGCCCGCTCCAAAAAAGCCGATATTCACCCCTCCCCTAAGGCTGAAATTATCATTCAGCATTCTTTCATAATTCAAACCGCAGCCGACAGCAACAGCACTTCGGGAGAATATCAGTCCGAAATCCAGATAAATAGTGTTTTTTGCTTTTGTAATATCCTGAGAATAAATAGTGACTGCGCAAAGAATAGACAGGAAAATAATAAGTCGTTTCATTTATTTAATTTTATTTGTAAGAGAAATAATAACTATTAAGCCTGAAACAACAATCTAATGCAAACTTACAGATTTTTTTATAATACTTAAATCCTATTATTACTAATCTTTGATATTTTTTTGCGGTTTAATGCACTTGTAATATAATTTCATTATATTGCATAAAATATTTTCAGATAAAAAACAAATCGTATAAATGAAACCACAGGGACAGGCAATAGTAATGTACATCGGAATAATTATCGGAGGGCTTGGTTTTCTATTGGGCGCTGGGGTTGCTATAATTGCGGCGCCAATACCCGGGACTATATTTACGGCAATATTCATTATCATATTCGGATTAACATTTGGAAGGCTTTATTTAAGAAACAGAACAAGAAACCGCCTTCTTCGCACGGGGAGAAGAGCAAGAGGGAAAATTATCGAAGTTTGGGACACAGGAGTAACAATAAATAATCAACCGCAGATTGGTATGATAATTGAAGTTAAACCGGATACGGAAATGCCATTCAAAGCAGAAGTAAAGCAGGTAATTTCCCGCCTGCAGACTTTTTATTATCAGGTTGGAAAAAACTGCATAGTGAGATACGACCAAAATGATAAAAGCACTGTAGCTATAGAATCATTAAATGATTGATTTCACCGGTAAAAAATATTTTAAACTTGAACTATTAGATTATTCTTCTTAATTTTCTTCTTATAAGGAAAAAACACTTTGAAAAAGGCAATCACAATATTCCTGATTTTAATGCTGCTTTTCAATTCAGCAGGGTATGTTATTGTATATTTTCAATTAAAATCTTTTTTTAAGAAACAGGCATTCACAAAACTCGAAAATTTTGTAAAACCGGAAGATTTAACTACAATAGTCCTTTCAAAATACGAATTCGAAAATGAAGACGAGAATTTTCATTTTGTGGAGCCGCACGAAATCAGGTACCACGGTAATATGTATGACATCTCCAGGATAGAATTCGAAGGCGAAACAGTTAAAATTATTGCCTTAAGTGATGAAAACGAAACCAACCTGAAAAACCTTTTTGCACAGTTTTTTACAAAATGTCTAAACGATAAATATTCAAATACGGCATCAGCTATTCAATCTCTGATAATTGACGCCGGAATGCCGGTTGATTTTGACGGCATTTCTGCATTTAAACACGATATTTACTTTTCAAATCTGTATTTTCCCACATTAAACACTATCATAGACATACCTTATCCACCCCCCAGATTTGCTTTATAAAAATCTGCAAATTTTATTCTCTTATAATGGTAGATTACATCGGATTTTCAAATTGATTTTTACTTAAAAGAAAAACTATATTTTTCCCAGGATATAAGATTTTCAGTTAATATATTTTTAACCGGTGTAGCACCATTAAAGATATACGAAAATTTACAATCTAAAAGAAAGACTGACAGTCGCATTCTTTGTTCAGCGAGGTCACCCTTTCTGTACCTCGCTGAGCGGAATGTCAAAGAAGCGTTCTTTGAATTCGGTGATTTGATTGCTTTAATTAACGTATAATCCGGAATAATAGAGCTCAAAGTAGCGCGGTATAAAAACTTGTATCGTTAAATGATTTTTGTAAGGCAAAAACAATAATTTTCTTCTGAAAAGAAGATTGCTAAAGATACATTCTGAGAAATGCGGGGTGTCTTCCTCCACCCCGCTCTTGGAATGGGAGTTATAATTTGCAGAAAATTTGCCTGAAGGTATTAAAGGGGTTTAGGAATTCATTTAAAAAGAATTTTATTGTAAACTTTTTTGAATTAAAATTATTTAAACAATGAGAAAATTAATATTACTTTCAATAATTATATTTGGTTTTTATCTCGTTTCCGATTTGAAGGCTCAAATCGATACGGGATATTACGAAACGGAAGAAGTAGTAATAACAGGTACAAGAACAGAAAAGAAAATTATAGATATTCCTTATTCAGTAAACCGTATCGATCAGACACAATGGCAGACAACCCGTAAACAGGCCGTGAACGAGGTTTTGTCACTCGTTCCTGGAGTCTTTTTCCAATCAAGATACGGCAATCATGATGTCAGAATTTCAATCCGCGGATTCGGAAGCCGCTCAAATTCAGGGATCAGAGGTGTCCGCATACTGCTGGACGGAATACCTGAGTCTGAGCCCGACGGTCAGACCAGAATCGAAGCCATTGATTTTACGGCAATAGGTAAAATTGAGGTCGTAAAAGGTAATTCATCCTCCCTTTACACAAATGCACCCGGAGGTGTAATGAATTTCCTATCAGATGTGGATTTTACAAAAAATTTCGCTTTAATCGACAATGATTTCGGAGAATACGGATTAAGGAAAAATGGTTTTAAAGTAGGATTAAATTCCGGCAGTACAAGGTTTATGCTGACATCGAGCTACGAAAATTATAAAGGGTTCAGGGACCATAGTGAGGAATATCAGACTCGCATAAACTCCACTTTAATTTCCGAAATAAGTGCAAAAACAACATTGAAGATATTCGGATATTATGTTAACGGATTGATTAAATTACCGGGTTCTCAAACTTATAAAGAATATACTACAAATCCGTATGGATCAGATGCCACTACCCTGGCAAGAGATTTGAAACGCGTAACCAGGAAGGGCAGAATTGGGGTAACCTATAATACACGCTTCGGAAAGAATGACCAGCATACAATTGAAATAACAGGATACGGAACAATTAAGAATCTCGAAAGAACAGACAGCCGTTATAGAATATTCAGCAGAAGCGGACTCGGAGCTTCATTTAAATACATTAACCAGATGGAAATAGGTAAAAGACACAATGAATTCACTGTCGGAGGCGATTTATTTTACCAGGGCGGACCTATGAACTATTTTGATAACGTGAACGGTCAAAAAGGAGATATTTCCAAAGCAATACTTAATGAGAAATTAACAAATGTCGGGTTTTATTTACTCGATCAGTTTTCCGTGATTCCGGGTAAACTGGACTTCCTGCTTTCAGGCAGATATGACAGGGTAACTTACATTTCGGAAGACTGGCAAAATACCGGTGCAGATACTTCCAGAACTTTCGACCGCGTAACGCCTAAGGTGGCACTAAATTATAAATTCACATCAAAGATTGCGGCTTATACTTCCTTTGGTCTTGGTTTTGATTCTCCGGCTAATAATGAACTGGATAACTATCCGTCTTCAACAAACGGAGGCAGAACTACCATAAACCCTGATCTGAAAGGACAAAAATCAACAAACTTCGAAGTTGGAATAAAAGGAAGTCTTGGCGGTATCGACAATAAATATTTCACAAATACATTTGCCGAAATTACTTTCTTCCATAGTCTGATACAGGATGAAATTGTTCCCTTCGTTTATGACAATGCATATTTCTACAGAAATGCAGGAAAGACAAGACGTCTCGGTATTGAAGCCGGTTTTAATACTGATGTAATCAAAGGTCTGACATTAAGAGCTGCTTACACTTATTCAAAATTTGAATATATTGATTTTAAAGCTTTGACTATTATTTCCTCTCCATTCCAGGAAGTTATAGAGGATTACAGCAATAATATAGTTCCGACTGTTCCGGAAAATCTGTTGAGTACTGAACTTGGATACAGCCATACTTTTGAAAAATATTATACAGCTTTTATCAAAGGCAATGCCAAATATGTCGGCTCTATGTATGTAAACGATAAAAATGTCGATAGTCTGAAAACAGAGGAATATTTTTTATTGGGAGCTCAACTTGGTTTTGCTGTAAATTATAAAGGTTACAACGTGACAGCTTATGCAGGCGTAGATAATATTAGCGATAAGAAATACGTCTCTTACATCAATATTAACGATATGAGCGGCAGATATTATGAAGCAGGACCAAAAAGAAATTTCTTCGGCGGTTTGAAATTCGGATATATATTTAATTAGTAATATTATTTACACAGGGGAATTGCTATATTCCCCTGTGTAAAATTTTAAAAAGGGGTAAGTTAAAACATGAAAAAACAGCGATATATAATATTATCTTACTTAATGGTTTTATTAATTTCAGGACCATTGTATTCTCAATATCCGATTTACAGAATATTTCCTTCTTCTATAAACCAGATAGAGCCATTAATTGTAAAGCACCCTGCTAATCCTCTGATTTTATTCGCAAGTTCATTCACTTTAAATTTATCCAATCTTATTAGAAATGAAGGGTGTTATCTTTCAACTAACGGCGGAGCTAACTGGTTTGGTTATGACATTATTAATGACGGGTTTTCGTCTTTTCATAACGGAGATCCCGGTCCCTGTATTGGTACTGACGGGACTTTAATAATTTCTCATTTTCACTCTTTCAGTGCGCAGTCAAACAGAACATATTCAAGTTATTCCACGAACTGGGGAGCGAACTGGTCGTCGCCTATTTCATGTTTTAATACTACAAATGAACAGTTGAAAAGTTCGATATCTATCGATGATGTTTCAAGTAGTACATATTATGGGAGGGTTTATAATGCAACTACTATGGTAACTACCCCTTATGTAATTATTTTCTCTTATACTACTAACAACGGTCAAAACTGGCAGTTCCCGGTACCTCAAATAAATAATTCCCTTTCAGGAAGAAATTCGAACGGACCTAATGTTGCAGTAGGAGAGCAGGGACAGGTTTATATTGCATGGGCTTCTTCAAAAAACACAAGCCCCTTCAATGAGCTTGGTATTGGTTTCGCAAAATCCACAAACGGAGGTCTGAACTGGAATGTAAATGAAACGATTTACAACTGTAACGGAATTTTCACCTCTCAGCTTGCACCGTGGAATATCAGAGTTAACAGTTATCCGCTAATTGATGTTGATAAATCAGGAGGACCAAGGAACGGATGGATATACAGCGTAACCTGCGAGAAAAATTTCAGTCCAGCAGGCTCCGACCCTGATGTAATTCTTCATCGCTCGACGGACGGCGGAAGCAACTGGTCATCAGGAATCAGAGTAAATCAGGATGCGTTTAATAACGGCAAAATACAATACTTCCCGGCAATAGATGTAGATGCAAACGGCGGGATAAATATAATTTACTACGATACAAGGAATACCACTACCAATGACTCGGTTCAGGTATATCTCTCACGCTCGCAGGATGGAGGAAATACCTGGAGAGATTATCTTATTGCCGTAGAAAAATTCTATCCGCAGCCTGTTGCACTCGGCGGAACAGGCAACCAGGGAGACAATATAGATATATTATCCGCAAACGGAAAGCTTTACCCGGTATGGATGGCAAAATATCCCGGACAAACGGTTTATCAGATTTGGTCAGCTATTGTTGATATAAATTCGGTTGGAGTAAGAAAACTCGAATCTGAAATTCCAAATAAATTCGAACTAAGCCAGAATTATCCGAACCCGTTTAATCCTGTAACAAAGATTAATTTTTCACTGCCAGATAACGGATATGCAGTTATGAAAATATATGATATAAGAGGAACTGAAATTGCCGCGCCTGTAAAGGAAGAGCTGGCTTCAGGCAAATATGAAATAAATTTCAATGCCTCCGGTCTGGCATCGGGAACATATTTTTACAAGCTGGAATTAATTTCAAAGAACGGAGTAAAATTTTCTCAGACTAAAAAGCTTGTGGTTTTGAAATAAAAAATTTACCCTGCTTTTTGCTGGGTAAAAGACATTTTATAAACCTAATTCCACTTTTACTTCCGCCAGAATATCTTTAAGCGTAGGTGTGTTTTTAAACCATTCCCTGCCTGTGATTTCATTTGTACAGGCCGCATACACCTGTGATATAAGAATCTTAAGCTTTGGTTCTAAGGGTTCAGGTTTTATTGTGCAAATCTCCTTCCAGTGCTGTCTGTCTTTTTTCTTTGCTTCATCAACAGCGGCATTCCAGTCAGTATTCCTGTAATATATTCTTGCAATTTCCTTGCTTACGGGCAATCCCTGATATGTAAATCTGCATTCATCAAGAGTACCGAATACATCCACCAGCATCAGTTTCCTGTTCAAATCATATCCGACTTCAATCTTCCCATCTTCATTCACGAGACCTATTTTTGCAAATTCACCGGTAATGAAATTATTTATCTTCCCGGTAAGCTCTTTTAAATCTTTAAGTTCCTGCTCATTCAAGCCCGATATTTCCGCAGCTTCAGTCCAGCTCATATACCTGTCGGTAATTTCGAGTTTGGTAGAAACGTCATAAATCGGATTATCGAGTTTCTGATTCGGCTCGGGCATTTTATCCAATCTTAAATCTTCTGGTTTAATCTCTCCATTCTTAAGTCTTTTGAATACGCTGCTCCCCGGTGGTAGAAAATTTCTGTAAATTACTTCAAGCGGAATTAGAAATCCGCCTTCCTTGTTTTTATACATTGAGTAATCATATTTATCACCTGAAAGTCCGGGTTTTAAAACCCGAAGAAGTTTAATCTGCATTGTATTTGAAATCCCTTTTAGGTCATTCAGTTTTTTTACTTCATTATCCTCTACAAGTCCGAGGTAGTGAGTTGGAATGCCCATCCCTTCAAGTTTTTCAAAGAAGTGCGCACCGAGGATAGCAATTGCCGCGCCTTTATTTTCAATCTCATCGGGCATTTCGCCCCAGTCAAAAACCGAATACCTGTCCGAATAAATAAATCTGCCGTTACCGAATTTACTATCTGTTGCGGCTTCAGTTATTTTTAAATCTTTTACACTTCCCATTTTGTTATTGGTTAAAAATTATTGGTTATTTGATTTCATTATGAATTATTTACGATTGCAGGTCGTGGTCGTGTTTATCCAGAATATCCCTGTTTTCTCCCTGATAATCAATCACCTTATTTCTTATTTGTTCGTCGGTCAGAGCAAATATTTTAGCCGCTGCAAGCGCGGCATTTTCCGTTTCCAGAATTACCATTGGCGCTACACCGGAGGGCATTCTTAAGCTGGAATAGACATCATTACCTGCAAATTTATCCCCGTAAGGTGGGCAAGCGATTACAGGGCAGAAAGTCTGAGCATCGGTAAATCCACTCAGGGCGTTGCTTCTGCCGGCAACTGTTATGAATACTACATTTTCTTTTTCATACTGTTTGATTAAGTCGTAGCACTTCAGCGGCACCTTGTGCGCCGATGCAATCCGCAGAACGCTTTCTATGCCGAATTTATCCAGTGATTCCGCAATTTTTTTTGACCATTCAAGGTCGCCCTTCGAGCCCATTATTATTATTACTTTATTCATAATTTTTAAGTCTATTTTGATTGATTTTCTATTTTATATTCAAACAAATTTTTATGTAATTTATTCTATATAAATCTAAATAAAAAGATAATAATTTTTTGTAAAAACTTTGAGGGACATAAAGTTCATAATATTTTTAAAGTTTATAAAGAAAGAGTGAAATCTTTTAGACGCTGATACCGCTGATTTTTTATGATAAAAGACGATTTTTTTAGGGGTAAGAGTAAGAACTTTTTTATTTAGTCGAGTGTCCTCCTTTATAAAACATCGGAGAGACTCTCCGACACATTTGGTTATTTTACAATTTAAGAAATAATGTATTAAATAGAAATGAGAGAGTAAATAGAGTGTGTTTATAGGGATTAAGTTTTTTCTTCCCTTACTTTTTTCAGCATAATCATACCGGAGAGGAGGAATAATCCGACTGATAATATTGCAAGTTTTTGCGAGCCGGAGAGCCAGGATACGAGTCCGAATGTAAGCGGTCCGAGGAGCGTGGAGGTTTTTTCGAATAGGGCATAAAATCCAAAGAACTCAGTTTTGATTTCAAGCGGGGTTATCTTTGTCATCAGAGCCCTAGATAATGCCTGAGTGGAGCCGAGGAAGGTGCCCGCGAATCCGCCGATTATAAAGAATAGATGAATCTTCATTCCGGCAACAGTAACGTATGAATCTTTTTCGATAAAAAGGAAAATCGAGACAACAATCAGAATCCAGAATACGAGCGTTATTACAATCGAGCGGAGAATACCCGCTTTATTTCCGATGTAACCGAACAGGAAAGAGCCAAGCATAGCGGTTATCTGTACGATAATGAAGAATATTGCCAGCTCGGTGATACTAAATGCCAGCGAGCGGCTTGCATAAATTCCCGAAAAGAAAATTATTGTGTTCACTGCATCTATATACAGGAAAAATGCAATCAGGTAATTCCGCAGATTCCTGTATTTCCCGATATGCTTAATCGTATCAAAAACTTTTGCAAAGCCGAAAGTAAAATAATTTATCTTTTCCCCTCCTGAATCAGAACGGTTTTTTTTCTCTTTTAGGAAAAGGAAAAGCGGGAGCGAGAACAGCAGAAAGAAAACCGAGGTAATAACAAAGAGCAAATCAGGTCTGTCTTTGAAAGGAAAAACAAGAACGACTGATACAAGCGAGCCGATGTATCCGACTGCATAACCGATTCCCGAAACCATATTGTAATATTTTTCGTCAACTATATCCGATATGAAGGCATCGTAAAAGGTAAGTCCAGTCTGGAATCCGACATTGGAAACGATAAAGAGGAACAAAGCAAACAGAACCGTTCCCGGGCCCGTGAAATACATCAGAGCGGTCGGTATCACAGCAAGAACAGTAAAGAAAAGGAGAAAGCTTTTTTTATTAGAAGAACGGTCTGCTATCGCACCGCATACGGGATTGAGGACAGCAGAAACGGCCATTGAAATATTAATTCCGAGTGACCAGTAGAAATCCCCTATGGGCTGCTTCATGCAGATTACATCTGTAAAGTAAACTGCAAATACGAAAGCCACTATTATTACGGCATACGATGAATTTGCAAAATCAAACAGCGACCATATGAAGACCTGACCTTTGCTTTTCATCTTTTATTTTTTCTTTATATCCAGCAGTCCCCTGCCTTTTTTATCCAGCGAGTTATCATTCCTGAGGTCAATCAGAATTGAATCGAGTATTCCGTTTACGAATTTTCCGCTCTGGTTTGTGCAGAAACTTTTTGCAATTTCAATTGCTTCGTTTATTGATACTTTAGGGGGTATTTCAGGAAAATACAGCAGTTCGGCAAGGCCGATTCTCAGAACGAGCTTGTCTATCAGAGCAATTCTCTCGAATTCCCAGTTTTCAATTTTGCCTTTAATTATCTCGTCAAGTTTTTTCACGTTTTTCAGGACGTGGTCTATCAGGTCGGAGGCAAATTTATATTTTTCCGCATCCTGCAATTCGGACAATAAATCCTTTTTGACTTTATCTATCGGGTCTTTAGCAATTTCATATGCGTACAAAACCTGCAGCACCTTGATTCTTAAAACTCTTCTTGTTGATTGCATTTTATTTTTTTATTTAAAATTTTTATTATCCGATTCCGAAAATCCAGAAGAACAAAACTGCTATGCTTTCCTTAATGCTGAAGTTTATACGGCTTTCTGCCGAAAGCGGCGTATCCGAAGCAATGCAGTCTACATTCATATTATTGAACCTGCAAATCTCCGATGTCCTGAACAAATGAAAATTATCCGAGATTAAAATTATCCTGCTCCAGTTATTCTTTTTATAATGCTTATCCCTTACAAAGTGAATCTGCTCAATGGTCGAATTTGATTTTACTTCGACAATAAGATTCTTTTCATCCACACCGAATTTTTTAAGCTCATTTTTTTCAACTTCCGCTTCAGTAAGCTCATTTGGGGAACCTCCTCCGGTAAGAATGAATTTCTGTATAATCTTCTTCTGATACAATTCAAATCCCTTGTTGATTCTCTCTCTTAATACCGGTGAAGGTCTGTTCCCGCCCCATACAGCAGCGCCGAGAATTACTCCTGCATCGGCTTTTTTGCTTCCGGCTGCCTGCATATAACTTTCAGAGTCATCCTTAAAGTTGTATATTTGGTAAATATTAAAAATAAATCCTGTTAAGGCAACAATTAACATGATGCCTATGTTATTGAATATGTGAAGCATTTTTGAGCGGGTGAAGGTTATGGTAATCAACGAAACCAGTGTGTAAACATAGCATACAAGAAATGTAAGGGAAAAAGCAACTTTATAGTCCTTATCCGAATATAAAGCAGATACACCAATAAACAATAAACCGGTAGAAGATATACAAATTAAAATTACAAGGCTTAATATATGGTATTTAGATTTTGAAAAGATATTGTAAACTATGAAGCCGATATAAATTAGCAAAGAAACAAGAGTGAGAAGATTCCCGGTTTTCATAATGCTGAATCCGGAAAGCAATAGATTTTGATTACTGTATCGCAAATAAGTGAGCAGGCATCCCGAAGCAAGGGATATTACCAGCAACAGAATCAATAATATATTTTTATTTTTAAACAACTATATATCAATAAACAATTATAAGGTATAAATTAATTAAAATTTTTTTATTTTGAAATTGCTTTAAAAAATATATAATTTGAATACAAATTATCATTTTATTTTATGTTTATTACTTTTGAAGGAATTGACTTATGCGGCAAATCGACACAGGTAAAGCTGCTGTATGATTATTTGCTAAAAAACAAAAAGAAAGTGGTTTTGGTAAGGGAGCCGGGAGGAACTTTAATTTCCGAAAAAATCAGGAATATATTACTCGACAAGGCAAACAGCAAGATGAAGTACATAACTGAATTCCTGCTTTTCTCCGCTTCGAGGCATCAGCTTACCGAAGAAATAATAAAGCCGCTTCTGAAAAAAAAATATATAGTTATCTGCGACAGGTATTATGATTCATCCACGGCATACCAGGGATACGGGGGGAAAATCGACCTGAAAATAATTAGCCGGATAAATAAACTAGCATCGGGCAATCTCGTACCAGACCTGTCTTTTCTTATCGATATAAATTACGATGAAAATATTAAGCGAAGGAAACTTTCAGGAAAAAGGCACGACAGAATCGAGCAGAAAGAAAAAGACTATTACAGGAAAGTTATTACAGGATACAGAACTCTGGCAAAGCTTAACAGAAAGAGATTCAGGGTCCTGAACGGAAAAAGCAACATTGAATTAATTCACAAAAACATTTTAGAAATTCTGAAAAAACAAAAAGTAATCAGTAAAATATGAATAAGAAAATAAAATACGGGAATTTTGCACCACTATTGATAATTGTACTGCTTTTCTCTTCATTCCTACTTGGAACCTCTTATAAAAGGCAAACCGACATCTATGACAGAATAAACAAAAACATGGATGTTCTGGGAAAAGTATACAGGGAAATTGCGATTAACTATGTTGATGCAATCGATGTGGACAAATTTTTCAGATTCGGAATAGACGGAATGCTCGGTACACTTGACCCTTACACGGTTTATTATGATGATAAAAACAGGGATGCAATTGACCTGATAACCACAGGGAAATACGGAGGTATCGGAGTGACTATAGAAATGAAGGACTCTGCCGTAAGAATCACGGACATAATGAACGGATACGAAGCGCAGAGGAAAGGAATGAGAATAGGTGATATGATTCTTAGCATAGACAACACCGATATTAAGGGGTTTCAGCTTGAAAAAGTAAGGCAGCTTGTTCGCGGCACTCCGGAAACAAAATTAATGATAAAAGTTCAGAGGGACAGCGAGATTATTGATTTCGAGCTGACACGCCAGGAAATTATTCTAAAGAATATTTCTTATTCGGGATATATAGGTGATGAAACCGAGGGAATAGCTTATATTAAGCTGGACCGGTTTACCAGTAATTCCGAAAGCGAGATGGAAACAGCCCTGAAAAAATTTAAACTGAAAAACAATCTGAACGGTCTTATTATTGACCTTAGAAATAACGGCGGGGGACTGCTGGACGCAGCGATAGGGATATTAAGCAAGCTTACAGAAAAAAACAGTTTCCTGCTCACGACACGCGGGAACAGCAAGGAATCAGAGAAGAAATTCTTTTCCAAGGAAACTCCGTTAATTCCGGGAGATGTTCCGATAGTAATCCTGATTAACCAGAACACTGCGTCTGCGTCTGAAATTGTAGCCGGTGCAATCCAGGATCTGGACAGAGGTGTTATAGTAGGGAGCAAATCATTCGGAAAAGGCCTTGTTCAGCAGATAAAGGAACTCGGAAACGATTCAAGGCTAAAGCTGACGACATCAAGATACTTTACACCGTCGGGCAGATGGATACAGGAAAAAAATTATTTCAAGGAAAACAAATCCGGCGTGTTCCTTAATAACGAGAGTTTCCAGCAGACCGAATTTAAAACACTTAACGGGAGGATTGTATATGCGAACGGAGGGATTACACCCGATGTAGTTATTAAGCTTGAATCTATCAGCGAGATTCATACTGCTCTGATGCTAAAGGACATGTTTTTTAAGTTTGCGGTTTATTATCTTGAAAATCATCCCGGCATTAAGATTTTCAGGTGTACTGACAATATTTTTAATGATTTTAAGAATTTTGTAAATTCCAGAAGCTTCATATATAAATCCGAAGCCGATAAAAAGCTGGATGAACTCAGGCAGACAGGTGAAAAGAAGGAATATTCATCATCTTATTTTGAATCTATAGAAAAGCTTGAAAAAGAAATAAACAGGGAGAAAAGCAAAGAATTCGAAAGTGCAAAAGAAGAGCTCCAGAGAAGCATAGAAGCTGAAATAAATAAAATGATAATAACAGAAAGCGAACAAATTGAGGCATCTTTTGATACGGATAAACAACTTCAGGAAGCAATAAAAATTTTAAAAGACAAAGCACTGTATAATAAAATTCTGGGTAATTTGTAATTTTTTATAAATCTTAATTTATATAAAAATGTTTACAATAATAATTTTACTTTTTGTCATCCTTGTTATTTCTTTTTTGATTAACAAGCAGCTGAAGGAGAACATTCAAATGCAAAAGGTTATAAACTCTTTCAGAGCAATACTGGTTGCGGCAATTTTAGTGATTTTAATCTTTGCTTCTCTTGTACAGATAGGACCCGGCCAGGTAGGTGTTACAATTTTATTCGGAAGTGTTCAGGATAATACACTGAAAAGCGGCCTCAATATTATAAACCCACTGGTTGATGTTGAAAAAATGGATATCAAGACTCAGGCATATACTATGAGCGGTGTAAAGGATGAAGGGCAGATAAAAGGTGATGATGCTATTTCTACACTTTCCTCAGATGGTTTAACGATAAAACTGGATGTAACCGTCTGGTTCCGTCTAAGCGAGAACGAGGTACCAAATCTTCTCAGGACGCTCGGAACTGATTACATTGAAAAAATTGTCAGACCTGCCTCAAGAACAGCCCTTAGAGACGTCAGTGTTAAATATACTGCCACCGATATATATTCCTCGAAAAGAGATGATTTTGTAAACGATATTGCAAAGAATCTGGAGAAGTCTTTTGAAGGAAGAGGAATAATACTGGAAAAAGTTCTTATGAGAAATATAGAATTGCCCGAAAGAGTCAGAGAAGCAATAGATGAAAAAATAGCTGCAGAGCAGAGGGCTCAGCAAATGGTTTATGTTCTCCAGAAAGAAAAGCAGGAAGCTGAAAGGAAGCAGGTTGAAGCAAAAGGAATCGCCGAAGCACAGAAAATTATTTCCAATACAATTAACCCGCAGTATCTTCAGTGGAAATACATAGAAGCCTTGAAAGATTTAATGAATTCCAAAAACAATACAATTGTTATTACTCCGTATGATCAAAAATTAACTCCGTTGTTAAATTTGAATAAACAATAAAATGAAATATAAATTAATCTGGCTGTTTTTTTTGCCATTACTGATATTATCTGTCTCTTTCTGTAATAATAAAGGAGAAAATCAAAAAATATTAATGAAACCGGAAGCAAAAGATTCAATGTTTATGTCCGATATTTTAAATCCGGTTGAAAAATTTAAAGATCTGAAATCCGATTGCTATAAACTTCATTATGATGCATTTGTTGTTGATTCTCATAATGACTTTATATACCAGGTTTATAAACGCAGTGCTGATTTCGGAAAAAGGCAAAAATCTACTCAAACCGGTCTCGACAGGCTTATTGACGGCGGCATTAAACTTCAGGTTTTTTCAATATGGCCGGATGAAACTCAGATGAAGAGGGCGTATAGTTTTTGCAAAGAGCAGATTGAGAGATTTAATAAGATTGAATCCGAGAATTCAGATAGATTCAGATTCGCAAATTCATTCGACGATGTTGTTTCAACTGTAGAAAGCGGCAAGCTATGCGGGATGTTCGGGATAGAAGGTGGAAACGCAATTGAAAATGACCTCGACAGAATTGATGAGTTTTACAAATTAGGAGTAAGATATATCGGAATAACGTGGAATAATTCAAATAAAATAGGAACTTCGGCAAAAGATGAATCGAAGAGCAATTCCGGAGGATTGACGGAATATGGTTACAAAGTTATCAGAAGAATGGATGATGTAGGAATGATGATTGACGTTTCACACGCAGGTGAAAAAACATTCTGGGATATTATAAAAACCTCGAAGAATCCGATAATAGCGTCTCATTCCTGCTGTTATACATTAAGCCCTCATTACAGAAACCTAACCGACGAACAGATTAAAGCTATTGCAGACAGAGGCGGAGTAGTAATGGTAAACTTCTACGACCATTTTATAGATGTAACTAATGCCGATGCATTAAGAACTTCGAATCTGTATCAGCGGTATTCAAAGGAACTTGATGATATTTACAAGAACAGCGGCGGGGATATGATAAAATTCAATACCGAGCGTGAAAAATTCTTATCATCTTTAGATTTATCAAAAGGAATTTCAATAGATAAGTTTATTGACCATATTGATTACATTAAAAAGCTTGTAGGAGTTGATTACATAGGTTTAGGTTCGGACTACGACGGCGGAATAACTCCGCCGAATGAGCTTTACGACGGCACTTGCTATCCGATTATAACCAGGAAACTCGTCGAACGGGGATACACGGAACTTGAAATAAGAAAAATTCTCGGTTTGAATTTCCTTAGGGTCTTCAAACAGGTATGCGGATAAATGCGATTAGTTATTGATTTAAAACCATATTTAATATATTTTTGATTTTATTTAAATTATGACCAAACACAAATCCGAAGATGATGACATTTTCAGCGACGTGCTGAGTGATTCAGAGAAAGTTACTGAAGGCGAACTGAGCGACATATTAAAGAATGAAAACGGAATCAGGAAGAAAGTTTCCAGATTAAATCTGGCAAAATTTTCAAAGCTGATAAAACAGCTGACCCTGTCTTTTATGATGCTCAAAGATTACAAGGAAAAACATTATACCAATATTCCATGGCGAACCATAGCTCTGATTGTTGCTGCAATCCTATATTTTATAAATCCGTTCGACATAATTCCTGACCTGCTACCATTTCTTGGTTTCACGGATGATGCCGTAGCATTTGCGGCAATTTTTAAATCAGCGCAAACGGACCTAATGGACTACTGCAACTGGAAAGGCTTAAATACGGAGGAATATTTTTGAAAAATAAAATAAATTTACTTTTTATCGGGGATATAATCGGAGAACCCGGATTAAACATCGTAAAATCACTTCTTCAAAACTTTATAAGCAAATATAAAATTGATTTTGTTATAGCTAACGCAGAAAACATTTCAGACGGGATGGGTTTGCTGGAAAAAGATGCCAAGAGGTTGCTTGAACTTCCGATTGATGTATTATCCGGAGGAAATCACACTATGGATAAAATCCAGTCTCACAAATACATAAGCGAAACGAAAAATATTTTAAGACCCAACAACTATCCGAAAGGTGCATATGGTCACGGTTTTGGAGTTTTCCCAGTAAATGGTACAAGCCATAAAGTTTGCGTTATTAATCTTCAGGGCAGAACGTACATGAAACCAATAGACTGCCCCTTCAGAAACTTCGACTGGACATATGATAAAGTAAAGGAAGAATCAAAGATAATAATTGTTGATTTTCACGCTGAAACAACAGCAGAAAAAATCGCATTCGGATGGTATTCGGACGGAAAAGCAAGCGCGGTATTTGGAACTCATACACACATTCAGACTTCTGACGAAAGGATACTTCCGCAGGGAACAGCATACATATCAGATGTCGGGATGACAGGCCCTTATGATTCGGTAATTGGAATGAAAAAAGAATCCTCGATAAAAAGATTCGTTTACGGAACACCTCAAAAACACGAAGTTGCAGAAAACGATTTAAGATTTGCAGCTGTAGTGTGTGAAATCGATGCTGAAACAGGTAAATCAAATTCCATTAAAAGGATATTTTATCCGGAATTTTGACATAAAATTTTACCTTTGTTTTTACAAAAAAAATATGAAAATTAAAAAAACTAAAATGTTTTCAATTTTCAGTTATTAGCCATCAACATCTTTATTATGAAAAAAATCTCTTTGTTCAATATTCCTTTAATTATCCTGTTATTAATATTTTTAGCCGGTTGTGATACAACAAAAAGTATCGATTATATTCCCGGAATAATAAAAGGGGTAGTTTTAGATTCTGCAACACATAAGCCGATCGATAGTGCGTGGGTAACTACCGGAGGAACAGGTGTTTACACGGATACATCTGGAAATTTCAGGATTGTTTATTACAACATGCCATCGTCAGGAGTAAATTTAAGCGTAGTTGGCAGCAAATCAAATTACCTGAACGATACTGTCGGAATATGGCTGCTCGCCGATGATTCAGTTACTATATCTTTGGTTTTGATGCCTTATAACGGAATACTATACATGGACAATATTGTACTTGAACAATATGCAAACCAACAATCTTTAAGCTCAATAGATTTAATGACTATGTCGGCTGTACAAGGACAAAATCCTTACAGGGATATTGATTTAAGAGATTCACTAGGATTAAATCAAAGATTCCGGTTCAGAACTGCTCTTACAGATCCGATTCTATTTAGCCTGGATACAAGATTTGCAAATTCACTTGGAAGTTTTACAAAATACCAGTTCGATACCCTGAAAATGATTTACGGAGTCAGCGGCCAACTTGGAGATTCATACTTTACCCAGTCTGCAATACCATTTTTTCCAAATCCGCTGACAGAGAATGCCGTATATCCTTTTTATCTTGCAGGTAGGTATTCAATTTATCCCGGTTCGGCAAAAGTATTCGGACTTTTATATATTAATTCTGTATGGACAGATCCGGGAAGCGGTAAAGTAATGGTAAGAGTGGATATTAAAGAAAACAGAAACGGTGAAAACAACTTTTTGGCCAAATAGGTTTTTCCTATAAATTTTATATTTGAAATTTCTGAATATTTAAAGTATTTTTAACAATAAACTAAGGAAAATTAAAAAATTAAATAAATCATAATATGAAGATTTTATTGCCCGTCTTTATAGTATTTTCGTTAATATCCTCCTTAATGATTTCCGGATGCAGCATGACAAGTTCGGATACAGGTACAGTAACATTGAAAGGTGTTGTAATGGATACAACTGTAGTACCTAATACAAGAATACAGGGTGCTGTAGTTTTAATAGTTTATTCAGGGACTTCATATACAACCACAACAGATTCTGTCGGTTCTTTTACGTTCGAAAATATCAGTGCGGGAGACTGGGATGTATCTGTATCAAAATATAATTATTACAAATACAATAAAACCATTACAGTATCCAGCGATTCGGTTTCCATCATAACAATCAGTCTTTTGCCGAAATCAGTTTATGTATTTAATAATATTATTTTGGATGAATATTTCTCCGCTGCATCTTATAGCGCGGCTAATTTTCTTACAGGAATGAGAGTACAGGACCTTATAACGGATAAGGACATTCAGATAAGGGATTCAATTGTAGGACCTGATACATTAATATATTTAAGATCAGCTTTTTTAGACGAAATCAATACCGGTAAAGCAACCTATTTCAGCAACACACTGCTTCCCGGATATACAAAGGCTTACTTTGATACTTTATCCAAGTTCCCGACAATTGATAACCAGTTAAATCCTTATCGCGATTTTCCGAATCAGAACGGGATTGATTATTTACTGACCCTGGGTTCTCATAAAAGAATATGTGCTTTTTATCTGGCAGGCAGATGGTTGGGAGATCCCGCACCAAGGACATTCGGGCTTATGTTTATAGATTCCGTTTGGTATGACGCTGCATCTAAAATAAGAAAAGTATTAGTAGATATAAAAATTAATACAAATGCAGCAAATGAGTTTAACCCTAATCCAAGTAAATAATTTTCAGTTTTAATATTTTCCAAAAGCCTGTCAATTTAATTTGACAGGCTTTTTTGACATAAAAGAATGAAATTCAATATAAAATATTTCAGCTTTACGAAAAATGAACTGAAAGCAATTTTATTCATGACATTAGTGCTGCTTTCCGGATTCAGTATAAAGTATATTAAAAACCTGACTTCCGACAATTCATTTGTTTTTGACTATTCGGAAAGTGAAGAGAAATTCAAAAAGTTATCTGGTTCTTCGGCAAACCTCCTGATTAAAGACTCTTCAGAAAGAACAGGATCCGAAAGCTCGCTTACAATTTCGGATAAACTGAAATCCGTTGAGGATTCACTGAAAAACACAGGAAAGAAAAAAAGCAAGAAAGAAGAGAAACTAAAGCCTAAGAGCATTAATATTAATACTGCTACAAAGGAAATCCTTATTATGCTTCCCGGAATAGGTGAATCAACTGCAGAAAAGATAATTAATTACAGGGAAACGCATAACGGATTCAAGAAAATTGAGCATATTATGAAAGTAAAAGGAATAGGCAAAAAGAAATTCGAAAAATTAAAAGAATATATTACCATAGATTAAATTTATGTTCACAATAGGTTTGTTTGAAAAATCAATCAGGTTTCTCGAAACCAACAGGGAAAACAAAATTTCCTTTGCCGGAGCCGTTTCGGATAATTTTGAACTGGAAAATCTTTTTAAAAAGAACAAGCTTTCCGATACATACATAAATAATGCTGCAGAATTAATTAACAGAGTTATTGAGGAATCAAGGACTTCTTCCGACCATTCAAGGCTTCTGATTGATACGAATAAGTGTTTTGCAAATGTTATACCGCTTGACTTTTCGGAAAAGAAGGAAAAACTTAACTCAAATATACTGTGGGAACTTTCAAATTATTTTCCCGATAATTACAAGGAGTTCAAGGTAAGCTATCACAAACTTCTTTCTGATTCTTATTCGAGTCAGGTCAGAGACACTCTCATCATAGGAATTCTGAACAGTAATCTTGAAACACTGAAAAAGCTTTCGCGGCTGCTTAACATTAAGATAACCTCCATAGATATAGAGCATTTTGCAGCTGAAAAATATTTCAGGGCAATAAGAAAAAGTCTTTTCAAAGACGAAAATATAATGGTAATAGGGAGCAAAAAAAGCCGTTTCGACTTCAGCATTATTAATGATTCCGGATGCCTGCATTATGATTATTACATTCCGAGAGAGCTTAATTTTCAGGATAATTTCGCAAATGCATTCATTGGAACGGAAAAAAAATACAGAAATTTACAAATTAATAATATTTATTTGTACGGGGATGAAACAGCAGCAGATTCGTACAGCATTATTAACGACCTTTCTGAAAAATCCAGAGTGTTTCTTTCAAATCCTTTTTATGAAATAGGAATTACCGAAAAAGTAAAGACCGAGATAGTATCTGAAGGTTACAAATACATTCCGCTCTGCGGTCTGGCATCGGAAGCAAAAAAATGAGAATAATATCCGGCATTTATAAAGGGAGAATACTGAAATCCCCTACCGGTATAAATGAAGTCAGGCCAACAACTGACCGGGCAAAAGAAACACTTTTTAATATTCTCTGCAACAGATATGCTATTGAAGAAAAAACATGCATTGATTTATTTTGCGGCACGGGTAATCTCGGGATTGAATTCATTTCACGCGGAGGCTCTAAAAGCATTTTTATAGATACAGACATAAAGTCTGTAAAAGAGAATGCTGCCTTGCTGAATCTGGGAGACAAAGCCGAAATTATCAGAAGCGAAGCTGTAAGATTTTTGCATAATCCGAATAATAATAGAAATTTGGATTTTACGTTTGCCGATCCGCCGTATAAGTATGATAATTACACCGAATTAATATCATCAGTATCAGCTTACAGAACAATACTGGTTCTGGAGCACGACAAAAACCTGATTATTCCGGAAGATTTTGGAATAAAAGTTTTTCTAAGGAAAAAAATAGGTGTCACAAATTTCACGTTTTTTGATTTTAAAAATAATATATGAAAAAAAATACGGCAGTTTATCCCGGAACATTTGATCCTGTTACAAACGGGCATCTCGATATTATAGAGCGGGCATCGGGTATATTCGATAAAGTTATTGTCACAATTGCCCTGAATTCAAGCAAAGTACCTTTATTCACAAAGGAAGAGCGGAAATCCATGATTAAAGAAGTTATAAATAAATATAAAAACGTTGAGGTGGATTCATTTGACGGTTTGCTTGTAAATTATGCTGCGAAGAAAAAGGCAAATACAATAATAAGAGGGTTGAGAGTATTATCTGACTTCGAATATGAGTTTCAGATGTCACTCACCAACAGGAAACTGGCACCTGATATAAACACAATATTTCTGATGCCCAATGAAAAGTATGCTTATCTGAATTCTTCACTTGTAAAGGAGCTGGCAAAATTCAAGGGTCAAATAAAGAGTTTCGTTCCTGAGCCGGTCAGGAAGAAGCTTGAAGAAAAATTCAGGTAAAAAAGTTATAGAATTTTTGAGAGGTCGGTATCCTTGTACTGATTTCCTGCAAAAAACTTTAGGATTTTATCAAATTCGGCAGCGTCAACATATCCTGAATAACAATTCAGAACTTCACCATTATACTTGAATTTAAGGATTGAACCGTCCGAGCCAAGGAAAACATGAGTTGGATAACCTGTTGCACCAAACAATTTTGAAAGGTCAGAAGCCGAATACTGCTTGCCATTATAGTTATATTTTTCCGAACCCTGTCCGTTAAGCTTAATAAAAATAAAATTATTGTTTATGTAATTTTTTATACTCTCGCCGGAGTAAACAGATTGCATTTTTTCACACCAGCTGTCTCCGTCTATATAAATGCTGATTAATATCTTTTTATTTGCTGATTTTGCTGCTGTCAGGCCGTCATTGAAATTATATGATGTCTGGGATAAAGCAGATACAGAAAAAACCACCGATATAAAAACTGCTAATATATATTTTATTGTTTTCATAATTCAATTTTATGTCTGATTTTTAAACTCTTATAAGCTTAAAAAGTTTCAGTTAATATTAACAATAATTACCCCTAAATGTCAATTCAAATTCGACATTAAATATTGCTTAAAACCCCTGAATAAAGCAGGTATAGTATTATCAGCCCAAGTAAAATCCTGTATAGTATAAATATTAGATTTGACCTGGTTTTAAGGAAATTGATTAAAAATGCAATAGATAGGTATCCGACTATACCGGAAATAACAGTTGCAATCAGTAAATTTAAAGCGTTTTCATTTAAAAGTGCATTTCTTTCACTATACAATTCATATAATCCGCTTAACCCTACCGCAGGTATGCTAAGCAAGAATGAAAACCTTGCCGTAACATCACGCTTTAGTCCGCAGAATAATCCTGCTGTGATGGTTACGCCGCTCCTGGAGCTTCCGGGGATTAAAGCCAGCGCCTGAGCAAGCCCAATTAACAGACCGTCTTTTATGGTGATATCAGTAAACTCTTTTTTCTTTGAAGAAATTTTTTCTGCTATAAAAAGTATTATAGCAAGTCCGATTAAAGAAGAACTAACGACATATAATCCCCTTGCGCTTCCTTCGATAAAATGTTTAAAAGCAAGTCCGAATATTGAAATCGGAATTGTACCTACAATTATTAAAATAAACATTCTTGAATACGGATCTTCAAAATATTTTTTAGTTTTAATTGCATTAGAAAAACCTGATATCATAAAGAATATATCCTGTCTGAAATAAATCAAAGTTGCTATCAGTGTACCAATCTGAATAACTGCAGTATAAGCGGCACCGGGATCTCCCCAATTTAATAATGCTGGAACCACTCTAATATGTGCAGTACTGCTTATAGGAATAAATTCCGTTAATCCCTGAATAATCCCGTAAACTATTGCTTTTATAATTTCCATAATTAAAAAAAGAATATTTCGACACCCAGCCTTATACCGGCACCGAAGCTGCTTAAATTAACACCCTCACGTGTGACATTTGCAAGCAACTCATTCCCGTTATTGTCTTTTAAGTTTTGTAAAAATGTTTTTGAAAGATATCCGCTTATATAACCGGCAAATGATTTTCCAATCTGAGCATTCAGTATAATTTCCCCTTTAAGTCCGAAACCCTTTGATGTAAAAGATTTCTCCAAACCGAATTCCTTCAGGTCAAAACCGGAATAAATGTAAGATGCCCCAGCTCCGATTTTAATATACGAATATTCCTGTGGTATTAAATAAAACACCGTTAAGCCCGGCTGGTGATTTGAATAGGAAAAATCATATTGGGGATACTGGCTAACATTATAGCTTTTAATAAAATACGAATAATCTGCTCTTACGGATAAATTGCTGCTCATCTGTTTTTCAATCCCGCCGAAAAAATCCAGACCTGTAAAAAACTCAGACAACTGCTGTTCCCTTGTAAGCGTTCCGTAATTTGGAATCTCATACTGAATAAAATTTTTCAATGATGTATTATTACAATAAAGTGCTCCCATTCCGAATGCTACGGAAATATATTTTTTACCCTTATTCAGCGACTGAAAGGAAACATGCGTCGAATCGGCATAAGCAGAATTTAAAATGCAGAGTGCAGTGAATGCAGAAAGAATTAATATTTTTAACTGATTAAACATAAATTACAATATTAAAAAAAAGTGTTTCTTTCATAAGGAAACACTTTTTTATTTCTAAAAATTACTTGAAAATCAAGCATCAATATTTGCATACCTTGCGTTTTCTTCAATGAATTTCCTTCTCGGTTCGACTTCTTCTCCCATTAATATCCTGAACATCTTATCGGCTGCAGAAGCATTTTCGCTTGTCACTTGCAATATTGTTCTTGTTTCCGGATTCATAGTCGTTGCCCAGAGTTGCTCAGGATTCATTTCTCCGAGACCTTTAAATCTCGAGATAATTACTTTCGATTCGCTGACAGTGGAAGGCGCAGAACCTTCTTCAGTATTCACTATGCTTTTTTTGTCGACTTTCATTGATTTCAGAATCTCATCTCTTTCATTTTCATCGTATGCATATAATTCCGTTTTTCCTTTTTTTACTTTGAAAAGCGGAGGCTGGGCGATATATAATCTTCCTGTATCTATTATTTCCCTCATATGCCTGTAAAAAAAAGTAAGCAGCAATGTTCTGATATGTGAACCGTCAACGTCGGCATCGCACATTAGAATTATTTTATTATACCTGATTTTATTCTCATCAAACTCTTCGGAATTCCCGAGTCCCGCACCGATTGCAGTTACAATAGAACGGATTTCATCATTCTCTACTATTTTATTGATTCTTGCTTTTTCGACATTTAAAATCTTTCCTTTTAAAGGAAGTATGGCCTGGAACCTTCTGTCTCTTCCCTGTTTTGCAGAGCCGCCTGCAGAGTCTCCCTCGACAAGATATAATTCACACTGAGAAGGGTCTGAAATCGAGCAGTCCGCAAGTTTTCCGGGAAGACCGGAAATTTCCAGCCCTGTTTTCTTTCTTGCAAGTTCTCTTGCCTTTCTTGCAGCTTCCCTTGCTTCAGCCGCCCTGAGGCATTTCTCAATAATTTTTTTGGCTACAGACGGATTTTCTTCAAGATAATTTCCGAGTTGTTCCCCGGTAATGGACTGCACTATTCCCTTTACTTCGCTGTTTCCGAGTTTAGTTTTTGTCTGACCCTCGAACTGAGGTTCGGGCACTTTCGCACTGACAACGCATGTAAGCCCTTCCCTGAAATCATCACCCGTCAAAGTAATCTTATCGCTTTTGAATATTCCGTTCTTGGAACCGTAGTTATTCAATGTCCTTGTTAATGCCGATTTGAATCCTTCAAGATGTGTTCCGCCTTCATGTGTATTGATGTTGTTTACGAATGTAAGAATATCATCGTTATAAGATTCATTATACTGGAAAGCTATTTCCACAAGAACGTTTTCTCTTTCCCCTGAAATAGAAATCGGTTTGCCAGAAATTGACTTTTCGCCTTCATCAAGGTATTTAACAAAATCAATAAGCCCGCCTTTGAATTTGAATTCGTTTTTCTTATTTTGCCTTTCATCCGCTACGATAATAGTAAGGTCTTTGTTCAGATATGCAAGCTCTCTGAGCCTGTCTTCGAGTGTTTCATATTTAAAGTTGATATTTTTAAATACAAGCTTATCGGGATAAAATGTTACCCTTGTACCTGTTTTACTTTTTACTTTTCCTGTGGTTTTAACAGGTGTTTTTGTTTCTCCTCTTTCGTACTTCTGATAAAATATTTTTCCATCCCTGTAAACTTCTACTTCGAGATATTCGCTAAGTGCGTTTACTACGGAAACACCGACTCCGTGCAATCCGCCAGATACTTTATATGTATTCCTGTCAAACTTTCCACCCGCATTTAACTGTGTCATAACGACTTCGAGAGCCGATTTTTTTTCTGTCGGATGCATCCCTGTCGGAATGCCTCTTCCGTTATCTTCCACGGTTACGGAACCGTTTTTGTTTATTGTCACAATTATCCTGTCGCAGAATCCGGCAAGAGCTTCGTCTATAGCATTATCAATTACTTCGTATGCCAGGTGGTGAAGTCCTCTTGCTGATACATCTCCAATATACATAGCGGGTCTGCGTCTCACGTGTTCAAGTCCTTTCAGTACCTGAATATCACTCTCGTTGTACGATTCGTGGTTGTTGCTTCCGTTGTTGTTATTCTTTGCCATTTTTTTATATAAATACTATTTCTTTAATATTCTTTTTTTTGTCTTCCCTGCTTAATATCAGGTTAAGTTTTGAAATAATTTCATTTCTTTTAGCCGATAACTCAAATCGCCAAACAGCATTTTCGACTCTTACAAACAATTTATTCTTTTTAATTTCTACCGGCTTTGAAAATTCAGAAATTGTTTTTCCTACACATTCCTTCCAGGCTTCCAAAATTTTCATTTCCTGAAGTTTCTCATCCAGTCCGAGATATTTCACAAATCCGTCAATCTCTTCTTTCAGACAAATTACCCTGTTTACTCTTCTCTTTGTATCAACTCTTTTCATAGCTAAGTTTTCCGTTTGAAATCTTAATATAAGATATTTCATTACCGTTAAAAATTTCCCTGAATTTTTCATTATACACCGAATCCACAGATGTAAGTATAATCTGTCCGAAATCCTTCAAGTGCGATATAATCATAAAAACTCTTTCAGAATCGAGTTCCGAAAGTAAATCATCCAGCAGAAGAATGGGGCTTGAGCCGATTTTATCCAGAATATAATAAAACTCAGCCAGCTTCAGTCCGATAACGAATGTTTTATGTTCACCCTGCGATGCAAAATTCTTCAGCTCAAATTGATTTTCAAAATGGTTGCTTTTTTTCAAGCTGAATATAAAATCATCTCTCTGCGGTCCTATCAGAGATAATCCTCTTGCAATCTCTTCATTCTCTCTCAGTCTGAAATATCCTTTCACTTTTTCTGTAAAGTTTTCCTTTTCCATATTCAGAACTTCATCTGCCTCAATTCCGAGACCTTCAAAAATCTCTGAATAATATTTTATTGTCGGACTATCTTCATTTTTCTGCAGGTTTCTGAAATTTCTTTCAAAATAAGACTGAAACTCCTTCAAAAATTCCAGACGCCTGTAAAGAATATCGACGGATACTCCTGCAAGTCCTTGATTAAAGGAATTCAGCAGATACCTGAAATCCTTTTCAGGGTAGTTCCTTTCGGTTGCGTTGCTTTTCAGCAGAGCATTTTTCTGCTTTAGCAGCCTATTCAAGTCTTTGAGCAGGTCGAGATAAACCTTGCTCGTCTGCGAAATAAGTATATCAAAAAACCTCCTTCTCTCCGAAGGATTTCCGTAAGTAATATTCAGACTATGTGGAGAAAAAAAAACAACCGGAAACTTGCCGAACACATCTGTTGAAAAGCGGGAAACTTTCTCCTTATTGAGTTGATAAACCTTTTTCTTGCTGCTTAAATTATAATTTAAAGCAATGTGGTAATCATTTCCAATTTCGTTTTCAAAAACACTGTCTAATATAAACTCTTCTTTTTCAAACTTTACACAATCCTGATCAGGAGACCCTAAAAAACTTTTCCCGAAAGTTACAAAAGAAACTGCTTCGAGTATGTTTGTCTTTCCGTGTCCGTTATTTCCGAAAATAAAATTAAACTTTCTGTTTAATTCCAGCTCCTGAATTCCGTAATTTCTGAAATCAATCAGCTTTATCCTTTTTAAAATCAATTTCTGTTCATTTTATTCTTAACTTACCCTGACGGGCATTATTAATTCCATAAAATCCTCATCTGACATTTGCTCAGTAGGAATAATTATCGAAGCCTTTGCAGGAGTGTTGAAGCTGAAAATCACTTCGGGAGTCTCCATTTGCGACAGACAGTCAAGCAGGTAGCTGACATTAAATGCAATCACAAACGGTTCCTTGTCAAAATCAATATCATTCCCGTCGGCAACAAAAGTACTTTCAATTATTTCTTCACCCTCGGCACCTATTTCGGGATTATCCGCTTTAATTGTCAGCGAATCATTCTTAATCTCGAATCTGACTCTCTTTGTAATAACGTCTGCAAATATAAGCGCCCTTCTTAAAGAATTCTGGAGCTCACCTTTGTGTATTTTGAGCCTCTTGTCATTTTCCTTCGGTATAACAGTTTCATAATTCGGAAATGTATCATCAATCAACTTTGAATAAATCTGCAGGTTATCAAATGTAACTTTAATCAGGTTGCTGTCATATTCCAACACCGAATCATTGTCATTGCATAATTTCAGAATCATTTCACATGTTTTCAGCGGAACTATAAAATTTTCATCTTTCGGATTGCTGTGAGTGAAATTCCTTGTAAGAATTTTGCTCAACCTGAAACCGTCGGTAGCAACGAATCTGAGTTCATCTTTCTTCACGTCAAAAAACACACCCGCCATATTCCTTCTTATTTCATCATACTTCACGGAATGCCTGACTTTCATCAGAAACCTTTTTAATACTGCTGATTTCATTTCAATCCTGTTCAGGTCGCTTCTGTCTTCAGGAGTTGGAAAGTCATCCACAGGCTCACCAAATAAAGTATATTTACCATTCTTTGATGTTATAGTAACTTTATTCTTTTCGTTTACATCGATTTTAATCTTTCTTTTTTCATACATCTTCTTAGAAATGTTTTCGGCTTCCTTATACAGCCTTTCCACACCATCAATCAATATTTCGATATTGCCTTTAAGTTCACCTCCTTCATCCCCTGCATTGTTCTTTTCACTGTTTAGCAGTTCAATAATCCTGTCTTTTTCCTCTGATGTAAAAATCCCCTTAAAAATCAAGGTGCCCTTTGATATGTCGTATTTCAGATTTCCTTTGAACAACTCCGATATATTTTCATTCCTGTTTAGAGCGTAAAATACATCCTGTTCGAAATCCACCGATGCAATCGCGCTTTCAAATTTTGTTACCAGCAGTCTTGCAAGGTCAAGAAGTTTTTTTGCAGGCATTGCTATTTCACCGTCTTCCTGGCCTTCGACCTTTACAGCATTCCTGATAAAAATTTCAAGATCCGATGCAAGCATTGTCAGTTCATTGCCCTTTAAATCAAACATTATATTATCTAAAATCGGTAAAGTTGAATGCGATGGAATAACGAGATTCAACTTTGTTAATGCATTTACAAATTGCTCGACGGAAATATTGAATTTCATATGAAAATCATTAAAATTTTTAATAAATATCTAAAAAATAAGGAAAATAAACGGAATTTACAATTAACAATTAAGAGGCGATATGAGTAATTAAAATACGGATTCCTATCAAAATTAATATGATTCCGCCAATAATTTCCATTCTTTTTCCAAATTCGGAACCAAGTTTATTGCCCAGTCGTACTCCTGCCACGGACAGCCCGGCAGTAATTATTCCAATAATCATACTCGGATACCAGATATCTGTTTGCAGCATCGCAATACTGATACCAACTGCCAATGCATCAATGCTTGTTGCAACACTTACCATAACAAGTTTCATTCCTTTTGACAAATCGCTTTTTCCGACATCCGGATAATTTTCTAATCCGGATTTTATCATTTTAATTCCGACATAAGAAAGTAAAATCAAAACTAACCAGTGGTCATAATCCTCAATATATTTCTGAATACCCGAACCGAGAAACCAACCGAATATCGGCATAAGAAACTGGAACAGCCCGAAATGAAATGACAATCTGAATGTCGGTCTCTTTCCCTTTGTAAGTTCATTTGTGCCTGCACATATAGAAACAGCAAAGGCATCCATTGCAAGTCCAATTGCAATAAGTACAATTTCTAAAAATGTCATTAATTATTTTAAAAACATTTTTGCGAATTCGCGTTTTTTCCTGTTCTTCCAACTTCCTTTGTGATATGCATATCCTGAAATCAAAGGCATTGCTATTGTTGCTTCTGCATAAACCATTTGTTCGTATGTTGTATCTACTTTTCCCCACGAACTTGCTTCTTTCAGAGTCGAACCTGATAATGCCCCGTCCCTTTCGTCAGCAACCGTAACCTGTATTGCGTATTTGTGCATCGGTACTTCCTTTTCAAGAACATCGCAGGCAACAACAACATCCTGCGTAAAATTCTTCGGAACACCGCCTCCAATCATATACAGACCTGATTCAAAAGCTTCGAGCTTTATTTTTGTCAGCTCAAGAAAATCTTTTGCTGAATCAATCGAAACGTGCTTGTCGGGATTGTGCCACTGATGGTGTACAAATCCGAATCCTGCGGAACAATCCGAAAATGCGGGCACGAAAATCGGCACGTTGTGCTTGTAAGCTTCATAAACCACAGAATCTTTATTCTTTCCGTACTTGTCAAGATATTTTCCCATTTCCCAGATTACCTCTCTTGATGAGTAAGGTCTCTTCTCAAGAGTGTCGCAAATTTTACCAACAGTGTCATCGCATATTCTTAAATCTTCTTCGTCTATGTATGTATCGTAAATTCTGTCAATCATTAAATCCCGAAGTTCATTATCATCTACCCACTGCGTTCCTATATAATGTTTGAAACCGAGCCCCTCGAAGAAATCCTGGTCAACGATGATTGCACCCGTAGAAATAATTACATCAACCATGTTGTTTCTTATCATATCCACAACAACATTTTTAAGCCCTGCAGAGAATAATGAACCGGCCAGACAAAGCATTACAGAACAATTTTGGTCGGCAAGCATCATGTCATAATATTTGGCAGCTCTGTGCAGATTCCTGGCCTGAAATGCCATGTCTTTGAATGAATCAACAAGCGGAACAACATTATGTTGCTTTATGTCAATGTGCTGAATGGTCTCTTTTAAATAATCTTTTTTTGTACTCATAAATATTTATATTTAAATTAATAATTTTTCAATTGGTTAACAGGATTCTTTGTCTTTCTTAATATTCATTAAGTTAATCTAAAAATATCAAATCTTAAATGGCATTTTTTAAATCCCTGTAACAAAATCCTGCATACGGACAGTATGAGCATCTCTTCTCGTCTTCAGTCTGTTTGAACGGTATTTCAGGGTTAAAAATTTCTTCAAACAGCTTTTTCAGATTATCCTCGAAAATGTTAAATAATTCATTTTCAATATATCCGTCCATAAGTGTATGAATCCCCTCATTTAATTTTTTCACCGGATATATGCCGACATTAATTTTTTCCTCTTTGTGTTTTCCGGAGTAAAAGTATCCGTAAAAGAAAGCCTGGAAGTTCTCTTTGAAATCAGAGTTTGAAATAAGGTTTTCAAAATACTCTGTCGGATTATCCTTTTTGAATTTTTTTAATTCAAAACCACCTGTCTTGTAATCAATGATTCTTGTTACTCCGTCTTTCGCATCAACCCTGTCCATTCTTCCGTAAATATTAATCTTAATTTCTTTACCTCCGCTATTAAATCCGAATGTATCATCAATTTCTTTTTCAAGGGAAATAATTTTATATGGAACAAGTTTCTTTTCGTTTTCAAGAACTCTGATTAAAAGCTGATAAACAATATTCCTGAAAAGAAAATTTTTTCCTCCTGTATCTGTAAGAATATATTTCGAACCACATTTCCTGACCGCATTATAAAGGATTTCATCAAAACCGTTTCTTGTTTTTTCAATTATTACGGAGATTTCCTTTTCATCAACTTCGCTTTCTTCGTACGGCTTAAACAGGTTTTCAAGAATTTCATGGATTACGTTTCCTACCAGTCTAGAATCAAACGTCTCCTCAACCTTTTCTTTTTCTTTTAAACCCGCACACTTTTCAAAATAAAACTGCAGCGGGCAGGTAATATATTTGATTAATGAAGAAGGCGAGAACCTTTTCAGGGATTTGAGCTTTTCTAAAATTTTTTCATCTTTCCGTATTTCAATGGCTTTTTTTTCAATTCCGGTAAACTCCGGGACAACAATCTTGCCAGTAAATTTTATTTTCCTGTTTTTCTCAATCAGCTCGTTTTCAATCTGCAAAAGATACCTGCTCTTTTCCTTTACATTATTTCCTATTTCTGTATTATAAACAAGATATATATTTTTAGCATTTTGAATCAGCCTGTAAAAATAATAAGCCGTCACAGAATCTTCATCCTCATAAGTCGGCATCTTCATTGCCTTTCTTAAAGAATACGGAATAAAGCTGTTGTGCATGTTTCCCTTTGGCAGCACCCCCTCATTTACCGATAAAACAAATACATTTTCAAAATCAAGATTTCTTGTTTCCAGCAAACCCATTATCTGCAGGCCTTTCAGCGGTTCACCAGTAAAAGGTATTGAAACATTTTTCAACAAATCCAACAGGAATTTGCAGTATGTTTCGGTGTTAATTTCTGTAATTATTTCATTTATAGTATCACTGAACCTGTTGAAGTTTGAATAGAAACCGAATATATATTCAAGCTGGAATTTTCTGTAATCAACATCACCGCTTTTATCGGAAATTATCCTGTCTGCAATGAATTCAATTATTTCCCTGAGATATTTTTCAGTATCAGCCGAAAAATTTAATTTTTTGAAAACAGATTCAAATAATCCCGGGACATTTTCCGGATATTCTTCCGGAGAAAAATAAACAATGTTATTTTTTTTAATATAATTCAGTATTTCATATACAAGTGTTGAATCAACGAATTTTATATATGGATGCAGCAGGATTTTCTCAACATTGTTATGATGGAATTTATACCGTCCTTTTTCAAAAATGCAGCTGCTTTGCAGATCAAACAGAAGATTAATCAAATTATACAAAGGCGTATCACTGAAAGGCAGGCCCATCGTTACGTTCACCTCCTTTATCCCATCTGGTATTGAGTACATTACCGGCAGCAGCAGATTCTCTTCGGGCAAAACAACAACAGTGTTTTCAGGTTTAAAATCTTTTTCGGCACAAATTTCCTTCAGTTCGCTTCCGAGAACCTTTGCCATTCCGGCAGCCGAAGAAGTCCCGATTGAACAGATATTTTTCTCTCCTTTTAAAAGGTCATTTCCAAAATTAAATTCCTCTATCCCGAAATTTTTAATATTCTTTCTTATAAAATCACCGGCTTCCTGATTCCTGTCGGAACTATAATAATCATCCCCGTCAAAATATAACTCCGCAATTCCTTTTTCCGAAAGGATTCGCATTATATTTCTTTCAGAATTACTTAAGGCATTAAAACCGGCAAATATAATTCTGTCCCATTTAATTACAGTGTTTCCTGACTTAAGATCATCCTGCAGTTTCCTGTACGCCATTCCCGGATAGCAGATGCCTTTGCTTTCAAGACAGGATTTATAAGCGGTGTAAAGCTTTTCCAGCAATTTCCAGATTTTAAGGAAATTTTCTTTCATTAAAGTCGAATCAGTATCAAAAAGCGAACCCCAGAATTTCCTGAAAGTGTCCTGAAGCTCAAGCGGGAAGTTTTCTTCTATTTCTTTAAGGTTCTTTATCCTTTTGAAAAGCACTCCCGCATAGACGAGATATTTATCAACAATATCAAAATCCTTAAGCAGCATTTCACCCCACGGATAAAAATTATCAAAGCTTTCCGCTTCAGTAAAAGTATTTGAATCAGTCACTCTTTCTGAGTCAGTTTCAGTTTCCGTTTTTACAACATCCTTATATACCTTGTACAATTCAATGAGCAGTTTAAAACTGTCAGCAAAGCTGTATCCCGATAAATACTCTATGAAATCCTCTATGCTGAATACAGCCGGCGACCATACGGGCGCTTTGAATTTTCTTCCGAGCATATTCCTGAAATACAATCCTGCTCTGCGGGACGGGAATACAACGCAGATTTTTGAAAAATCTTTTTCATTAGATTCAATTACTTTATCACAAATATAATTCAGAAATGTATTCATCCTGACACCTCCGTAAATGTAACTCCATCTTCATTATTACCGAAATATAACAGATATTTTCTGACGTTTGTAAATCCCATTTCCTTAAGCGTATCGGCGTATTTTGTGACCTGTTTCTTATGTTCTTCCTTTACGCTTCCCGTCTTGTAATCGATCACTACTGCTTCGCTTCCTTTTATCAGCACCCTGTCAGGTCTTATAAAGCTTCCGTCATCAAGCAGAATATCGGATTCAGGCTTTACTTCCCACCTGCTGCTGAACCAATCCGAGACAACAGTATTATTTCTTAATTTTTCAATCTCCCCATAAATTCTTTCCGAATCACTTTCCCTTATTATTCCTTCATATATCATTTTAGTTATAACATTTTCTGCATCATCAAATGAAATCAATCTCGATAGCACCTCATGCAGCACAACACCTTTGTTTACTTTGCATGCAAATTCCTCATCTGTGAACTCTCTCATTTGCCTGTGCTTTGGTCTTATAATGATTTTTTTGTACCAGTAATCAGAAATAAAATGCTTTAGGGTTTCCGTACGTACTCCTGATTTTTTCTCGCTTTCTTTCTTTTTTGACTTAATCCCTACAGCAGTTTCATTCCCTTCAGGATTATATTTCTCTTTTATTACACTCTTTATCACATTCCCGATATTTTCCGTATTTTTCTTTTCAGGTACCAGGACATAAAGCCTGTCTTCCGCTCTGGTAAAGGTGACATAAAGCAGGTTCAGGTTATCCAGTCTCGTCTGTGCAAATTCATAATTGAAATCTTCCTCAAAAAAAGTTTTACGCATGCTTAGTTTCGCTTTTACGGCATAAGCGGATGAAATGCCGAAAGGCACTTCAGCAGCAGAAGCCCAGATCAAGTCTTTTGTTCCGTCAATATTCAGTTTCCAGTTTGCATAAGGAACAATTACAATCTTTCCCTGCAGCCCTTTGGCTTTATGTATAGTCATAATATTAACCGCATCGGTTCCCCTGGGGCTGTCGATTGTAAAATCATTTTTCTTTTCTTCCCACCAATCCAGAAAACTTTTCAGGTCAGAATTATTACTTTTTGCATATTCAAGAATCACATCCTGAAACTTTATCAGGTAAGGGTCAGGGACTTCGTCAAATTTCAGAATCTTAATCAGGTTTTCGCATACCTCAAATACTCCAGTATCATTAAGAACAGGTTTTATTTTAGGTTTTTCGCTTTCCTTGAAGAATTCATCCGGAATTTTATCGTAGAAAAGTTTACCGGCATTTTCAAAGACTGCCGCGAGAGAATCATTACTGCTTTTTATAAAGCACAAGTAATTATATACTGCATCCGCTTTTGCAAGTTCATCTTTGTTGTCGTTTATGAGTTTCATAAGATCCGCTATCATCCTCACTTTCGGCGAATTGTTCAGCAGCAGCGATTCTGATGAAATAATCCTGTATCCTTCGCTTGCCAGCAAGCCGGAGATTTTTTTTGCTTCATCGTTTGACCTGACAAGAACCAGAATATCCGATAATCCGTATCCGTCTTTCAGTACCTCTTTAACAATTTCCTTTACCTTTTCCTCTGCTCTTTCAACCGCTTTTATTTCTTGTTCATCATCTGAATCAAAAAATTCAATGCAGACGTATCCGCCCTCTTTCTTATAGTCCTGCTCCACGCTGTCTTTTGCATACGCTTTCTTTATAAGTTCCACGAATGCACCATCGCCTATACCATCAGTAATTTTCCCTGCGGCTGCCAGGAAAAAGGAATTATTGAACTTCACAATTTCACTGCAGCTTCTCCGGTTAGTCCTGAGATACTCTGTTTTCACCTCTTCCCTGAATCCTTCCAGATCACTGTAAATCTTTTCAAGTAGCAGCTTCATATTTCCGCTTCTCCATCTGTAAATAGACTGCTTTACATCGCCTACAACAAGCGCTTTGTTATTTTCACTTAATGAGTTAATTATCAAAGGAAGAAGATTATGCCACTGAAATGTTGATGTATCCTGAAACTCGTCAATTAGAATGTTCCTGAAACTGTTTCCGATTTTTTCATAAATGAACGGTGTGTTATCTTCCGAAATGACGCTTTTTAAAATTCCGTTCACATCTGACTGAAGCAGTTTTTTGTTTTCCTTCCTGAATCTGCTCAATCTTTCGTTAAGGTCTTCAAATATTCCCAGTGTATAAACAGTATCAAGCAGTTCTACCGCAGTAAAATACTTCCTCGAGTTATCCCTGATATATTCTACGGCTTCTTTTAAAAGCGAATGAAGGCCTTCTTCTGCAGCGCTTTGAATTTCATTTTTTTTCTTTGAAGATTTCGCACACCAGCCCTCATTCGATGAATAAGTTTCCTCAGCTCGTTTGGTTATTTCATATTCTGATTTAGGATTTCTGGTTTTTAAAATCAGGAATCCCATTACTCCTTTATCCTTATATGAAAAATCTTCAATTTCCAGACCGTATCTTTTCATCACATCTTCGGCATTATCACCTATACTCTTGAGATGGATTTCAAACTCTTTTTTAATTTTATAAATTTCCTCAATCAGCACCTTGATTTTTTCCCTGCTGTCGCTGATTCCCCTGCCTGAACCTTTTTCAAGTGCTGCGTATTTCTTTTCAATATATCTTTCCTTGAAAATTTCATTGCCAAGTTTTCTGATATCCTTTTCAATATCCCATCCCCTGTCATCGTTAATTTTCATAAGTATAAATTCAGAGAGATATTTTTTAAGTTCTTCATCATCTTTCAAACCTTTGAGCATCATATCGGTAATTTCATCGAGAACTTTTTCCTGGTCGAGCTCTATGTCAAAATTAATCTGCAGCTTCAGCTCTTTTGAAAAGGACCTGAGCACCCGGTTGAAAAAACTGTCAATTGTGCTGATGGAAAAATCCGAATAGTTATGAAGAATGCTGTTAAGTGTCACTTTTGCAAGTTCTTCAATATCTCCCTTAACTCCTTCTTCGGTGAGCTGTGCCTTCAGCTCTTCATTTTTTCCTTTTGACAGATCTACCAAAAAGTTCAGCACACGGCTTTTCATTTCTTCCGTTGCTTTGTTGGTAAAAGTAATCGCCAGGATATTTTTAAATGCACCGGGATACCTGAATGCGAACTTCAGGTATTCCTTTGCAAGCTTGTATGTCTTGCCTGAACCTGCTGATGACTGATATATGGTTAAATTACTCATCTTCGAATAAGGCTTTTACCAGAAATTTTTTTGTCTTTTCGAATATGCCCGGATTCTGGCTTTCCCTGTTTCCTGCAACATTTAGAATTTCAATTTTATTTTTCTCCAGCCAGCTTAGAAATTTTTTTCTTGAAGGATTTACAATCACAGGCTTGAGGTTATTAACAGCTATTGCATAAGTAAGCTGTGTGCCGTCACCGACAATTCTCTTTTTCGAATCGAGCCTGCAGAATATCACTGTGCCGTCTGCAGAAAGGACATTCTTTACGGTTCGTTCATCATATTTGAAAGTATCTGTTTCCTTCAGCCTGAACTTCTTCAAAGACAAATCTCTTCCGAGTTCGGTCATAAAGCCCCTGGGACAGAAACCTCCCGTCGGTATATTCAATATTAATGCGGCTTCCAGCCCGGCCCTGTCGGCGCCGGTCTGTCCGCCCGAAATAATTTTTTTAAGCATATAACGGGTGAATAAATAAATGTAAATAGAATAAATGTTTTAAAAAATCCTATTTGCTTCATTCATATAATATTTTTAAATTATTTCTGTTCTTTTGGATTTGTCATTTCGGGGGTTTCGCCGGAATTTTCCTGTTTGTTTTTGTCCTTACCTTCTTTTTTGCTTTTCTCGAGTTCAACGCTCACGGAATCGGACTTGATACGGGAAGTACCAGTAAGGTCCATATTCCAGCCGGTTGAGTCGGTCAGGTAAGTGAGGGAGTCATAAATCACTTTGAGAGAATCGGGCAAAGTGCCCAGGGACCTCAGTTGTTTTTTAACCGAATCTATTTTTTCCAGGGTTGTATAAAATTCTATTTTTGGAGCCAGATTCTGTGCAAAAAGAGAATTCGGATATACTTTCTTCAGCATTTTGTAATAAGAAAGCGAGCTGTCTTTATTTTTAAAGCCGTATTCATATATCCAGCCGATTGAATAGAGGGATTTCATATAAACAGAATCTCCCGAAGAGCTTTTTGAAAGGACGGTTTTTAGATTATTCAATGCGGCCTCAAAATTATTTTTAAGAATATATTCCTCGGCTGATTTGAAAAGAAACATTGAAGTATCAACTGCAATTTCCACGAGTTGAAGTCCGAGAACTTTTCTCGATTCATTAGCAAAAGCCGTGTTTGGGTACCGCGATACAACAAGCCTGAAATATTCATTTGCCTTTTCTTCGTCGCCGAGATTCTTGTGGATTGTACCGGCGGTATAAATTGCTTTTGAAGTTTTTTCCGGCAGAAGACTGTCGGAAATGATGATGTCGAGATAATACAATGCAGAATCAGACCTGCCGAGCTCATAGAGGAAAAGCTCAGAAAGCTGGAAGTAAGCGTCAACTCTTGCCGTTTGTTTAACGACCTTAATGGAATCTTCTATATGGATAGCCAGAAGCAGGGAATCTTCGGGACTCATTTTTTTGACTTCGGGCTCTTTCTCTGTTTTTAAAGTAGTATCAGAAGTTTTAAGATTTTCAGTTGAATCTGTTTTTGGTATTGAAACCGAATCGATATTCTGAATCACTTCAGGACTTTCATCGGGATTACCGAGAGAGTCAAGCTTTAATCCGCCGCTATAGCCGCTGCCTTTCAGCTTGGGAGGATTGTTCTGTTCGCCTTCTCTTCGTTCAATTTCTTTTTCCTCCACGCCTTTTTCCCTGTTCCAGTTTTCCCTGTATTTAAGAAAATCCGGTTCGAAGTCCGGATAAACGATTTTTGCAGAGTCTTTAACTGCGGCGACGAGAGTAAAATATTTATCGAGGGTAGCGGTTTTTTTCAGGCTGGTTTTAAGAAAATCCGAAGTATTATTTGTTTCGGCGGATTTTTTATAGTTCACATAAGCAAAAAGGTAGTCATTTTTGACATACTCCGAATACTCAGCAAGGTGGAAGAAAGCATCTGCTGCGGCTTTAGTGCCGGGATATTTAAGTATTACATTATAGTATTCTTTTTTAGCGTCAATATATTTTTTTTCGGAGTAGTATGTATTAGCAATTTCAAGTTCGACGAGCTGTTTCATATCAGGATAATCCCTGTATTTACTGTTCTGCTTATCGAGTATTTCCAGAGCTTCGCCCACCCTGCCGATAACAACGAGTGATTTGGCTTCATTCAGCTTGGAATAAAACAGCAAATCGAAATCGGATGTGATTTCATTAGCTTTTCTGAATTCGATATAAGCTTCGGACGGGATAAACTTCGAATATATCTTTGCAAGTATATATTGTTTTTCCGCTTTCTTTTCTTTTTCTTTTGTAAGCTCGATTGAATTCCTGAACTGGCTGACGGCTGTTTTATAATCATTCCTTGCAAGAGCCATAAGGGCAAGGTCCTGCGTGATATCGGATTTTATTTCGTTATTCAGTGTGGATTTATAGAGGTTCGACAGAATAGTTTCTGCCTCCTGGGATTTGCCGAGTCTGAGTTTTGTTTTCCCGAGATAGAGAATTGCTTCATCGTACAAATCGCTTTTAGTTAGCTTGGAGAGGAATTCATTGAATTTCCTTTCAGCAGAAAGGTACTCGCCCTGATAGAAATATGATTTACCAATCAGCAGCACAGCATCATCCATAAAGCGCGTGCTTTTATTATACTGTATAATTTTAGAGCAGCGGCTGAGTACGTTAGTAAGTTTTTCCCTTGCGGTGGAAGAAATCGGCGGAGTGATATTAAGCGAATCGAGTCTTCTGTTATAGGTTGCGATAGTAGAGAGTCTGTAGTCGGTCATAGCTTCATCGTACTCTTCGAGCGCCTGATAGAATTTATTGAAGAAAGTGCCGAACATTTCGGAGCGGTTTCCCATATAGAAATAGGTAACAAAGTTCTGGAAGTCGTCGTTAAGGGTGACGTCGTAGTTCGGCTCGAGGTCATCCGCGCCTTCCGCCTGTTCTTGCAGGATGGTTTTATAGGTAGTGTAATTGCATCCGTAAGAGAACACAAAAAGTACAAAGGCGAAATACAGATATTTCTTAAAATCTATTTTCCTCAAAAAATTCAATTATTTACTTAAATTATTTTTAATAAAATGTTTAATCAAGACAAAAGTTTTAAATAAATTCTGAATGCTGAATTCTGTCCGCCACGGCGGATGCAAAAAACTCAAATTATAAATGGATGAGCAAAAAGCATTAAACGCAAAGGACGCAAAGTATGCCGCAAAGAGGGCAAAGGAAACCTTTTTTCAAAATTCTGAATGGAAGAATAGTTTATTATGTGTATTGAGTGTATTGAGTGCATTGAGTGCATTGAGTGTTTTGAGTGTTTTGAGTGTATTGAGTGTTTTGAGTGTTTTGAGTGTTTTGAGTGTTTTGAATGTTTTGAGTGTAATAGGTTAAAAACGTTTAAATTTTTTAAAATAAGCGATATTTTAGAAAGTGAAAAAAAACTGTACCAACTTTGTACCAGTTTTGTATTTTTATTTTGTTTTCTGCTCAATTTCAATGTTTTTACTTCTATTTTTTGTGGTTTTTGTACCAATTTTTTGATTGGGTGTACCAATTTCTTTATTGGGTTTATCTATTTCGAATTCATCCGGTTTCAGTTCATCGGCACAGTTTGAGATTTCGGATAAGACGATACTGCTCTGGCAGGCGTCGATGGATTTAGAAAGTTTTATCAGGAGAGTCATCATTTTATCATACCTGAGGAGAATTTCAGAATCATCGAGCTTGCCGAGGATTTTTGAAAAGTGGCTGTTCAGATTTTCGAGACGCGCCTTTTTTTCTTCGAGCAATTTCTTTTTAAACTCTTTCAGTTCTTCCGACTGGACTTCAAAGACGACAGAGCAATATTTTTTATTCCAGTTAGTCATAGTATTAACAGACTTATCCAGGATTTTTGCGGTTTCGCGCAGAGAGTGGCCTGAGGAGCGAAGGCGGATAAAGGTTTTTATTTGTTCAAGGTTTTTCATTTGTTTTTGATTTTAATTTTTTTAAAAAGAGGACCAAACTCACCATTTAAATTTTCAATTTTCTTATCGCTATTTTCATCACTGTCTTCATTATCATCGCAGTCATCTTCATCATCATCGTCATCAACGAGGCCATTAAAATCGCCATTTTTAGGGCAGTCGTAATAATAGTCTTTTGCATCTCTTTTTTTTATGATTTTGAGCCGGTGGCCATAGTAGAGCATAATGAAATCGCCGACTTTCTGATGCAGGTTTCCCGTAGCGATGTTATAGATTACTTTTTCAAAGAGGGAATCGAATGCGAGTTTAACTGCATGGTCTATTTCTTTGTTTTTTTTCATAAGTTCGGTAAGTTCGGCACGGGTATAGCCGAGGGAGCGGATGCATTTTCCGAACCAGAAGTCGCCGGGTTTTTCTGTCCATTTTTTAAGAGCGGCGGGGATGTCTTTTATTGGGGTCTTCATATCACTGATTAATTTGATTACACTGATTTCGCTGATTTAAAAAACTTTTGACGCTGATTCTTATGATAATTATGTTTTCCGCTGATAGAGCTTTTTTGAGGGTTTAAGAGCTTTGCACACGGGAAACACTTCCGCCACGGCGGACACGAAGAGCGTGGATTGAACTGATAAGAGCGGATAGAGCATAGTATTTCAAATAAGCTATTTAGCATATTTTTTATATTTTATACAAGCTAATTGGATTATATTTAAATGTCAAGGGCAAGATTAAGTTTTTAAATGTATTAAGAGTATTAGGTGGCATTGGGTGCAGTAAGGGGGTGAATTCTGAATTTAAGAGCAAAAGCATTTTCACAAAGGGGCACGAAGGATACACGAAGGCTTTGCCACGGAGGAGCGGTTCATTAAGTATATTGAGTGTATTAGGTGTAATGAGTATATAAAGAGTAAAACACAAAAAGAAATGTAAATAAATTCTGAATTATGAATGCTGCCCGCCACGGCGGTCTCCACGGCGACTCTTCGAGATGCAAAAAACGTCCGCTACGGCGGATTTCGCTAAAAACACTCAACTGCAATTTTTAGATTACTAATTTAGAACAAATATTCCTCACTTCCCTGTCTTTCTGTCTTTATTATGGATTTTTAGAATTATGAATTATAAATTCTGTCCCGACAAGTCGGGATGCAAAGAGCGTCCGCCACGGCGGATTTCGCTAAGACCGCTCAACAGCGGCTGATTGATTACTATTTTAAATCAAATATTCCTTTTTCTCCTCCCACTTTCTGCCTTTTAAATGGATTTGCCAAGATTTATATTATTGTTTAATATCTGAATTATGCAGTTTTATTAGATATTGAGAAATTAAGCATTTAGCAGAAAGAAATTTAATGATAAAAGAGATAATAAAAGAAGATTTTACAGGGCAGGATTCGGGTAAGGACAATAAGAACCTTTTACCGGAGGTTTTGCCGGTTTTGCCATTGAAAGACATTGTGCTTTTTCCGTTTACAATATTTCCGATACTTGCGGGCAGGGATTCGACAGTAAAGGCGATTAACACTTCGATAGATTCGGAGAAATACGTGCTGGTGGTTTCGCAGATAGACCCGAACATAGAGGAGACGACTCCCGAAAACCTTTACACGACGGGAACGATAGCAAAGATTTTGCAGGTGCTGAGACTGCCGAACGGTCTGATAAAAGTGCTGGTGGACGGAATGGTGCCGGCGAGAGTGACGAGGTTTCACACGGAAGAATACATTACAGCGGAAGTATCGGTGAAGTTCACGCATTACATAGAGGATACGCAGCTGGTAGCGCTGATAAGGCAGGCGACGAAACTGTTCACTGATTATGTTAACAAGAATCCTTCGATTCCGAATGAAACTCTGGTGGCGTATGAAAATATAAAGGAAGGCGACAGGAAGCTATATTACATAGCATCTACTTTGAATGTGGAGATAAAGAAAAAGCAGAGGATACTGGAGCTGGACGAGCTGACGAAGCAGTATTACGAAGTGATTTATTTATTACAGTCTGAACTGGAAGTGCTGAACATAGAGAAGGAAATAGATGCGAAGGTGCAGGCGGAGATGCAGAAGAACCAGAGAAGATTTATAGTTCAGGAGCAAATCAAAATTTTGCAGGAAGAGCTTGGCGAGGGATACGAAGCAGACCCGGAGCTGGTGAAGATGCGCGAGGACATAGAGAAAGCGGGAATGCCGGAAGCAATAAAGACAAAGGCGATGGAGGAATTCAACAAGATGAAGAAGACTCCGCCGATGTCGCCTGATTTCGGAGTGATAAGAAATTATCTGGACTGGATGGTGAACGTGCCGTGGAATAAATTCACGAAGGATAATTTTGATTTGGAGAATGCAAAGAAGATTCTGGATGAAGACCATTATGACCTGGAAAAGCCGAAGGAAAGAATAATTGAGCTGATAGCGGTTTTGAAGATGCTGAAGGAAAAGAAACTGCACACTTCACCCAAAGGACAGATACTTTGTTTAGTCGGTCCTCCGGGAGTGGGAAAGACATCGCTCGGTAAATCCATAGCGAGGGCGCTGAACAGGAAGTTCACGAGGCTATCGGTAGGCGGAGTGAGGGATGAGGCTGAAATCCGCGGACACAGAAGAACATACATCGGTTCGATGCCCGGAAAGATAATACAGGCGATGAGAAAGACGGGTTCATCTAATCCCGTGATTTTGATAGACGAGATAGACAAGATGGGAAACGATTTCCGCGGTGACCCGGCGAGCGCAATGCTGGAGGTGCTGGACCCGGAGCAGAACAATACTTTCAACGATCATTATTTAGACGTGGATTATGATTTATCGAATGTGCTTTTCATCACGACTGCAAACGTGCAGTACAACATTCCCCTGCCGCTTCAGGACAGGATGGAAATAATAGAGATGAGAAGTTATCTTGATTTCGAGAAAACAGAAATTGCAAAGAGGCATATAATACCAAAGGAAATAAAAGAGCACGGATTGAACGAAAAGGATATTGTTTTTCCTGATGAAATTATTCTGAAAATTATTCACGAGTACACGAAAGAAGCGGGAGTGAGAAGTATGGAGAGGGAGATTTCTTCAATTATCAGAAAGATTACGAAAGATAAAGTTTCTGCAAAAGGAAAGAACAAAAAAAGCATTACGGTTTCGGAAGAGCTTGTAGAAAAATTTCTCGGCGTGCCTAAATACGAAAGCAGGACAACCGATAAGGACGGGAAGGCGAAGATTGGCTCTGTGTACGGGCTGGCGTGGACTTCGATGGGTGGTGATATTCTGAATGTAGACGTAACGATAATGAAAGGAACGAATAAATTCATTTTAACGGGACAGCTGGGCAATGTGATGAAAGAATCGGCTCAGGCGGGATTGTCTTACATTCGCTCGAATGCAAAAATATTCGGAATACCCGAAAATTATTTTAAGGATAAAGAAATTCACATTCACCTGCCCGAAGGAGCGATTCCTAAAGACGGTCCATCAGCAGGTATTACGATGGTGATGGCAATGCTATCGGCAATTACCAAAAACCCTGCGCTAACAAACGTGGCAATGACAGGAGAGATAACGCTGAGAGGAACTATACTGCCGATAGGCGGGCTGAATGAGAAGCTGCTTGCGGCGCTGAGGAGCGGGATAAAGACTGTATTAATTCCTAAAGAAAACAAGAAGAACCTTATTGAAATTTCGAAAGACATAACGGAAAAACTGAATATTGTTACAATAGAAAAAATTGAAGATGCTGTGAAATACGTTTTCGGTAAATCAAAAATTAATTTTAAGAAACAGTAAAAGATTTTATAAATGTCAGAATACAAAGTATCAGCATTAAAGTACAGGCCGCAGAATTATGCGGATGTATGCTCACAGGAATTCGTGACGCAGACACTGAAGAATGCAAAGTTGAAGGAGAAGATAGCTCATTCTTATCTGCTAAGCGGTCCGAGGGGAGTCGGGAAGACAACGATAGCGAGAATTTTCGCAAAGGCGCTGAACTGCACGAATTCAAAAGAAGGCGAGCCGTGCAATGAGTGCGAATCCTGCAAAGAGATTACAAAGTGCGTGCATCCTGATGTATTCGAGCTCGATGCGGCATCGAACCGCGGGATAGACGATGTGCGTGCGATACAGGATGCGGCAAAATATGCTCCGCTGAAAGCGAAATACAAATTCTTTATCGTGGATGAAGTTCACATGCTGACGCTTCAGGCATTCAATGCAATGCTGAAAATCCTTGAAGAGCCGCCGGAGTATTTGATTTTTATTTTAGCAACGACAAATCCCGAAAAAATTCCGCAGACAATTTTAAGCCGCTGCCAGAGATTTGCACTACATAAATTAAAGATTACCGAGATTTCTGCACAGCTGAAAAAAATAGCAGAACTTGAAAAAATTAAAATTGATGAGGAATCGCTTTTCCTGATTGCAAAGCTGGGAGACGGGGCGCTTAGGGATTCTCTGGGAATATTCGATATGGCGGTTTCTTATTGCGGAAACGAAATCAATCACAATGAGCTTAAAGGTTTTTTGAACCTGCCTGATAAGGAAATTTATTTTAATGTATCGGGATACATAAAAAATGAAAATGCGAAAGAGCTTTTGAATTACCTGAACTATCTTCAGGATCACGGATTCGATTTGCAGACCTTTTACAACGGGCTTACGGAGCACTTCAGGAACATACTCGTGATAAAAACAACGGGAAAACCTGAATTGCTGGATGAATCGGATTTCATTAAGAAGAGATATGTGGAAGAAGCGGCTAACTTCACGCTGGAGCAGGCTCTCAGGATATTGAAAATAGTTTTTGACAACGAAACAAGATATAAATACTCCGCGAATCAGAAGATTTTGCTTGAATCGATGCTGGTGGAAATCTGCAGGGTGAACAAGGAAGTGGTGGATTTATCGGAATTGATTGCGGGATTGGAGGCGCTCAAAAAAAAAAGTCCTGATTTAGGAGAGGCTCATATTCGAATTAACACGGCAAAGCCGGTTGAAAAAATAAAAACAGAAAGCGAACTTGAAAAACATCTGAAGGAATTATTCGATGCGGAAGAGTTCAAAATGGAATAGTAAATGAAGTATTACGGATTAAAGAAAAATTTTCTTATGATTGAAGAGGAATATTCCTCTTATGAAAAATCAAAGATTGCAATTCTCCCGGTTCCATACGAGGCAACAACTTCATACGGAAAAGGCACGGGCAAAGGACCGGAAGGAATACTGAATGCATCACACTTCGTGGAATTTTTCGATGAAGAGATGAACAGAGAGTTGTGTTTTGAAAAAGGAATTTGCTCGCTTTATGCTCTCGATATGAAGGGAAAGAAGGGAAAACCTGCTCTGGACTTCATTTACAGGCAAGTAGTGGATTTGATTAAAGATAATAAATTCGTGGTAACGCTTGGCGGAGAGCATACCATTTCCACCGCTCCGATAAAAGCGCACTTCGATAATTTCAAAAATATATCCGTGCTGCATTTTGATGCGCATTCGGATTTAAGGGATGAATACGAGGGGACCAAATATTCGCACGCGTGCTTTGCCGCGAGGGTGGCGGAGTTCACGACTGACATTACACAGGTTGGGATAAGGGCGCAGTGCATAGAGGAATATAAATTCATAAAAGAAAAAAAGATTAGAACTTTTTACTCATACGAAATTCACAACGGGAAATACGGAAAGAACTGGGACGACAGGGTATTAGATACATTGAAGAAAAATGTTTATGTAACCTTTGATGTGGATTATTTTGACCCTTCCATAATGCCTTCGACAGGCACACCTGAGCCGGATGGTTTTCTCTGGAGCGAGACTTTAAGATTATTAAAAAAACTCGGGAAAAGAAAAAACGTTGTAGGATTCGATGTAGTGGAACTCGCACCCGTAAAGGACTTCCCCTATCCTGATTTTCTTACTGCGAAACTTGTTTACAAAATGCTGAATTATTTTATAAAGAAATGAATAAAGCACAATTAATAAAACGGGTAGAGGATATTTTAAAGATTCTAAACAGAGAATATCCCGAAGCAAGAACACATCTTGATTTTAGTTCGCCTTTCGAGCTTCTTGTATCTACTGTGCTGGCGGCGCAGTGCACGGATGTAAGGATCAATTTAGTAATGCCTCCGCTTTATAAAAAAATATACAAGGGACCAAAAGATATTTTAAAAGACGGGATAGAAAATTTTACAAATAACATTAAGTCCATTACATTTTTCAACAGCAAGGCAAAATCCATTATCGGGATGTGCGAAATGCTGGTGAATGATTTCGGCGGCAAGGTACCGGGCACGATAGAAGAGCTGACAAAGCTCCCGGGAGTCGGTAGAAAATCCGCAAGCGTGGTACTGGGAAACTGCTTCGGACAGAAAGATGTAATAATTGTAGATACGCACCTGAAGCGGGTTTCAGGCAGGCTTGGACTGATTGAAAACGATAATCCTGAAAAGATTGAAACGGAGCTTAAAGAAATCGTTCCATCCGAACAGCAGTACAATTACTCGCTAAAAATCGGTGAGCACGGCAGGGTGATTTGCGATGCAAAGAAACCGAAATGCGAAGAGTGTTTTTTAAATAATATATGCCCATCAAAAAATTTATTAACCAAACAAAACAAGAAAGCCAAGAAGTGAAGAAGAAAAAACCTGTTTTATCGAAAATAAAATTTCTATTAATGGACATGGACGGATGTCTTACGACCGGGCACATTATTTTCTCGAGTACCGGTGAAGATATAAAAATGTTCCACACGCACGACGGATACGGTATTACGCGCGGACGGCAATTCGGAATTAAGTTCGCAGTGATTAGCGGAATGGGCTCTAAGGTAAACAGACTTCGTGTTGAAAGACTGAAAATTGATTACCTGTTTGAAAATATAGACGATAAAAGGGAACCGTATGAAGAATTAAAGAAAAAATTCAATTTGAAAGATGAGAACTTCGCATACATCGGCGATGATGAATTCGATATTCCCCTGTTAAAGGAAGTCGGATTTGCTTGCTGTCCGAATAATGCAATGGCAGAGGTTAAAAAGCACGTTCATTATGTCTGCAAGAAAAACGGCGGTGAAGGCGCAGTAAGGGAAATAATTGACAAAATTCTGAAAGCAAAAAAATTAATTTAATAATTCAAAAATATTTAACAATTTAATACAGGAAATATGGATACAAAGAATCTGAAGTTCACGTCAAAGTTAATACACGGAGGCGGTTACAAAAGTAAATTAGGTGAAGTAAACGTACCGATATACCAGTCATCGACATTCGAATTTGAAAGTGCTGAAGAAGGCGCAAGATGCTTTAACGGTGAAAGCAACGGATACATTTATACACGTCTGGGCAATCCGACAATCAACGTACTCGAAAGAACAGTAGCCGACCTCGAAAAAGGTTTCGGCGGAATAGCAACAAGCTCGGGAATGGGCGCAGTCTCTACTATTTATATGGCGCTGCTCAGCAAGGGCGACCATATGATTAGTTCGGATGCGGTTTACGGCCCGTCGAGAGGATTGATGGAAGACCACTTTTCGAGATTTGGAGTTGAATCTACATACGTTGATACTTCAAATTTAGAAGAAATAAAAAAAGCAATCAAACCCAATACAAAAGTTTTATATATAGAAACGCCTGCCAATCCTACAATCTCGATTACAGATTTGAAAGCCTGCAGTGAGATTGCAAAGAAACATAACTTGCTATTGGTAGTTGATAACACTTTCTCAAGCCCGTATTTGCAGAGACCTATAGAGTTTGGAGCAGATGTTGTTTTTCATTCAATCACAAAATTTATCAACGGTCACGCAGATGTAGTCGGTGGAATAATTGTTGTAAAAGAAGAAGCGCTTTATAAAAAAATAAGAAGCATGATGATTTCTATGGGGTGTAACATGGACCCGCATCAGGCATACTTAGTTATAAGAGGTTTAAAAACTTTAAGTCTAAGGGTAGAGCGCGCACAGGAAAACGCAATGAAGATTGCCAATTGGCTCGAAAAACATACGAAAGTGGAATGGATAAAATATCCCGGACTCAAGTCACATCCGCAGCACGAGATTGCAAAAAAGCAGATGGACGGATTCGGCTCAATGATTAGCTTCGGTCTTAAAGGCGGACTGGAAGCGGGAAGAGTGATGATGAATAATGTTAAGCTTGCCATCCTTGCAGTTTCGCTTGGAGGAGTGGAAACGCTTATAGAGCATCCGGCTTCTATGACACATTCAAAAGTCTCTGCAGAAGACAAGAAGAAAGCAGGCATAAGCGACGGACTTGTAAGACTGGCTGTTGGTATCGAAGATGTTGAAGATATAATTGCAGACCTCGAGCAAGCATTATCTAAAGTTAAATTATGGATTAAAGATTGGAAAATTGAAGATTGAAAATCTAAAACGGTACTTTTAAATAAAATTTTTTATTATAAGATTGCGGCTATTGCTACAATCTTATAATTTTTTCTTAAAAATCTTAAGAATCTTACAAATCTTATGAATCAAGGCACCGATAAATTCATGCATGCGGCAATTGAGGAGGCAAGAAAAGGACTGGCAGAAGGAGGCATTCCAATCGGCTCCGTACTTGTAAAAAACGGTAAGATTATCGGGCATGGGCACAACAAGCGCGTTCAGGAATTAAATCCGATTCTTCACGCAGAAATTGACTGTCTCCAGAATGCAGGCAGAATAGGCACTTACAAGGACACGATTTTATATTCAACTTTGATGCCGTGCTATCTATGTTCAGGAGCAATTGTTCAATTCGGAATAAAAAAAGTTTATGCGGGTGAATCGGAAACTTTTCCCGGAGGAAAAGAATTTATGGAATCGCACGGAGTGGAAGTGATAAACCTTGACCTCGAAGAATGCAAAGAGCTGATGAAAAATTTCATTAAAAATAATCCCGTACTCTGGAACGAAGACATAGGTGAATTATAAATTAAAATAATCCCGAAGCTTTGGACATAAAATACTTAAAAGGTGTAGGCGAAAAGCGTGCGGCAGCTTTTAAAGCTATCGGGATAGACCGTCTCGAAGATTTCCTTAATTTCATTCCGAGAATTTACCTTAAAAAAGTTACCATCCGCGAGTTAAGAAATTACTTCGGCGAGAATGTAGTGATTTACGGAAAAGTTGTAGACGTGGAGTATCCGCAGAAAAAGCAGCAGCCGCTAAAAATATTTCTCAATGACAGCACAGGAACAACAGAAATTCCTTTCTTCGGCAAAAGCGAATTCCGCTCGAAGCAGTTCCGCCTTAATGATAATTATATTTTCTGGGGAAAGGTGGATGAGGGTTTCGGATTTTCAAAGTACAAGTTGAATTACCGCGACCATCTGAAAATAGATAACCTGGAAAAGAATGATTTAGACTTTATGAAATTCCCCTACTTCCCTGTTTACGAGCTTTCAGGCGAATTGAAAAAAACGTGGATACGTCCCCTGCTGTTATCGAAGATAGTTTACAATGCTTTTTCTTCGATGCTGAAAGAAAATCCGAATCTGACAGATGAAACTCTCCCTCCCTATATAATCGAAGGAGCAAATCTTCCGCAGAAAAAAGAATCCATACTCCGCATAAATTTTCCTTTGAAATTCGAAGATGTGGAAGAAGCAAGAAAGCGGCTTGCATTCGAAGAGCTTTTCTATCTTCAATTAATTTTTGCACTTAAAAAACGAAGCATTAAAAATGAAGTAAAAGGAATTTCTTTCACAAAAGATATTACGAAGTTAAAATCAGATTTTCTGAAAGCCTGCGGATTCGATTTAACAAAGGCGCAGGAGAAAGTGATAAATGAAATTCACGCGGATATGAAATCCGAAAGCGTGATGAACAGGCTTTTGCAGGGCGATGTGGGAAGCGGAAAAACGATTGTCTCCATTTTTGCAATGCTGGCGGCGGTGCACAATGGCTACCAGTCAGCAATAATGTGTCCGACCGAAATCCTTGCCGAGCAGCACTACTCAACGATTACGGCGTTCGTGAATAAGTATAATGAAATTTCAGGCGAAAACATAAAGACGACAATTCTCATCGGCGGGCAGAAGAAAAAACTCCGCGAGGAACTGCTTCAGGACATCAGGCTCGGCAATACGAATATCATAATCGGCACTCACGCACTCATTCAGGAAAAAGTTGAATACAAAAATCTCGGCTTCGTTGTGATAGACGAGCAGCACAAGTTCGGCGTAATGCAGAGGGCAAAGCTGAAAGAAAAAGGCTTGAATCCCGACGTGCTTGTGATGACGGCGACTCCGATTCCGAGGACGCTTTCACTCACTTATTACGGCGACCTGGATGTATCAATTATAGATGAACTACCGGGCAACAGAAAACCCATCAAGACTTTCCTGCGGACTGATAGCGACAAGCAGAATATTTATAAATTTGTGAAAGAAGAAATCGATAAGGGCAGGCAGGCATATATTATTTATCCGCTGATAGAAGAATCCGAAAAGCTCGACCTGAAATCCGCTGAAGAGAATTACAAAATTTTGAAAGACAGGGATTTCAAAGAATACAATGTCGGGATGATACACGGCAGGATTTTTTCTTATGAAAAAGATGAAGTGATGCAGAATTTCAAAGATAAAAAAATAAACGTTCTGGTTTCCACTACCGTAATCGAAGTCGGTATAGACATACCCAATGCAACTATTATGATAATCGAGGAAGCGCAGAGGTTCGGGCTTTCCCAGCTGCACCAGCTTCGCGGGCGCGTTGGGCGCGGCGCGGAGCAGTCATTCTGCGTGCTGATTGCAAAAAATCTGGATGATGTATCGGAGAAAAGACTGAATACGCTTTGCGAAACCACGGACGGATTTTTGATTGCGGAAACCGATATGGAAATCCGCGGCCCGGGAGAGTTTTTCGGAACACGGCAGTCGGGAATATTAAATTTCTCCTGCACAGATTTAAACAAAGACAAACAGCTCCTCAACCGCGCGAGGGATATAGCGTTTAATTTAATCGCCTCCGACCCCCAGCTCCGCAAACCCGAGAATGAGATTATAAAAAAATTTTTTTCGGAGAATTTCAAGGATGCGGTGTACCTGATGGGAGTAGCGTAAGAGCAATTATGAATTATGAATGCTGAATTTTGAATGATAAGAGCAAGAGCGTATTGGGCGTTACCAAGCCGGAGCTTGGTAACGAGGGAAAAACTCCGTAGGAGTTTCCTGTTAATAGAAATTGGTGATACAATAAAAAAATCCCGTAGGGGTTTCCTGTTGAGCTTTTTGGGCAACCCCTACGGGGTTGTAATTTA
>JACREY010000008.1 GCA_016218085.1 Ignavibacteriota bacterium
AACACCAACAACGGCAAAAATTTTTACGTTCTTCAGTTTAGCCCACGGATTTATCCGTGGGAAAGAAAAGTTCAAAATTTTTAAACCGTTTAAACGGTTTAAATTCTAAAATCATATCCAACCCACGGTTGAAACCGTGGGTTTAACTGAAAAACAAAAGCGAGATCCCCGCTTAAAACATACGGGGATGACAATATAGTATTAATTATGAATCCTGAAATGTAAATCTTAATTATTGAACATCACTCTAAAACACAGCGGTTTCGACATACGTGCCGAAGACGACTTTAAGCTCTTCGCACATTTCGCCGAGAGTCACGTAATTTCTGGCGCAGTTTAAAATATGCGGCATCAGGTTCGTTCCGTCAGCGGCAGATTTTCTTAATTCCGCGAGTGAGTTTTTCACGTTATCCCGGTTACGCGATGCCTTCATTTCGCGCAGGCGCTTCACCTGAACTTCTTCCACTTCTTTTGATATTTTGAGTATAGGAATTTCAATTTCTTCGTTTTCTTCCACGAAGTCATTGATGCCTACAATAATTTTTTCTTTATTATCGAGTTCCTGTTGATAGCGGTAAGCCGAGTCTGCTATTTCCTTCTGGAAGAATCCGTTTTCGATACAGGCGATTACACCACCCTGTGCATCAATCATATCGAAATATTTATTTGCTTCGGCTTCGATTTCATCCGTGAGTTTTTCAACGTAATAGCTTCCGCCGAGCGGGTCAGCCACGTTTGCAACTCCGTGCTCATATGCGAGGATTTGCTGAGTTCTTAAAGCAATTTTAACTGCTTTATCGGATGGAAGAGCAAGGGTCTCGTCCATCGAGTTGGTATGGAGCGACTGTGTGCCTCCCAGCACCGCCGCAAGGGCTTCTACGGCTGTTCTTACTATATTATTTTCAGGCTGTTGTGCTGTAAGGGAACAACCTGCAGTCTGTGTATGAAATCTTAATATCCAGGATTTGGGATTTTTTGCTTTATATTTATCGCGCATTCTTTTTGCAAAAATTCTTCTGGCGGCGCGGTATTTTGCGATTTCCTCGAAGAAATCAAGATGAGCATTAAAGAAAAATGAAATTCTCGGAGAGAACGAATCTACATCCAATCCGCGCTCTATACAGGCTTCTATATAGGCAAATCCGTCTGCAAGAGTAAATGCGAGTTCTTGAGCGGCTGTAGAGCCGGCTTCGCGAATATGGTAACCGCTAACGCTAACAGGATTGAACTGCGGCACTTCCTTCGTGCTGAATTCAATCATATCGGTAATGATACGCATTGATTCTTTCGGAGGAAATATAAATTCTTTTTGAGCGATATATTCTTTTAAAATGTCATTTTGCAATGTGCCTCTGAGTTTTGAATAGGGGACTCCCTGTTTTTCGGCAACGGCAAGGTAGAATGCATAGACCATAATAGCAGGGGAATTGATTGTCATAGATGTCGAAACTTTATCAAGAGGAATTCCATCGAAAAGAATTTCCATATCAGCTAGCGATGAAACAGACACTCCGCATATTCCGACTTCGCCTTCCGAAATAGAAGCATCCGCATCCCAGCCCATAAGTGTAGGCATATCGAATGCAGTGGAAAGCCCGGTCTGGCCGTGCTCGAGAAGATATTTAAATCTTTGGTTTGTATCTTCGGGAGTTCCGAAACCTGCAAACTGCCTCATAGTCCAGAGTTTTCCGCGGTACATATTACTGTGTATGCCGCGTGTAAACGGGAATTCACCCGGATTTGCCAGATCTTTGCTGTATTTCAGGTTTTTGATATCTTCCGGTATATAGCAATTGTTAAGTTCACGTCCGCTCAGGGAAGTAAACTTATTAAGAGTAGATTTTGAAATTGAATCTTTTTCTTTCCAGTCCTTTTTATTATTATTTCCCATGCTAATAAATTGGTTTTATTTATTATTTTAAAACATCTTAAAATTGTATAAAATTCATATAATTAGGTATATAATCTAAAATACCTGAGAGTGGAAAAAAATAAAGCCTTACTTCCCATTGACCGGATGTTCAGTAAGGCTTCCTGCTGACTAACGACTAAAACTTATTTTATGATGCTCATTTTTTTTGTAATAACGTGGTCATTATTGCCGGATTTTGCTATTAATCTGTAAAAGTAAGTACCGCTTGCAAGATTTTTTGCATCCATCGATACGGTGTAATATCCGGCTTTTTGTTCCTGATTTACGAGCTTCGATACTTCGCGTCCTGTTACATCAAAAACTGTAATATTCACCTTGCTGTCTTTCGGCAGTTCATAGTTTATTTTGGTTACAGGGTTGAAGGGATTCGGATAGTTTTGTGACAGATTGAATTTTAAAGGTGAACCAACTTCTACCGTGCCATTTAAACCATAATATTTAAAATTTCCGTTGTTGTCTGTCTGCTTCAATCTGTATATATATTTTCCTGTAGCAAGTTTTTTATCTTCGTATGAATATTTTACCTGTGTATTTGAATTTCCCTGACCTTTAACATATCCGATGGACAACCAGTTTGAATTTTCATCGGATTTTCTTTCAACGCAGAATCCTGCATTGTTATATTCGCTCGAGGTTGACCAGTTTAATGTAACATCATTAACTTTTACTGCTGAATTAAAATAAGCCAGTGTTACAGGAAGGGGCTGGTCTTCGATGTTTAAAGGAGCCGATAAGTACTGGTCATTAATTACGAATGAATTCGGATTGTTTCCCGGATTTTCAAAAAGACCAATCTGATTGGTTACGGATTTAAATGTTATTGTCGCTGATTTTGATATGTCTGCAATAGTGAAAATAATTCTAACGATAGATGAGTATCCGCTTTCGATATTATATCCGGACTCTGAATTATCATTTCCTGAATTTACATTAAGCCCCTGAACCATTATTCTTAAAGAACGGCTGACACCTTCTTCGTCATTACAGCTGACTGACCTGTCGTATCCGGTAACCTGTGAAATAGAAGTATTCCACTCAGTCTGATAGGAAAATTTAATAGCGGAGGTATCAAATATTATATCGGCATTTAGTGAGCCTAAAGTATTAGCAACAGTTAAATTTGTTCCTTTAACAGAATATTCAATAATAAAATCACCACCGACAATTCCTGAATTTGAGACTATAGATAACTTCTGGTCAATGGATGTCTGTGAATAGGCGACGCAAGTATTTATTACCAATAATAAGATTGAAAACCAATATTTTAAGCTTTTGTTATTCATTTTCCTATTATTAAGCAAGGTACGTGCCAAAAGTATTCCTTTAGAAACAAGCTAAAAATGCATTATTTAGCAGAAATCATTAAAATAATTGAGAAAATTTCTCAAAAAGAGAATTTTAAATTTCGACAATAAATTAATAAATCAAAGCAATTCGAGACAATAGTCTTATTATGAGAATGGTAATCTCGGTTTATTTTTATTTTAAAAACCGGGATTAATAAGAGAGTTTTATTTGTTTTTATAGATATTTGAAGATGGAATGGAATTTGGGACGTTTGTTTTCGCATGATTTTTGTTAACAGGGGCAAATATATTAAAATCACTTCCTGTTAACAGGCCATCCAGATTAAAATCAGAGAAAATATATCCGGTATTTGCAGAGATACTTTCAGATTTAAATATCTGGTAATCCAAAATATTAACATTTCCGTTTCTATCAGCATCTCCCGGATAAAGCGCATATTTTCCGTTAGAAAGTTGATTTGCCTGATTTCCGTAATACATTTCAGCCCCGAGTGTGAAATCATAAAGTTCCGTAAATGAATTCAGAAAAACCGGATTATTAGACATAACTGCTATGTGATTTCTATGCCTGATGATTATATAATAATTATCGGGTACGATTTCAATTTTAAGGGGAACCAGAGAATCTCCGAGAACACTAAGTACTCTTCCGTCATTTCGCAGGAATGCGGCAATTGTATCAATGGGTACAGCAAAATCCTTTGAATCTCTTATTTCGATAATTATCCAGTCAACAATATCCGGATGAGAATTAAGAAAATTTCTGTCAGTTATTTCAGACTGGTTTCTGAAGTAAATAAAAGGTGATTCGTTACCTCCGAGAGTATCGGGAGGAACAAGTGGAATGTTGTTTTTATAATTAAGTGAAGTCCTCATCGTATCGGAATTATCATAAACAGCACCGGTGAGGAGTACTTTCAGATTAATCACTATTTCCTTGAGTTCAACATAATCTTCCGGCTGGAATGAGGCATTCAGGTTTACATAGTTTCTCTGTGATGGTATAAAAGTTATTCCGCTTTTTAAAGGAGTAACTGTTCCTGTCCATCCCGAATCAAGGAAAACCGAATATTCGCCGAACTCATTTGTCGCGACACTTCCGGGAAAGCCCTGCAAAATTACGCCTGCTATTGATCCGCCGTTATTATCATAAGTTCTGCCGTCTATATAATAACCTCCTGTAAAATTCGAAATTCTTCCTGAGGTTAAATTATTCACCGGCTCAGTAAATGGAGAAAAGGTCAGTTCGTTCGGGTTATAAGGCTGAATCGTCCCGGCCCATCCGTAAAAAATATTCACGCTGTAATTTCCTGCGGCATCTGTGTAAGGTTCACCCGGCAGTCCCGTCAGTTTTGTATTTACAATCGGAGTATGTGCAACAGGTGATTTAATCGTACCTGATAAATTTAAAATCCTTTTAGATGCGCTGTAATTTGTTGTGATATTCTGTGTAACCGGCGAATAAGTTACTGATGAATTAATGAAATCAAAACCGGATTTAACGGGTGTTACTGTTCCGCTCCATCCTGATGATACCTGAGTTTCGTAATTACCGTAAAAATCTGTTTTCACTTCGGTAGGAAATCCGTTTAGATTAACACCACTTATACCGTTCCCGATTTGCGAAGAAGTGATTCTGCCCTTGATAGAATACAGGTCGCCTGAAGCAACGCTGATTTTTGATACATCGGGTGTTTTTGTTGTATTGTTTGCACTGTTAATATCTCCCGAAACTATAACTCCGATATAATAATCACCGGGAGTCTTGTTAATCACGGGCAATGAAGACGCCTGAGAGATATATTCTGAATTTTTTGCACCGAAATTTTTCTGATAATTATATGTTGCAAGCAGTTCATCTGATGAGGTAATCGTCTGATCCGGTGATAAATATACGTTAACAGTTATATTTGCATTTGATTTATTTTCAGATGAATAGTTATGAAGCACGAAGTTAATCTGTTCCAGCGGGTCTCCGCTTTTTACCTTTACCGGGCTTGTCGTTACATTCAAAGGAATCAAATCAAATTGTGCCGGAGTATTTAAGTCAATTATTTTATTTAAAGCATCGAATTTATTTGCCGTTATTCTGTTGAATTTAACTCCCAGATTCGTAAGAATTCCGTATGCAATATTATCATTATTAACGTTCGTAAATACAGGACTTCCGCTCATACCTCCTGCGCCTCTTCGCGTGGAAATAAAATAATCTGTTGAAATGCTTGTGAAATTTCCTTTCCAGTTAAACATAAACAGTCCGTTATACGGTAACTGGCTCGGATAACTCGGGTTAAAGAAATTATTATTCTGAAAAAATTCGTTACTATTATTGTATCCATATCCGTTCCAGCCTGAAAGAGCGCCGATCGGCCTGTCAAGCTTTACAATTGCAAAATCCTTTGATGTGCCGGGGAAGTAATCGGAAAGCAGGTAAAAATACTCAGCATATGCATATGAATAAGGCATATCACCTGATTCGTATCCCGGAATAAATATTACTGTCTGAAAATAAGGATGAAATTCGATAGCGTGTCCTGCGGTCAAAACATGGTAAGGGTCAATTAAAAATCCAGTAACATCATTGAATTTTACTATGGTTCTCCACGGATATGCATTCGGATCGTTAATAATATCTAAAGGGAAAAAAGTTCTCGATGTGTCGGGTGAAAAATTATCAGGTAATATGCCCCTGCTTCCGGGTTTTGAATTTGAAGTTTCAGAGCTCGAATATGTAAATGAAATATCTGTAATTTGTCCCGTAGCCAGATTATACTGCCTCCAGGTTTGAGCATTAATTAAGTTTATTCCGGACAAAAAAATTATAATAAATAAAATCTTCTTCATTAGTGTAATATTGTTTATAAAATAATTACAATAATAATGCCAAATAATAATGTCTAAAATATCACTAAAATAGCACAATTTTAGCTAAAAACATGAGCGAATTGAGAAAAAAGTCTCATAAGGAGACTGAGTTATATTGATGTAAATCTCAATATAATTATTTTTGTCTCAAAATAGTTCATTTTAATATTCCTTTTAGTGATTTTTAAAGAATTTATTATGTTTTTATTTTGCACAATAATTGCATTTATATTTTAGAAAAGAATCTTAAAATATTAAAACAGATTTCGTTTTGAATATTAAGAGGGGGTATGGGATAGAAAAAACTGATACATATGGAAATAAAAAAAAGAAAAATCCTTATCATCGAAGACGATGCATCATCAAGAGAGTCTTTATCTACTTTTCTTGAAGAAGCAGGCTATGAGGTGATTTCGGCAGTTGACGGATATGAAGGACTTGAATTGATGAAAAGCGTGAATCCTGACCTTGTACTAACTGATAACAGGCTTCCGAAGGTAAACGGAATTGAACTTGCTTGCATAAACGAAAGCTTTAATCCGAAAATTCCGTTTATTATAATCTCTGCATCCGATAATTTGCAGGATTATATTGTAAATCTCAGTGTAAAATCGTTTATGCAAAAACCAATTGATATTATGGTTTTAAAAGAAACAATTGAAAATATTTTTACGAATTGAGTATTAGCCTGTAATTTTTTCAGTGTAGGTCCAGGGATCAGATTTTTTTTCAGCTATTTCATCGATTTTTTCTGCGAGGTCCCTTTTCTTCTCTTCATCCCAGAAGGTGAGATGAAGGCGGTTATTCACGAGATCGAGTATCTTTCTGTGAAGGTGCTCTTTTCTTATATTTTTCAGCATTCCGGTTTTTTCAAGATTGTTTTTAAGGTGAAGAATTTCACTAAAAAGTTCTTCAATTCCTTCGTTTTTTATTCCCACAGTTTTCAGAACTTTTATTTCAGGTTTATTTTCCACGGGTTCTTTCAGGTGCAGAATATTCTTAAGAGTCGACACAATCCGGTCAGCTCCGTCCCTGTCTGCTTTATTCATTACAAATATATCCGCAATTTCCATCAGCCCTGCTTTCATTGCCTGCACGGAATCGCCGGATTCGGGTACCAGAACGACAATTGTCGTGTCTGCAGTTTGCGCTATATCAAGCTCCGACTGGCCGACTCCGACCGTTTCTATAAGTATAAAATCTTTTCCCGAGGCATCCAGAATATCGCAGGCTTCAGTAACGTTTTTGCATAATCCTCCCAGGCTGCCTCTTGTTGCCATCGAGCGGATGAATACATTTTTCAGCATTCCGGATTCGGACATTCTAACTCTGTCACCCAGCAAGGCACCTCCGGTAAAAGGGCTTGTAGGGTCAACTGCAATAACACCGACATTGTAGCCTTTATCGAAAAGTAGTTTAATCAGGCAGTTTGTAATTGTTGATTTTCCTGCTCCCGGCGGTCCGGTAATCCCGATACGGTAAGCTTTTCCTGTCCTTGCATACAGGCGTTTAAGCAGTTCTGTGCTGTGTGGAATTTCATTTTCGACATAGCTTATTGCTTTTGCTATTGCTCTTTTATCACCGGATAATATTTTTGAAGTTAAATCTTCCAAGGGAACTTATTTTGTATGCTCGAAATACCTGCAAGTCAGAGCTAAACCTTCCTCAATGCTGATTTTTGGTTTCCACTTGAGTGATTTTACGGCAAGCGTATTATCGAGAAGGCTTCTTTTCTGTTCTCCTTTTACGGGCTTTCCGTGCTTTTCCTTTACTTTATTCCCAAAGTATTTATTAATGAGTCTGAACACCTTGATGATTTGTGTTTCCACACCGGTTCCGATATTTACAACAAGTGATTTTTTGCAATTCAATGCCTTGTAATTTGCATTAACCACATCTTCGATGAAAACGAAGTCTCTTGTGTTTTTTCCGCTGCCGTTTATTAATGGCTGCTGTTTCCTGATAATTTTTTTACAGAATACCGCAACCACTCCGGCATCTCCTTTAGGAAGCTGTCTTGGTCCGTAAACATTACTGTATCTCAGACAAACGTAATTAAGTCCGTAATTTCTGTGATAGAAACCGAGGTAATTTTCAACTGCAAGTTTGGTAATTCCGTATGGGGAAAGGGGATTCTTCGGGTGATTTTCCCCTGCAGGGAAGTAATCCTGCTCGCCGTAAATGGCGCCTCCCGAAGAAGCGAAGATTATTTTCTTTACCTTGTATTTCACGGCAAGTTGTAAAAGATTAATGGTGCCTTCAATATTTATCTTTGCATCTTCGACAGGAAAATCAAAGGAAAACCTTAAGTCAACCTGTGCTGCGTGATGGTTTATGACATCAATCCTGTGTTTTTTAAAAATATCTTCGAGCTTGCTGCCTGAAATATCCGTTTTGTAAAAAACTGCTTTTGTGTTTATATTTCTAAGATAACCCGTAGATAAGTTATCCGCAATAATTACTTTGTGACCTTCCTTAATATATCTGTCTGCAATATTGGAACCGATAAATCCGGCGCCCCCTGTAACTAAAATGTTCATTAAAAAGTCTTTTTGGTTTATTTAATTTTTTTTTCCGAATATTTGAATCCGATATCCTTTCTTAAATACATTTTGTCAAAATGTATTTTACCGGCAGTGTAATAGCATCGGTTAATTGCATTATTCATTGAAGTTCCGTCAAGAGCCACAACAGATAAAACCCTTCCTCCGTTCGTAAGAATACCGGTGCCGTCTTCGGAATATTTTGTACCCGAGTGAAATACAAAAACATCCCGTTCGTTAATATCCAATCCGTTTATTACCTTATTAGTTTCATATTTATCAGGATATCCACCTGATGCAAGTATTACGCAGCAGGCATATTTATCGAAAGTTTCCAGTTTGTAATTCCTGATTGTTTCTTCTTCGGATGCAATGAGCAGTTCAAGGAAGTCCGATTTTATCAGAGGCAGGACAGCCTGTGTTTCGGGGTCACCGAACCTTGCATTGAATTCGATTACATAAGGTACCAGTACACCGTGCTCGAATTCCGAAATCATAAGTCCGCAGTATAGGCATCCTTTATATTTTCTTCCTTCTTTTTTCATTCCATGCAGTGTGGGCTCAATTATTTCCAGCATTATTTTTTCATGCAGGTCACTGTTTATCATTATATCCGCAGGGGCATAAGCTCCCATGCCGCCTGTATTTTTTCCCGTATCGCCTTCGCCGATTTTCTTATGGTCCTGTGAGAATGGAAGTGCAACATAGTCGGTGCCGTCTGTAATCACAAAAAGTGAAAGCTCGAAGCCGGTAAGAAATTCTTCGATTATGAAGTTAAGCCCCGAATCTCCGAAAATCTTATTTTCAGTCAAATCTGTTAAAACTTCCTTGGCTTCCGAAAAGTTATTTGCAATGATTACGCCCTTTCCCGCTGCAAGTCCGTCTGCTTTGATTACAACAGGGTACTTTGAGCATAAAAGGTATTCACAGGCTTCTTTAATATTTCCCGATGAAAATTCGCGGAATTTTGCGGTAGGAATCCTGTATTTCTGCATCAGGTTTTTAGCAAAGATTTTGCTTGACTCGATTTCGGCCGCGCATTTATCCGGTCCGAAAATTTTTAGTCCGCGTTTTCTGAATTCATCCGCAATGCCCAATGATAAAGGTATTTCCGGACCGACTACGGTAAAATCAATTTTTTCATTTATGGCAAATTCCAGAAGTTCCTGAATTTCTGTTGGCTTGATATTTACAGGCTTGCATATTTTATCTAATCCCGGATTTCCGACAGTACAGAAAAGTTCTGAATTGCTTTTTTTAAATGAATCGGATTCGAAAATACTTCTTGCAATGGCATTTTCTCTTCCCCCGTTCCCAACAATAAGAATTTTCATTATAAATTTATTATTCTACGTCGAGCAAATAGTTAAATTCTTTTGCAAGATCAGCGGTCAGTATTTTCCTGTCGTACATCTCGACCATTTCTTCGTTTGCGGCAGGCATTGAGTTTTGTTCAAATAGCCTGTAATATTCATATACTGTGTCTGCAATTTTTTCAGGATTTTCGTCCGGTACGAATTTGATTGCCTTGTAATTTTCCAGTAATTTCTTTGTAACGCCCTCGGGAATGCAGGCAATAATATTTTTTCTGCTCCCAATATATTCACCGACTTTCCCCGGCATAGCCGCATCTTCGTTTTCCCCTCTGCTGATTAAAAGAAAGAGCACATCGGAAGCAAGAATGTACTTGACGCATTCGAAATGGTTTATGTATCCGGGAAGATTAAGTGTATCAAGTATATTCAGATTTTTTGCAATGTTGAGATGCTCTTTGGTGAATAAACCCAGAAAACAGAATTCAACCTTGTCCCTGAGTTCAGGATGCCTGGTAAAGAAAGTCTTGATTGCCCTGAAATAAAATTTTGGGTCTCTTGTATAAAAACTTCCGGAGTATGTAACTCTCATTTTATTTGTCAGCGGAAGTTTCTTTGTCGAAGCGTTTTCAAAGTCTTCGCTGTCGTATCCGTGAGGGAATATTTTTATATCATTATAAGCAATATTGCCGTATCTTGTTATGATTAGCTCTTTAACCCTTCTGTTTGTAGTTATTACGATGTTTGCATCCTTAATTACTTTTCTTTCCAGTTTCATATTCCTGTTTTTATGAAACGGAGTTGGGTAGAAATTCAACACTTTGCTGTCAACCCAGGCATCTCTGTAATCTATAACAAGGGGTATTTTATATCTTTTTTTTACTTCCTGTCCGATTAAAAAATCCGTGTAAGGCGGTGCAGTCGCAAAAACAAGGTCGAATCCATCATATTTTTTCCATAATTTGTCTATTTTTCTCAATGCTTTCTTTTTCCAGGATATTTTGGTATCCGGTATAAAGAAAAATTGACCGATTTTGCTTTTAATTCTGCGGAATCTTTCTTTCGGTACACGGGTTACAATTTGGCCTGTATCGAACTTCTTCTTACCTGTGCGCTCGATAATTATACCCGAATCAAGTGCTTCGTGGAGCAGATATTCGTCAATAGCAAAGTATTTTTTCGGATTTATAGTAAGAACTATAGGCTGCCAGTCGTGCTGTAACAGGTATTTTGCGAATTTTAATGTACGCTGTACTCCGCCCATCCCCATTGGCGGGAAATAATATGATATGAATAAAACCTTATTCAAATTACGAAATAATCCTTTCTCCTGTAAAAACCGTTAACCAATTGTAAAATAAAGTAAATAATTACTTAAAACATTTTAAATAATAATCTTTAAAATAGCTATAATTAAGAAAATTTTCAATCCAATGAATACATTAAAAAAGTGTCTCATTATAAGAAAAATAGCACCGGTAAAGAAATTAAACATTTATTGGAAAATTATTTTACCTTATGAAATTCATATTTTATTATTATCTTGGAATTAATCGAAAAATCTTCGGTGAATTCAGCAGGGGGAAAAGTTAAAAAATACAAGATATTAATTGCGGAAGATAATAAATTGAATCTGAAGCTTATTGAGACTCTTTTGGAGAAAAATAATTATTCGGTAATTTCTGCAATAAACGGAGAAGATGCAATACAAGCATATTTTTCAGAATCTCCTGACCTTATTATTATGGATGTCGAAATGCCGGTATTGAACGGATATGAAACGGTTAAAAGAATACGGGAATCTGAAAGGAATAATGATTACAGAATACCTGTAATTGCTTTAACAGGTCATTTTTTTAAAGAAGACATAGAAAGAATTTTTGAGTGTGGTATGGATGATTACGTTCCTAAACCGGTTAATTTTGATATTTTTTTAGCTAAGATAAAAAATTATTTAACGGTAAAAAATAATATATCTTAATTTACAATCTTACATTTATTAAATGAAGAAGGCTGAAATTTTAATCGTCGAAGACGATTTGCTTACCGCAACAGTTATTCAGAAGTATCTCACCACAAACGGTTATGATGTAACTGCTATTGCAGCAAATGCAGATGAAGCTTTCGATGAAATCGGCAGGCAAAAGCCTGATTTGATTCTGATGGATATTTTTCTCAGAAACAGCATAGACGGAATTGAAATTGCGAGGATAGTAAGGGAAAAGTATGATATTCCGGTTATATACCTTACAGCCGATTCAAGTGAAGATACTATAGCACGAGCAAAAATTACAGAGCCGTTTGGTTATCTCGTAAAACCTGTTGACAGCAAAATACTTATCACGAATGTCGAGCTTACAATACAGAAACAGCTGTCGCATAATAATAAAATTTTGGAAGCTCTTCGTATTAAAAACGACGAACTGGAGCAAAAGGTAAAGGAAAGAACATCAGAACTTACAAAAACAAATAAAGAATTAAAAAAGGAAATTGAATTAAGAGTTCAAGCAGAGGAAGCATTAAAAAAAATAGAAAGACTTGCAACAATTGGTAAAATGTCTGCTGTTTTAGCACATGAAATTAGAAATCCATTAAATTCAATAAAAATAAATGCCGATATTTTACTCGAGACACTTGTTTTACCAGAGAATAGAAAACGCAGATTGGAAATAATTGGGATTGAAGTTAAAAGACTTAATAATTTGGTTAAAGAGGTATTAACTTTTACGAGACAGAAAAATATGATTTATATTGAATTTAATATTAATGAGCTTCTAGAAAATTTATTGTTACAATTAAAATCACATTTTGAGGAGAAAAATATTACTCTGAAAAATAATATAGAGAAAATTTCATTAAAAGCTGATAGTGAAAAATTAAAACAGGTCTTCATTAATCTGATATTAAATTCAGTTGATGCTGTGCCCGAAAACGGGGAGATTGAGTTTTATTCCGGAAGAGAGTACGGTATGTTTAATATTTTTATTAAAGATAACGGATGCGGGATAAAAGAACCGGAAAAAGTTTTCGAGCCGTTTTTCACTACAAAAAATTTTGGAACAGGTTTAGGTCTATCAATATCACAAAATATTATTGAACAGCACTCAGGTAAGATAATAATTATTAGTTCTAAACAAGGTGAAACTATTTTTTGTATTTCTCTTCCAAACAACTAAATTAATTTTTTATGGAAAAAATAATTGTAATAGATGACAACAAGACTTTTCTTGAAACTATATCAACTTATTTATCAGAATTAGGTTATGAAACAACTCCGGCAGATTGTGGGAAAAAAGGTTTAGAATTAGTAAAAAAAATAAATCCCGATCTCGTAATTTGCGATATTACAATGCCTGATATTAATGGATTGGAAGTATTAAAATATATAAAGGAAATTGATGAACTAATACAAGTTATTATGATGACAGCTGTAGATGATATGAATTCAACAATAATTGCGACACAAAATGGGGCATATGATTATTTAGTAAAAGCAGATGATTTAGATTTAAACAGATTAAAAATTTCTATAAGTAGAAGTCTTGAAAATAGAAAGATGAGTAAAAGATTAGAATCTGTTACTACTGATAATTTAAAAGAGTTGGAAAATAATATTATTATTGGAAAATCTTCTATTATTCGCGAAATATACAAAAAAATTGGTCAAGCTTCTGCTTCAAGAGTTACTGTTTTAATTCAAGGTGAATCTGGGACGGGAAAGGAATTGATTGCAAAAGTTGTACATTCAAGTGGAATTACAAAAAATTTGCCTTTTATTCCATTAAACTGTACTGCAATGCCTGAAACACTTCTTGAAAGTGAATTATTCGGACACGTAAAGGGCTCTTTTACTGATGCAATAAAAGATAAAAGAGGGAAGTTTGAGCTGGCAGGGGAAGGTACAATTTTTCTTGATGAAATATCCGAAATGTCTATTAATCTTCAGGCAAAATTGCTGAGGGTACTGCAGGAGCATGAGTTCGAGAAAGTAGGAGGCGAAACACTCATACCAATGAAAGCCAGGGTTATATCCGCAACAAACTGCGATTTGCAGAAACTTGTAGAAAAAGGAAAATTTAGAGAAGACCTTTTTTATAGACTTTCAGTATTCTCGATAACGCCACCACCATTGAGGGACAGGCGCGAAGACATCGAACTACTGGTTAAGCATTTTATTGAAAAAATAAATGTGACTCTACACAAAACCGTCAGAAAAATTCCTGATGAAGTTATGATGATGTTAAAGATGCACGACTGGAAAGGAAATGTCAGAGAACTCGAGAATACTTTAATGCAGGCAATAGTCTTATCTAAAGGTGACGTGATTGAAAAAGAAAATATTCTGTTAAGACAAAATGAAGTACAAAGAGGAGACGAAGGGAAAATCGGGAGTAATGTGACAATAGAAGAGCTTGAAAGGATGCATATTAAATCCATACTTGAAAAGACAAACTGGGATATAAAAACTACTTGTGACATTCTAGGAATAAGTAAAGCAACTATTTATAGAAAAATAGAAACTTACAATCTTAAACAGCATAAATAGCACAAATTGAGAATAAAGTTCTCAATTTGAGATTTATTTAAATTCTAAATACACTTTCTGAGCAAAAAAAAGCTGATTTTTTTGGCATTTTTTTTGCTCTTTGTTTTTTAAAAATAATTATGAAAGGGTATAAAATGGAAAGAATCGAAAAAGATAAAGCAGGTTTTTCTAAATCAGATTTAGGCTTTCTAATGATTGTCGGTTCATTAATAGCCGTTATTATTGCAGGACTGATGGTTTAAAATTCTAAAAAGAACAGGGAGGTAATTAAAAATGTTTCATACAAAATCTGTTAAGCTGGAAATATCAAAATTCGATGTAAGTTTTATTCTTGTAATGATATCATTATTTGCCATGATTGTTGTCGGGCTAATGATTTAATCATTCCGCAATGAAAAAGAAATCATTCAAAACAGGATTTGCAAAAGAGGGATTGAAAATTTCAGAAAAGTTTTTCTGTTTTAAATCGAATGGTGCAATTTACAAAATTGACTGGTGCGTTTCTTCAGAATCAGGAACATCAGTTTCTTATAAGTCAAATCAAAACACAGGACAATATAAAAAATGATATTATTTGATTAATATCATTTTTTTCGTATTGATAAAACTTCCCGCAATTAGCCTGTAAAAATATATTCCACTGGAAAGTTTTCCTGCATTAAAATCTATTATATAGCTTCCTGCATTATATTTCCCTTTTATAATCTCTTCAATCTTCCGTCCTCTTGTATCATAAATTGCCAGGTTCACATCACTGATTTCCGGAATATCGAATTTAATTTTAGTTGAAGGGTTAAAGGGATTCGGATAATTATTAAAAAGTTCGAATTTCTCAGGCAAAATATCACTTATTCTTGAAATATCCGTTGTAGTTGTGAATTTCCACCACGTGCTTTTTGGTCCCCAGCCGAGATTGCTTTTTGCACTGATTCTCCAGTAATATACTGAATTATAGCTAATGCTGTCTTCGGTCCATACTGTATCAGAAGGGGTTCTTAGAAAATAATTTGCCATTGTAACGGTATCACGTGTTACTTCGAGCAGGTATTTATCTATCAGGCCGTTATCGGATAATTCGAAGGCTTTATTCCATTTGAAAACTACAGGTTTAGATAAATTGTTTGCATTATTAACAGGGGCTATCCTGACCGGTACAGAGGGCATCCCCTTAGTTTTAAAGGACCAAATTTGTGAAAACGGGCTCGATCCTGCCGGGTTGCTCGCACTCAATTTCCAGTAATATTTTGTAAGTGTATTAAGGTAAAAAGACCTTGTTGTGTCCGTTAAGAGAGAATCTTTGAATACAATATTACTGAAAAGAGAATCATATGCAAGCTTCAGATAATATTTATCTGCGAACTGCGATTTATTCCATTTAAGCTGTATCATAATCTCTGCACCAATCAACCCGTTTGATGGTGAAGCTAAAACGGGAGTAGTGGGTATATTCATTATACATAATGATTTTATCAGCGTATCATTAATGCTTGAGCTGTCATTCTGTAGTCCTGTAAATGCGCAAACCAAATAATTGCCTGTTGAGGCATTCCAGTTGTCGAAACTGACCTGCAAGTCATTATAGGGTAGAAGGTTGTAAACGTTTTTAGTCGATGTATAAACAACGGATTTTGTATTTCCTGAAGTCCGGGAAATCTGGAATGTAACCGGAAATGACTGCTGCCTGTTTCCGTAATTTCTAACAGTTGCTTTCGGAATTATCCCGCCGGGAGTCATATATTCACTCAAATCTACTGACTTCACTCCGGCATTTGAACCTGTATTGGGTCCCATATATAATCCCGCATAAGTCGTAAGCAAAGAGTCGTATATCTTTGCAGGAGTTTCTGTTGAGACGCACAGCATACCCCAGTTAAAGTTTTTAGCTTTTAGAGAGTCCAGCATTCCGCTCCTGCCGTCTTCAACAGTATCCCTGCAAACTATATATATCCTGTTGTCGGTTGAAGGGTCAATAAAAGAAATTCCGTCTGTCATGTCAAAGGCTATATAACTTCCGGGGAATGGAACATCGGCATTGCAGCCCATGTTAAAATTAAAGAATTTCTTTGACCATAGCGGACTGCAGTTTGCTCCGATAGACATTTTTAACTGGACTTTAAATCTCGAGCTGTGAGTAATCCTTGCAAACGAAACCAGTTCGGGGTTGTAATGCAGTTTATCAGTAGTATAATATGCCTGCTGGCCTGAAACGAGTGAATTCATTACCGCAGTGTATGACATCCAGAAGAAACCGCTCTGTCCCCAGTTGGTGCCCCAGGAGTTTACAAGTTTGAATGCTCCTATTCCGTCGCTTGTTATCCTGTTATCATCATAACCGATTAAAGTAACTGCGTGATAACCTCGCAGACCTCCTGAAACATCAGCTATGCAGTAATTATTACCGTAACTGGAAATATTATCGAAGTTCGGATAAACTGCAATACCAAGAACAGCACAATGTCCGTCTGAAATATATTGCTTTAACTGCTGAATTCCTGTTGTGTTTTCAGTATTGATGTAAAAAAAATCTTCCGAGCGGTATTTAAGTGCATTCAAATAGGTTTTTTCATTAGGCCAGTTGGTATAGTTCTGGTATGGAAAATCCTTGTATGTAGCGCATCCGTTATCCAAAAGAAGCTTGAATGCATCGTCAAAGTCAGCGCCGTAATCAGCGCCGCCGTTTATATGATTATAGACAAAAGAGGGACTGAAAATATGATTCTGGTCAAATACCGACCAACCATAATCTTCATATTCCTGATAAGTTTTGTAATAATATCCGACTGCCCATCCCACGCAACTTCCGTATTGTCCCTGGTTTCCTACGGGCGGAATGTTTGCAGAATGGTCAATAAATGCAGGAACAGAAGCTTTTAAAGAAATATCGGATTTCTTTACAAAAGAATAATCCTTTAATTTTATGTTTCTTAATCCTGCAGGGTGATTATTTTGCGAAAATGATGTAACAGCCATTAATAAAATGAAGAAAGTCAGGAAAGAAGTTTTCATCAATAAAATAATTATTGTAAAAATGTAAATTTATCCTAAATAAAATTTAATCTCAATACTTAAAATAGGTATTTACTTTTAAATAAAAATTCCTCATATTTAACTTTGTTATTTATAAGAAAGTTATTATATTTATTTAAACTATATTATATATGAAAACACATAAACTAATTAGCTTTATAGCGGTTATATTTTTTGTGTTTTTGGGGCAAATATTCTCTCAAGAGGATGTGAATTATTTGCAAAAGGGTAACCAGAAGCTTGAAAGCGGGCATTATAAAAATGCCATCAGGTATTACAGCAGTGCAATTGAAATAAATCCTACTTATGCTGAAGCTTACTACAACAGGGGGGCGGCCCATGTAGAGTTAAATGAATTTGACTTTGCGATTGCGGATTTCACAAAGGCAATCGAACTGAACAGGAATGACACGAATGCTTATATTAACAGGGGAATATGCTACCTGCAGAAAGAAGAATACGAACTGGCAATAAAAGATTTTAATACAGCTCTAAAACTCCAGCCTGATGATGAAGTAGCTGTATTTAACCGCGGATTTGCTTATGATAACCTCAAGAAATATGATTTGGCTCTTCTTGATTATCTGCAGTCACTTTCCGCAAAGCAGGATGACCTTGATGCATTAAATAATCTTGGAATGATATACAGGAAACAGAAGAACTATGATTCTGCATATATCTGCTTTAACAGGGCAATTCAATACAGTCCTGATGATTATGAAGCCTACTTTAACAGGGCAAACCTGAACAAATTCCTGAAGAAATATAAGGATTCGGAAAATGACTTCGATGAAGCATTAAGGTTGAATCCTGATTATGCTCCATTATATAATGGGAGGGGATATTTATATCTTCTTACCAGGGATTACGAAAAAGCTCTGGTTGATTTTAATAATGCAATCAGGCTGGATGAAAACTATGCATTCGCATATAATAACAGGGGATTTGCATATTGTCAGCTGAACAATTGCGAAGATGCCATAAAAGATTTCGATAAATCGATTTCCCTGAAACCGGATAACCATTCTGCTTTCAGCAACAGGGGAAATACATATTATAAAGAAGGGAAATTCCTCGAAGCCGTACGCGACTGGGAAAATGCAATTAAGCTGAATTACAAGCTCTACAAGGAACTGACGGCAAAAATTAACGAAGCAAATCTGAGAATTACCGATGCCATAGGCGGAGGCGAATCCAGAAAATAGAAATATCCGGGTCAATAGTTCTAAATTTTATTGCGAATATTGCAAATTATTTTTAAGTTGCATATTCGCAATTTATTTTTTATATTTTTAACAGATTAACGGTGTTTATTTTTTATAATAATTTAGGAAACTGATTAAATTTTTCAAAAAATTTAAAAAATAAAACCATGAAAAAAATATTGTACCTGTCGGTCATCGCTTTAGCATTATTTTCTTCCTGCCAGAATAATCCGGTAATAGTGGAGGAAAATAAAATTAATATGACAAATTCCTGGACTCCTGTATACTCCGTCACCTCTCTGCATACTTATTCAGGTGATGTTATCGGAAAAAATTTCAGTTTAGGCTACGGTAACTTTTCAAATTGTACAATGGTGAGAATTAAGATTAAATACAAATCAACTTACCAGAAATGGTGTCTCCCGCCTTCTTTATATGTTGCCGGCTGCGGAGCAGCTTATCTAAGGAGTGACGTTTATTCTACGTTCGATTCAATTTTTAAATTAGCACCTAATGATTCAATAAGAGAGATTGGCGGATTTGTAAAAAATGGTAAGCTGCAATTTGACACTTTGATTATTATGAAGGGGTATCCTAATTTTGATCAGTAGGATTCTGAAATTTATTTTACTCTAATATTGCAGAAGATTTTCTACGAAAAGAAACCTTCTTAAACAGGGAATTCTCTAATTTTATCTAAATAAAAAAATAGCCTTGAAGTTTTTGCTTCAAGGCTATTTGCGGAAGGGGAGAGATTCGAACTCTCGGTACAGTTTAACCCGTACGCAAGTTTAGCAAACTTGTGGTTTCAGCCACTCACCCACCCTTCCGTGGTATAACTGAAATATTGTTTAACAGGGAAAATTACAAATTTATTCCTCTTTATTCAATATAAATAATTGCGTATTTAAGTTTTGATGTAATTCTCGAATTCAGACAGAATTTTCATCTGAATTCCGAGAAACTTAGCATACAATGATTCGATGTTCCCGAAATCTTCATTTTCCTTTGAAGCTTTTTCGAGAGTAGCAAGCACTTCATAGCCTGATTGGGAGCCGATACTGCCGTATGAGGATTTAAGCTTGTGCGCAATTTTTGAAATTTCCGTATAATTCTTTTCCTGTATATACTGATTAAATTCCTGAATATCCAATCCGGTCTGCTCCTTAAATAATTCATAAAAAGAAGCCATTTCTTCTTTTGAGTTCCCGACAATTTGTTTTAGTGTTTCAAAATTCAGAATTCCTTCAGTCATAATATTATTTTAAGTTCTGCTGAATCTTTTGTCCAGTTCTTCAGTTGTAATCCGGATTACTGTTGGTCTTCCGTGCGGGCATACGTATGGCATTTTGCAGGCAAAGAGGCTGTCTATCAGTCCGAGCATTTCCTGTCTTTGCAGTTTATCGCCTGATTTAATTGCACTCCTGCAGGCGAATGATTTTGCAAGGTTATCTCGCTTTTCGAGCTTCAGTTTTAGCTCATACTCCTTGAACTGGTCAATCAGTTCCTGGAATATTTTATTTTCATCACCTATTTTTACGTCAGAAGGAAGTCCCGTAAGTTCGATTTTATCTTCCTTCAAAAGCCTGAAATTAAATCCGAGTGATTTCAACTCTTCTCTTATGCCTTCTGCTATATGATAATCAATTTTCGACAGATATAAAACTATCGGAATCAGAAGCTGTTGTGAAAATGAAGCCTGTGAATCCAGCATCAGCACAGCTTTTTCGTACAGCACGCGTTCGTGTGCTGCGTGCTGGTCTATTATCATCAGCCCTGTTTCCGTCTGGCACATTATATACTTAACCTGAAACTGCCACAGGTTAAATTCTTCCGATTCCGAAATTTTATGCTCGAAAAGATTTTTCTTTTCTTCTGCGGGCTGTTCAGGCTCTTTACTGCTGAAAAGTTCGTTTGTGATTTCGGAATAAGACAGGATATTTGCTGTTGATTCTTTTTTTTCAAAAGGTCTGGAGCCGAATATATCTTTTTTCGGTTGTGAAAATGAAAAACTTTTATTCGTTAATTCCTTATGCATTAGTCCGGAGCTTTTATCAGGCTGCTCCTCGGAAGGGGAGAATCCAATATCGAATACGATATTTGCGTTTCTCAGTGCAGTGCGTACGGAATTCTTAATAAACCCGAACATTGCACTTTCGTCCTCGAATTTTACTTCCAGTTTTGAAGGATGAACATTTACATCAACTTTACGCGGGTCAAGGTTTATGAAAATAAAGAATGACGGATAATTTCCTTTTTCAATTAAATCATCATATCCCGAATAAACTGCGAAATTCAGGGACTTGCTTGTTATGAACCTGTTGTTAAGGTAAAAATACTGGTCTGCTTTGGATTTTTTCGTAAAATTTGGTCTGGCAATATAGCCGTTAAGGCTGATGAGGTTGTTTCCGGATTCAATTTTTACAAGTGACTCTGAAAAGTTTGCATTAAACAGCTCGGAAAGCCGTTTTATCAGAGTAGTTCTTTTTAAATCGAACAGTTTTTCATCGTTGTTATAAAATGCAAAAGAGATATCAGGATTTGAAATTGCAAGCTTGACAAACGTATCGTAGATATGCCTGAATTCTGTTGTATCAGATTTAAGAAAATTTCTCCTTGCAGGCGTGTTATAAAAAATATTCTTCACTGCCACCGAAGTGCCGGAATCGCAGCTTGTTTTCGAAACCTGAATTACTTCGTCCCCTTCTACTTTAATAAGAGTTCCGACATCTTCATCTGGTGTTCGGGTTTTCATCTCGACCTGGGAAATCGAACAAATGGATGCAAGAGCTTCGCCCCTGAACCCGAGCGTATTTATGCATTCAAGGTCTTCTACGGATGATATCTTGCTTGTAGAGTGCCTCTGGAAGCACATCACGGCGTCTTCTTCAGTCATTCCGCTTCCGTTATCTATTACCTGAATAATCGATTTGCCTGAATCCTTAACCAGTAGTGAGATTTCTGTTGCGCCGGAATCTATCGAGTTTTCCATTAGCTCTTTGACTACAGATTCGGGACGGTTCACTACTTCACCTGCGGCAATTTTATTGGCTATTGTATGGGGTAATATTTTTATTTTATTCTGCAAGCTTAATCTGTCTTTTTAATAATTTTATGGGGTCTTCTTCTGCTGACCGATTTATTTTTATAGTTATCTGAAATTATGCTGATATTACCGTCTGTTTCCATCACAGCAAGGTTTACATCTACTATGTTTTCAACACCGTGCTCCCTTACTGCCGATTCGATTTCTTCAACAGGTATTTTCACTTTGTCGAGATTCTTCTTTAAAAGTTTCCCGTTATGAATAAGTATTACAGGATCGCCTTCAATCAGTTCGCTTGCCTTCTTGTACCTGTATGTGATGAATTTCAGAATGACATTTACTATAAACAGTGAAACTGCTGCAATTATTCCGCCCAGAAGGCTGTTATCGGGACCGACCATTGCATTCTGCACAGCGTTGCTTATCAGCAGAATAAAAACAAGGTCAATCACGGAAAGCTGCGCAAGTTCTTTCTTCCCTGCAACCCTTATGGCAATAATTATAAACAAATACACTACAACGCTTCTTCCCGCTATTTCGAGAATGCCGTTTATCATTTTTCAAATAGTGCTTTTATGAATTCTTCGCTTTCGAAAATCTGAAGGTCGTCTATCTGTTCTCCTACACCAATAAATCTTACGGGAATCTTCATTTCGTTATTAATCTTAATAACTATCCCACCCTTTGCTGTACCGTCCAGTTTTGTAAGTATAATTCCGGTAACTTTTCCGAGAGCATTTGAAAATTCCTTTACCTGATTTAGTCCGTTCTGACCTGTGGTTGCATCTATTACTATGAAAATTTCGTTGGGAATATCGGGAATTACCTTTTGCATAACCCTCTGGATTTTTTTAAGTTCTTCCATCAGGTGCAATTTGTTGTGAAGCCTGCCTGCCGTATCCACTATTACTACGTCTGTATTTCTTGAAACTGCCGCTTTCACCGTATCGAATGCAACTGCCGCAGGATCTGTGCTGTGCGGATTCTGAATAATTTCCACCCCTGCCTTATTAGCCCATATTTCGAGCTGTTCATTTGCAGCTGCCCTGAAAGTATCTGCAGATCCTATCAAAACTGTTTTTCCCGTTTTTTTGAAATTATATGCAAGTTTTCCTATCGAAGTTGTCTTTCCTACGCCGTTTACTCCAACTATCATTATGACATAGGGCTTTTTGGTAATGTTAAAGTCGAAAGTTTTGAATTCTGATGCAGATTCCGAAAATACTTTTTTTATTTCATCAGTTACAAGCTTGTTAAGTTCTTTTTCGTTTTCGTATTTATCGGTTTTTGCTCTTTCCTTTATATTGGAAATGATTTTTTCTGAAGTATCGAATCCCATATCCGAGAGTAAGAATATTTCCTCGAGTTCAGACAGAAATTCATCGTCTATTTTAGCTTTTGAATTAATTAACCTGCTGACTTTGTCAATCAGACCGCCTTTCGTTCTTGATAGTCCTTCTTTTAGTTTTGTGAAACCAATTTTATCTAAAAATGACATAATTTGTCTAGAAATAATTTAATATTTGTTTTGCAATAATCATTCTTTGCACTTCTGATGTGCCTTCGCCGATAGTAACGAGTTTGACATCCCTGTACAGCTTTTCTACCGGGAAGTCCTTTGTGAATCCGTATCCGCCGAAAACCTGCACAGCTTCATTAGTTGCCCTTGTTGCAACTTCGCTTGCAAACAGCTTTGCCATTGATGCAATCATATTTATATCCTGTCCGTTTTCTTTCATGAATGAAGACTTGTAAATAAGCAGTCTTGCAGCTTCTATATCTGCGGCTATCTCTGCAATTTTAAACTGAGTTGCCTGAAATTCGGAAAGTGTTTTTCCGAACTGCTTTCTTTCCTTTGAATATTTTATGATATTATCCAGCGCGCCTTGTGCAATTCCGAGGGAAAGCGCTGCTATTGCAATCCTGCCGCCGTCGAGTATTTTCATAACTTGAATAAATCCTTCATTCTCTTTTCCGATGAGGCTTTCAAACGGTACTTTTACATTATCAAAAATAAGTTCAGCCGTATCAGAAGACCGCATGCCGAGCTTGTTTTCCTTTTTGCCGACCAGAAATCCATCCATCCCTTTTTCGAGTATGAATGCAGATATTCCTTTTTTGGGATTTGTTTTATCCGTTACTGCCGTAACCACAGCAACCTGTCCGACAGAGCCCTGCGTAATAAAAACCTTGCTGCCGTTGAGAAGGTAATAACCGTCTTTCTTTTCAGCAAATGAACGCATAGCAGAAGCATCGCTGCCTGAAACATTTTCAGTCAGTCCCCATGCTCCGAGCTTCTTGCCTGATGTTAAATCCGGAAGATATTTCTTTTTCTGCTCTTCACTACCGAAAGAATAAATGTGGTTTGTGCAAAGTCCGTTATGCGAAGCAATGGTCAATCCGACAGAGGGGTCGATGCGTGAGATTTCCTCTATTATAATTGCATATTCCGTTACGGAAAAACCTGAGCCTCCGTATTCTTCAGGGAAAATTATTCCCATAAAACCAAGCTCACCGAGTTTATTCACTATTTCGTGAGGAAATTCCTGTGTTTCGTCGAACTTCATTACTTGCGGGGCAATTTCCTTTTCAGCAAAGTCCCTTGCGAGTTTTTTAACCTCGAGCTCTCTTTCGGATAAATTGAAATCCATTGTATTAATTATTTGATTTATGATGTTTTAAATTGCTAACAACTTAACTGTATATATAAGTTCTCAATATTAATTTTCATTTGCAATGCTTTCGCTGCCGCTGAAGAGGTTGTTCAGGTTAAGCGCAGGCGCTTTTGATTTTGTAGCGAGGAAAACGTAGGTTCTTGCCAGATGGTCTTTCCCGGCGCCAAGAACCGTACTAACCAGTCCGAGATTTTCCTTCAGCTTATCCGGATTGATTTCCTTGAAAATTATGTTCCAGATTGAGACTTCCAGAGCATTTATTGCAGTCTGTACTTCAAATAAATCATATCCTGAAGAAAATCTCTCTGTCGCTATTTTTTCGGTATAGTTCAGCATTGGCAGAAGTTCTTTTTTCCTGACGCACTGAATAACTTTTTTCAGCAGGTTTTCGAGTTTTTCCTTTGTTTTTTCCTGACCGACTTTTTTGTAGCCTTTTAATTTGTCTTTATAAACCGATTTATAAGCTTCCGAAATTATTTTATCGGAATTGCTTTCAAGCAATCTTATTAATTCCATAACAGTTTATTTAATTTATGAAAATAATTAATTTATGTTATCTTTTCAATATTTATTATTTATACAGCTTCATATTTAATCCTGGGCATTGCCCGGGAATTAAATGTGACATCGTTAAAAATTGCTTTATCATTTGTGTGCATGTACTTGAAATATCCTGTAATACCCACCATTCCAGCATTATCCGTTGAATACGACGGTTCGGGGAGATAAATTCTGTAACCCTTATTAATCAGCGAGCTGAACTTCTCTTTTAATCCTGTGTTTGCGGATACTCCTCCGGAAACAGAAATACTTTTTATATTCAGGTTCTCCGCGGCTTTTTTAGCTTTCAAAAAAAGGCTGTCTACGACTGCTTTCTGAAAAGATGCACAGATATTTGCGGTTAACTTATCATTATTATCCTCTATGTAATTAATTTCACGCAGGAAATAAAGTACCGAAGTTTTTATCCCTGAAAATGAAAAATCATACGGCTTGTTTTTTATATGGGCCAGAGGGAATTTATGAAAATCAGGATTTCCTTTTTTTGCAAGCCTGTCAATTTCAGGTCCGCCCGGATAACCCAGTCCGAGCATCTTTGCAACCTTGTCAAATGCTTCACCTGCTGCATCATCAACTGTTGTGCCGAGTAGGTTGTGCCTGAAAAAATCCTGCACTTCAATTAACAGTGTGTGTCCACCGGAGACAATCAAAGAGATAAAAGGAAATTCGAATTTTTCTTTTTGAATAAAAGAAGAATAAATATGTCCCTGAATATGATTAACAGGAACAAAAGGCACTTTTAAGGATAAAGCAAGGGATTTTGCAAAGTTCAGACCGATTAAAAGTGCGCCAATCAGTCCGGGTTCAGATGTTGCCGCTACTATATTAATATCCTTCAAGTGAATATTTGCTTCTTTAAGTGCCTTTTCAGTTATTTCCACAATGCTTTTCAGGTGTTCCCGTGATGCTATTTCGGGAACGACACCGCCGAATTCTGAGTGAAAGTACTGAGAAAGTATCACATTAGACAAAACGGTATCATTTTTCAGCACAGCTGCAGAAGTTTCATCGCAAGACGTCTCAAAAGCCAAAGTGTACATATTATATTGAAGTTTTTATATATTAAAATTAATTTGATTATATGAATAAATATACATCAAAATTTTTGCTTTTTTTATTTTTATTTCCTGCTGTCCTGCTTTCGCAGAACAAGCTTCTGATACCTATGGAATCAAACGGACAGACAAACCACCTTAAAGCATATGGAATTGCATACAGGCATCTGCTTGCAGGGAAAGAGCTTGACTGGCTTCTGAATTACAGGGGCGGCTCTTTTTTGTTTAATTTCAGCAGTTCGCTCGAAGAAGAATGCAAAAACAAAAATGTAAGTTATGAACTGCTGGATGGCACCCGGTCAGCACAAATTTATGCAGAAGCCCAGGATGAATCAAAGAATACGGATGTAATCAGACTTGAAAAAGTTGCAAGGCTAGCAGTTTATATTCCACCTTTTTCTCTTCCGTGGGATGATGCGGTTCAGCTTGCAATGGATTATGCTGAAATTCCATACGACAAACTGTGGGATGAGGAAGTGCTTTCAGGTAAGTTAAAGGGTTATGACTGGATTCACCTGCATCACGAGGATTTTTCAGGACAGTACGGTAAATTTTTTGCAACATACGGAATGGCTGCATGGTACCAGAACCAGATGAAAGTTAATGAAGAAACTGCAAAAAAATTCGGATACAAAAAAGTATCCGGTCTGAAGCTGGCAGTTGTTAAAAAATTAAAAGAATATATTGCAAATGGAGGATTTCTCTTCACTATGTGCTCAGCTACGGATACTTATGACATTGCACTTGCAGTTCAGTATACCGACATTTGCGATGCAATGTACGACCATGACGGGTTTGATACGGATGCAAACAACAGGCTGGATTTCAGCGAATGCATTGCATTTCAGGATTTTCAGATTGAACTTAATCCCTATGTTTATAAATATTCAAATATAGATATTACAACAGACTTGCTTTCATACGGCTCTTACAATGATTATTTCAAACTGGTCGATTTCTCCGCAAAGTTCGACCCTGTCCCGACTATGCTGATTCAGTGCCATACTTCGCTTGTGAAAGGATTTCTCGGACAGACATCAGGTTTTCATAAACAGTACGTAAAACCAAACGTGGTAATACTTGGAATGAATGAAGGAACGGATTTCGTAAAATATATACACGGAAATTACGGGAAGGGGACTTTTACTCTACTTGGGGGACACGATCCTGAAGATTACCAGCACCTTGTCGGAGCTCCTGCCACAGAACTGAATAATTACCCGAATTCTCCCGGATACAGATTAATTTTAAATAATGTACTATTCCCCGCTGCCAAAAAGAAAAAATTAAAAACCTGATGAAACGAATAATACTTTTTATAGGATTTATACTATTTATATCATTATCTTCCTGCGAAAAAGAAGAAGTATTCAATTCCGAAAATTCAATCAGGGATGATGCAGGTAATATATTCCCGCTCGATTTTAATCCGAAAAGAATAATTTCCCTTGCTCCGAACATAACCGAAACAATATATTCATTAAATGCAGATTCACTATTATTTGGCGTTACAGATTACTGTGATTTTCCTCCGGAAGCAAAAAACAAGGATAAGGTAGGCTCCTTGCTTGACCCGAATATTGAAAAAATCACATCACTGAAGCCTGATTTGATTTTTATGACAACTGAAGGAAATTCAAAATATACTTACCTGTCGCTGAAAAATAATGGTTTTAAAGTATTTGTAGCGAATCCGGGAGATATTGACGGAATTAAAAGAATGATAACCGGGATTGGAATTCTAACCGGAAAAAAGCAGACAGCTAAAAAACTGGCAGAGAGAATAGAAGATGAAAGGAAATATTTCAAGCTTGAAAACACCGGCATCAAACCGAAAAAATGCCTTTTAATAGTATCAATGAACCCGCTTATAACGGTAAATAGATTCACATATATAAGTGAAGTTATGGAATTGTCCGGTTTGGAAAATATATACAACAGCGAGCTTCTTGAATATCCGAATATCAGCTACGAAGATGTGCTATTGAAAAATCCCGAATGCATAGTTTATATGTGCGATACAACAAATAAAACTTTGGTAATGGAAACGGCTGATGCCATTAAATCAAGGCTGGGAGTAACAGATGCGGTAAAAAACAACAGAATATTTCCCGTTGATGAAAATATTATTTCACGCCCCGGTACGAGAGTTATGGAATGCGTTAAATTGCTTAGATTAAAAGTTTTTTAGAATTGTTCCGGCTATTTCTTTAATTCTTTTTTCCGTCGAGTTAAGTTTTTCAAGAAGTTCTTTCAGGCGGTCCTGTTTTTTCCTTTCCCTGGTTTCCTCTTCGCTTTCAGGGCGTATCGAAAATTCTTCGTTATTCCGTGCGGTTGGAATATTATCAGCCTGAACCGGTGAATAGTAATTTATGGCAGTTTTATTCTTTTCCCTGTATGCCGAAAAAATATCTCCGAGCTTGTTATCCATTTCCTTTATTTTATCTTCAATCATCGCTTTGTTCTGAATATCCGGTTTTATAGAAAAAATCGGTTTTTGAGATTTTTCCAGGTCGTCAAGCAGTTTATAGTTCTCCTCAATTTTCCTTGAAATTAAATCATTTGTGGAAATGTCAGGCGAATTCAGGTGGTTTTTAAAGCTGTTTTCAAGTACTGTTAAATTTCTGTTTAATGATTCGAGGTTTTTTGCTTCTGAATTTCTCTTTATATCCTCTGTTTTTTTAATATCTTTCTTTTTCAATTCTTCTTTAAATTTTTCTTCCATTAAATCTATTTTCTTCGAAATGACTGATATAGCGTTCATACAAATTCTTTTCTCAAGTCCTTTGCACTGCGATTCAAGTTCGTTCAGATACTCAATGCTCCTTTTATTCCTTATAAATTGATTTTGCAACCTCATAAATATTTTTACCCTTTTGCTTGTAGGAATTTATTCAATCTTTTGCAAGAACTGTACCAAAAATAGTAAAATTAAAAAACGCTAAATATTTTATATTTTTGAAATTAATAAGATATCAATTCGGTTTCATAACAGAGAATAAGAAAGTCGGATTACTATTTTTTTATTTATGCATATTTCGATTTACTATTATTATTTTGGTTTCATTGACTTTTTGATTTGTAAAATAGAGTTAAGAGATTTTCAAAAATGAAAATACATAGTTCGTTCATTACAGAACATAGTATGAATACTGCGAAAATTATGAGATTTTAAGTGAAATAAGTTAAAAAGATAAAAAAATCCTTTTATAATATATTAGTAAAACAGTAATATATATTTATCGCAAAATTCCTTTCGTTTGGTCTAAAAATTGTATGTTACAATTTGTAAAAAATTATTAAAATGATTAAGGGTAAAAAATATCAATCAGATATAGGGTCTTTGTTTTATTCGGCTATTGCAGTAGCTATCATATCAATTTTATTAACTTCCGGTAATGCATTTTCTCAGGTATCGGATAATAAACTTGATTTAGCATACAATTACCTGAATAACGGCCAGACAGATCTCGCAATTAGTCTTTTCGAGGAGTATGCAGGTTCAAATCCTTCCGAAACAAAAATATTTCTTCAGCTTGGTTATGCATATAAACTACAGAAGAATTTAATCAAGGCAAAGGAAAATTTTACTTACGTATATAATCATTCTGTAAATACGGAGGAAATAAATTCCGCGAAATCGGAACTTGATTATATGAATAAGGGTAATGATTTAAGTCTTTTAAACAGGGCATATGAGACACTCAACCTCGGAAATACGGGCGAAGCGATAAATATGTTTGAAGACTATATATCAAGAAATCCCAGGTCAACATCGGTTTATCTTCAGCTTGCATATTTATACAAGCAGCAGGAAAATACTGACAAGGCAATAACTTATTTCCAGTATGTTGTAGACAATGCTGTAGATGCTGAAAGCATATCAAAAGCACAGTCAGAAATTGAGAATATTTACAGGCAGAAGTATGCTGTTAAAACAACCGAGAAAACTTATACAGGAACGAGCAGTTCTGATGATTTGAACGAAGCTTATAATGCACTTAACAGCGGAAATACAAAAAAAGCCATAGATATTTTTGAATCATACTTAAAGACACATACTGATGACACGAAAATATATATGCAGCTTGCATATATTTATGACAAGGAAAAAAATTACAGCAAGGCTATTCAGTATTTTGATTACGTAGCAGCTGTTTCAAACAACAGGGATGAAATTGATAATGCAAAGCAGTCGGCAATGATTTTAAGGCAGATGAATGCATACAGGTCATTCAGGTCATTGGAAATTTATTTCTACAATGCTTATGATTCTTATTACCAGAATTATATTTCAAATTTCCTCGGTCATTTGAGTTTTAAAATGAGCAAATATGTTGATTACGGATTTTACGGTGACATCTATATGGATGCAAGATCAAAAAAGACAAATATACTAAACGACAGGTATCTCGAAGCCGGCGGATTTATGAGGTTTAAGTTTTCAAATCATATCGGCCTTGAAATGAGACTCGGTTATTTCAGAGAGCTTGATCTGGATAAAAACGGCGTGAACTTCAAACCCATTCTTTATATGGGAACGAGGTTCGGAGATGCTCCTGTATATCTGAGCAGGAAAACAACAAAAACAGAGAATTTCTATTTCGATATTTATTCGACAGAATTATACGATTCAAAATATAAAAACCTTTTTGCACAGATTCAGCTGAAAGAAGTATTAAGATATATGACCGGCGGATATTCCTATCTTGAGTTCTATCTTATGCAGATGGCTCAGGCGGACAGCAGGCAGCTATCTTACAATAATTACGGCGAAGCTAGCATTGGGCTTTCTTTTAAACCAAATCTTGCAAATTTCCCCGCAATATTTATCGAAGGTACAAATAGAATAAATTTTGTGGATGATAACGGAAATTACTTCCAGGGTGAAATGAAAAGTATTTTTCAAGTCAAAGCAGGTTTTATAATTAATTTTAACTTGGCATTATGATATACGACATTTTTCAAATATTATTATGGGTTACCGCTATTATGCTTGTAATTAGCGGACTCGATGATATGTATATGGATTTACTGTACTGGATTTACAGGAAGAAATACAAGGATAAGATGCCCGATTTCAACGAAATGTTTGACAAGGATGAGAAACCTATTGCTATCATCTTGGGTGCATGGAAAGAATCTTCCGTAATCGGCAGGACACTTAGTTATGCGGTGAGAAATCTGAAATACAATAACTACAGATTCTTTGTAGGTGTATATCCGAATGATCCCGATACAATCAGGATTGTAAAAGAGATATCCAAAAAGGACTCAAGGGTTATTGCCTGTATAAATCCGCAGAACGGACCGACAACGAAAGCTGACAATCTGAACAGTCTTTATGCGGGATTATGCGAATATGAGAAAGTTTATGGTGAATTCGAAATAGTGCTGGTTCACGACGCAGAAGATTTTATGCATCCATACGCTTTGAAGTTGTATAATTTCCTTATAGGTTATAAAGGCTATCACGGTGTGCAGATTCCCGTTATACCGATAAAAAGCAAACTTGGTGGAATTTTCCACAGAACTTATTGCGATGCTTTTGCGGAAGTCCACACAAAGGATATGATTGTCCGCGAAGCAATGGATACTTTCATTCCGTTCTCAGGTACGGGTATGGGATTCCACAGGAAAGCAATTTATTATCTTGAGAAGAATAACGGATTACAGGAAGGCAAGGAAGTGCATATTGATGCTGAACTTACAAATACTTACTTCCAAAATAATGAAGAAGCCGTAAAAGACGATATTCTTGTAAATGATACAAGCTATAAAGACGATCCGTTTGAAAGCCTGAATGCAAAATCTTATATTCCACCTCGCGAAACTCCGAACCAGATAAGAAATTATACTACGGTATTTTTATCATTTGTTCTGATGTTTGTCTCATTCCTGGTTTATACCGGAGCTACTGAAAGCTCCGAGCAGGAAGTAATAGCAGATAACAAGGATGGAAATGTAATTGAAAACATAGTGAACAAGGTCAGTTATACGGACGCTTTTGCAAATACAATGGCAAATGAAAACCTGAACTTGCCTGAAAATGTAATCAGAATATCAAACAGCTTCAGGGACAATCAGTACAATGTAAATTATATTGTAAAAGACGGAATGTATAATATCGAAGAATCTAACTGGAATAATGATGAAGCGGCAAGGAACAGACTCAGTGAAGTTCAGAGCATATTAGGTTATGAAAAAACCAAAGGTCTTATTATTAAAAGCACGGGCGAAGATGGAAATATTTATAAAGTAATAATTGGTGAATACGGTTCAATTGATGAAGCAAGAGAACAGGTTTCAAAAATAAAAGAAATTACAGAGAAATAATAAATTTTAAGGAAATTAGTTCCAAGGGTAAATCTAAAAAAAATGGTTGCACATTTTCAAATTCAGAACTCTTCTATTATTTCAAAAATTCTTGAGATAATAAGAAAACAAGCAAAAGAGGGCAATGGGAAGTTCCTCCGCATCATCGATGATTCCATCAGGTGGGGGGAACTTCGTAGCTCAATTGTTAATAAAATCCCAATTCTCAGCAACGGCAGTTTCGAGCATCACGATGTACTCCAGCTCTTTAAATGCCTTGTTATCGGTAACATCTACGATTTAACCGACAACCAGATTCCCGAAGAAATTTCAGACAGAAAAAGTTATCAGAATTTCATCGAATTATTGTCAAGGCAGGAAATTCCTGACGCAAAAATAATTTCGGCTTTTAAAATGCTGCTTGAAAAATATGATTTGTTCGATGAGTTATTCGACAAATTCTATGAGCAGTTACTCGAATCAAAATTAAAAGTTATGGAAGGAGAAGAGAAAGGTTTTATGGAAAACTTTAACGAAAACCAGGAGAATAATTTAGTGGACTTCAACAAATACAAAACAGACGATAAAATAAAAATGGACGAAAAGATTAACGAAATCGAGGACAGAATCAAGAAACTATATGAAAGAAAACTTCCATCGGACCCGGAAAGTTCAGATATTGATTCAAATGCCGGAGAGGTGCTCAAGCACAAGCTTATGGATGTTCAGAATCAGATAAAAAACATCTACGAAGCCAATAAAGAGCATCGTGAAAAAACAATAATAGATGGCGTTAGCGAAAAATCATCGAAAGAATCGAGAGATTTACTGGAAAGGCTTATCAGCATTGACGAAAGAATAAAGCAGTTAAGCAGCATTGCTTCAAAAATAGATGATAAAAATGAACACGAAACCGGCGGAAAAAGCGGAGAACTCTATAAAAAGCTTTTCGATACTTTCTATAACCAAAGCCCAAAAACTTCTGAAATGAAGTCAGAGTTTACTTCCGATTCACCGTCCGGCAAAGGGATTGTAAAGGATAAGCTTAGTACGATAGATTACGAGATTAACGAGCTTAAGGAAAGCCTGAATAAATTGTATCCCGCCGGCAGCAGGACAAAAGAAGAAAATAAAGAAACCGAAGTTTTAACCGCAGAGCAGGAAATAGCAGAAACTGAACCGGTGATAAATATTGAGTCTGAAAAGGCTCCTGAAGAAGAGAAAATAAAAATTGAAGCAAAGCAGATTACTCCCCACGGAGTGCTTGTACTGACACCTAAAGCAAAAAAAGAGGGAATATTCAATGATGCGAATCTTACAGAAGATTATGAGCTTGGATACAGATTTTATGAACTCGGTTTTAAAACCGGATTCTTTAATGTTAAATTGGATAAAAACGATGACGCAACAAGAATAGCAACTGCGGAATTTTTCCCGAATACATTCTGGACTTCCGTTAAGCAAAGGTCAAGATGGATTGCCGGAATCTGCTTCCAGAACTGGAAATCACATAAATGGAAAGGAAATCTTTCGACAAAATATTTCCTTTTCAGGGACAGAAAGTCAATATTCAGTTTCTTTGGAGCGTTTTTGTCAAACATTGTTATCCTGTATTTCGTTTATGCTATCATTGCTCATATTTTCCATTTTAAATATGTTTATTCACTCGTTGGACATTCATCGGTTCTATGGTATCTTATGATTGCAAACTTTTTGTTTATGATATCAAGGGCTTCACACAGGTTTATATTCACTTATAACTGGTACGGATTTAAATACGCATTTTTCAGCTTCTTCAGGCTGATACTCGACACCTTTGTAAACTTTTTCGCAATAGCTCGTTCAGTGGATGTTTTCAGAAAGACCAAGAAAAAAGTTGTGTGGGATGCTACATCACACTATTAAAATTGTAATAAAAATTTAAATAAAAACATAAAAAATATTTATAACAGTAAATATTGATATTTAGAGTTTAATTCAAAAATAACATTAATTTAATTTATTAGGAGATAAAAATGAAAAAATCTTCAGTGCCATTCTATGCTTTAATCTTTACATTGGTAATTATGTTTATGACAAGTATCGATGGATATTCCCAGCCTTTAACAGGCAAAGCAAAATACCGTGATTTTAATTTTAATCAGTTTAAATTGCTTCCCAGTCCTCCTGTACCACAGCTGGATGTACCTTACTCAGTTATAAAGCAGGACTTCACTATTACATTAAGGGATAATGTGATTATGGACTGTGCAAAATTTTATCCGAGTACCCCAAATCCGTATTTACCAAACGGTTATCCTACGGTAATAATGGTACACGGATACGGTGACAGAAAGGAAACATTGGAAGGTTTTGCAAGTGCACAGGCACAGTATAATTATGTTGTTTATACATATAGCGTAAGAGGCCAGGGAAATTCGGGCGGACTTTCAAATATGATTAGCACAACTGAAGCTCAGGATTTGATTGAGCTTGTCAATTTTATACATACAGATTTCTCAACAGGACTCGACACCGCAAATATTCTAATAATGGGCGGCTCACAGGGCGGTACAGTTCCTTATATAGCGGCTTGTTTAGGCGGTTTGAAAGTCAAAACCATTATCTCAGCGGTTTCTTCGCCTGAATTTGCAACAAGCTGGATTGAAAACGGATGCATTAAAATGACTCTTCTCTGGACAGTCGAATACACTCCCGACACTGCAAGGTATGCACCTCAGGTGGAAAGAATGTCGGATTGGATTTATTCAAACGCGAAAGACAAATGGGACAGTCTCGCAAAATGGCTTCCTTTTAACAGGGATTTCAAAAATATCGTATCTCAGAACAGAATTCCTATAATGCTTGAAAACTGCTGGCAGGATAAATTTTTTAATGCGTATGGCAATATATCAACAATCCCGCTTCTTCAGTCTGATAAGAGATATTACTTCGGTGCTGTAATGGGACACGGCGGAGATACTTCCTGGACAGAGGACCAGTGGCATATGAATTTCTTCAATGAATGGTTCTATCATTACCTCTGGGGAATGGACCAGGGTCTGAATACAAGACCTAAATTCCATTATGCTTCCACAACTTTCCCCACAAACAGCATTGGTATGTGGTCGTTTAAGCACGATAGTTCATCGGTTTGGCCGCCGGTTGGTGTTTCTGACCTGAAGTTATATTTCAACTCAAACAGCAGGCTGAAAACCACACCCAATACAAACAGTAGCAGTTATGTAACATTAAATAATACAGTTTCAAGCGGATATACGATGGAACAGGCAGTCAATTCGGAATTTACAGGAACAACATTTACAAATAAATTTAAAAAAGCTTCAATTACTTTTAATTCCGATCCGCTTACACAGAATATGCAGATTGTCGGAACTCCAAGCATAAAACTTGATTACTATTCAAATGTAAACCTGTGCCAGTTTAATTTCCAGATTTATGAAGTACAGGGAACAGTAGCAAAGCTTGTAAACAGAATTAATTACACAGACAGAGCATATACAAGTAAAACAAGAAAGAACAAACTTATCAATGGGATTTCACATTCGCATATTTTCAAAGCGGGAAGCCGAATCAGAGTTGTAGTGACCAATCTGGATAAAACTCCGGATGATACAGCATTCCTCGGAACAAATCCGTTTGTATTGCCGGTAATGACCAGCGGTGCGCACAGGTTGTATTTAAGCAGTAATTCTTATCTGAATCTTCCTATGAAGTCACCTGTATCAAGCAAAATTGCAATCTTTGCGCCTGAACAAAATGAAACCGGAGTGACCGACGGAGTATTCACATTAAATCAGAACTATCCGAATCCGTTCAATCCGGTGACCAATATCAGTTTCTCAATTCCAAAAGAATACAGCGGTATTGTTTCGCTAAAAGTTTATGATGTTGCCGGTAAGGAAGTTTCATCGCTTGTTAATCAGGTAATGAGTAATAATTCAGGTATATACAATTTAACATTTGACGGCTCGAAATTAGCCAGCGGTGTATATTTTTATAAACTTACAGCAGGCGGTTTCTCCGACATCAAGAAAATGATTCTTATTAAATAATTTTAAATCCCCAAAGTAATATGTCCCGAATTAAAAGTCAGGACAGTTGCACAAAAACCGGCTTCGGCCGGTTTTTTTATTTTGAATTTTTTAATACTGTAAAAAACATTATTTTGAGTTAATTAAAATTACAATTATGGGATTAATAAAGGAATTCAGGGAGTTCTCGGTCAAAGGTAATGCTATTGACCTTGCAGTAGGTGTTATCATCGGTGCCGCATTCGGAAAAATCGTTTCTTCAATAGTAAACGATATAATTATGCCGCCAATAGGATTGCTTTTAGGCGGAGTGGATTTCAAAGCTTTAAAAATTATTATGAAAAATCCTGTAGTCGATTCCACAGGTAAAGTAATTTCAGAAGCTGTAACTTTGAATTACGGCAATTTCCTCCAGACAACATTTGATTTCATGATTATTGCTTTCTGCATATTCATGCTTGTAAAGGCGATTAATTCTCTCAAGAAAAAAGAAGAAGAAAAGCCTGCGGCGCCTAAGGAAGAAATTGTGCTTCTGACTGAAATTAGGGATTCACTTAAAAGTAAATAATTCCTTAATTAAAATTATTTGAAGAAGTTTTTCATATTATTATTGGTAATATTTGCTTCCTGTAAAGTTTCCATTTCACAGGTATATCCGCCTGTGAATTCTTCTCATCCGAAAATTGTAATATCAGGTGAGAGATTCAACTGGCTAAGAAATCATTTTACAGACCCTGCTGTTTCGCCGATATATAATCAGTTTGTTTATAATTACAATAATTACTGGATTACAACTTCATATTCTTATCTGAACGGGAGCGATTCGATGCAATGGAATTATGTATTCAGGCGATTTACAGAAGGCGAAGGAGCATACAGGAATGATATAGTTTGGACGGGATTGTTTTCTGCTTTTCTTTGGAAGGTGAACGGTGACACTCTGATGCTGAAACGCAGCAAGTATGTCATAAACAGATTGATTTATGCTATCTATCATTATCCTTATGACAGTCTGAATTCATCCGAAAAGGAATGCGTCTACAGGGATTACGGCCAGATGGCATCGATGTATCTTGATTGGTGTTATGACGATTTGCCTTTGGATTTGAAAATCGGGCTTGGACAGTCTCTGTTTAAAATAAACAGGGATTTTATCGCCTACTTTATTACATCATCCGCAGGAAACAGCTACGTCTCAAGTCATAATGCATATAATTCCGTTCTTACAATGCAAAATACACTTGCATTGTACAATGCATCAGGAATAAGCCCTCCACAGCAGGATTCTATTGATAACTGGTATCATATCCTTTATGATAAATGGATGAATAATTTTTTTCCTGTTTACGGTTATTACAGGGGTAATACAGGGGGATGGAACTGGGGTGCGGCTTATAGTTTCTGGAGCTTGATTGACCAGTACACTTTATTCGATAACCTGTTTTTTTCAACAGGAAAAAATTTATATACTGATTTGCCTTGGGTTTTTAATTCGATTAACCAGTATTATTATATGTGCCGACCTGATAATTATTCGATTCATTTAGGAGACGGAATAACTAGAGTATACGGCGATAATGCGGTTTACAGGCATAGTGCTATGTTTAATGATTTAAGAAGCAACTGGCTTTCTCAGGTGTTTGGCGTTCCTTCCTATGCTGACTGGACCATGCCGAAGTTTTACCAGCTTGCATTCAGGGAATTTAATCAGATGCCGGCAACCCAGCCTGAACTTCCGCTTGATTGGTATTCCAAAAATGTAGGACTTGTTACAAGCCGAACTACCTGGGATACAAATGCAGTTCAGGTATGGTTTTTCAACTCATTAAGCAAAAAAGCTTCCCACGAGCACAGGGATAATCTTACATTCGGTATTTATCATAAAAAACCACTTGTAGTGGATGCAGGACATTATGACTCATACGGCTCTGTACACTTTAAAAATTATTATACAAGAAGTGCTGCTCATAATGTAATAAATATTTTTGATACTACAGAAGTATATTATTACGGAGGAGATATCGTTTCCAACGATGGAGGACAGGTAGAGTCTCCTACTCTTATGAATTATAATAATATATTTGAGCCGAATTATCAGAGGGGAAGATGGTTGAGCTATTACTCAGGCAATAATTTTTTATATTGTGCTTGTGACGGCAGACTTTCATACAGCTCGGTAAAAGTAAAAAAAATCACAAGAAGACTTTTATTCATAAAACCCGACATTGTTGTAATTTACGATAATCTTGTTTTGAATTCACATCCTACAAATATTTATAAACCCAGATGGAATCTGCATCTGCAGAATTTGCCCGCAATGTCCGGGCAGATTGTTTTTAGCGAAGTACAGAATCACATAGAGCATTTTTCAGGAAAAGAGTTTTATGCAGCAAACGGCGGAGGAAATATTTATGTCAGAAATCTTTTACCTGACTCCATAAGATTTGTCAGAATTGGCGGAATGGGATATGAATACTGGGTAAACGGAATCAATTATCCTCCTTCAGTAACACCGGACACAAATTACACAGAAGCGGGAAAGTGGAGAATAGAAGTGCGGCCCGTTTATAATTCGGATACAGTTGAATTTCTTCATACTATTAAGGTCGGCAATCATTATAATCCTTCCCAGCCATGCGGATTTAAAATAAAAAATGAAACATCAACGGGAGTTGATTTGGACAGTGTAGTGTGCATATTCAATTCAAAAGGCGACACAGGTGTTACATACCATAAATTCAATATTGGCGGAGCAAGAAACATAAAACTGTTTGCATCCGATGTAAGAAAAAATCTGAATACTTTCCTGTATTTGGATAACATAAAAATAAAATCCTTAAAATCTGATACGAACGGAATTATTGTTACCCAGATTAATATCCCGTCAGGAGCAAATCATTTCATCGAATTAAAAGACTCGGCAAGTGTTTCAGTTAATTCCGGCTCAAACATATCCGACAGGTTTTTCCTGTCACAAAATTATCCCAATCCTTTTAATCCCGAAACACGAATCAAATTCGGTCTGAAAAATCCGGGGCAAGTTTCGCTGAAGATATATGACCTGCTTGGCAGGGAAGTTTATGTTCTTGTGAATGAGTTTCTGAATCCCGGTGAGTATTTGGTAATATTCTCAAATGAAGTGCTTTTCTCAAATATTCTGCCCAGCGGATTATATATTTACAGGCTTACGGCAAAAAACCGCAACGGGTATATTAGTTTTACAGATGTAAAGAAAATGCTGTTAATAAAGTGATTACTCCTTTAACGGCAATTCTAAGTAACTTCCTTCCGTACCCCCCACATAAATAGTATTTGAAGAAGGAATCAGAACCGGAAGTACATACGGATTTGTCCTCAGAAAATTATCGTTTTCCCTTGTGTCGAGATTGGTAAGGATTATTCTGATTTTGCTTCCGGCAGTGAATATATGGCCTAGCGCATCTCCTTCTATATCAGCCTTTGTTTTCCCTGATGAATTTCTGTCAGTAAAATTGATACTGCTTATTAATTTTGTTGTTCCATCCTTGTGGATTTCGTATATCTGGAAATTATACTGGCAGACTTTTCTGTCTGATTTGTAAACAAGATGAACCTTTGGAATTCCGAGTGCATTGTAATTCCATTCAAGTGGTTCGGATTCGAAAATGATATTTGTTTTTGTGAATTTCTTCCAGAAACTTTCTCCGTTAAATTCTGTATTAACGGATTCTATCATCGATATTGATGTGTCGCTGACTGTATTTTTGAAAATAAAAGATGCCGTCTTACCTGAATATGGAGTTTCGGAGACTTTTTCAGACGGATGAAAATATAACTTTATTCTGTTCGGCTTATCGAATATAGTCGGCTGGGAATATATACGCTGAAAACTCCAGGAACTGTTTATCACCGGATATATACTGAAGCAGATTACACAGGAATTGTTTTCTTCAGGCTCGGCTTTGTTAAGTCTGTAATCAATCCACTCAAACATGCTTTTATCATGATATTTATTTTCATCTTCGGTTGATACGGTACCGTGTCCTTCTATTGCTCCGAAATAAAATTTTGAACCGTAAGGAAATTTAAAAATATTTTTTATAATACTGTTTGAATTAAAAAATTTATCCTGAAAAGAATTTGAAATGTAAACAGGTCGGGTGCATTTTGAAATCAACTTTGAAAAATCCCTGTTCTGCGGAAGGTAAAATGCAAGGCTGTCCCATTTATCTCTTTTCTTCGATAATATCCATTTCCTGTAGTTCTTCACTTCATCACTGTATCTTGCATTATTATCTCCGTAACTCAGAGTCCAGAGTAGTGACATTTTTACACAGCCGTTATCAATCCAGTTGGATGCAAAATCGGGTGAAATTAAATCAGTGATTAAACACTGGATTTCGAGTCCCATTGCATGCGCCATCAGGGGAATTATCCCTCCCTGCGAAGATCCTGAAATTGCAATCCTGTTTCTGTCAATAAGTTCATTCGACTTAATATAATCGATGAATTCCATCAGGTCTTTTGCTTCCGTTCTGCTGATTAAATTCGATACACCGCCAGAGTTACCCTGGCCCCGCATCGAAAAAGTATAAGTGACGAATCCGGATTTAGCAAAAGAGATAGCGTTGGATAGATTATCATCTTTTGATTTACCGTATCCGTGACAATATACAATGCAAGGGAATCCGCCGTTTGGCCCGGGAGCATCGGGGGTGAAGGATGTACAGTCCAGTATAACACCATCTCTCAGTTTAAAATTAAAATTATTTCTTGAAATCTCAAAATAATTTTCTTTATAACTCTGGGAAAATGTGTACCCTGCGAAAAGAAGTATAAGGAATAATAATCCTTTTATATTCATCATTGGCAAACTTATAAATTAATTAAACAAAAGACAACCGATAAAAGTGCTTTATTATTAATAAAATATTAACACGATATATCCCGATTTGAATTTATATTTAAAATTCATAATTGTATTTTAAATAAATTTTATAAATTTGATATCATTAGGCAACATAGGATTGTCGTTTGGCGCAAGGACTCTTTTTGAAGATGTAAGCTTCAGGATAGCAGGCAGGGACAGGGTGGCATTTGTAGGCTCGAACGGAGCCGGTAAATCCACGCTTCTGAAAATCATAGCGGGTATTCAGCCGCAGGATTCAGGCGTTGTCGCCGTTTCGAAGCACACGACCGTCGGCTATCTACAGCAGGAAGCGGCTTTCTTCGAAGGCAAAACGCTGTACGATGAAGTGTATTCCGCGGCAGATGCCCTGAACAGGATTCAGGAGGAAATCAGTGAAACGGAAAATGAAATTAAGAACTTTGAAGATACTGAATCAGAAGAATATTTTGACTTGCTGAATGAATTTTCCGAGCTTCAGGAAAGATTTCTTCTGCTTGACGGATTCAGGTTGAAATCCAAAATCGAAAAAATATTAATCGGACTCGGATTCGAAGAAGAGGATTTTTTAAGACAGACACAGGAATTTAGCGGCGGCTGGCAGATGAGAATTATGCTTGCTAAACTTCTTCTCAGCAATCCCTCGGTATTACTGCTCGACGAGCCTACAAACCATCTTGATTTTGAATCTCTGCTCTGGGTGGAGAATTATCTTCAGAATTACAACGGTGCTGTCGTGCTAGTATCTCACGACAGGAATTTTCTCGATAACATTACAAAGAAGACTTACGAAATATCTCTTGGAAAAGTGACGGAGTACGGTGGTAATTATTCTTTCTTTGTCACCGAAAAAGAAAAAAGAAAGGAAATGCAGGAAAGCAGGTATGAAAACCAGCAGAAGTACCTTAAACAGCAGGAAAAGTTCATTGAGCGCTTCAGGTATAAGGCGACTAAAGCCCGCGCAGTGCAGAGCAGGATTAAGCAGATTGAAAAGCTGGATCTGATTGAACTCGAAGATGAAGAAACAACCGTGCATTTTCATTTTCCTCCCGCAACTCACTCGGGAAAAATTACAATTGAAATCGAAGGCCTTGCAAAAAGCTACGACGGTCATAAAAATGTTCTTGAAAACCTTGACTTGATTGTAACCAGGGGAGAAAAAATAGCTCTCGTCGGAAACAACGGAGCAGGAAAATCAACACTGACAAGAATTATTGCGGGCATCGAACCCATAAATAAGGGAACGGTAAAATACGGGCACCTTGTTGACCTGAAATTCTTTGCCCAGAACCAGGCGGAAGAACTCAGCGGAGAAAAGACAGTACTGGAGGTGATGGAGGAATCGCAGAGCGGGGTGATTGTAAAAGATTTGAGGACAATCCTGGGAAGCTTCCTTTTCAGAGGTGATGATGTCTTTAAAAAGGTAAGAGTGCTTTCAGGAGGGGAAAAATCCAGACTTGCTCTTGCAAAGATGCTTGTCGAGCCTTCAAATTTCCTTGTACTCGACGAGCCGACAAACCACCTCGATATGAAATCAAAGGAAGTGCTGAAAAATGCGCTTAGGCAGTATCAGGGCTCGGTGATAGTTGTATCGCACGACAGAGAATTTATGGACGGCTTTGTCTCAAAAATTATTGAAGTTAAAAACAGGAATATCAGAGCTTTCTTCGGAAACTCATTTGATTATATTAAGGTTAAGGAAATGGAACTTGAAGAAAGAAACATTTTTGCAAAAGAAAGCGGCGACCGGCAACCGGAGGTTCAGGAAGTCATTCAGGAAAAATCACATTACGAAAAAAACCGGGAGCAAAAGAAAAGAAGAAGAGAGTTTCTGAAGGTTGCAAATCCGGTTAAGAAAAGAATTTTTGAAATAGAAGCAGAGCTTGAGAAGAAGGAAAAAAGAAAATCTGAAATTGAAGCACTTATGTCAGACGAGGAATTCTTCAGGGATGCTGATAAAGTAATTGAAATTAATACCGAATATAAGGAAATTCAGAGAATTGAAGATTCGCTGAACAGGGAATGGGAAACAAAGGTGACCGAACTCAACGAACTTGAAAAGCGTTTTGAATAAAATCAGAATTTTATTATTAATTAATCACATAAAAGGAGAAGTAATGAAAAAAGTAATTACGTTGTTTTTAATGTTCGTTTTCATTTCCGGATTGCAGACTGCAAAGTCCGAAGGTGACCCTGATAAGCCTTTATTTAATAAATACGGAAAGAGCGAATTACTTTCGAAAAAAGAACTTGATTACAATAAAGCTAAAAAAGAATTTCAGTTCCGTTCCGGCAAGATTATAGATTTTTATGTTGACTTCCAGCTCGGTGTAGGCGGCACGAGCGCTAACGTGACTTCAGCAAGTGGAGTTCAGGACTATAAAACGGCATCGAAACTCGGATTCAAGACAGGAGCTTTGTTTTATGTAGCATTATTCGATATGTTCAGTTTTTCATCGGGTTTGAGTTTCAACGGAAAAAGCTTTGAGCTTACAAACCCCAACATAAAACCTCCCGTTGCCGATACAACTTTCAAACCCGGCTCAACGATGTACGTTACCGCAAATTACCTGAATATTCCTCTTAATATTCATCTTGGCGGAAAATTAACGGAGACATTCGAAATCGATTTCAACGGCGGTCCGTATCTCGGAATAAGGATGTCCGTGCCCGATAACGTTTCGAACGGCTCCGGATTCAAAAATTTCGACCTTGGATTGAACGGAACAATCACTGGAGCATATACTTTTGCATATCCTTTGAGCGCGATTGTCGGTGTGGACCTTCAGTACGGCGGACTGAACAATCTCGGCAGCACTGCAACCGTGGAAAGAATTTCAATGCTTAATTATACTTTCTTCAGCGGACTAAGAGTAGGTTTCTGATATTAAAATAATTTTTAAACACACGATTTCTTAACTGAGGTCGTGTGTTTTCATTAATAAAATATTTTATATACTATTCGCAGAACAACAAAAATAAAAATCTTGCTTGTTGCTAGTCCCGATATGTATTTCGGAATAGATATGCTGTTCAGAATACCAAATCTCGGACTCTGTTCCCTTGCCGCAAATGCCGACAGGGAATTATGCGATATAAAAATTGTTGATTTAATTTCAGTAAGGAAAAAATATAAATCTTATTTTATTAAACTCCTCAGGGATTATTCTCCCGATATAGTTGGATTTTCAAGCATGGCATTTCAGTATGCAGGCACTCTCGGTCTCGCTAAGCTTGCAAAAGAATTTAATCTGAATATAACAACACTTCTTGGCGGATATTATGCTACGGTTGATTCGCAGACTATTCTCGAAAACGATGACATGAAGTACTTCGATTTTCTCTTCAGGGGGGAAGGGGAGATTGCTTTCAATGAATTTATAAAAGCGTTTTATAACGATTGGGGTTTCGAAAATGTTCCCGGTATTTCTTACATATCAGATAACAAAATCATAAGTAATCCTTCTGCATGTCTTGCAAATCTCGATGAACTGAAACTGCCCGACAGGAGCGCAAGACTTCTTACAAAAGGATTCAACTGCATGGGCTTCAAATCCGATGCAATAGAAACATCACGCGGATGCGTTTATGACTGCAACTTCTGCTCAATACAAAATATGTACGGAAAAAGTTACAGGAAATATAAAATTGAAAGAGTGCTGGATGACATACGCAATGCAAAGAAATTCGGCGCACAGTCCCTTATGATGACCGATGACAATATTTCTCTCGACGGTAAAAGATTCAAACAGCTTTGCGAAGCAATTACCGATGCTAAATTGAATGATGTGAAATACCTTACGCAGGCAAGCGTGGACGGCATTCGCCGCACTCCGGGACTTGCAAAAGCTATGGCGGAGAGCGGAATGAATTGGGTTTTCCTGGGTATAGAAAGCTCGGATGATACAGCTCTCGATTACCTGAATAAAAGCGAACAGCTTAAAAGCTCAGATACGGTTGAAGTTGTAAAAGAACTTAAAGCATACGGTATAATAGTAATCGGAGGATTTATTTTCGGCTATCCCGATGATACTGAAGAAACATTAAGGGCAAATTTTGAATATGCAAAAAAAATAGGAGTGGATATACCCACATTCAATATTCTTACTCCTTATCCAAATACAAAAGTAAGGGAAGAACTCCTTCAGCAAAATCTTATTACAAATAAATCCGATTATTCAAAATACGATTGCTGGGAAGTGAACATTAAAACAAAACACTTATCAACCGCAGATATATACAGAATACGTAATGAACTTGAAGCGCGTTTCCCGATAGAATCAGGCGCTCTCTGGCGTATGGCAAGGAAATATCCAATGTATTTTGCAAAGCTGATTCCTCGCTGGACTTTCACCAAACCGCAGGATTTCTTTAAGTTCCTGAAAGGGTTTTAATTGATATTCTCCCTCTGAACTTTTTTCCCTCCTTTTAGTGTTAAAAATATAAAAATCATGGAAATAGGCGATTATAAAATTCATTTAATCAGGACAGGCTTATTCAGGCTGGATGGCGGAGCAATGTTTGGAGTTGTGCCGAAACCGCTTTGGTCAAGGTCAAACCCAGCCGATGATGCAAACAGGATTCAGATGTGCACTAATTCTCTTTTGCTGGATAATGGTAAAAAGAAAATTCTTATCGATACGGGTATGGGTCACAAGCTTTCCAATAAAATGAATGAAATATATGCAGTCGATTTTTCTGAAAATACTTTAATCAATTCACTAAATAAGCTGAACATAAAGAGGGAAGATATTACTGATGTTCTGCTTACTCATCTTCATTTCGACCATACAGGTGGCTCGACATATTACGATGAAGACAAGCAGTTAAAAATTACTTTCCCTAATGCAACTCATTACGTACAGGATAAACATCTCGAATGGGCGCAGAATCCCACCGAAAGAGACAAGGCAAGCTTTATTACAAATAACTTCGAACCGCTCGTCGAAAATAAAATGCTCAAGACAGTTAAAGGCGAATATAAATTCGATGATTTCATTTCCACAATTCCCGTTAACGGTCACACGCGAGATATGCAGATGATAAAAATTTCAGACGGCGAAAATACAATTCTCTATGCCGCGGATTTGCTTCCTATGTCTGCTCACGTTCCGCTACCTTATATAATGGGATATGATTTATTCCCGCTTATAACACTCGAAGAAAAAAGAAAACATCTTACGGAAGCAGTTGAAAAAGACCGGATAATATTCTTCGAGCACGACCCTTTTACTCCTGCCGCAAAAATCGGTTTAAGCGATAAGGGATTTTTTATCAAGGAATCTTTCGTAATTAATGATTAATTTGAGGTTCGCAACCTTATAATTGATTATTAATGAATTTCAGTACCGTAGATTATTTTATTGTCATTGCATATCTCGTCGGAAGTGTCGTTTTCGGTGTAATAGCGGCAGGCAAACAGAAATCCACAAGTGATTATTTCCTCGGAGGAAAAGAGTTAAAATGGTGGATGGTGGGCTTCTCTATCGTGGCAAGCGAAACCAGCACACTCACATTTATCAGCATTCCCGGACTTGCATATAAATCCAATATGCATTTTATGCAGCTTATCTTCGGATATTTCATAGGAAGGCTTCTTGTTACTCTTATTTTTATTCCTGCTTATTATAAAGGGGAAATGGAAACAGCTTATGATTTCCTCGGAAAAAGATTCGGACAGGGCTTAAGGAAATTTACTTCATCGGTTTTTATTGTTACACGCGTTCTTGCTTCAGGTGTAAGACTATTTGCAACAGCAATACCCGTGCATATTATTACCGGTCTCGATTATCCGACAAGCATAGCTATCATAGGAATATTCACGCTTGTATATACTTACTTAGGCGGACTGAAGGCAGTCGTTACGATGGATGTTGTTCAGATGTTCATTTATATCGGCGGGGCGATTGCTTCTATGATTATAATATTCAGTTTTCTTCCGAACGGAATGGATGATGTTATAAAATATGCCTCGACAGGGGGAGTGAATAAATTAGAAATATTTAATATGACAAGCTTTGCAAGCTGGGCAGAGTTTTTTGCTTCTCCATATACACTTGTCGGAGCATTTATCGGCGGTACATTCCTTACTATGGCTTCGCACGGCACAGACCAGCTTCTCGTTCAGCGTCTGCTTGGCTGTAAAACAAAGAAAGACAGCCAGAAAGCTCTTATGCTGGATGCAACGCTGATAGTTCTGCAATTTGCTTTCTTTTTATTCCTTGGCTTATGCTTATATGCATTTTACCAGGGAGTTCCGTTCAATCAGCTCGCACTGAAATCTACAGGGCTGAATCTTACATCATCTGATGAGATATTTCCGAAATTTATAGTAGAAAATCTGCCTGTTGGAATTGCAGGGCTTGTAATTGCAGGGGTCCTCGCATCTGCAATGGGCACATTATCATCGGCTATCAGCTCACTTGCATCATCTACTTATCTGGATTTATTTAAATCCAAATCATCCGACCCGAAAAAAGAAATCCTTTGGTCAAGGGTTTTCACCTTGCTGTGGGGAGTTGTACTTATCGGGGGAGCTATGCTTTTCAGGGATTCAAAAAATCCTGTTGTGGAAATCGGTTTATCGATTGCATCCTTTACATACGGAGGTTTGCTTGGTACATTCCTTCTTGGTCTTTTCTTCAAAAAAATCAATCAGGCAGAAGCTACAACCGGATTTATTGCAGGCATTTTGACAATGGTTTATATTATATATTTCACAAAAATTGCTTATACCTGGTACACGATTATTGGAGTTTTAGCTACTATTTTTGTTGCAAATTTATTCTGGATGTTGAAAAAGCTATTTGTTAAAAAAATATAGCAGTTAACATGAAGGACTTATATGCAAATATAGCCCTCAACCTGCCGCTTAACCGGCTTTTCACTTACAAAGTACCTGAAAGGTATTCCGGCGAAATATTCGTGGGAAAGCGTGTACTTGTGCCTTTTTCACAGAAAATCCTTACAGGAATTGTAATATCTCTTAAAAACGAATCGGAATTTGAAAAAACTAAGGAAATTAAGACGATTTTGGATGAAAATGCCATATTTTCTGATGAAATGATTAAATTTTCGAAATGGATTTCGGATTATTACCTCGCACCCTTTGGCGAAGTTCTTTTTTCATTCATACCCAATAAAACCAATATTCAATCCGATACATTTTATTCGCTTAGTGAGGATTTTAAAGGCAATCTTGATAGGATAAAAAGCAAAGAAGAGATTTATATAGATATAATCAGTTCCTTTAAAAATAAGAAAAGTACTGTTTTAACTAAAAAGCAAATCGAAAAGAAATTCGATATTAAAGATGCCGGTAAATATCTGGAATATCTTGTTTCAGAAAATATTTTAATTTCCTCAAAATTATTCACAAGACAGACTGCCGAAAAATATGTGAAAATGGTAAGCAGGAATTTCAAACCCGGCGATATTGAATCAGTGATTTCGGAAAATAAAATTAAAAGTGAAAAGCAGTCTGCATTCTTAAGCAAACTTGCCGAAGTGGATTCAATCGAGTTGTCTGAATTGCTGAAAATAACAGGATTGTCTTCGGGTTCGGTAAATTCGATTTTAAAAAAAGAGTTGATTTCTATTGAAGAAGTGAGGGTCTCAAGAGACCATCCGGAAGTTTATTCGGAGGAATATAATTCAGTTATACTTAACGAAGAACAGGAAAAAGTTTTAGATGAAATTAAATCCGGATTGAATTCGGAAGAATTCAGTCCTTATCTCCTGCACGGCATTACTGGCAGCGGCAAAACAGAAGTATATATCAGCGCAATACGCGAGGTATTGAAAAGGAATAAAACTGCAATCGTTCTTGTCCCTGAAATTTCCCTTACGCCTCAGCTCATATACAGGTTCAGGCAGAACTTCGGTGAGAAAATCGGAGTGATTCACAGCAAGCTCTCGGAAGGCGAGCGGTTTGACTCATTTGAAAAAATAAAAAACGGCGATTATAAAATAATTATCGGTGCGCGCTCTGCACTGTTTGCGCCTGTCCGGAATATCGGGATAATTGTGGTGGATGAGGAGCACGATTCATCTTATAAGCAGGAAAATTCACCGCGCTACAATGCTCGAGATGCCGCTATTATCAGGGCAAAGATGAATAATGCGGTTGTCCTGCTGGGCTCTGCTACTCCTTCACTCGAAAGCTATTTCAATGCTCAGAACGGTAAATACAAACTGCTGGAACTTACAAAAAGAGCGGCGAATATTAAACTGCCTGAGATTAAAATTGTTGACCTTAAGAACAGGCAGACTCCGGAAGAATATAAAAAAGATATATTTAATTTTATTGATAAGACTAAGGTAAGATTTTTATCAAAAGAGCTGATAGTCGAAATAGGGGAGCGGCTTGAAAAGAAAGAAAGCGTAATCATTCTGCAAAACCGCAGGGGCTATCACTCTTATCTGGAATGCCTTAACTGCGGCGAAGTAGAAATGTGTCCCAGGTGTACAATTTCACTGACCTATCACAAAACATTCAATACTCTTAAATGCCACTTCTGCGGCTATACGAAAAAAGTAATTGAAGTATGCTCGGGTTGCGGAAGTTCGAAAGTAATTCCCGTTGGTGCCGGAACGGAAAGGGTCGAGGAAGAACTTGTAAAAATCTTCCCGAAAGCAAAAATCGAAAGACTCGATTCTGACTCTATAACTTCACGTAAAAAATACCAGCAGATTTTAAAAGATTTTTATGATAAGAAAATTGATATCCTTGTCGGCACGCAGATGATTTCAAAAGGTCTGGATTTCCCTGATGTGACATTGGTAGGAGTGATTAATGCAGATATAGGATTGCTCAATCCCGATTTTCGCGCTACAGAGCGGACATTCCAGATACTCACGCAGGTATCGGGACGCAGCGGCAGAAGCGGAAAGAAAGGGGAGGTGCTTATTCAGACAAGCCATTCCGAGTTTTATGTATTCGAAGATGTGAAAAATCATAATTACATGGATTTCTATGAAAAGGAATTGAAGTCAAGAAAGGCGCTGAATTATCCTCCGTTCAGTAGGGCGGCAGTCGTTGAATTAAAATCGACTGACAGGAATCTGACCGAATCAAAAACAAAAGAAATATATAACCTGATTATAAAACTGGATTCAAAGAAATATTTAAATCTCTTTCCTCCTACTCCGCCGCTTTTTTCTAAATTAAAAAATCTGTACAGGTTTCACATTTTAATAAAATCATCCAAGGAAACTGACCCGTCAGGTAATTATATAATCAGTCTGCTGAAAGCAGTAAATGAATATTCCGAAAAAAACATATCTTCAAAAATCCGACTGACAATAGATATTGATGCTGTAAATCTTTTATAGTATTATTTCAGTAGCACCATTCTTTTATTCTCGATTAATTTTCCGTTCACATAAAGCGAATAGAAATAAATCCCGCTGTTTAATGCCGAACCGTCAAAATTAAATTCATATTCACCCGGAGATTGTTTCTCGTTTACAGGAATCGAAATTTCTTTCCCGAGTAAATCATAAATTACAATTTTTATTTCAGAGTTTTGTTTAATGTTGTAGCCTATATTTGTATTAGGATTAAACGGGTTCGGATAATTCTGTTTTAGCAAATAGTTTCCAGGTAAATCTTGAGATACGTTTTGCACAGTTACAAAATCTGATATCAGACGTTTCCAGATTGACTGACCTTGAGTTCCCGCAAATATAAAATTATTGAAAATTAATAATGAATTTATTGATGGTGTAGTGGAAAATCCATCATTTTTTTGATTCCAGCTAATCCCATTATTAGTTGAATAAAATACACCATTTTGATATGTCCCTGCAAGTATATTGGCACCATATAGCGCAATCGAAAGAACAGTTTGATTATTCATTCCTGTTTGAATCCAGTCTGTTCCGTTGTTAGTCGATAAAAATATTCCATTATAGCGTGTTCCGGCATATAAATTACTTCCATTTATTGCGAATGACCATACTGTTTGGTTATTTAAAGAAGTTTGTACCCAGTTAAACCCATAATTTGTAGATTTGTAAACTCCATTGTAATATGTTCCGGCGAAAACAATGTTACCATCAGAGATTAATGTATTAATAACAATATTGGTTAAAGCATTTTGATTCCAATTCTGCCCGTTATTTGAAGTTAGATACAAACCTGTTGTTGTTCCAGCAATAATATTATTCCCACTAACTGTGAGAGACCAAATATCAGAGAAGCTTGATTGAGTTTGTAGCCAGGTTGACCCATAGTTTGTTGAGTAATGTACACCATTTGTATATGTACAAGCAAAAATTGTGTTTTCTTTCAGTGCTAGAGCGCTTACTGACAAGCTATCAAAAGTAGTTTGACTCCAGTAGTTTCCATTATTTGTTGATATATATACACCTGTACTTCCCATGAAAATACTATTATTCACAGGTAATAATGAATACACAAAATTATTATTTCCAAATCCATTTGAAGATATTATCCATTGACAGTTGCAGAAATTAAAAGTTAATACTGAAAATACTGAAATTAATATTATTTTTTGAGAAATAAAAAGTTTTTGCATAATTTATCTTTATATTTGTAGTAAATTAAATATATTTTTCTATATAAACAATAATATAATCAAGGATTTTAAAAATTGCTATAAAACGTAGTATACGAACTTCCTTTTTTCATCCAAATATTATGTTTTCAACTATTAAACTGCAATTTTTAACTATTTTTTGCCTTTTAAATGGCATTAAAATTGCAAAGTATTCCGTAGGGTAAATTTTATTTTTTAAATTATGAACAATTTCAACAAAACTGAAGACAGGTTCTTTCTCAAAACGAAGATTTACAACAAGATAGAAGAAATAAGCAAGTGTCTTGCTGCAGCAGTAGAGTTTAATATTCCTTATAACGGAAAGGTAAATCTGGTACTTGCAGAAAAAAACGGAAGAAAATCTTATACTCTGATTGACAATAAATTCATGAAAAAAGGATTTTATTCTACAGAGTTTGATGTCACCAATATACCGGGCGGAGAATATTGCTACAAGTTTAAAACGGACAGGATCGAGCAGACAAGAGAACTGAAGCTTATAAAATAGCTTTTATTCTCCTTTTTCCTCTCCCCAATCTTTACGGATCGCCGAAAGGCTTTTCGTAAAGATTTTTTTTTTGCCTTTTTGGAACTTATTTAACGTGAAAAACATTAAAATAAGTGTATTAAAAAAATTAAATTCTTAAGAGGAGAAAACATTGAATAAACTTCTTATAAACGGAGTTATTTTATCCGTTTTTCTAATTATCATTTCTTTTATCAGCGGTTGCAGCAACAGCGATTCAAATCCGGTTAATAATCCGACTTTTGATGCAAATTCAATCAACGGAACAATTACCTTTGTTGATAATGCATTTATATCCGATACAAATGTGGGATATTACAGCGTATCTGCATTTGCCAACTGGCCACCTACAGCAAATGCCTCAGCAACTGCAAAAATTATCCCGGTATTGTCAAACGGTAAATATACTGCTACATTCAAGATAATTGTACCCGGCGACGGCTCTTACACGATAACTTCATCTTTCATAAAACTTCCTTACGTACCCGGCTCGGTTTACGGTTTAGGTATGTATGATGTACCCGGTAATGACACTACTCATAATGTCGGGATAATAATGGGAAGCCATCCAAAAGCTACAATTAGCAGCGGAGCAGGTGTAGGAAATATCAACTTTAATTCCTGGGTTGATACTGCAAAGAAAATTTACAAATTTTAATCAGTTTTTATTTAAAACTTGAAAAGATTACTGATATTATTTGCTGTATTTATATGTTTTTCAGATTTGCTTTCACAGGGACAAACCGATGTTACGGGTTTAGTCCTTGATGAAAGCACAAATGAAGTGCTGAATTCCGTTGTCCTAAAATTAGTTGAAAAGGGAAGGAATTCGGAATCAAAGACTTCCACCGATTTAGTGGGAAAATTCGAATTCAAGAACCTTTCTTCAGGCTCATACCAGTTATCTTTGACAAGAATTGGTTACAAGACAAAATTGTTCGATTTCGAAATCGAAAATTCCGCAAACAGGAATTTTACAATTGCATTAACTCCTGTTGAAATCGAAATCGAAAAAATAAATGTTACTGCCACACGAACAGAGCAGACACTACAGAAAACACCTTCATCAATAAACCTTATCTCATCGGATGAAATCAGCCAGAAAAATAAATTTACTTTCGATGAAGTCCTTCAGGATGTTCAGGGAGTAACTATCAACAGAACAAGCGGTATTAATGTCAGTGCTTTATCTATTCGCGGTAGTTCTGATGTAGCCGGAGGGGGAATCGGAAACAGGGTTCTTCTTCTGCTGGATGGAAGACCTTCGCTGACGGGGGATTCCAAGGGCGCACTTTGGTCGTTGATTCCCGTAGCCATAATAGAAAGAACCGAGGTTGTTAAAGGTGCATTTTCCTCGTTATATGGTTCCAGTGCAATCGGCGGTGTTGTGAATGTTATTACTAAAAAACCTACTTACAAACCGTATACAAATATCAGTATTAATTACGGATTTTACAACAAGTTTTCCGATAGTCTTAAATTTTCGGATAATCTAAGGCAGATAGGCGGACTCGATATCCTTCACAGCAATACCGTGAAAAAGTTTTCATATCTTCTTAACTTCGATTACAAGAACAACGACGGCTATTCTGAAATGACCGGATTTAATTTTTACAGCGGAATAGCAAAATTCTCTTATGACCTCTTTGCCAACAGGGATATTGAACTTACTTTTCAATACACGAATTCACAGAGCGGTTATCCTCATTACTGGCGGGTTGACCCGGGGAAGTATCCGGAGCCGTATAAAACAAATCCTGTTTATCACGGCGACAGGATTAACAAGGAAACACAAAGTGTGGATTTCTATTATTATGCAATACCAAGCAGCAGGGCAAAATTTTCATCAAGATTTTACTATTATAAACTGAAAAGCATTTCAACATATAATCCCCGGAATCCGGTTTCGATTCAGTATGGATTGCCCGGCGGTGAATTTCAGAATTTTATTACATCCTATAATTTCGGGAATATTAACCAGATGAACTATGAATTCAGCGGTTCGAATTATATGATTGCGGGAACCGATGTACAGTGGAATGTAGTCCGCTCTTCACCGGCAGATATTCTTTATGGTGACCAGCAGCAGAACAATATAGGGGCATATATTCAGGACCAGTGGAATTTGATTAGCAGGGCAAACGGCGAACCTGTATTCTCGACTACTTTCGGAGGAAGGTTTGACTATAACGCTTTTGTAGGCGGAACTCATACGATGCAGCTCAGCCCGAAAATATCATTTCTCTATAATCCTGATTCCGAGGGAACTTTCTTCAGCAGCACTTCCTTCAGATTCCTTGTCGGACGAGCATTCCGCGCTCCTTCTATCGCGGAGCAGTATTTCAAAAAAGAATTATTCGGTGGGTTTAATTTTATTTATAATCCGGACCTTACGCAGGAGGAAATGCTTTCTTTCGAACTCGGATTCAGGAAACAGTTTAAGAGCAGGTTTATAGTTGATTTAGCTGCTTACTTTAACCTTTATGATGATTTGATTCAGTATGTTAATATCAGCACTAATCCGCTTGGACCGTTCCAGGTACGGAATATCGCTAAATCACAGATGAGGGGATTTGAATTTCTTATTGACTATAATTCTTCTATCAGAATTTTTAATGAAAAATTTTCCTACAGGTTCGAATTCGATTATTCATACAACGATGCAAGGGACCTTTCAGCGGGAAGAAAAGATGATTTGCTTCCCTATAAGCCGAAACATCTTTTTAATTTCTGCGTGAATCTGGAATATCAGGGCTTTAATTTGAATACTTCGGGCAAGTATTTAAGCAGGATTGAAGAGGTAATATTTTACAAATATGAAGAACCGAAAGAATATTTTCTCCTTAATATGAAAATCAGCAAGAATATCGGCAAGCACGTGAATGTGTTCTTTGCCGTGAATAATATCTTCGATAAATTCTATCAGGAACTCGAAAGAATAGCCGCTCCCAACCGTAGCTTCAATTCCGGAATAAATATCGAGTTTTAATCTTTCGAATCTTACGAATCTTTCAGATCTTACGAATCATTTACAAATCAAATCCAAATAACATTCCGAAATAATATCTTACTTCTTTTCCGTAAGTAACATTTTTTCCCTGGAAGTTTTTAGTAAACGAATCGAATCCGTATGCAGCATTAAAAAACAGGCTTGTCGGGAAAGCATACGCTGAAAACATCTGCAGTCTTAATTCTGCTCCGATGTCTTTTTTGAACTGGTTCAGTTTCACGTCTTTTTCGTCCCAGGCATTTCCCCAGTCTCCGTAAACCCCGAAATAAAGCTTATCCAGGTAGAAAGGAGAAATTCTCATATCGATTTTTGATAATATTGGGAATCTGTATGTCAGGTTCGCAGTGAATAGCCGCCCGCCCCCCAGTGCGTAAAACGGATAACCCTTCATTCCGGGCAGACCTGAGGCATAGAAGCTGTAAAACTCATCCACCTGCGGGCCAAATACGGTAGCAGCCCTTAATTTTAATGCAAGTGAATGCTTGTTGTCGAATAATCCGACAGATTCAAGCCAGTTTGCATCGAGCTTGTGAAGTCTATTGCTCTTGTATACGGTTAAAAGATTATTATTCTCATCTACTGTGTATTCGGGATTAATTTTGCTTCCTTCATACTGGTACTGGATTTTCACTTTCCTTCCGACAGGATTAATATCCGTATTTCTGCTTGGATAATACACTTCGTAATTATAATCGACTGTTAAAGCATTGGCCCTGAAATAATCTTCCGAAGAACCCCTGATAAAAATTCCTGATGAAGGTATTAAAAATCCGTCTATGCTGGCCGCATATTTTGAAAAATTATATGTGAATTTCAGTTCGTGGTTTGTGTTTATTATTTTGAACGCCATTCCGAAATCAATTGCCAGCAAATCATAATTTACCCCAACATTAATTGAATCCGCTCCTGCTATTACATCACCGCTTGATTTTCTCGATACGTTATATAGTGCAAGGTCGAATTTCGGAGCAAATCCGAGTTTTCTTGCAAAGAATTTTTCGTTGAAGGGAACTCCGTTATTATATGTAAACTGGAAGAATATATCACGTTCGAACTTGTGGTTCATGCTGATGCCTCCGAAAATCGAATAACGGCTCATTATTTCATCCGAATAAATATATATGCCCGGCTTTATGGCATCTATCACCTTATTGCTTTTCGAATAATTATCGTACCTGATTACAGGGAATATGGAAAGTTGCGTGAACATGCTTTTATACGGACGGGGTTTCAGTTCGGTGTATTCCTTATCGTTAAAGTTTTTAAGCCTGTTCCATTTCGTGCTGTCTTCCGAAGCGCTTTGTCTGATAAGCTTTTCAGGCCTATTGTAATCTCCGAATTCACCGATTTTCTTTTCCAGGAAATCTTTATAAACCGCAACTTTGTAACCGGTTGATTTATAAGTTGCGTATGCAAGGCTTCCGTTGATTATGGAAGGCATTAAAGCACCTCCCTCGACATTTGTAATCTGCTTGACTTCTTTTGTTTCAAAATCATATGAATAAATATTGAAAATACCGGTTCTGTCTGATGAGAAATACAATTTCTTTCCGTCCGGAGATGGAACGGGATTTCTTGTGTCAATATTATCATCCCTGAAAACGAATTCCATATTTTTATCTTCTATATCCATATATGCAATGTTCCTTGCATCCTGCAGGGAAAAATCGAAATAAATTCTTTTTCCGTCGTGCGAGAAGCGCGGATTATAAATCTGCTCGCCTTTTGAAAAGTTTGTCAGCGCTTTCTTGTTTTTAGCATCTTTATCGGCTATGTATAAATTAAGCGTTCCTCCATTGCTGACAACGAAACAGATTTTTTCGCCGTCAAATGAATATGAAGGTGAAAAAGCCCTTAATTCATCAGTGAGCTTCTTTATTGATTTATCTTTAAGTGTAAATTCGTATAAATCGAAAATTGAAATCTCATCGATTGTAGGAGGATAAGTCCTCTCTGCAAACATAATTTTCTTTCCGTCCGGCGACCAGGAAAAATTTGAGGATACCGGAGCTGCAATCATTTCCGTCTTTTTTGTTTCCATATCATATAGAAATAAACCGGTCCTTGCATAATCGAAATCCTGGTTGGAAAGATACGCAACTTTTTTCCCGTCAGGAGAGAAATGCGGGAAATAATTTGCAAATCCCGTCTTCTCTATTATTTCTTCGCTGGTTTTTGTTTCCTTAACGCTTTTTAGCTTTTCGGCATAATCATTCTTCAGATAATTTTTCCATTCATTGTAAAGTTCATCGCCGTCTTTTCCGAGTACCTGCTTTATAGCCTTGTCAACGCTGAAATTTGTAAGATCTCCGAGTTTTTTAGTAATATCTCTTAATTTTTCTTCACCGTATTTTTCCGAAATATATCTTGTAAGTGCAAAACCTGAATTGTATATAGATTCAGCTTTAAGGCTTGTTATGGATGAAAACTGTCCCATTTCATTCCAGGTCAGCATATTGTCATCCGTAACATAAGACCTTAAAATCATATCCCTGTGCGCGTCCCAGTAATCATATCCCATCTGCTGCCTCTGGTACTGGGCAACTCCTTCCGCAAACCAGGAGGGAACACCAAAACCTGAAATCGGGTAAGAGACTATAACATTCGGATAACCGTATAAAACATCAGGCCTTCTTTCTGTTTCATAGTTAAGCCACTGAAGATAAATGGCAGGAACTCTCTTTGCAAATTTCATCGCCGCCTGCAGCTGTACCATATGTGTGAATTCGTGCGTAATCACATTCCTGAGCCAGTTATGAGTGCCTCTTAAATCGAAATCCAGCGCAGATGCGAATATTTCAATCCTGTTTCCGTAAAAATCAGTCGCGCCGTTTGCCACGTCAGATACATCGCTTACTACGAAATTGACTTTATCTGGCAGGGGATAATTGTATAGTGATGTTATCGGACCGTAAACCTCTTCGGCTATCTTTGCAATTGTCTGTGCAGTTCTTTCCGTTCCCGCGTGATAGGTCACTGTAAAATGCTCCGTTTCAATAGTGTACCAGTCAAGGTCGGGATAGGATTCGAACTGGGAATAAACCCGCATATTAGAAAAAAAACAAAGGGCAATAGCAATCCAAACAAAAAAAATAGCTTTTTTATTAATCATTGATTATGTTATTATTAATATTTATTATTGAATCGAAAAAACTTATTTTAATATAGCGAGTATAAATTGTGAATAGGATTATTGAGTTGATTTTGTTAAAAATATTTTAAGAATTTTTATTAATTTAATTTAATTGCCTATTGAATAATTAATTATTACTTATTAATTATTATTAATTTTTGATTTCAACTATAGCAAACATACGGAAAAGTCATAATTGTTTCAACACAAATAAGCTGTTAATAGTTTTTACAATTATAATAAATCTTTTTGCTATTAGCAATATTTCTTTTTCTCAGGGTAGAAGGGATTTGGATAAATTCCGCACCTATGTCTATAATCCGTTCGATTCTTTGAAAACGAAATTAAAGGATTCCAACCAGCTTGCAATCGAGGATTCTTTAAGGCGCGTGCCTGTTGATTCCTCTGCCCGTGTAAAATATTTCAAATACATTAAAAATTACCTGTTCGGAACATCCCTTGCGGAAAAAGTGCATCCGCTTCTGCTTCCTAATGCATCCTCTATTAAAACCGAAATGTCATTCGATTCCCTGAATAATGTGGTAATCAGGCAGAGTTTCGAAGGTGAGGATATCAAGGCACCGCTCGTGATTCCGATTGAAAAATATGTGGCTACACTTTCAAAATCAACTGAAAGAGCCGTTTTCAATGGATTGTTTGATGAGAAATTCAAGGGCGTAACAGTGGATGATATTTCGCAGTTAATTCAGAAATTTACCGATATTACGATTCCGCTTCCTTTTAAAAGCGAAACAATATTTGGTCCGCCTACTGCAAATCTAAGGATAAACGGGGCTATTGATATTACAGCATCGTATCAGAATATCAAAAGCGAGCAGTCAGTACTGACGCTAAATTCAAATTCTCAGAATAATATCAACTTCAAGCAGGAAGTGCAGGTTACTGCAAAAGGTACGGTGGGTGATAAACTGACTATTGAAGCTGACTGGAATACACAGAGAGTTTTTGATTTTGAAAACCAGCTTAAAATTAAATACACCGGATATGCTGACGAAGTTATTCAGAAAATTGAAGCGGGAAACGTTTCCCTCGATACGAAATCAAGCCTGATTCAGTCCACGCAAGCATTGTTTGGCATTAAAGGTGAGTTCAAACTGGGTCCTTTAAACCTCTCAGCCGTAATTTCTCAGAAAAAAAGTAAGCAGGAAACAAAAGATTATACGGGTGGCGCCCAGCAGCAGGATTTTCAGATAAACGTCTGGGATTATTCCGAAAGTCATTATTTTCTGGATACGACTTATTTAAGCAGTTTTCTTGCTGTGTATAATGATTCTACGGGAATTATTTCTCAGGAAGTGCTGAATAAAAAAATAATGTCTGATTTGCCGAGTTTTCAGGTCTGGGTGCAATGCGACAATACCGTATCTCTGAAAAAATATGCCGCAGCTCACATTTATCTTCCAAGCCTTCAGTCTGTCGGCGGCACTTATGATTCGGCTACTTATAAAAGAACTGACCAGGCAAGAGATACCTGCTTTTACGGATTTTTCAGGGAGCTGAGCCCAACCGAATATACGGTTGACCCGATTGCAGGATTCCTCAGCTTGAAAATTTCCGTACCTGAAAACTATGCAGTAGGAGTATCTTATGAAACTTACAACGGTCAGAAATTCGGTTACGGAAAATATGATGTTTCTTCGAGCCAGATGATGGTTTTGAAAATGGTGAAGTGCGCAAACCAGAATCCTGATACTAATGCTACGCCCCGAGCGTGGGTGCTCAAGATGAAGAATATTTACAGACTTCCTATATCAAAGGTTATTCAGGACGGTTTTAAACTGGATGTAATGTTTAATAATAATAACGTTCTGAATACAAACCTCCCTGATAAGCAGATATCACTTAGCACTATGCTTTATATTGACAGGTATTCCGGAACTACAAAGAAATACGCTCCTGACCAGCTTTTTGATTATATTCCCGGCAGGACTATCAATACTGAAACAGGTGATATTATTTTCCCGACTTTAAGACCTTTCCTCGATAATATAGCAATGTTCGATACGACTTTAACAAACAGGTACTCTGAAATTTATGAGAAAAGAAAATCAGTTGCACAACAGTCAAATAACTCGACAAAGTTTTATATAAAAGGAAGTGCTAAAGGAGAAGCAGGAATTAGCAATACGATTAATCTTGGCCTGAACGTAGTGCAGGGAAGCGTTAAACTTATGCTGGGCAATACTGCGTTAAGGGAAAATGAAGATTATTCTATTGATTATTCGACAGGTATAGTTGTAATCAGGAATGCATCAGCACTTGCCTCAAAGGATTTGAAAATTACATACGAAACAAATGACCTGTTTTCTCTTGCTTCAAAAACTTTATTCGGTGTCAGAGGAGACTACAAGATTACCGAAAAAACGGGATTCGGGTTTACTTTCGTGAACCTCAGACAGGAAACTCTCAACGATAAAGTCAGGATTGGCGAAGAACCCACTAATAACTCGATGGTCGGTGTCGATTTTACAACGGAGGCAAAACCGAAATTCCTTACTAAGCTGGTTAACCTTCTGCCCGGTTATAATACAAAAGAAGAGTCTTCGGTCTCGTTCAAAGGTGAACTGGCTTATATTTTGCCCGATCCCAATACTAAGAAAAGCCCAATACCCCAGGATAATAATGAAGCGGTAGCTTACGTAGATGATATGGAAGGAGCAAAGAAAATCGTTTCGCTCGGAATAAATTACAGTTACTGGTCATTAAGTTCAATGCCTATTGATACTATTGGCAGCACAGGACCGATATACAGGGAAAATGCAAGACGCTCGACTTTCAGATGGTATAATGTTGCTAACGGAGTCAGCATTAAAGATGTATATCCCTTAAGGGATGTCCAGCCGGGACAGGACAGACTTACACCCTTAATTGTGAATTACAATCCGACAAAGCGCGGAATGTACAATCCGAATGTTATAAGGTGGGATACTACAGATAAATACACAAACTGGGGCGGTATGATGAGGTATTTAAATACAACCTCGACCGACCTTATCAATGAAAATATTAATTTCATTGAATTCAATATGCAGGTGAGCAATATTAACAACATTAACCTTAGTACAGCGAAATTAATGATAGATTTAGGTTCGATTTCAGAAGATGCTATACCTGATAATAAACTTAATACGGAAGATTCATTGAATAACGGCATACTTCTTCAGGAATTCGATATTGGCCTTGATTTCAGAAATGACCTGCAAGAGCTTGCTTATATTAATTTGTATAATAGTGCAAATTACTCTATTGACACATTTCCAAACCGCGACCCTATGCTGGATAATAATGACTCTACTGGCGCAATTAATTACGGAATAATTAACGGAACTCAGAATAACAGGTTGTTTGAAGGGGGCAATAAACCGGATACGGAAGACCTTAACAAAAACGGAACGATGGACCCTGCAAATCAGTATTTTGAATATGTGATTAATCTCGATACGACAAACAATTCCCGCATATCAGGAAGGGGTGCGCCGGGAACAGGATGGTTCCAGTACAGGATTCCCTTATCCGAATTTACTAAAAATATTAACGGAGCGAGTCTTAACCGTATTGAGTACGCTCGAGTCTGGCTCACAGGGATTAATGATGAAATAACACTTCAGTTTGTTGATTTCAACCTCGTTGGAAATCAGTGGTACAAGCCGAATAAGAATGACAATACTTACAATGTAAACGTGGTCAGCATCGAAGAAAATTCGCAGATATATATGAGCCCTGTTCCGGGAGATATTTTAAGACAAACCGTAAGAAACACAAGCGGTAACAATACAAAATCAAACGAACAGTCCCTCTCTCTGGAAGTGATAAACCTTACAAACGGTCAGGCAAAAATTGCAATCAAAGATTATATGTCCCAGACTCTTGACCTGTTCAATTATAAATCACTTAAGCTTTATGTAAACGGCGACCCTTCGTTCAATTATACGAATGAAAATGTCTATGATGCGAATATGGTTGTTAGATTCGGAACTGATTCTCTAAACTATTACGAATACAGGGCACCGATTCATCCGGACATAAGACCGGGACAGCCGTGGAATTCGTATAACGATGTTACTATTAATTTCACCGATTTAACAAGCCTTAAATTCCAGAGGGATTCTGTTAACCAGGTAATAGATATGAAAGTGCCGAACGGACCGCCCGGCGCATATTACAGAATTCGCGGAGCGCCTGCGCTGAATATAATCAGGCAATTTGTTGTAGGAGTCGAAAAAAACCGTTCCGGTCCGAATGCTACCGTTACAGGAAGCGTTTGGTTTAACGAAATCCGCGTACTTAAAGTTAACGACGACAACGGATATGCTTATAATCTAAATACATCAGTTAAGTTTGCAGACCTTGGAAACGTATCGATAAACGTATCTAAAGTTGACCCGAATTTTCATTCCATAGATACGCGCGTGGGCTCCAGAAACACAGGGCAGTCCTGGGATTTGAGCGCTTCTCTTAACGTGCATAAAATTCTTAACAATGCACTGGCTTCGATTCTTTCAGATGAATGGAAGGATTTTCTTACTCTGCCGGTCTCATTCAGGCACAGCGAAAATCTTACAAATCCAAAATATTATCCCGGAACGGATATTGAAATTGACAAGGCAGCCGAAGAAAAGTATAAACAGGTTCTGGCGAAAACAAATGATGAAAATCTCGCCGCTCTCGCACGGGATAATCTGAGAAAAGAAGCTCAGACGCTAGTAATAAGAAATGATTTTGCCGTATCGGGAATGGCATTCAAATTTCCCGGTAATAATTTCTTTGTCAAAAAAGTACTGAATGCTTTTACGTTCAACTTTACATCAACATTCGGACAGCAAAGGGATGTAACCTATGAAAGCAAATCCGATTTTAACTATACGGGAAGCATTAACTATACAACTGATTTCGGTCTTGCAGAAAAAGTAAATCTGAAGGTCGGCAAACTTATTAACCTCGGTGAACAGTTCCAGAATGCGAAGATATACCTTTTCCTTCCGTTCCTTCCTCTTGCTCCGCTTTTCTCTGAGAACTTTACTGCAACCACGGATTTTAACAGGTCGCGAAACGAATCAAAACAAAGACTGTACCAGTTTGAAGATCCGACAGGAAGAAACTTCAGGGCGAACAGGGGATTCGGATTTAACTGGAAGTTTATTGAGGACTGGATACTGGATGTAAACGGAACGTACAGCGTTAGAATAGGAAGCGAACTTACCCAGCTGGAAACTGACAGCCTGAGCAGGCAGAGGTCAAACAAGGAAATCTTCGGGGATATTTTCCTGAATGAAGGTCTTGTAAATTTTGGAAGGGACCTCGATTATAATCAGGCAATTACGATTAATCCCAAAGTTAACCTGCCTTTCCTTAATAAGTATCTTGACTTTACTACCAATTACAGCGCTAACTACGGATGGCTGAATCCGAATTCAACAGCTAATATAGGTTATAATGTTGGTGTTTCCAATTCCTGGAACATGCAGTCAAATATTAAATTCAGCGAGATTATGAATATATTCAAGGGAAGCGGAGACCAGCTCCCTCAGAAATACGGTAGGATTTCATCTGGCAGCAGTTCTAAAAATCCCGTTGATGATAAAGCAAGCCTTGCCGATATTCTGAAACTTCTTGCGACATTTATTCCTGAAAATGTTAACCTGACATTCAATCAGACAAATCAGGTAATGAATCCCGGTGTGGAAGGCAGACCCGGATTCGGCAATTTCTGGCTGGCATTTTCCCCGAAAGAAAACCTTGGACCATCCAGAATGTACCAGCTCGGATTAAGCATGTATCCCGGTAAAAGAGTTGCGAATCTGAATAATATTACAGACGCATTTAACCAGACGAATAATGTATCAGTTTCAGCGGCAATTAGTCCCATACTTCCTCAAAATATCAGGATGAATCTTACGTTTAAACGATTATGGGGTTTTAATAATACTGCTTCCTTTAATTCAAATGAACAGGGAATCCTGAGCGACCCCGTTAATAAAACAAGCAGTAAAAATTATGGATATTCGATGTTCTTTGCCGGAAGTGTCGAGGATTTTACTTTCGAAAGTACCGCAAACGCTGATGAAAACGTAAAAAATATGGCAGAACAGTTCAAAAGCAAGATTGGCTCCATACCTTTCCCAAACTGGACTTTGTCTGTATCGGGTCTGGAAAAGTTCCCGCTTTTTCAGGAAATTGCTAATACAGTTACACTTGAAAACGGATTCAATTCGGAATATGCCGAAGCTTCTTCATTAAATGCAACTAATGTGGAGGTTATTTCAAGACAGTCGGTAACTCAGTCATTCAGCCCGTTGATTGGCATAAACATCTCCTTCAAACCATTGTTCGGAGGTTCAATGACCGCTGCATTCAGAATCAATAAATCTAAAACAAATTCTCTTGTTCCTTCGAGCAGCCTTATCCAGGTTACAAGTACAAGTGACTGGAGTCTGAATGCAAATTATTCTAAGGCGGGATTTGAAATTCCTTTATTTGGTTTGTCTCTTAAAAATGATATTTCATTTGCACTGACTATATCGAAAAATACAAACGACCCTACTGATTACAGGTTTGCCGAAGGATTCAGCAAACCCGAAGCAATTCCCGGGAACGGCTCGTCTGTCACGACGATAAATCCTTCTGTGCAGTATTCTCTGAGTTCAAAAGTGCAGATGCAGTTATTCTATAAATACATAAAAACCGAACCCACGCAGGGGATTTTGAATACAATACCGAGAACTTCAAATGAAGGCGGACTGAATATAAGGATTTCAATACAGTAACTTTAAAGTGTTACTTTTATTTCTCCGCTTATGATTTTATTTCTTATCTCCTCTACTTTTTTTCTGACTTCGTCTGAAATAAGGTTTTTGTTCTTGTCGTTATAAACGTAATCGACTCCTTTTTCTTTCAGTCCGAGTGATTTTACACCGCTGACAAATTTTCCCTCTTTAAAATCCTTTATCGTCTGGTAAATTACTTCATCTACCTGCTTTGTCATGCTCGTCAGTACAAAGCCGGGAGCTTCATTATACTGGTCCATATCGACACCGATTGCAAATTTTTTCTGGTCCCTTGCCGCTTCAAATACTCCGAGCCCTGATAAACCAGAAGCGTGATAAATGATTTCTGCTCCGCCGGAAAACTGGCTGAGAGCTATTTCCTTTGCCTTGCCTGGATTTTTGAAACCGTCACCTGTTACGCTTACATATCCTACGAGAACCCTGTTGCCGGGCTTTACATATTTCACTCCTTCCGTGAATCCCTTTTCGAATTTCTTGATAAGGGAAGATTCCATGCCGCCTACAAATCCTATTTTATCGGATTTTGAAATCAGGGCAGCAAGAGTGCCTACGAGGAATGAGCCTTCCTCTTCCTTGAATTCCAACGCTGTAAGATTTTTCGGAATTTCTTTCCTGGGATCCACCGTATAATCTATGCATCCGAATTTCTTGTCAGGGAAATCAGTTGCTATTTTTGTTATATCTTCCGTAAAAATAAAACCTACTCCGAAAACAAGCCCTATATCTTTTCTGCTTGCAAGCTTCCTTAGTGCAGACTCCCTGTCGGAACCTTCTCCCGGGTCAATTACTTCAAATTCTATTCCGAAATCTTTCTTAGCCCTTTCCAGCCCGGCGTATGCAGCATCATTGAATGATTTATCCCCGCGCCCGCCTACATCGAATACAAGACCGACTTTAAGTTGTCCGTTGGTTGTTTCAGATTTGTTATCCTGTTTTTTGCAAGAAATTCCAAGGGTTGAAACAAGTATAACAAAAACCAGAAAAATACCGATATATTTTTTCATATTATAGAAACTTAATTAATTTATTAAATTTTTATTTTTCTTCTTTGGTGAATGTGTGATGAAGCCTGCATCTGGCTTCGTAATGATTTCCGCCGCCAACCAGTACCCTGTCGCTGCTTTCGGTAACGCGCTGGGTTCTGTTTGCAGGTGCGCCGCATATCATACAGACAGCATGAATTTTTGTTATGTATTCCGCTACTGCAAGCAGTTGAGGCATCGGCTCGAAAGGCTTTGCCCTGTAATCCTGGTCAAGTCCCGCTACTATGACCCTTTTTCCTGAATCGGCCAGCATCTGGCAGACATCTACAAGGTTATTCTCGAAAAACTGAGCTTCGTCTATGCCGATTACTTCAGTATCGAAACTTTTTTCAAGAATTTCTTCCGCGTTGTCGATTATCTCCGAAGGGAAGGAAGTTTCGTTATGCGATACGATGGAAAACTCGCTGTATCTGTTGTCAATTTTCGGTTTGAAAACCTTCACTCTTACCTTTGCTATTTCGGCTCGCCTTATCCGCCTTATCAGCTCTTCTGTCTTTCCGGAAAACATGCTTCCGCAAATAACTTCAATATGGCCGGTCTTTTTATAAGTCCGAATCTGTAAATTTTCGTTCATCATTTTTCTTAAAAATTATAAAAATTGAATATAAAAATATGAATTATAATGTGAAATTTTTAGGCAATAATTCCTTCAAATCGAATATTTTGTATTTTTTTTCCGTCTTTACGAGTATCACTTTAAGGTTTTGTGAAAACTCAATCAGAAACTGAAGACAGGCACCGCAGGGAAATGCAATTTCATTTCTGTTGGTTGCTATTGCTATATATTTGAATTTTGATTCTCCTGATGAGATTGCTTTCACTCCTGCTACTCTCTCCGCGCATATAGTAAGGGAATAAGATGCATTCTCCACATTTGCTCCCGTAAAAATTTTATTATTCTTTGTGAGTATTGCAGCTCCAACCTTGAACTTTGAATACGGTGAATAGGATTTTTTCAGTGCTTCTGTTGCTGACTTAATCAATTCATTTATTAAATCATCCATTTTGTAAATTTTTATGATTTATAATATATATATTTCTTATTATATTATCAAATATTTAATTCTTCTTGTATAAATGCAGAGAAAAGCTATTTACAGATATATAGACAGGTATGCAGGAATTCCGTTGCTGGTGTTTTTATCGCTTCTGTTTAAAAGAAAAAAAAGACTCCCGGTTGAAAATCTGAAAGAAATTCTTGTAATTAAATTTGCCGCTATAGGTGATGTTATTCTGATGGTACCTATGCTCAGACTTTTAAAAAAACATTATCCTGAAGCGAAGATTACTTTCCTTTGCTCGGATATTAATCAGGGTATGGTAAAGAGGGTCAAATATGTAGATGAAATAATCAATTATAATATCCACAGCGCTTTATCTAATCCTGTAAAATTTTTTAAATTTCTTGCAGATATCAGAAAAACAACATTTGACCTTGTGATTGACGCAGAACAGTGGTCACGAATAAATGCCATTCTGACAGTTTTTCTTAAAAAGAAATATACAATCGGATTCAAATTCGAAAAACAGTACAAGCATTCCTATTACGATGCAATTTCTATACATACAAAAAAACATCACGAAGTTGAGAATTTCCTGTCATTGCTTGGAATACTTGGTATTACAGCAGCCGGAAATGAAAAATTTCTTGAATTCGATTTATCAGATGATGTCTTGAAATTCGCTGATGAATTCATGAGGGAAAACGGGCTGGAAGGGAAATATGTTGTCTGTATGCAGCCCGGGAGCGGTGTTAACGGGTATGCAAGAGAGTGGAAGGATGAATATTATGCTATACTGGGAAAAAGACTCGTATCGGAATTTGAAAACGTGAGGATACTTTTAACAGGGCTAAAAAGTGATTTCGAAAGATGCGAATTAATCGTTAATGCAATAGGCAAAAATGCACTGAATATTGCAGGTAAAAATAATATGGATAAAGACCTTGCCATAGTAAAAAAATCCAATCTGATGATTTGCGGGAATACAGGAATACTACACCTTGCAGCAAGCGTTAAAACAAAAACTATCGGTCTGCACGGTCCGAATAATTCTGTTTTATGGGGAGCGTATGATAAAAATGCCGTAGTCGTGCAGAGCGATATTTACTGCAGTCCCTGCCTGTACCTCGGACATGATTTCGGATGCCGCAGGCCAGTATGCATGGACAGAATAACAGTAGAGGATGTTTACAGGAAAGTGCTGGAATCTATGCAAAAAGATAATTCACAGGCCGCTTAATATATGTATAGTTCCTGCTTTTTATCTTTATAATTCGGGTTAATTTTAATAAATTTAGTAGCAATAACTCGCCTTAAGCTCTGATGTTGTTCTGAAAATGATAAAGAAAAATACGGAATTAACTTTTAGAGGAATTTTTCCGTATATTAAAATATAATATAAACATCAAATTTATTAGTTATGGGGAATATTAAAATAATTAAATCGGAGAAAACTGTAATTGAAAAAGTGGAATGGGATAACCTTAGATTCGGTGTATTCTTTTCCGACCATATTTATGTTTCGGAATATAAAGACGGCAATTGGGACAATGGTACTATCAAGCCCTATGGCGCAATGGATTTAGAGCCGGCCAACTGCACACTTCATTACGGGCAGACTATCTTCGAGGGATTAAAAGCGTTTCCGTCTGTTAAAGGCGGCGTGAATATATTCAGGCCGGAAATGAACGGGAAAAGAATGGTTAATTCTGCAGAAGCTGTTTGTATACCGCCGTATCCGGTTGACAGTTTTGTTGAAGCTGTAAAGGCAATAGTTACTATGGACAAGCAGTGGATTCCAAAGAAAAGAGGGGAGTCGCTTTATATCAGGCCGTTCTCATTCGGAACGGGAAATTTTCTCGGTGTCAATGCATCCGATAAATATAATTTCATAATAATCCTGTCCCCGGTTGCTTCATATTATAAAGAAGGACTTAATCCGGTAAAGATTCTGGTCGAAACAGACCACGTCAGGGCGGTGCGAGGCGGACTTGGAAATGCAAAAACTGCGGCGAACTATGCGGCTTCTATGCTGGCAGGACTGCAGGCGCATAAGAAAGGATTCTCACAGGTGCTATGGCTGGACGGAGTTCAAAGAAAATACATAGACGAAGTCGGTGCAATGAATATTATGTTTGTAATCAATGATGAACTTGTTACCCCGACTCTTGAAAAAGGAAATATTCTGCCCGGCGTTACAAGAAATACTGTCATTCAACTGGCAAACGAAGCCGGTATGAAGGTGACCGAAAGGGAAATCTCGATTGATGAGGTGATGGAAGCCCATAAAGACGGCTCCCTGAAGGAAGTATTCGGAACCGGTACTGCCGCTGTGATTTCTCCTGTTGGTCTCCTCCAATATAAAGGAAAAGAAATGATTATCAATGATATGAAAATCGGGAAATATGCACAGAAATTCTATGATACGATAACGGGAATTCAGTACGGCGAACTGGAAGATAAGCACGGCTGGAATGTACATCTCGACATATAAAAAAAATACATAAAAATATTCCTTGTAAATGGTATTTATAATAATTTAATTATTGTAAATACCATTATTTTTAATAGTAATTTTTAACTTTATAAATATGAAAAATTATATTTATATAATAGTATTGTTAATGATTATGCTTTGCTCATGTGAAAGCAGGAAGTCTGAAAATAATCCGCCTGAGGTTAAAGCACATAAGATGAGCGAAGATGTAGTCTTTAATACAATTGATAACAAGAAAATACAGGGGACATATTATTACAATAACTATGATCTCTCAAAAAGGCAGCCTCTTGTTATCCTAATACACCAGTTCATGTCCGACAGGTCTCAATGGAAATCCGAATTAATAGATTCTCTTATCGGGAGAAAGTTCAAGGTGGTTACTTACGATATAAGGAATCACGGGGAATCGGATAAAGGAGCCGATAATATCGAAGACATCCTGACAGAAAAAGGAAATGCCATACTTGACCTTCAGGCAGTTTTTAAATGGGCTAAAACCCGAAGCGGAATTGATTCAATGAGGATAGCGGTTATTGGAACATCCGTAGGCGGCTCGCTTGCCCTTTATTCGAAATATGAACTCGGTTCAAAAACAGCTGTAGCAATATCAGCCGGATTGAGCACATTCGATGCATTCAACGGAAATATGAGCGCAAGAATGAGCAGTAACAGCCCTGTGCCTGTCAAGAAAATCAGCAATGTGCTGTTTATCTGCGGGGATAAAGACGGAATATATCCGGAAGATACAAAGAAAATTTATACAGACTTTACTGATGACCCGAAGGAGTTAAAGTATTTTAATTCCGACAAGCACGGTAAGGATTTATGTACTCAGCATCCCGAAATCAAATTTGTTATTCTGGAATGGCTGGGAAAAAATTTATAATTATTCAATGGACGCATTTATCTGGGGTGCAATAATTGTTGTTTCGGTGGTGCTTGTGATATTATCCCTGCTATTATCCGTAACGGCTCTTCATAAAAAATTTATTGAAAAGCCTTTCGAGAAAATCGAAAAGAAAAATTACGATTAGGTGTTGTTCTTTTGCCTGAAAATTTCATACAAAATCACACCTGCTGAAACGGATGCATTGAGCGAGTCGAGTTTTCCGCTCATTGGTATTCTTATCAGGAAATCACAAGAGTTTTTTAAATTAGGCCGCATTCCATATCCTTCACTTCCTATAATAAGTCCCATTGGCATTTTTAAATCCATTTTGAAAATAGTTTTCTGCGCCTGCAAATCAGTTCCGACTATCCAGTAACCGTTTTGCTTCAAATATTTTATTGTATTGGAGAGGTTCGTCTCTTTCGCAATTGGAATGTGCTTGATAGCTCCTGATGAAGTTTTGATTACTGTGTGATTGACTTCAGCGGAATTATGCCTCGGAATTACAATTCCATCTGCTCCAAGACATACTGCCGAGCGGATTATAGCTCCGAAATTGTGAGGGTCAGTTATTTCATCGAGAATCAGAATCAGTGGATTCTTCACTGCCTTTATATCATCAAGCATATCGTGCAGAGGAGTGTACTGAAAATCTTTCATAAATCCGATAACACCCTGCGCTATTCCCTCGCTCTTGTTGTTTCTGTTAAAGAAATTCTCGAATTCGTATCTGTTCATTAACATTTTGAGAATCCCGTTCTCCTCAGCCAACTTTACAATCTCTTTTAGCTTCGGCTCGGGTTTCAGAGTCTTCAGAAGAATAATCTTATTTAATTCCTTCGGTGTGGTCTTTAATATCTCCAGTATCGGGTTTTTTCCTATTACAAGCATGTCTTATATTTAATTAATAACAAAATAATTTTAACTTACGATAAATTCAATGTGATACGTTTTAACATTTAATCTTTGCTAAATGCTTTTTACTTTGCATAAAATGGATATTACCGCTGAAAATATCGAAAGTACTATCGCGGAGAAGTTTCCCGATTTAAAAACGGTACCGAATACGCTTTATATCGTATCCACTCCAATCGGGAACCTTGAAGATATATCTTTCCACGCGCTCTATATTCTGAAAAATGTGGATATGATAGCCACCGAAGATACACGAGTAGCACAGATTCTGCTGAATCACTATGGCATAAGGCAGAAACTTGTAAGCTATTATTCGCAGGTGGAAAACAGCAAACTCGATTACATTACGGGATTTATTAATGAAGGAAACAGTGTTGCGCTGATTTCGGATGCAGGTACTCCGTGCATTTCCGACCCGGGAAGCATATTGGTTAACAGATGCATCGAAGAGGGAATTAATGTAGTTGCAATTCCCGGCGCAAGCTCGCTGATTCATGCACTTGTTTTGTCGGGATTCAAAAATGATAAATTCTATTTCCACGGATTCCTTCCGCAGAAAAAGGGAAGGGAAAAGACTTTTAATGAACTTAAAGATATTAAAGAAAATATAATTCTTTTTGAATCGAAGTTCAGAATCAAGAAAACAATTTCCGAACTTGCAAAAAATCTCGGAAATAAGGAAGTTGTAATCGGCAGAGAAATGACCAAGAAGTTCGAGGAAATTTACCGCGGCCGCCTCCGCGATATAGACGCGAACATCATAAAGGAAAAAGGTGAATTCGTTATAATAATTATGAATTATGAATTCTGAATGCTGAATTATAAATGCTGAACCTTAGTTCAGCGCAGCTAATTCTGAATTATAAATGCTGAAATATGAATTAAAGCTCTTCATTCTTAATTCTGAATTCTTAATTCTGAATTCTTTAAATAGATAATTGGAAATATTACTACAGAATAAATTTTATAAAGTAAAATGAATAGTAAAATACGAGTACGTTACGCTCCCTCACCCACGGGTTATATACACATCGGTAACCTGCGCACAGCATTGTATAATTACCTTTTCGCACGCAATACCGGCGGAGAGTTTATTGTCAGAATTGAAGACACGGATAGGACAAGATACGTGCCCGGAGCGGTTGAGAATCTTATTAACACATTAAGCTGGGCTGGACTCGATTATGATGAAGGTCCCGAAAAAGGCGGAGCCTTTGCGCCATATTACCAGTCAGAGCGTCTTTCCATTTACAAAGAGCACGCAGATTATTTAATTAAAAATAAAAAAGCATATTACTGCTTTTGCACTCCGGAAAGACTATCACAGCTACGCGAAGAGCAGAAAAAAATTAATAACGACACTCGCTACGATAAGCATTGCCTGCATTTATCCGAAGAAGAAATTCAAAAAAATCTTGCAGACGGCGTTCCCTATGTAATCCGCCTGAATGTAGAAAAAGGCATTAAGATTGCTTTCAAAGATATTGTACGAGGTGATGTGGAATTTATGAGCGATATTATTGACGACCAGATTTTAATTAAGTCGGACGGATTCCCGACATACCATCTTGCTAATATAATTGACGACCATCTTATGGAAGTCTCGCACGTAATCCGCGGCGAAGAGTGGCTTCCTTCCGCTCCGAAGCATATTTTATTATATCAGGCATTCGGCTGGGAACCCCCGCTATTTGCTCATCTGCCGCTTCTGCTGAATCCCGACCGCACAAAGCTAAGCAAGCGTCAGGGCGATGTCGCAGTCGAAGATTACAAGAAAAAAGGATACCTGAAAGAAGCATTAATCAATTTTATTGCTCTGCTCGGCTGGACGGCAGGGGATGATAAAGAAATTTATAATTTCGATGAATTGATAAAAAGTTTTTCGCTCGAGCGCGTGAATGATTCGGGCGCTGTGTTCGATATAGAAAAACTCAACTGGCTGAATGAAGAGCACCTGCGCGCGAAACCCGATTCCGAAATTGTTGTTATGCTCCGCGATGAACTTCAGCATACAAAATACGCCAAGGATGATTACACAGATGAATATCTTGTAAACGTAATAGAGGCAATGAAGCCCCGCATAACATTTGTAAAAGATATTTTTGAAAAAGCGCCTTACTTCTTCGAAGAGCCTGAAACTTATGAAGAAGCATCCGTGAAGAAAGGCTGGAAAGCGAATTCGCCCGACATATTGAAAAAGTTTGCCGAAAAAATATCCGCAATAGAAAATCCGAAGAAAGAAGATTACGAAAAAGCCATTGCCGATACAGCAACCGAAATGAATGTGGGAAAAGGGAATGTCATACATCCTCTCCGCCTTGCCACATCAGGCGTTAGCGGCGGTCCCGGCATAAATGACATCTGCTATATCATAGGCAAAGAAAAAGTAGAAGAGAGGATAAAGAGGATAATCGAAAAGCTGGGGTAGGTTTTTATATGAAATCACTCGTTCCCAAAGTCCTCTTTGGGAATGAAATAGCACTATGCAGATTTCTTCTTTAATTCACCTTTATTGTATTTATGTATTATACTCGAAATTAAAGTCTGATATGGGATTCCTTCTTCTATAGCTTTCACCTGAATATCGTTAAAATCTTTTTGAGTTAACCTGATATTAATCCTTTTGTTTTTAGCAAGACTGAATTTAGCTTCTTTGGCAAATTTCTTTTTATTAACGCCCTTAACGGAAGTCCATTCGCCTTTTTTGAATGATTCAGCTATATTTATTTCTTCTTTATCTATGTATTTCATATTATTTCTCCTTGTTGAGATATTTATCTGTCGCCTCACGGCTGGGATAAATGGTTTTTAAAAAATATTTCTCATCGTCTTCTACAAACGGTACTAAGTAAGCATAATCTTTAACCTCTACAACAAATATCTTCTGATTCGGATATTTCTCCTTATTATGATGCTCAAGCACATCGAGCAATTTTCCGGTTGCAATAGATAAAACTATTTCTTCAAAAGAAATGCCTCTTTGTTCTTTAATTAAATCGTTTTTCTCATCGTTCCAATCAAAATACTTCATATACATATATTGAATATTGTGTGCCTATCAGACACACGTAAAAATATTAAAACGACTCTAATTTGTCAAGACAAAATTAATAAAATCCGGTTTTTATGAGAAAATTCATTAGTTTCCCTCTCCGCCTTGCCACATCAGGTGTCAGTGGCGGTCCCGGAATAAATGACATTTGCTATATCATCGGCAAAGAAAAAGTAGAAGTGAGGATAAAGAGGATAGCGGAGAAGCTGGAGTAGTTATTCATAATGCGTCCACATTCTTAATATTCGTATTGTTTTTTCGTTCTCATAAATCTGATAAACTATTCTGTGTTGAATATTTATTCTGCGTGAATATGCGCCTGATAAATCTCCAACTAATTTATGAAATGGGGGAGGGGTTTGCAATGGATTAATTTCAATGATTTTTATGATTTGCATAGCTTTATCTTTCAGACCAGCGGATTTTAGCTTCTTTGCATCACGCTGAGCCTGTTTTGTATATACAATTTTCCAGTTCACCATTTCAGCTTATCAGAGCTTTTGCTTAACGGCTCTTTCATTCCCTTGACAATAGAGTCTCTCATTCCCGGTATTGACACCAGATAAAGCGTTTCCTGAATTGAGTTCCAGTCGTCTTCATTAATCAAAACTGCTTTTGTTCTTTTGCCGGAAATATATATTGGCTCATTAACAGTTGCAGTCTCATCAATTAATTTATATAAATTTGTTCTCGCTTTTGTTGCTGTTATTGATTTCATTTGATTTTATACCTTTAGTACAAACGTACGCAATTATGTACGTAATGTCAAGGAAAAATATTTTTCTATCCTTCTATCCTCTTTATCTTCCTATCCTGAAGTTTCGAAAAGAGCACAATCATACAAACTGCGCCGATAGTGGCGTAGAGCATATCGGATTGGTTGTCCCAGATGTAGCCCTGCGTGCCGAGAAATGCTTCTGCTGATTCACCCGAAGCGATAGCCGTGAACCATTCAAGGAATTCATAAAATGCGCTTATGCATACGCATACGGCGATAGTTAGGAATGGAATCCACTTTGTTTTATTGAATACATTTCTTCTTATAAATAATTCCCGTGTAATCATAGCAGGTACAAATCCCTGCATAAAATGTCCTACCTTATCATAATTATTCCTGCTCTGATGCAGTACATCTCGTATCCAGTTGAAGAGGGGAACTTCGGCATAGGTATAATGTCCGCCGATGAATAATATATAGCAGTGGATTAAAATAAAAACATATGTAAGATATGTAAACCGAAATTTCTTAAAAGTAACTGACAGTATAATGAATCCTATTATGGCGGGTAAAACCTCCAGCAGCCACGTGAAATAATCGTGAGGATTAATTACCGATGCACCAAGCCCGATGAAAAAAAGAAAAATGAGCAAATTATATTTCTTCATAAAATTTTTACTTGTTTATTCTACATCAATCTCCTGAACACCATCGTTATTAATCTCGGAACAGTTTTGTCGTCTTCATCATACCAGTCTCTTATTTCAAGGCATTTGAATCTGTTTTTAATTGCACTGCCTGTAAAATCGGATATGTTATGTGTGAAGCAGTCAAGAACTACGGTCTTTTTCTCTTTCTCAAATCTTGCTTTGCTTCCGACGTATTGCTTCTGAGGGTGCAATTCGCCAATATAAAATAACCCGCCCATTCTTAATACCCTGTATGCCTGCTTGAAAATAAAATCCAAATCTTTAATATGCTCCAGTATCAGACTGCAGGTCAGCAAATCATATTTCGGTCTTGTAGTTTTCCATTTTTTCTTTATATTTCCTTTTACAAAGTTAACTTTTTCCGATGTTATTTTTTCCTTTGCCTTTGCCAGCATTTCTCCGGAAAAGTCAACAGCAGTAATATCGCCGTCCCTTGTCAAAAGCCATTCCGTATTTTTTCCCGTGCCACATCCGAGCTCCAGAATTTTCCTGAATTTTTTTCTGCCGAGTACTTTTCTTATTGCAGTTGCTTCCAAATCTCTTGTCTTATTTGTAACATCATCATAAGACTCTGCCCAATTATTATATGCCTGTATATTGTTCATTATTTAATGATTATATTTTTTTTATTAAAGCTTTGATTATATTACTTGCTTTTAATATAGTTATAGATACAATATCAAACAATAGAATATTCTTATACTGCAAAGTATATTATTTTTTTCCACTGCAATTTTCTTCTGAATACGGTAAATTACATTTTTGAATGGAAAAATAAGTTAACTGCAAATTATAATGGAAGAAAATACAAACACAACTCCGTCGAATTTCATTCGCGATATTATCGAAGACGATTTAAAGACAGGCAAGCATGCTAAGATTCACACGCGCTTTCCTCCCGAGCCGAACGGATACCTGCATATCGGGCACGCAAAATCAATTTGCCTTAACTTCGGCATAGCACGCGATTATAAAGGTCAGTGCAATCTCCGCTTCGATGATACAAATCCTACAAAGGAAGATGTGGAATACGTGGACTCGATTCAGGAAGACGTGAAGTGGCTCGGATTCGACTGGGAAGACAGGATGTATTACGCTTCGGATTATTTTCAGAAGCTGTATGATTTTGCAGTTAAGATGATTAAGGAAGGCGTTGCATATGTGGATAATTCCACTGCAGAGGAAATGAAAAACCAGAAAGGCACTCCGACCGAGCCGGGCACGAACTCACCCTGCCGTGAGCGTAGTATAGAGGAGAGTCTTGATTTATTCGAAAGAATGAAAAACGGCGAGTTCGAAGAAGGCGCTTACACTCTGCGGGCTAAGATAGATATGGCTTCGCCTAATATGCATATGCGCGACCCGCTTATTTACAGAATCAAAAAAGCAACACACCATAATACGGGAGACGAATGGTGTATCTATCCTATGTATGATTATGCCCATCCGCTTTCGGACTGGTTCGAAGGAATCACGCATTCGCTCTGCACGCTTGAATTTGAAATTCACCGTCCGCTGTACGATTGGTTCCTTGACGTTCTTCATCTCGAAAACAGGCCTCGACAGATTGAGTTTGCAAGGCTGAACCTGACTTATACGGTTATGAGCAAACGCAAACTGCTCGAGCTTGTTACGGAAAAATATGTATCCGGCTGGGATGACCCGCGAATGCCTACTATCTGCGGACTTCGCAGAAGGGGATATACTCCTGAATCTATCAGAAACTTTGCGGATAAAATCGGCGTGGCAAAGCGCGATGCGATGACGGACGTGGCTCTGCTCGAGCACGGCATACGCGAAGATTTGAACAAGCGCGCTCCGAGAGTAATGGCAGTGCTGAATCCGCTTAAAGTCGTGATTACAAATTATCCTGATGACCTTACGGAAGAAATGGAAACAATAAATAATCCCGAAGACCCGTCAATGGGCTCAAGGAAAATTCCATTTTGCAAGGAAATATATATCGAGCAGGATGATTTCAGGGAAGACCCGCCGAAAAAATTCCACAGGCTTTATCCCGGCAGCGAAGTAAGGCTGAAATCCGCATACATTATTAAATGCAATGAAGTAATCAAAAACGATAAAGGTGAAATAACAGAGCTTCACTGCACATACGACCCCGAAACAAAAAGCGGCGGTTCCAGTACGCGAAGCGTGAAAGGAACAATTCACTGGGTATCCGCACGTCACGGAAAAAAAGCAGAAGTAAGACTCTATGACAGGCTTTTCGTAATCGAAGACCCGTCTTCGCACGAAGAACTGAGCTTCAAGGAATTGCTCAATCCGCATTCACTTGATATTAATGAAAACTGTTTTATCGAGCCCGAACTTGCAAAAGCAAAGGCAGGGGATAAATTTCAGTTTATGCGTATGGGATATTTCTGCGTTGACCCGCTCTCGACAGATGAAAAACTTGTATTCAACCGCACGGTTGGACTGCGCGACTCGTGGGCTAAGCTGGAAAAAAAGGATAGCTAAATAAATCCTCTGATTTTATCAAAAAATGCGCAATTGATTCTTTATGAAGGCGGCAATGCCGCAGATATATACTAATATTTAAAAAATATTATATAATCAAAAAACCCCGCCTTGGCGGGGTTTTAAATTTTTTATAAAAAGGAACTACCTTATACGTTTTTTATGTCTGTTCTTACGCAGTCTTTTTTTCCTTTTATGGGTTGACATTTTTGCCCTTTTTCTCTTTTTACCACAAGGCATTTAATTTAAATCTCCTTTCTTGTGAATTAATTATTTTATTTATTTGATAAACTCTCTTGAACTATTCTTTTGAATTCCTTAGAAACCTTGAATTTAGGCACGAATCTCTTTTTAAGCTCTATTGTCTCTCCGGTTTTCGGATTCCTGGCTTTTCTCGGCTCGCGTACTAAATTCTTGAATGTACCGAATCCGCGGATTTCGATTGAATCATTTTCGCTCAGGCACTCGATTATAGTGCTGATGAAACCTTCTATTACAATCTCGGTTTCTTTTTTGCTTATGCCAGTCGCTTCTGATATTTTAGCCGCAATTTGTGCTCTTGTCATAATATTTTATTTCTCAAATTTATATTGTAAAATTGGTTGATTCAAAAACTCTTCCTGTATTTCTTTTTTTAACCCCCAGATTCCCGATTTGCTGAGATTTTCCACGAACATTTCCAGTATGTTGTATCTTTCTTTCTCTCTTACAAGTAATGGTTCACCTTTTATATTTGCGAACCTGCAAGCTATCTCAACGGCATCTTCAAATGTTCCAAGAGTATCTACCAGTCTCAGTTTCAGGGACTGCCTTCCCGTGAATACGCGGCCGTTTGCTATTTCTTTCAGGGAATCCATCTCAATTTTTCTTTCTTTTGATACCACTTCGAGAAACTGCTCGTAATCATCATCTATAATCTCCTGAAAATATGCGATGTCGTCTGCATTGGGGTCTCTCATCGGATTTCCTGCATCCTTTAGCTTTCCGCTCTTTATAGTTGTTTCCTTTATTCCGACCTTGTCCGCAAGCTCCTTCATCGTGTAGAACTGTGCTATCACCCCGATGCTTCCGACTACAGAGCCGGGGTTTGAAACTATGTAAGACCCGCCGCAGGCCGCCATATATCCGCCGCTTGCACCGATTGAACTTATTGATACTATTACAGGTATTCCAGCATCCCGTGTCTTTCTTATTGCTTCATACATTTCCTGAGATGCCGCTACTCCGCCGCCTGGGGAGTTTATTCGTAATATTATCGCCTTAATGGACTTATCTTCTCTGTATTTTTTAAACTGCCTTACAATCGGTTCTGAAGAAATAATTGTAAAATTCAAATCGACTACAGCAATTTTTCCGCTTCCGCTCCCGGTGTATTCATAATAAAATCTCTTGTCGCCCTTCATCGGGGACATTGATTTAGCCAGAAATAAAAATGCCATTCCAACGAAAATAAGTACAATCAGGGTCAGGGAAATAAATATTCCCCAGAACCATTTCCATCCCGATGATTTTTTTACCGGCTCGCTCATTTATTTGATTATTTCTTTTGTAAATCCTGTTTTTTCTTTAATGCATCCTGAGCTTTTTCAGTCATTCCAAGCGCATCATAGGCGTTATAAAGAATTTCATAAGTGTTTATGAGAATTGCATTTTCCTTTGATGATGCCGCAAGGGGCTCGAGTACTTTAATTGCTTCATTTAAATATGGTTTGAAATCGCCCTTGTTTTCTGTAGCCATTTTTGTTGCAATCTGGTAATTACTGAATCCGATATTGAATACTGAATTTTCATAATAAGTATTATCTTTCGGCAGATAAGGGATTTCTGTAACTCTTTTGAAAATATCGAGTGCTTTATCCCATTGTTCACCTTCTCTTGCGGACATTCCGGATTTATATAATATCTTTGCAATCATCGTAGCGTCTGCCTTGCTCTTTGATTTATCCAGTATGCTCGTGTACATTTTCAGGGCTTCGTCCATTTTTCCGAGATATGTGTAGCAATCTCCCATCATCTGGAATGATGATATGCTGTCGGGAATGATATTGCTGGCCGCTTTAAAAGAATTTAAAGCATCGTTGAAATTTTTATTTGCAGTTACGGAATCTTTTTTCCCTAATGACTTGGTCCCGCTGTTAAATGCGTTTATTCCTGCATTGTATTTGTCTATCCAGTAATTTCTGATATAATCTCCGAACTTATTGGAAATTGCAAGCGCGCTTTTGAATGACTTCTTTGCTTCATCGTATTTTCCGACTTCAACCTGCGAAAATCCAAGCATGTACCAGGCTTCATCATCTGCTTTATCTGTGATTACTCCTTTTGATAATTCCTGTTCCGCTTTTACATAATCTTTTTGCTGAAATGCTAATTTACCTGTTGTTGTTTCAGCTGTAGTGCAACCGAAAAAATATACTGATACCGTTAAAAGAATAATTCCCAATGCAACAAATTTGCTCAATAAGTGTTTCATATATTTATTATACTCCGAAGTTAAAAATTAATAAAATTTTGTATAATATACTTAAAATATTAGTTTTATTCAATTAAACATTTTATACCCTTATTAAACTCGGTTTACCGAAAATTTGTCTAACATATAACAAAAAATAAACAGGAAATCGGATATTTAAAAGTTACTTTAGAAGAATAACGCAACATAAATATAATAATAATAGCTGGATTTCATTGTTTCCTCCACACCCCCAAATTGGCTGTTTAATAAATTTTAAACAGCCAATTCTTTTTACACTAAAAATAACATAATATTTTATTAAATTTTATATTAATTTAAAGATATTACGTTTTAATCAAATGATTAAGAAAATAGCATTTATAGCGGTTGTTGTAATTCTGCTGATGTTTGCATTCAACAGTCTTATTATGCCCTGGTATGTTAAGCATACTTCACTCGTGAAGGTGCCCAGTGTTATCGGACTGCAGTTTACTGAAGCCAGGCTGGTTCTCGAAAAAGCGGGGCTCGATGTTAAACAGGGAGATGTAAGGTACGACGAATCAAAACCAATAGGATTGGTAATGGACCAGAATCCCGCAGTTGATCAGGTTGTAAAAAACGGAAGACGGATTTACCTCACCGTTTGCGGAGGTGAACAGCTCGTGGAGGTTCCTAAACTCGTGGGACGGACATTGAGAGACGCTAAGTTCACCCTCGAGCAAAGAAACCTGCTGGTAGGGGAAATTGTGAAAAAATTCACAAATGATTTTCCCGAAGATGTTGTCGTGTCGCAAATAGTACAGCCCGGCAGTAAAGTAAAAAGATCTTCGCGGATTGACCTTATTATCAGCAACGGTCAGCAGGTTGGGGATATCATAATTCCCGATGTAATCGGAAAGAAACTCGAAGAAGCGAGAAAATTGCTGGAAGAGAAAAAACTTAAAATAGGAAAAATCACATATCAGGCAAGCGATTTTCCTGCCGGACAGGTGATTGACCAGTATCCGAAAAAAGACAAGTCTGCAAACAGCAATACACCTGTTGATTTGTTCATCGCAAAGAAAAAAACTACTGAAAAAGAAGTTCAGGAAGTGAGCAGTGACACCCAGGAAAACGAAAAGAAAGCTGCCGATAAAATAAAAGCCGAAGAAAAAGAAAAACTGGAAAAAGAAAAAAACGATAAGGATAAAGTTAAGGAAAAACAACCCGAAAAAGATAAAGTAAAGGAAAAGCAGACGGAAAAAGATAAAATCGATAAAACAAAGGATAAACCGAAAGAAAAAACGGAAACAAAGCCAAAGGAAAATAAATAATGAAAAAATTATTGTGCCCTTCGATTCTGTCGGCGGATTTTACTAAACTTAAAGAAGACATAAAGGAAGTCGAAGCCGCAGGCGCCGACATTATACATTGCGATATTATGGACGGACACTTTGTTCCGAACATTACATTCGGACCCGATGTAGTGGCAAAAGTAAATGAAATCACAGACCTACCTCTCGATGTTCACCTTATGATAGATAATTCTGATAAATATATAAAGAATTTCGCAGATGCGGGAGCTGATTACATTTCGGTGCATTTCGAAAACAATAACCATCTTCACAGGCTCGTGAATTACATCAAAAGCTTTGGAGTGAAAGCTGGCGTCGTGATTAATCCGGCAACCCCTGTTTCTGTGCTTTCTGAAATTATTACCGAAACGGATTTTATTCTCGTTATGAGCGTCAATCCCGGTTTCGGAGGACAGAAATTCATAAAAAGCTCATTCGGCAAAGTGAAAGAACTTAAAAAAATGATTTCCGAAAAAAATCCTTCCTGTGCAATAGAAATCGACGGTGGAATCGGGGAAAACAATATTAAAGAACTTGCAGATTCCGGCGTGGATATGTTCGTTGCAGGTGCAACTGTCTTTAAAGCAAAAGACAGGAAAGCTAAAATAAAAGAGTTAAAGGACCTGATAAACTGATATTATGAAAAGTATATTTTACAATTCCGAAGTTCTCGATGCAGAAAAAAAGATTATCACGAATCTTAATATCCCGTCTATATTGCTGATGGAAAATGCCGGGCTGAACTCTGCCGATTATATTTATGCGCTGATTATGAAAAAACAATTTAGCTCCGTAATAATTCTGGCAGGCAAGGGAAATAATGCAGGCGACGGTTTTGTTATTGCAAGACACCTTGCAACAAGAGGAGTTGAAGTAAATGTTTTTCTGCTTTACCCGGAAAATGAACTGAAAGGCGATGCAAAAATTAATTTTGATGTAATTAAAAATTTACGTAATAATATTCGTATTGAAAATTCTGATAATCTGAGTACAGTGTTAAAGGAAAATAAGGGCAGGGAATTACTGATTATCGATTCGGTTTTTGGAATTGGATTCAAAGGACAGCTTGATTCGCACGTCAGGCAGATTTTTGGAAAACTTAACAGGTTGAAGAATAAAACCGTGGTTGCCGTTGATACAGTAAGCGGGCTGGAGAGTCATTACAGTGAAAACGAATTACTCTTTGCCGATTATACTCTTTCGATGGGAATAAAAAAATTCAATTCGGTTTTTGGCACGGGCAGGGAGGCAAGCGGAAAAAACGCAGTTATGAATATCGGAATTCCCTCAGGTGAATTTGATAAATACAACATCAGAAAAATTTTCGAAATAGAAAAAAAAGATATAATAGGTTTCATTCCCAAAAGGAAAATTAACTCAAACAAATACACGAACGGAAAGCTTTTCGCACTATGTGGTTCAGTTGGATTTACGGGTGCGGCATATTTAAGCTCGCTTTCAGCTTTGAAGTCGGGATGCGGTGCCGTAATACTCGGAATACCAAAATCCCTGAACAGGATTATGGAATCCAAGACTACAGAGGTGATAACATTGCCCCTGCCTGAAACGGAAGAAAAATCATTTTCGGGTGCAGGATATAAAAAGATTCTTGAAAAAATTGACTGGTGCGATGCATTATTGATAGGTCCCGGGATAGGAAGAAATCCTGAAACGCTCGCTCTCGTGAGAAGGATTATATCGGAAACGGAAAAACCCGTGGTTCTGGATGCGGATGGCATTTTTGCTTTTAAGGATAATATTCATCATCTTGAAAACAGAAAATGCGAATTGGTTTTAACTCCTCATTACGGAGAGTTTTCAAATCTTACCGGATATAAAACGGATGATATTAAAAAAAATATATTTGAATTATCGGTTGACTTTGCCCGGAAATGCAAACTTACACTGGTACTGAAAAATTCACCGACTGTAATTACAGACGGAGAAATGTTTTATATTAATTCGACTGGACGTGAAAACCTTGCTACTGTCGGAAGCGGCGATGTACTCTCGGGAATTATATCAGGTATCCTTGCCCGTACAAAATCAGCTTCGAAGAGTTCAGTCGCAGGCGTTTACATTCACGGAAGATGCGGGGATTTGCTTTTTGACAGGAGCGGTTCTTCATCTACCGTTGCATCCGAGCTTATTCAGGAAATTCAAAATGTGAAAAAGGAACTGTAGAATTTGAAATATCACATTTTATTTGCTGTTCTTTGTATTGTGATTTTTATCGAGTCTTCTTTTCCTTCAGATTCGTTTCCCGACAAGTCGTTCGAGATCGAGGACAAACTTGTTCACTTTGCAATTTATTTTGCACTTTCGGTTTCGGCTTTTTTGTCGTTTACTAAACAGAAAAAATTAAGTATAATAAGGGAAAATGCATTCGTATCGATTATAGCTTTTACGGCTCTGTACGGAGGACTTGATGAAATTCACCAATATTTTGTGCCTGGCAGGAACTGTGATTTTTATGACTGGATTGCCAATATTGCAGGCTCATTTATTGCTGTACTTGCAATTATAATTTTAAAAAAAATGTTCAAAAATAAAAATAATATATTCAACTCCGATTATGATACAAATTAACGAGCTTGTAAATATACTGCCGGTATTAATAATTTTTATAGGCATAATTCTGACTCTGATTTGCGAAATACTGTTCGGAAAGAATAAACTCGTGGTTTATTCTTTAAGCATATTAAGCGTTTTGGGCTCAATAGCGGGTACTTTTTATCTTCTCAATAAGGATTTGTTTGTATTCGGTGAACTTCTGCGGGTAAATAATATAACCCTGGCTTTCACTATCATAATCCTGACTTCCGTTCTCTTGACTTTTATTGCTTCCAAAAATTATCTTGAAAAAGAAAAAATTAATTTCGGGGAATATTATATAATTGTCTTGAGCTCGGTTCTCGGAATGCTGCTTATGATTTTTGCGAACGATTTGCTGATAGTTTTTATCGGACTTGAACTTATGTCGATTTGCTTTTATGTGCTTGTAGGTATGCTGAGGAAAAGAGTAAAATCGAATGAAAGCGCTCTTAAATATTTTCTGCTCGGCGCATTCATATCGGGATTCCTGCTTTACGGAATATCTCTTATGTATGGCGCCATCGGAACGACAAAAATATCGGTATATTCTACTATGGCAGGAATTACCAAGACGCCCGTTTTCCTTATCGGCCTGGTTTTGTATACAATAGGATTCCTTTTTAAAATGGGGGTGTTTCCTTTCCAGATGTGGGTGCCTGATGTGTACGAAGGCGCTCCTACTATTGTTACGGGAATGATGTCAACTGCAGGAAAAATAGCAGCAGTCGGCACTATCGCTCCGCTGATTATAAGTTTTAATGTTCCTGATTTTAAAACACTTCTCGCAATTATTTCTGTTCTGACAATGCTCTTCGGTAATGTTATCGCTTTATCGCAGTCCAGTATAAAAAGAATCCTTGCATATTCTTCAATTGCAAGTGCTGGATATATTCTGGTAGGTGTCGCTTCAATGGATGAGTTTGCAGTTAAGGGAATTCTCTTTTACCTTGCCGCTTATGTGTTTATGCAGCTTGGTGCATTCATTGTCGTTTCAGTTTATGAGTCCGGCTCGAAAGATAAGACGGACTTCAATCTTCTTAATTTTGACGATTACAAGGGACTCGCAAAAAGAAATCCGATGCTCGGTATTTTCTTTTCAGTCTTTCTGCTTTCGCTCGCCGGAATTCCTCCGCTTGCAGGATTTTGGGGAAAATATTATCTCTTTTATGTCGCAATCAAGTCTAACTTGATTTGGCTCTCGATTATAGCAATTTTATTAAGTCTTGTATCGCTTTATTACTATCTCAGGATAATCGTATATATGTGGTTTATGGAACCGTCGGAAGAATTGAAGGAAACCGAAATCAGATCGGATTTTCTGAGTAAAATCTCGCTGATATTGGCTTTTGCAGGAACCGTAATTTTCGGATTTCTTCCGAATATATTTTTCTCACTGTTTAATTTTGTGATTAAATAAATGATATTCCTTTTAATCTTAAACTTTCTTTTTCCTGCGCGCGATACTCTCGTTGAAAAAAAATGCGAGTATGCAGGATTTAAAAATGCCGTTTCGGTTACGACGGACGGGAAGGGGAATATTTATGTGCTCGATAATGAATCTAATGAAATAATCAAGCTGGACGGCAGCCTTAATGAAATTAAAAGAACAGGTAAAAAGGGGTGGAATAATGGTGAATTTGATTCTCCTACTTCGATGGACGGTTCATCAGGACTGGATATTTATGTGACTGACGGAAATAATTACAGAATTCAGAGGTTTGACCTTAATCTGAGCTATGTATCTTCCCTGGTTACTAACTTATCCACTTTTGAAGAGAAACTGAAATTTAATACACCTGTTGCTTCTGTTGTACTTAATCTTAGCGCTCTCTATGTGATAGACGGCGAGAACAAGCGGATTGTAAGCTATCCTGACGGAATCACTCCCGGATATTCTTTCGGCGGATTTCAGTCAGCAAGGAAACCATTTTTAAATCCTGTTAAGCTTCTTAAAGACGGATTTAACAGATTATACGTTTTTGATAAAAAAGGCAATGCCCTTCACATATATGATAATTTCGGAAATTTTGTCAATACCATCGAATCGTCTATAATTAAATCTGTTTCAATTTATAATAATATTATTTACATTTTTACGGGAAGTGAAATAATTTTATACAGCGTAAATAAAAATGCATATACAGGGAAAATATCCCTTCAGGAGGAGTTTAGTGGTTCAAATGTTACTGATATGCAGGTTTATTCCGAAAATAAAATTTTATTCCTTGAAAAAAATAAAATCAGTTTTTATATAATTAACTAAAATCATATGGCAAAAGGCTTAAACAAAGTTATGCTCATTGGACATCTTGGAAAAGATCCGGAGCTTAAATATACGGAAAAGGGAACTGCATACTGCAATTTTTCTATCGCAACAGATGAGTCTTATAAAGACGAAAATGGCAATAAAGTTGAAAGAACTGAATGGCATAATATTATTACTTGGAGGAAACTTGCGGAAATCTGCCAGCAGTATCTGAAAAAAGGAAGTAAAATATACTGCGAAGGAAAACTTCAGACTGATTCCTATGAAAAGGACGGAGTGAAGAGATACAGCACGAAAATTGTAATGACTGATATGGCTATGCTTGACAGCAAAGGAGCCGGAAGCACTGAAAGAGTATCGGATGAATCAGTAAAACCGGCAGCCGGAACAGCTGGAAACGACGACGATTTACCGTTTTAGCAAATTTTAAATAATGTATGAACGTACCAAACGTTTTATCTGTAATCAGAATATTGCTTTCGCCCGTATTCCTGTTTCTGTTTCTTACGGGTGATATGGTATTGCAGCGGGTCTCACTCGTAATATTCTTTATTGCCGTTTTAACGGACTGGTACGACGGTTGGTACGCAAGAAAATACAAATCAATTACCAAAACGGGTATATTTCTCGATCCTCTCGCTGATAAAATCCTGACTACGTTTGCATTCATACTGTTCTATATAAAAGGAATGCTTCCGTTGTGGATGCTTATAATTATAGCTGTCAGGGATATTGCAATTACTCTTCTAAGGTCCTATGACGAAAATAAAGGACTGACTATCAAAACTTCGAAGATAGCTAAGGTTAAAACATTTTTGCAAATGACTTATATCTTTTTTATTCTTGCCCTGTTCATACTCCCGTCTTATAACATCAGCGATGTAGTAAAAAACAATATCGGCGAATTCCTTTTTAATTCCGGATTTAATTATATTCTGATGCTTATTGTTACACTGGTCACACTTTATACAGGGATATCATATTTCTTCGAAAAAAGGCATTACGCAAAAAATGAGATTGATTAAGAGAAAAGAAATAATACATCCGGGCTACAAGGCAGGTTTTATACCAACAATAATTACGAGCGGTTTTTATACGGGCTTTTTCCCCGTTGCAAGTGGTACATTCGGAAGCGCAGCTGCGCTTCTTTTTTTTCTGATACCCGGCTTTTCGGATATTTATGTACTTTCCGGCTCGATTGCTGCTGCACTTCTTGCCGGTACATTTTTATCCGGTAAAATGATAAAAAGATACGGAAACGACCCCTCTGTTGTTGTACTGGATGAATTTGCGGGTATGTGGCTTACGATTCTGATTTCAGGATTCTATTTTTACAGTTTCCTTTCTTTTGCGGTTGGATTTATTATGTTCAGGCTTTTTGACATTGCAAAAATTTTCCCTGCTTCGTATTTCGATAAAATTAAAAACGGATTCGGTATCATGATGGATGATGTAATCGCAGGGATATATGGTGGCGTTTTTACAATTATTATTCTAAAGCTTATAGATTACATAAGATAAATGCTCGTATCAAAAATAATATCCGTCGGTGATGAAATTCTGATTGGACAGATAGTCAACTCAAATGCTTCTTATATCGGGGAGAAACTTTACTCAATCGGAATCCCGGTAAAAAAAATTGTCACGATCGGTGATACCAAAGAGGCGCTCCTGGAAGAACTCGATGACTCGATTCTTAGTTTTGATGTAACCGTTATTACGGGCGGACTCGGACCGACTCACGATGATATTACAAAACCCGTAATCACGGAGTTTTTTAATGAAGAACTTGTAACTGACGAAAAAATTCTGGAACATGTAAAAGGTATCTTTCGTAGTAGAAATATAAGGATGCCGGAAGTTAATTTCGAACAGGCAAAGGTTCCGGCGAATTGCAGGGTGATTTTTAACCACGGTGGTACGGCACCCGGAATGTGGATGGAGAAAAACAACAAAGTTGTAATATGCCTCCCCGGTGTTCCGTTTGAAATGAAGGATATGATTGACAGGTATGTACTGAAAATGCTTCAGGAAAAATTCGTAAGTAATGTGAATTATTTCCTTAAATCGAAAACCCTGCTTACAACCGGTATCGGTGAATCGCATTTATCCGAAATGATAGGAAATGTAGAGGATATTATAGAAGAAAATAAGCTGGCATTTTTACCTTCTATGTATGGTGTGCGAATGAGGATAGATGTTAAAGGTGCAGATGAAAAAAATGCAGATGATAAAATTTTCAAAATCGAAAATGAAATCAGGAAGAAAGTAGGTCAATATATATTCGGAGTTAATGATGATTTACTTGAAAAAGAAGTCGGAAAAATGCTGGAAGAAAGAAATCTGACCCTTGCAGTCGCAGAATCCTGCACGGGAGGACTCATTTCTTCAAAAATAACCGATATTAGCGGCAGTTCAAAATATTTTTTTGGTGGCGTTTGTACGTATTCAAATAATTCAAAATTTTATATATTAGATGTTAAGTCAGGTACCCTGGAAAACCATGGTGCGGTTAGTGAGGAAACTGCAATGGAAATGGCAGAAAACGTGAGGAAGAAATTTAATGCGGATTTTGGACTTTCCACTACAGGCATAGCCGGACCTTCAGGCGGAACCGAAACTAAACCGGTAGGTTTGGTCTGGATAGGTTTTTCGTCAAAGGAAAAAACTTTTGCGAAAAAATATTTGTTTGGTAATAACAGGGAAAGGACTAAGTTAAGAGCTGCTTATGCGGCGCTTGACTTGCTTAAGAAAAATTTAAAGTAATATTTTTCTATAAACAAAAACAATAAAACTATGCAATCTTCTTTTTCTTTCAAGAAATTGTTAGGCTTGGGTTTTGGCGTACTCGCAATTCTTGCTTTTTCTTTCAGCGTTATGGCGCAGTATGATGACCCGAACTCTGACAGAATCCCCTGGGCTAATATTAAAAATCCTCCGCCCAGATTAATATCACCTGATGCTGTAATTACAGTTGGTGATTATGATAACTTCAACCTCGGAACTGATTTTGCCGAAGTTCATATCTCGGTAAATCCGATGAACCCCGCTAACTTTTCAGCAGCGTGGAATGATTTATCTTATGGCAACAGTTCACGCTATACAATCAACGGTTATGACTGGTTCCTTAGCAATCCTTCCTGGGGTGCTACAATGAATGGTGACCCGGTAACAGGTTTCGACAGCGTCGGAAACTGCTTCCAGGATAACATGTATGGCAGTGTATTAGGTACAAGACTTGCTAAATCGACTAACGGTGGTGCAAACTGGATTAGTATCATTAATTTCAACACAGGTAATGACAAAAACTGGATTGCCTGCGACCAGACAAACGGACCATACAAAAACTACATTTATGGCGTAATGACACCGGGGAACATCAAAAGAAGCACGGACGGCGGTGCTACCATGACTCAGGTATATTCTGCTTCCAATACATATCCCGGAATGATGGTTTGCGTAGGTCCCAATATGAATACAAACACTTCAGGCGGATGTGTTTATGTTGTTACAAATACAGGTTCAACCGCATATTCGTACAACTACAATTTTTACTGCTCAACAGACGGCGGAACAAACTGGTCTTTGAAATCCAGCCAGGCATTTCCCGGATACGTAGGTACCTGGACAGGCTCAAGACACGCAATCAACGGTCAGGTCAGAACAAGACCTTATCCTATGATAACTGCCGATAACAGCTTCGGTCCTTACAGAGGAAGATTATATCTTGTTTATGCAAAAAACACTCCTAATGTAAGTGGAAACAAACCTGATATCTATCTCCATTATTCTACAGATCAGGGTGCTTCATGGTCAGCTCCTGTCATTGTTAATGATGACCCGAGTTCAGGAAGCAACAACCAGTTTTTCCCGTCAACCTGGTGTGATAAGGAAACCGGAAAACTCTATATCACCTGGTCTGATACAAGAAACTGCCCTACAGCGGACAGCAGTGAAATTTATGCAACGTATTCCACAAATGGCGGAGCATCATTTGCTGCAAACCAGAAAATCTCGAATCAGAAAATGAGAATCTACTGCCCGACTTGTGGCGGCGGCGGCTCACCCGTTTACCAGGGAGACTATAACTACATCGGCTCGAATAAAAAATGTGCTATACTTGCCTGGACAGATTTCAGGTCAGGAACTTTCGGAAGCTATGTGGGCTACTTCCCGGATTTCGGAATGAGACTATTCCCTACATCAGACAGTATCAGGTCAACCGGCGGTGATGTTACAATTCAGATGCAGGTACCAAGCGTTAAGCTATATACCGATACGGTTGTTGTTACTTCGGTAATAACTCCTACTCCGGCAGCAGGAACCTTGACTATTACTTATCCGAGTACAAACAAGTTATCGACATTCCCGGGTAATGTACCTGTTAGAATTCAGGCAGCCGGCGGCGTAACTGCAGGCACATATACACTTACAGTAACGGCAAAAGGTCCCAACGGCACACCCGTTCACGTCAGAACCGCAACTATATATGTCGGTTCTGCAGTAAGTGGCGTTGGAAACAATGTAGAAATATTGAATAAATACGAACTCTACCAGAATTATCCGAATCCTTTCAACCCGTCAACAAAAATCGAGTATAACCTTCCGAAAATCAGCAAGGTTAAACTTACTGTTTATGACGTCGTTGGCAAGGAAGTGACAGCAGTCAATTACGGAATTCAGCAGGCTGGTAAGCAGTCTGTGGAATTCAATGCAGGCTCTTTAAGCTCGGGCGTTTACTTCTATAAAATAGAAGCAGGCAGCTTTACCGATACAAAGAAAATGTTCCTGTTGAAATAATTCTCATGTAAATCATATTATAAAAAAAGATTCCATCTCTTGAGGGATGGAATCTTTTTTATTGCCAGAAAATTTTTAATTTGTGCCTTTTATGATTTCGTGTAATATTATCGCAGCTGATGACGCCACGTTCAGAGACTCGCATTTCGTGTAAGAGTCAATTTTGATTTTTTCAAACTCAGGGATTTCCTTAATTCCCTTCGAAATTCCGTTTGCCTCGTTTCCAAAGACAATAACATATTTTTTATCTTTTCCGAATGTCGTATTGCTGATTGAGTTTATTGCCGATAAATCTGTCAGCAAAACTGTATATCCTTCATTTGATTTTCCGATAAGTTCCTCTTTAAGGTTTACTTTTTCCTTTATAAGAAGGTTGAAAACCGCTCCCTGGGATGCCCGGATAACTTTTGAATTGAATACTTCAACCGAGTCCCTGCCTGTTATCACATTTTCAATTCCGAACCACCAGCAGGTTCTTAATATCGTTCCCAGGTTACCGGGGTCATTTATGTTGTCAAGTGCGCAAATAATTTTTCCTTCGTGATGGGGGAGATTGTCTGCTTTTCCCGTGACTGCAATTATTCCCTGCGGATTTTCAGTTTCGGAAATTTTATTGAAATCCTTCGGAGATAAATATTCGCTTTCTATGTGCCTGAGCCTTCCCAGCAGTCTTTCATCCTTGAAATCAGTTCTGAGTATTATTTTAATAATATTCCTCTTGTAATATTTCGACTTGTTGCATTCATCAATAAGGTGAGCGCCTTCTATCAGAAACTGCCCGCTCTCATCACGGAATTTTTTCTGCTTCAGCTTTGCAATATTTTTCAGTTCTTCATTATTCAAATTCAGTCCCTGTATTCTATTATGTTTTTCTCGGTTTCGTAAATTTTTACAGAATATAATCTTGCGTTTTTTGTCTTGAGTTTGGGATTCAGGATTTTCCAGAATATACCTGCCATGTTTTCCGTCGTAGGATTTATACCTTTGAACATTTCCACTTCATTCAGGTATTTATGGTCAACCTTCTGAAGTATTTCCTTCGAAATTATCCTGCTGAGCTTTTTCAGGTCGAATACATATCCGCTGTTTTGCTCAGGTTCCCCGCACAACGTTACTTCAAGGTAGTAGTTATGACCGTGAAATTCGTTGCACTTTCCGAATATCGCTTCGTTTTCCTTTTTGCCTATTTTCGGATTGTTAAGCCTGTGCGAAGCCGAAAAATGCTCCTTCCTTGTTATATATATCATAAAACGACTGATTTTAGCATTATTTTATTATAAAATATGCAAAATGACTTTCAAAAATAAGATAAAAATATAATATTTATTTTCCGGTAAAAACTGAAACTATTTTTTCTTAAATTCGTCAAAATAATTAATTGTATTAATATAATAAAAATGAAAAAATTAATTTCCGTTATTCTGTTAATATTGATATATGGCGGCACTGTGTTTTCTCAGGAATCGATTGACTTAAAAAAAGCCATCTCCATCGCGATTGAAAAAAACCCTTCCATTTCCACTATACAGAATAATCTGGCAATACAAAAGTTAAATATAAGTTCAGTCAGGGGTAATCTGTACCCGACTCTTGCACTGTCTGGAAGCTGGAGCAGGAATAACAGCTATTCTTCAGGCGGTACCCAGCTCATTAACGGAATACCCGTATTCATTCCGGACCAGAATACCTGGCAGAGTAATTTTAATCTCGGACTGAATTCTCAGGTGACCTTGTTCAACGGCTTTGCAAATTACCAGAGCATTGAACTCGAAAATCAGAATGAAGCAGGATTAAAGCTTCTCCTGGAAAAAACCAAAACCGATATCGTGCTAAATGTATATCAGAAGTTTTTCGATGCCGTGAAAAAGGAAAAAATTGTGCAGACATACAGGGCTAACCTGAAAAACTCGACTGACCAGCTTGAAAAAATTAAGGAATATGTAAATGTAGGAAAGAAGACAGTTTCCGAAATCTACAAGCAGGATGTTCAGGTGGCGCAGAATGAACTTCTGCTGGAGCAGTCTCTGAATGATTTTGCAAAATCGAAAGTGGATTTGCTCTATGCAATGAATGATGACCTTGATAAGAATTTTGCGGTTGATGCCGGGGATATTAATGCCGATCTGACTGTTGCACAGCTGAAATCCATTCTCGATAAATCTACTAACATTAATGAACTTGTTAAGAATGCAGTGGCGGGAAGATATGATTATAAAAGCGCAATGCAGGATATAAGAATCAACCAGACAAAACTGAGCCTTGCAGTCAAAAATCTCTGGTTCCCGAGTATTTCAGCTTTCGGAAGCTATAATCTTACAGGTAAAGAAATAAGAAACATTGCCGACTCAAGGTCCTTTTCGGTTGGCTTATCTTTAAGCTATTACATTTTTCAGGGGAATAAATATGATATTAGCAGGCAGATTGCCGAAGTGAATATTAAACAGAAATCAGAAGACATTGTAAAGCTCGAACAGCAGATAAAAAGCGATTTGAAAAAAGCCATTCTCGACCTCGAAACTTCATACAAGCAGATTGAAATACTCGACAGGAATATAAAATCTGCAGAGCAGGATAAAATCCTCTCGGAAGAAAATTTCAGAATCGGATACGGTACGCTGCTGGACGTGCAGACGGCTGCTACAAGTTTAAATAACCTTTTAATTAACAGGATTAATTCAATCTATAATTTTCTGTTTGCCAAAAAGCAGATAGATTATTTATCGGGACAATTAAATTATTAAAATCTTAAATTATATGTCAGAAGAACAAGCTTTACCCAAACCGGTTGTTTCAAATAACAAGAAAAAGAAAGCAAGAAAGAAAAAAATACTGTGGATAATTATTATTGCAGTAGTGCTCTTGATTGTAATTTCGGTTGTGGTCTCAAGCAAAAAAGAAAAACTGATAGAAGTGCAGACCGAAAAAATCGGAAGAAGGAATATTACCCAGGTTGTAACGGCTACGGGAAAAATTCAATCGGAAACTAAAGTAAATATCAGCGCCGAGGTGAGCGGCGAAATAGTCGAGCTTCCGTTTAAGGAAGGGGACGAAGTGAAAAAAGGCGACCTGCTTGTGAAGATTAAACCCGATGCTTATTACCCCCAGTTAAAACAAAATTACGCTGCTATTAAAGTGCAGGAAAGCAACATAAAAACACAGGAAGTCAACCTCAGAAAATTTCAGCTTGAACTGAACAGAATTAAAGAACTTTATAATAAAGGCCTCGCATCTTCCAGCGACCTGGAAACAGCACAGGCTAACGTCGATGGAACTCTTGCACAGATGAATACTATCAGGGCGCAGATAAACCAGCAGAAAGCCTCGCTTTCTTCCGTCGAATATGATATATCAAAAACCACTATTTATGCTCCTATGTCAGGAACAGTTACCCAGCTAAATAATGAAAAAGGGGAAAAAGTTTTAGGTACAAGCTTCAACCTCGGTAGCCAGATAATGACTATATCCGACCTTTCAAAGATGGAAGCCCAGGTGGAAGTCGGTGAAACGGATGTGACTTTGATAAACATAGGGGATACCGCAAGAATTCAGGTAGACGCTTTTCCGAACAGGGTTTTCAAAGGAGTGGTTTATGAAATTGCTAATACTGCAAAATCAAAAAGCGCGGGAACACAGGAAGAAGTTGTGAACTTTATCGTGAAAATAAGGATTCAAAACGAGGAATTCGAATTAAGACCCGGAATGAGCTGCTCAGTGGATATTGAAGTGGAAAAGAAAGATAACGTGCTCGCAGTTCCGATTCAGTGCGTTACAACACGTGATGACGACAGCACAAGCATGAAGAAATTGGAACAGGAAAATAAAGATACACCTGAAAACCTATCTAACACTAAAGAAAATAAAGTTCTGAAAAAAATAAAACCAAAGGAAGTTGTGTTTATCGTGGAAAACGGCGTAACAAAGAAAAAGGAAGTTAAAACGGGAATAAGCGACGATACTTATATCGAAATTACTGAAGGGCTGACCGAAGACCTTGAAGTGGTAAAAGGAAGCTTTAAAGCAATAAATAAAGAACTGGAAGATAATTCTAAAGTGAAAGTTGATAACGAGAAAAAGAAAAGAACATCAAAAGACAAAGAATAATGAGCAACCTAATTGAAATTAAACAGATTACGAAACTTTATGAGATGGGTGACGAAAAACTTTATGCGCTAAGGGGAGTTGATCTGGCAATTCAGAAAAATGAATATGTCGCAATTATGGGTCCATCCGGCTCGGGTAAGTCCACCCTGATGAATATTATCGGCTGCCTCGATACACCTACTTCAGGAGATTATATTTTGAACGGAAAAGATGTACACGAAATGAATGATGATGAGCTTGCTGAAATCAGGAACAGGGAAATCGGGTTTGTCTTCCAGACGTTCAATCTCCTGCCGAGAAGCAATGCTCTGCATAATGTGGAACTGCCGCTTATTTATTCGGGCGTATCGAGACAGGAACGGCTTAAAAGGGCTGAAGATGCGCTTATTAACGTCGGACTTTCAGACAGAATGACTCACAAGCCGAATGAGCTGTCAGGCGGGCAAAGACAGAGAGTAGCAGTTGCCAGGGCACTGATAAATAATCCCTCGATAATACTTGCAGATGAACCTACGGGTAATCTTGATACAAAAACAGGTGAAGAAATTATGGGGCTTCTCAGGGACCTAAATGAAAAAGGGAATACGATTATCATTGTTACTCACGAAGAAGATGTAGCCAAACACGCAAAACGAATAATCAAGATTAGGGATGGAATGATTGAATCAGATAAAATGAAAATGTAACCGGATGAATTTCATTATTGAAATAAAAGAAAGTCTATTAATAGCTTATACGGCAATTACATCTCATAAAATGAGGTCTTTGCTGGCAACTCTGGGAATTGTCATCGGGATTACCGCAGTTACACTGATGCAGACTGCAATAGAAGGCATTAATAATGCATTTGAAAAAAGTATTGCATCCGTAGGCGCCGATGTACTTTATGTCCAGAAGTTCGAATGGTTTGGCAGGGAAGACTTCGAATTCTATCGCAACAGGAAAGATATCACAATGCAGAACTATGAATTCGTTAAAAGGTATTCCCAGACCGCAGATGTCGTTTCTCCATCGGTTGGCTCCATGCAGACCCTTCAGTACGGAAACCTTAACCTCGAAAACGTCTTTGTTATAGGAAGCACCGATGAATACCAGACAACTCTTGGAATAAATATGGACGACGGTAGGTTCTTTTCATCGAAGGAATCCGAAGGCGGTTATCCAGTTGTTGCTATAGGAATGGATGTAAAAAATGCTTTCTTCCCAAATACTAACCCAATCGGACAGACAATAAAAATCGGCTCCTATTCATTTAAAATTATAGGAGTAGTAGAAAAACAGGGAAGTTTACTCGGACTTGTCAGTCTCGATAACAGGGTAATAATTCCAATAGAAAAGTTCTTTAAACTCTATGGAACGAAGCGAAGCCTGTCGATAAATATCAAGGCGAAGGATATTAAATCTGTGGATGAAACAAAAGAGGAAATCGCTTCCATAATGCGTAAGACAAGAAAAGTCCCTCTCGGCGGACGCGATGATTTCGGAATTAATCAGCAGTCGGCGTTCAGGGAAACATATGACCAGCTTACATCTCTGATTAAAATTATCGGACTCTTGATTACTTCCCTGTCCCTGATTGTCGGTTCAGTGGGAATAGCCAACATCATGTTCGTTTCAGTTAAAGAACGTACAAAAGAAATTGGTATAAGGAAAGCAATCGGTGCTAGAAAAAGAACTATCCTGCTCCAGTTCCTGATTGAGTCATCCGTTATTTGTCTTTTCGGCGGTGTAATCGGACTTATGATTTCATTCCCGATAAGCCTGGTTATCGATGCAACTGTTCTACCGACTTCTATGCCTTTGTGGGTTGTTTTTCTTGGTCTGATTATATCGCTTTTCTTCGGCGTTCTTGCAGGATTTTTCCCTGCATTCAATGCGGCAAAAATGGATCCGGTGGATTCATTAAGGTATGAATAAAATATTGTAAAAAAAATTATGGTAATAACCGAAACTATAAAACTTTCAGTAAATACGATTAAGAGCAATAAGCTCAGGGCAATACTGACTCTTGCAGGTATTACCATTGGCGTTTTTTCAATCATTACAATTATGACGCTTCTCGATGCATTGCAGGCAGGAATCGAAGGCGGCCTAAGCCAGCTTGGTAGCAATACATTCCAGATTCAGAAATTTCCGGCAATGAGTTTCGGTGGACCGGGCGCAATGGCTAAATACAGAAACAGGCCCGATATTACTTATGAGCAGGGTATGCGGCTGATAGAAAAAGCGAATGTATATAAATATATATCCCTCGAATACTGGAAAGGCTCTAAGACATTCAAGAATGAAAGGTATTCCACGAACCCGAATATGGGATTGTGCGGAACAAATCTGGATTTCCTTCCCTGTAATAACTATACAGTAAAGGAGGGAAGGTATTTTACGGATAATGAGATTAATTCGTCAGCTAACGTGACAGTTATAGGAATGGAAGTAGTGAATAAACTCTTTCCGAAAGAAAGTCCGCTCGGAAGGAAAATAATTCTTGATAAAAATGAGTTTACTATCATAGGAGTGCTGGAGTCGAAGGGCGAAAGCTTCGGACAAAGCCAGGACGGCCTTGCTCTTGTTCCGATATCCAGAATGCAGGAAATTTACGGAAAGTCTGACCATTCAATAAATATTGCCATACAGGCTCCGAGCAAGGCAAGATATGAGGAATGCGTAGAAAATATTACCAGCGTGATGAGAATTATCAGAAACTGCAAACCGGGAGAAGAAAATAACTTTGAGATTTTTTCTAATGATTCGCTGATAAGCACAGTTAATAACTTCACGAAATATTTTAAATACGGAGCGGGATTCATTTCCTTCATTGCTCTGCTTGCCGCTGGCATCGGTATTATGAATATTATGCTCGTCTCCGTAACTGAAAGAACCCGTGAAATAGGTATAAGGAAAGCTATAGGCGCAAAAAGCAGGAATATCCTTAACCAGTTCCTTGTGGAGGCTATTATCCTCTGTGAAATCGGCGGTATTGCCGGCATTCTTCTTGGCATTTTTGCTGGTAATCTGCTTGGAATCTACCTCCAGACTGTTGTTGTTATCCCTTATGACTGGGTTTTCATCGGCTTGATTATCTGCTCCCTTGTAGGTATAATTTTCGGAGTTTATCCTGCATATAAAGCCGCAAAGCTCAACCCTATTGATTCTCTCAGGTATGAATAGGAATGCGGGAAATTGATTCCGCAAATCTGCGTATATCTTTATCATCAAGAAAAGGAATTATGCTTTTCAGATATTTCTGCGCTTTATTGATTTTTTTAAGTGCTGTCCTGTCTTTATTCTTCTCGTATAAATATCCGTAACTGCCGAGAACCTGTATCAGTCTTATTAATGCAAAATTGTAAAATGATTTCCGGAATTTTCCGGAATCAATCTTTTTATATTTTCCGATTTCGGATAAGTAATAATTCAAGAGAACCTTCCTGCGCAGCATATCAATGTGTATGCTTCCCGAATACAGGAATGAAGCTAAATCATAATGCAGAGGTCCCTTCCTCCCTGACTGGTAGTCTATATAACTGAGCTTTCCATCATCATACATAATATTCCTCGGCTGAAAATCCCTGTACATGAAAAAATCATTTTTTTCCTCTGTAAGTTTCCTGAATATTTTTTTCTTTATTTCTGACAAATCTTTTTCCGTAAATTTGTGATGTGCAAACTTCCTTAAGAAAAAATTATTGAACTTATCGAAGTCGAAATAAATCTGTTCTTTATCGAAAGACCTGGTTTCATAGCAAAGTCTGTAGTTAATTATATCCTTTCCCGTTAGTTGGAATCTAATTAAATCCTTCAGTGCCTGCCTGTACATTTTATATTTCTCTCCGCCTTTTAAAATATTATTTGCTGTAAGCTCAAATAAGGATTTCTCTCCTAAAAATTCCTCGAGGTAATATTCCGGATTATCCGATACGCAGTATATCTGCGGCACGGGCAGCCCCGATTTCCCGAATGACTTTGAAAATTCTATGAATGCTCTGTTCTCGGGCAGCTTTGCATTGTGCACTCCTATGCAGGTATAGTTTTTGGATTTTATTTTATAAATTAACCTGCCGGAAACCCCGCCTGTAATTCGTTTTATGGAATCCGGAGCTTCAAAAAAGTACTTTCTGAATAATAATTTTAATGTTTTTTCAATTTCCTTTACCTTCATTTGTCCAGTATATTTTTTAATGCTTTTTCGCAGGTATCGTATTTGAATATGAATCCGCTGTTTAATGCCTTTTCGGGTACAAGTCTTCTGCCTTTTAAAAGATATTTTGCAAACTCTCCGGTAATTAGTCTCAGCATAAAGCCGGGAACAGGCAATATGCTCGGTCTTCCTATTATCTTCCCGAGAATTTTGCAGAATTCCTTATTGCGGATTTGCTCGGGTGCGCTTCCGTTTAATGCCCTTCTGATATTTTTGTTTTCGATTGAGAATAAAAATAAATCTGCCAGGTCATCAGCGTGTATCCAAGGAAACCACTGCTTTCCGCTTCCCAGATGTCCTCCCAGGAAAAACTTGAAAGGTGCAATTAGTTTCTTCAGCGCACCTTCGTTCTTATCCAGTACAACAGCAATTCTTACCGTAACCGTTCTCACTCCGCTTCTCTCAGCTTCGTATGCGGCTCTTTCCCAGTCTTTGCAGACTTTTGCAAGAAAATCGCTGCCTGCAGTGGAGTCTTCTGTCAGTTGCTCTTCTCCGTCAAATCCGTAATAACCGGATGCTGAAGCACTTACAAAAGATAATGGCTTTTCCTTGCAGAGTGAAATCGCTTCTGAGATTTTTTGCGTGGTCAGGACCCTGCTGTCGTATATTAATTTCTTATATTCATGATTCCACCTTCTCCCTGCAATCGATGCCCCTGCAAGGTTGATAACAGCTTCGCATCCGCTGATTATTTCAGTCAAAAGTTCGGTTGGTTTGCTGTAATCCCATTCAACTGACTCGATATCCTGTGATATTATTTTTTCTGCCGGTCTCTTGTTTCTTGTCAGGATTGTCACTGAATAACCTTTATATTTTAAACGGGAAATTATTTTTTTCCCGATTAATCCTGTTCCGCCTGAAATTACAATTCTTTTGTCCAAAATCCCTTTTTTTACAAAATAGCATATTTTTAATACTCATTCCATTAAATTAAACAATCATATTTTTGGATTTTTAATGAATATTTTTTGATATATAATTATTTATGAATCTCGATAAAGCATATATGCATTGCAGGAAAATTGCCCTCGGGCATTATGAGAATTTTCCTGTCGGCTCCCTGCTTTTTCCTGCAAAATACAGGAAATATATTTATGCGATATATGCTTTTGCAAGAACTGCGGATGATATTGCTGATTCCGATGAACTTAGCAGTGAAGAGAAACTTAAACTGCTGAATGAGATGGATTTAAAGCTCGACAGAATTTCGGAAAATAATACTTTGGATGATGAGATTTTTTTTGCACTAAGCGATACTGTACGTACGGTTGGAATACCGGTACAGGAGTTTAAAAACTTGCTTATAGCTTTCAGGCAGGATTCCCACAGGCAGAAATATGAAGAGTTTGATGAACTTATTGAATACTCAAGATATTCAGCAAATCCAATCGGACATCTTGTTCTTTATGTTTCTGGATTGAAGGACGAAAAGCTTTTCCGGCTTTCTGATTATGTCTGCACTGCGCTGCAGCTTGCAAATTTCTGGCAGGATGTGTCCGTTGACCTCAAAATGGGCAGAATTTATATTCCGCAGTCAGAAATGAAAAAATTTAATTATTGTTACGAATTATTAAATGTGCGGAATGAAAACAGTGACTTTATTGCATTAATAAAGTATCTTGTTGACAGGACAAGGTCTATTTTCAGTCAGGGAAAAGAACTGGAGAATTTCCTTAAAGGCAGGATGAAATATGAATTCAGGACTATGTACAGGGGGGGAATGATAATTCTTGATAAAATAGAAAAGATAGAATACAGGGTAATTTCACAAAGAGTTAATATTGGCAAAGCCGGTAAATTAAATCTATTACTTAAAATATTCGCAAAATTATGAGTGATGCTATAAATATTGTTAACGACAGCGCACAGCAGATTGTGAAAAAAAGCAAGACGAATTTTATGTATTCCACAATCTTTATTGGTCCCGAAAAGCAGGAAGCCCTTAAAGTCATTTATTCTTTTTGCAGGCACTCCGATGATATCGTCGACGATGAGCAATCGGATTTCGATACAAAAAAAATAAACCTCGATAACTGGAGAAATGAATTTCTTAATTCGCTTAAGGGCATATCGAAGATTAAAATTCTATTGGACTTAAAAGACGTAATAGATAAATATAAAATACATCAGGATATATTCCTCGACCTGCTCAAGGGCATGGAAATGGATTTACTGAAAAACAGGTACGGGAATTCCGATGAACTGAAAACCTACTGCTTTTATGCCGCTTCGACTGTGGGTCTGATGACTATCGAGGTGTTCGGCTATAAGGATAAGGCTATTAAAGAATATGCGGTGAATCTCGGCATTGCTCTTCAGCTGACAAATATTCTGAGGGATGTGAAAAAGGATGCATCAAAAGGCAGGATTTATATTCCCCTGGATGATTTGGAAAGATTCGGCTGTACGGAAAAAGATATACTTGAATCACGATACAGCAGTAATTTTGCTGATTTAATGAAATATGAATGCGAAATTGCGCGCTCTTATTATAAAAAAGCAGATGCGTTCCTTGTGAAAAGTGAAAAGGGCAGAATGCTTTCTGCGAGAATTATGGAGCATATTTATTTCAGGCTTTTAAAGAAAATAGAGAAATCGGATTATAATGTATTTGAAAAGAGAATTAGAATATCAAAGTTCAGGAAGATTTTTCTGGCATACGGCGTTTTTCTTAAATATAAACTACTGCACAGTTAAATACCCATGAGTAAATCCGTTATAATAATCGGAGGAGGAATTGCAGGTATTGCATCAGCGGTTTTTTTGTCTGAAAAAGGTTTCAGCGTAAGTGTTTATGAGTCGTCTCCGAAATGGGGAGGAAGAACATTCAGCTACTTCGATAATGAAAAAAATATTTTTATAGATAACGGCGTGCATATACTCGGAGGATTTTATAAAAATACATTTGAGTTTATGAAAATCATAGGAACCTTTGATAAGCTGAAAGTTAAAAATAACCTGCAGCTTGTTTTTACAAATAAAGATAAGCAAATCCTGAATTTCAAATGCGGGAATTTACCCGGTGTCTGGAGTCTTCTGTCCGGAATATTCTTCTTCAAAGGATTTAATTTCAGGGACAAGCTTGAATTTCTGAAAATCAGAAAACTAATTAATGGCAAAGTATTTGAAGATGACAAACTAGAAAGGACTTCCGCATCTAAAATTCTGGAAATGACCGGGCAGACTGAAAACCTGATGAAGTATTTTTGGACACCATTGATTTTTGCAGCATTCAATTCGCCGCCGGAATATGTCAGCGGAAAATTATTGGTAAACTTGCTCAAAAAAGGAACGGAAAATAAAAAAAATATGTCTTTATATTTGGGGAATGATACTCTCAACGGATTGTTTATAGATAATTCCTTAAAGTATCTGAATGAAAAATCTGCTTTACTGTATAATAATTTAGGGGGAAAAAAGATTATTTTTGAGGGGAACTATATAAAATGCATTGAACTGGATAACGGAGAAACCGTATCCGCGGATTACTACATCTCTGCTCTTCCGTTTTATTGCTTTGAAAAAATATTCAGCCCTTCTGATTATGCTAAACATTTCAACCGTTCCGTGAATCTTCAGCCCTCAACTATAATTTCTGTTCATTTATTCTTTAAAAATGATATCAGTTTCAAACCTGATGGCGATATGACAGGATTAACCGGTACTTGCGTGCAGTGGCTTTTTGTGAATAACAAAAGGCATGTGTCTCTTGTTATAAGCGGAGCGGACTATGTTTGCGGAAATATGACTGAATTGAGTAATGAGGAAATCTATTTTGCATGTATAAAAGATCTGAAATCCTGCCTTCAGAAATTTGATGAATCTGAGATTGGCAGTTATAAAATTATAAAGGAAAAAAGAGCTACATTCCTGACCGGCCCGGACAGTGAAGCATACAGGCTCAGGCAAAAAAGCAGCTTAGAAAATTTATTTATTGCAGGTGACTGGACGGATACCGGACTCCCTGCAACGATAGAAAGCGCTGTAACAAGTGCGGGAATTTGCACTGATTTGATAGTTAATAGAAAATAAATACCGTTAAATGGCAAAGCATTCTTTGGGAATATGTATTGGCGCTTCAACTGTCTCTTTTGTGAAAACAAAAGAAACTGACGGTATTATATCTGTTCTGGAAATCCTGTCTTATACACACGAAGGAAATCCTAAAAAAGTAATCTCGGATTTCTTTGATGATTTTAATCAGGATAAAATTTCCGTTGTTGTAACGGGAAGAAAATTCAAAGAACTTATTAATGCACATTCAGTTTCCGAACCCGAAGCAGTCGAAGTATCTGTCAAATATCTTGATTTAAACGGGGAGGAAAAAGCAATTGCAAGCCTTGGCAGCGAAAGCTTTCTTGTGTATAACCTTAATTCAAAAGGCAGCATCGACAATGTTATAACAGGCAACAAATGCGCTTCCGGTACAGGTGAGTTTTTCCTGCAGCAAATCGGCAGAATGGATTTATCTGTTGAGGATACATCTTCGCTTTCTGGTGATGTGATTCCGTATAGTGTATCAGGCAGGTGCAGTGTCTTCTGTAAAAGTGACTGCACTCACGCTCTGAATAAAGGCATACCGAAAAGCCAGGTCGTTTCCGGTCTTGCAAAAATGATAGCTGACAAAACCATTGAACTTCTTTCTAAACAGAATTCAAAAAAACTGATTTTGATAGGTGGAGTTACAAAAAATTCAGGCGTAGTTAACCATATCAGAAAATCATATCCTGATCTGGTTATACCTCCTGAATCTTCATATTTCGAAGCTCTTGGCGCAAGTTTAATAGGATTAAAGAATTTCTTCGGCTTTAATAGAGAATATCTTTATAAACACCATAAGCACTCATTTGCAACACTTGCACCTTTAAAAAACAGTAAAAACAGTGTAATATTTAAGGAAATTATAAAAGATAAGCCGAAATCCGGGGATGAATGCGTTCTTGGGCTTGATGTAGGCTCAACAACAACAAAAGCAGTTGTAATCAGATTAAATGACAATGCGATTCTTGCCTCTGTTTATTTAAGAACAAACGGCAACCCTGTTCAGGCAGCAGTTAACTGTTATAAGGAACTTAAAAACCAGATTTTAACCGATATAAAAATAACAGGATTAGGCACTACCGGCTCAGGTAGAAGTATTGCCGCTCTTCATGCCCTTACAAACAGTGTAGTAAATGAAATTATTGCCCACGCAGTTGCGGCCGCTTTCTTTGATAAGGATGTTGACACAATTTTTGAAATCGGAGGTCAGGATGCAAAATATACCCACCTGACAAACGGAGTTGCTAGTGATTATGCTATGAATGAAGCTTGCTCGGCAGGAACAGGGTCATTCCTTGAAGAAGCTGCAAAGGAAACCCTGAACATAAATTATCTTGAAATCGGTGATATTGCATTTGAATCATCCGCTCCGCTTAATTTTAATGACCAGTGCTCTGCGTTTATTTCCAGCGACATAAAAAATGCAGGACACGAAGGAGCAAGTAGAGAAGATATTGTCGCTGGACTTGTCTATTCTGTTTGTATGAACTATGTGAACAGGGTAATGGGCAACAGGACAGTAGGGAAAAAAGTATTTATGCAGGGCGGGGTTTGCTATAATAAAGCAGTGCCTTACGCTATGGCAAATCTTGTGAATAAGGAAATTATTGTTCCTCCGGAACCGGGACTGATGGGAGCTTTCGGCGTGGCACTTGAAGTTAAGAACAGGATTAATCTGGGTTTTACTAAAAAGGGTAATTTTGTCCTCGATGAACTTATTAAAAGAGAATTTAAATATAAAAATGAATTCATCTGTGCAGGCGGAGCTGAAAAATGCGACAGAAAATGCGGAATTGCTATGATAGAAGTCGAAGGTAAAAAATATCCCTTCGGCGGTGCCTGTAATAAGTATTATAACGAAAGAAATAACCTGACTGCCGATGCCGGTAAACACAACTATGTGAACATCCGGCAGGAACTTGTTTTCAAAAAATATCTGACCGCCGAAATAAATGAAACCCTTGCCGAAAAAAAGAAAATCGGCATATCTAAAAGCCTTCTGACAAATACTTTGTATCCGCTGTATTATAATTTCTTTACGAAACTCGGATTCGGAATAGTGCTTCCCGATGAAGCAGAAACCTGCGGCAAAGATAAAATCCAGTCTTCTTTCTGCTATCCTGTCGAGCTGTCACACGGATTTTTTTCCAATCTCCTGAAAAAAGACATTGATTACATATTTCTTCCGCATATAACGCAGATGGACAGCCACAGCGAGCACCAGCACAACCGCCTTTGCGTGTTTGTTCAGGGTGAAACGTATTATTTAAAGTCCACATTCAGGGAGGAAATCGATAATAAGAAAACACCGTCTTCCGGAAAAATAAAAATCATATCGCCTGTTATAGACTTTACGCTTCCAGAAAATGAGCTGAAAGAAATTTTTATAGATATTGCTAAAGAGCTCGGTGTAAGAAAAAATAAAGCTGTTCAGGCATATGAATATTCAGACGGAAAATTCAGGGAAATGCAGGCGGAATTCAGACAGCTCGGCAGGCGCGCCCTTGAGGAAATTGAAAGCAGTCCCGATACATTCGGAATAGTACTTTTCGGCAGGTCGTATAATGCTTTTGCAAGAGAGGCAAACCTGAATATTCCTCACAAATTTGCCTCGAAGAATATTACCATTATCCCCCACGATTTTCTTCCGAATGATATTAAGGACTCATATGAAAATATGTACTGGTACAGCGGACACCAGATATTATCAAATGCACGATTCGTGAAAAACCACGATATGCTCTTCGGAGTCTATATTACAAATTTCTCCTGCGGTCCTGATTCATTCATACTGTCTTATTTCAGAAAAATTATGGGAAGCAAACCGTCACTTACACTCGAGCTTGACAGCCATTCCGCCGACGTGGGTATCGATACCAGGATTGATGCGGCAGTTGATATCATAAAAAACTATATAGCCATCCGAAACAAAGGAACAAAAGAAGATTTATCGGATAAGATTCAGCCGCTTAAAGTCATAACCGAGGAGAATAAAATCAGCATAATTGATTCGCAAAACAAAAAAACCGGAATTACTTCGGAAGAAGTCGAAGTCCTGATTCCTTCGATGGGACATTTCAGTTCGGACGCTTTTGCGGCAGTATTCCGTTCACTCGGAATAAACTGCAGGCCGCTGGATGTTCCGTCTTTCGATACACTCAAACACGGCAGGGGACTTACTACCTGCAAGGAATGCCTGCCTTTTATACTTACTACGGGCTCATTGACTCAGTATCTCGAAAATCATTACGACAAGAATAAAAAAACTCTTTTCTTTATGCCAAAAGGGTACGGCCCGTGCAGGCAGGGACAGTATTACATCCTGCTGAAGGATATCATCAATAATATGAAAATCGAAAACGTGGCAGTACTTACAATGGACGACGAAAGCTCTTTCGATGATTTTGGCAATGAGTTTTTTATTAAACAGTGGATTGCTCTTGTTATAGCTGATGTAGTTCATGACATTGAATCTGTTATTAATGCTATTGCCGTTGATAAGGAAAAAAGCCTTGCAACTCTGAACGAACAATGGAATAAAATTGTCGCTTCACTCGAGAGGGGACATAACGATAGCATTTTTGCACAGATTGAATTGTCAGTGCGGGCTTTGTCAGGCATTAAACTTAAAATTCCCCTTGAAAAAGCAAAAGTGATTTCGCTTATCGGGGAAATTTACGTCCGCAGGGAAGAGTTTTCCCGTGGAAACCTTATGCAGACTCTTGCGGAAAAGGAATTCATTGTAAAAACCGCTCCCATAACAGAATATGTTTACTATTCAAACTACCTCCTTAAAAAGGAAATCCTGAATGGTATGTCTATGAAGGATAAAACACTCCTGCACATAAAGGATAAATACCAGAGAATACTCGAAAGAAAAATTAAAAAAATGTTTGCGAAATCCGGTCTGATAAAATTTGAAATGATTGACATCGATAAGACAATGGAAATAGGTGAACGGTTCATTTCATCCGAACTGATAGGAGAGGGGATTCTGACTACAGGTCTAGCTATGAGGGAAATTCTCGATGATGCCTGCGGAGTTATTTCAATAGGTCCTTTTAACTGCATTCCGAGCCGCCTGTCTGAGGCAATACTGAAAAAGGAAATGACCATCGAGGGGAAATACAGGAGTTTGGGTATCGGTAAGAACGGATATCCCGAAGAAATAAAAAATCTGCCCTTCCTCTATATCGAAACGGATGGAAATGCATTCCCTCAGATTATTCAGTCTAAAATCGAAATCTTTATGCTTCAAGCGGAAAAAATCCACGAAATACTAAATAAAAAAGCAGCAATTATTCAGAAATAATTACTGCTTTCAGAAAATATTTGATTATAAATACTAACGCTTGCCGCCTAAGTAAAACGAAACACCTCCGTAAAATCCGAAAAATCCTACTGTTCTGCTCTTGCTCATCAGCGAATTTAACGATGAGTTCGCAGCATCATTCAGGTACATATCCCCGTCACCTCCGGCTTTTACCTGGTCCGAACCCTTATTTATTAAATTAGCAATATGCATTCGTGTTCCAAAAGTTACCCCTAGATAATCAACAATCCTGTATGAGTAACCAAGATTCAATCCCATTCCTAATCTTGTAGCGCTGACTATGTTATTATGATACTCGTAATTGTTTGAAGCCGCCTGGTCGTAAACTTTACCCCACATTACACTGAAATTGAAATCAGCCCCGAAATTGAAAATGGAACGCCTTTCTTTATCAGTATATAAAGCAATTTCCCAACCGTACGCTATGTAAGGAGCACTTATCCTGATTGAACTTGAACCCGTTACTTCTTTTACCGATTTGTATGTCGTATCTGCAGGCCATCTGACGGGCACCATCCCTGTATCATATACATTTCCGATATCATATGAGGTATTTTCCTTGCCATAGAAATTTGAAAAAGCAATTGTAAGGTAAGTCCTTATCTGTCCATCCTTGAAGTTGTGAACCGTAACCTTTGGTGTGTATGCCGCATAATATCCTCCGTTCACCCCGTATCCCTTGAATTCCCAGAAATCCTTTAACCTCGAACCTGAGAAATCAAACCCGGGTAATCCGTATCCAAATGTCGCTTCCATTACTACATTGGGCTTTCTGAAAACTTTAGTGTTGAGCAGTTGTGCTGTTGTTGTCTCTGACAGGATTAATATTAATGCCAGAAGAATAATGAAGTAATTTTTTTTCATAACAGTAGTATGTTTGGTTTATGCAATTTATATAAACTTCATTTCAGACTCAAGTATTTTTTTTGAGTTAAGTCTGAATATTATAATAATAATAGTGCCTCCGCTATTATATTATCCGATGGAACAGTATTTGCTGTTCCGCGGTTCGTTTACTTCCCGTGGCAGTTCTTGTATTTTTTTCCGCTTCCGCAAGGGCAGGGGTCGTTTCTTCCTGCTTTCGGAGTTACTTTTACCGGCTGATGCTTGCCCGTCCTCGCTGCTGCATTTTCTTCCGGCTCTAAATTCCCGCTGTATCCCATACCCTCCGATGTGTCATGCTGCGCTCTCAGTCTGCTTGTGTTTACTTCCTTCGGACCCTTTACCTGGCTTGCTTCTTCAGGTGTCTGTGTCGTGAACTTGAATATGAAATTAATTACATCGATTGCAATTGAATTGAGCATTGCCTCGAACATCCTGAATCCGTCCATCTTGTATTCTATCAGCGGGTCCTTCTGTCCGTATGCACGGAAGTTAATTCCCTCCTTCAAGTCGTCCATCTCTCTTAAATGCTCTTTCCACTTTTCATCGATTACGGTAAGATATGCAAATCTCTCTATCCTCTCCATCAGTTCCGTGCCGTATCTTTTTTCCTTCCTGTTGTAAAAATCTTTTGCTTCCTTGATGATTAAATCTTTTAATCCGACTTCTCCTAACTGCTGGAATTTTTCCGGCGTAAGGTTCAGTCTTACTAAAAATGTCCTGTTCACTTCATCCTGCAAGCCCTCTATATCTGCTTCTGCGTGGTATTTGTTTACCATCTCGACTACGTTCTTTTCCACCATTTCAAATACTTCATCTTTCAGTCTTTCTCCCATCAGTGCCTGTCTTCTCTTGTCATAAACCACTTCTCTCTGCTGGTTCATCGTGTTGTCATATTCCAGAAGTCTTTTACGTATAGCAAAATTGTTTTCTTCCACCTTCTTCTGGGCGCGCTCGACTGAATTCGTAATCATCTTGTGCTCGATTGCCTGTCCCTCTTCCATTCCGAGCCTCTGCATCGCCCCTGCAATCCTCTGGCTTCCGAAAAGTCTCATCAAATCATCTTCCAGCGAAATAAAGAACCTCGATGAACCCGGGTCGCCCTGACGTCCCGCTCTACCGCGCAGCTGCCTGTCTATACGCCTTGATTCGTGCCTCTCTGTACCCATTATATGCAAACCGCCTGCTTCAGCTACTCCCGGTCCTAATTTAATATCCGTTCCGCGGCCTGCCATATTCGTTGCAATTGTTACCGAGCCCGGCAATCCCGCATTCGCTACTATCTGCGCCTCGCGCTGATGCTGCTTCGCATTTAATACTTCGTGAACTATACCGCGCCTCTTGAGTAGTCTGCTGATTGTTTCCGAAACTTCAACGCTTGTCGTGCCGACAAGCACAGGTCGCTTTATTTCCTGCATCTTTGCAATTTCTTCTATTACTGCATTGTATTTTTCTCTCTTGGTCTTGTAAATCTGGTCGTTGTGGTCTGTCCTTACACAGGCAACGTTTGTTGGAATAACCACTACATCCAGCTTGTAAATATCCCAGAATTCCGCCGCTTCCGTTTCAGCTGTTCCCGTCATACCTGCAAGCTTCTTGTATAACCTGAAATAATTCTGCAATGTAATAGTCGCAAGTGTCTGCGTGTCTTTTTCTACCTTCACGCCTTCTTTTGCTTCTATTGCCTGATGTAGCCCTTCGGAGTATCTTCTTCCGTGAAGTATGCGCCCCGTGAATTCATCCACTATCATAATCTTTCCGTCCTGTACAACGTACTCCACATCCTTTTCATAAAGCGCGTATGCTTTTAAAAGCTGGTCAACCGTGTGAAGTCTGTCCGAACGCTCTGCATATACCTTGTTCAGTTCTTCACGCTTCATTTCTTTCTGCTCTGTAGTTAAACTCACATCATTCTCGATAACTGCTACCTGTGAGCCCATATCGGGCAGTACAAAGAAGTCTCTCTCCACAGATGAAGGAGCAAGGTACTCTCTGCCTTTTTCCGTTAAATCAGTTACGTGTGACTTTTCTTCGACAACAAAATAAAGCTCATCATCCACAACGTGCATATTTCGCCCCTGGTCACGGTTGAAATTCATTTCCGTGTCCTGCATCAGCTTCTTGTGATTCGGGTCGGATATTATTTTCTGAAGTTTCTTGTGTTTCGGAAGTCCTTTGTAAGAACGGAATAAATACAATCCCGCTTTTTCAATATCATCCTTGCCTGGATTCTCTTCCGATAAAATCTTTTCTGCCTCCGAGCAAAGCGTATTCACGTAGCTTCTCTGTGCATCTACTAAACGCTTTATCCTGACGTTCATCTCGTTGAACTTATGTGTCGGCGCTTCTACCGGACCTGAAATTATTAGCGGTGTTCTGGCTTCGTCTATCAATACCGAGTCAACCTCGTCAACTATAGCATAAAAATGCCTTCTCTGAACAAGGTGCTCCTTATCCACTACCATGTTATCCCTCAGGTAATCGAATCCGAATTCATTATTCGTTCCGTATGTAATATCGCAGGCATACATTTCTCTTCTCTTATCCGAATCCATATCGTTCAGTATCACGCCCACTTTCAACTTGTGGAATCTGAAAATCTCGCCCATCCATTCGCTGTCGCGCTTTGCAAGGTAATCGTTCACAGTAACAAGATGGCATCCTTTTCCTGCAAGTGCATTCAGGAAAAGAGGGAGCGTTGCAACCAGTGTTTTACCTTCACCCGTTGCCATTTCGGAAATCTTTCCCTGGTGCTGTACCATTCCGCCTATCAGCTGTACATCGAACGGAATCATATTCCATCTTACCTTCGTACCGCCTGCTTCCCATTCCTGACCGCAAAGTCTGCGGCAGGTATCTTTCACCACTGCAAAAGCTTCCGGCATTATCTCATCGAGCGAATCGTTTATAATCTGAAAATAATCCTTTTCCAATGCATCGAGTTCATCATAAACTCCCATTCTCTCGTTATGCTCCAGGTCTTGCGTAAGCTTTTCCCTTAACTCTGCTATTTTTGCTTCCGCCTCGGCGGTATTATCCTTTATTCTTTGCTTTAATTCCTGTGTCTTTGCGCGGAGTTCATCATCGCTAAGCTTCTGATATTCTTCGTAATAATTATTTATTTCCTCTACATAAGGTAAAAGTAACTTGACATCCTTCTCGTGCTTCGATGGAAATAATTTTGAAATTAACTTAAGCATTCTGTCTTAATTTATTTATATTTTAATTAATTAATATTTATATAATTACACTTTATTTTTTTGTAATTTACGTTCTTTGTATCCCGACTTATACCTCGTTCCCAACGTCCTCGTTGGGAACGCATATTGCACAATATAAACCTTAAAATAACCTTTTTTTCATACAAAATGAATGCAAAAGAGCGGAATACAGAAGACAGAAGTTAGAAGTTAGAATCTGGAAGTTAGTAGTCAGAATTCAGTAGTCAGAATTTAAAATGCTCTCCAACCATATTGTCATCCCCGCATGTGCGCTCTTTGCATCCGCCGTGGCGGAATTTTGGCGGGGATCGCGCTCTTTGCATCCCGACCCGTCGGGACCGGCGATTTTTAGGTCGAAGATGCGCCGAAGAGTGCCGGAATCCAATTTAATCATTGTAAAAACCTTTTTTCACTAAAAAAGTATGCAAAAAACAAGGAAAGGAATGAAATAGCTTTTTCCTTACTGTATAACAGTAAAATTTGATGGTTTAATAATTAATTAATTTATCATTTAATTAAAACCATTTTTTTCGTCGCTGTATATTCTCCGGAAATCAATTTATAAAAATATATACCACTCGGAAATGAGGAAGCATTCCAGTTTGCCTCATAAATTCCTGGAAGCATTTTATTATTTAAAAGCGTTGCAACTTCTCGACCAAGTATATCAAATATTTTCAAATTCACATTATTTTCTTTTGTTATTTGAAATTTTATAAATGTATTAGGATTAAAAGGATTAGGGTAATTTTGATACAGATAGTATTTATTCGGTATTTCTTGTGAAATATTGTTAATATCTACTGATGGTGCATAAACAATATCCAGACTCCAGTTCAGTAATGTACCCGTATTACCAGTTCCATTATCCAAAATTTTTAGTATCCAGTTGCCAGATAATTCTTTTCCTTGTAATCCCAAAAGCGGAGTTTGAGGTCTGTATCTTCCGGTGAATGGTGGTGTACCTTGAGTAATAGATAAATTTGCACTGTCATCAAAAATTGTATTTGTAAAGTTTTGTCCACCTTGCCCATTGTATTTAGATAAATCAACAGTATTAGATTTTGTTAAACTTATCCATAGATTTCCGTCATTTGTATGGGTTAAATTTAAATTTACATTGACATCCACAACAGTTCCCGGAGTTAATATTTTTATTGTATCCAATGTAAGCATTCCGGTTATTGGTTTTGGAACACTATTTGATTCTGAACTAATATTATTCCAAATTGTATAAGTAAATAATTGAGTGGGAGGATTCGTTCCGGGAGGATTTAATCCTCCACCTCCTTCCGGTAAAGTAAATACAAAAGTACCGGTCGAATCTTGTGCAGCTATATAATATGAAATTTTTGAACCTTTTGGAAAACCGGGTATATAAAATTTATATATGTTTTGATAAATGCTAAACGAATTTACATAATAATAATTTCCGCTCCAGTTTTTATAATATAGTCTTGGGGCATTGATTCCTGTCCCTAATGTATTGGGGTAATTAATGTAGACTTCAGCTAATCTTTGTGTTGTGTCATAATTTGACCGTAAAGGTGTATGATCCATTCTGGCAAAATTTCCGCTGCCCCATGAAGCAAATGTTGTAATTGCAGTTTTTGCCATTTTATTAAAAAATTGCAGATTAAATGTATTAACTAAATCGGATTTTTTATGAATATTCTGATTTAATGTGTCGAATGTATCTTCTATTAATAAAATTGCTTTGTAGTTTTTGTTTATAAATGATGCCTGATCACTTGTTGTTGAATAGACTTTTCGATAAATTAATCCTGTTTGATAAATTTGTGTCGCGATAATCATTTGTTCTGCCAGCTTATTTGAGTTTGAATCAGTAAATACATCATATTTATTATCATTGTTTCCATCCCAAGCAGTCATATCAAGATTTAAAACACCCCTTATTGTATCACCTCTGTTAAAAATTGAATCAACATATGCGATACTGCCTCCAAAACCTGCTTCTTCCTTGTCAAAAGTTGCGTAAATTAAGCTGTATGGAAAACTAAAATTTGAAAGTAATCTTGCAGCTTCCAATACTATACAAACACCCGATGCATTATCATCGGCTCCGGGTACTGTGTCGGTTGGGGTCGGCATTGGAACTAATATTGCATCATAATGAGCACAAATAATGAAATACTGATTTGGATATTTGTATCCTGTTTTTGTTCCAATAATATTTAAACAGGTAATGTCATTTTGCTGATACCTTGCATTTAAACCGTAGTTTTGAAATTTTTCAAAAATATATTGTGCGGCTTTTAATTTTGAACTCGATAAATAAAATCTTGAGAAGATTCGATAATGTGAACCCCCAATAAATGCAATTGTATCTCCTGTTAAATCTTTAGCAAATTTCATCAAAGATTGAGTGGAAACAAGGTTTTTGATCGAATCGATTTTATTACTATATATTATTTGAGGGTTGCTGCAGTTTGAACAAAATAAGAACAAAATAATAATAATTATTTTTTTCATAAGTGTAAATAAATAATTAATAAAAATATCTATACCTGGCTTAATTAATTATTAATTTATTTATTACCGCATTGCTGTAATATATTACAATTCATACCAATAGGCGGTGACCAATTATTAATTTCCCAAGCACAATAACATTGCTGAAAAGAAATTGTTATTTCTTGTTCTATTCCATTTTGAATGCAAAACCAGGACCAATATTGAGCACTATAATATCGCGGATCCATACTATTGCAACAAGGAAGTGGGTCAGATTTTTTTGCTATAGTAGTATTTATTGTAAAAAATATTGGAAGTGTCAGAATTGCAATTAATAAAAAAGAAGTTAATATTCTCATAAATCTATATCCTCCTTTACTTTGTAAACCAGGTATAGAATGATTTAATATTTTTATATTAGTTACTAAATTTGATATAAGTATAAATATATATTTCGAATTATTCAAGTAAAATATTTTAAACAAAACAAATAAAAAATGAGAATTTTCTAAATTATTACATATTATGGTTCTATACGTTAATATGAACAAGTTCATTGAGAATTGTTTTCGTGCCTTGGTGTTGAATCTCTAAAAACCTAACTTGACTTTTAAAATTATATACCATATATTATTAAGGTATTACCTGTTCTATGACATATGGTATATAGTTGTACCCCATTCTGTACTTTTCCGCTCTCCGGTACAGAAAGTACAAAAAAATCCTTTGATTACCGTCAGATTTCCGCATTTTGTACCAAAACTGTAGCATGCGTTTTTTGCACCCGCCGCGGCGGGAAACTGGTGCGATTTTTCTTAATTTTTATGTTATTTTTGTAAAAACAATTTGTTATGGAAAAAATAATGAAAATATTTCTTGTACCGCTGCTGTTTTTGATTTTCTCCGTTTCTGCATATTCAAAAAATGTTACACCGCTCGATTCCGCAATGAAGGAAATCACAGGTGAACTTGAATCAAAAAAAGGCAAGACAATTAAAGTCAGCATTTCATCCCAGTCATTACTGCCTGAACCGGGCACAAGCGGGACTCTCTCAAAATACTTCGAAGAGGAAATACTCGGTATGAACACCCACGGCTATATCAGCCTTGCGGAAGTGGAAGTTAAATCTGTTAACGAAAACGAAATAGTCTTTACAGTCATTAAAGAATTGACAAATGTAAAAACAAACGGCAAAAAAGAAAACCTCTTTAAAAAGGGATTTATCGTAAAGTTTTACTGGTAACTCTATTCAATGAGTAATGAATAATGATTAATGATTAATGATTAATGATTATTGAACAATGATTAATATATATAATAATCAAAATCTCTTTCCCGCACTTGCGATTTACTTTATACTTTTTACTTTATACTTTATACTTTACCATCTTTCACGCTCTTGCTTTTATTCTGACTCCTGTTTTCTGATAACTTACTGATTAAAATGATACTCACTTCAAAATACATAGTTTTTATTCAGCAATTCCGCTATTTTCAATGCCTATGAAAAAAAGTTTTTATATATTTGCAATTGCGACAGTCGTGCTTTTTGCAGGGTGGGGCAGTACAGGTCACAGGATAATTAATAAAAGAACAAATTTATCTTTTCCTTCTGCAATGTCTCCGTTTTCCTGGTTTCCTGATTCTATGTCTGTGCACGCTTCAGATGCAGACTATCGGAAAAATACTGACCCGACAGAAGAATTCAGGCATTATATCGATATCGAATTCTATCCCGAATATCTTTCAGGCGGCAGGATTCCCCAGACGTGGGATTCTCTCGTTGCTCTCCACGGACTGAATTTTGTAATTAATAACGGATATGTGCCTTTCGCCATCATAGCAACTGCAGATTCAGTGAAAAAATATTTTCAGCTTCGTGACTGGAGAAAAGCTATGCTGAAAGCCGCTGACCTCGGACATTATGTCGCAGATGCTCATAATCCGCTTCATTGCACGCGGTATTATAACGGCTGGAGCACAATGTCGAACGGAATACACTCACGCTATGAAACTACGCTTATAAACCGCGATACGGCTTATATCCAGTACACGGGAAATAACGTTAATTACATAAATGATATTAATAATTTTGCCTTTGGCATTGTTTATAATTCAAACAGCTACCGCGATTCGGTTTACCGCGCTGACAGCATCGCTCAGGTGATAGCAGGAAGCAACAGCAGCACTCTTTATTATCAGAATTTCTGGTATCAGGCAGGAACTTTTACCATTCAGAAATTCAAGGATGCATCGTACAAACTTATGTGCCTTGTCTATACTGCGTGGGTGAATGCCGGAAGCCCCGTACCGACCGGAATAAACGGCAATAGCAGTATAGTGGAAGGATTCAAGCTTCATCAGAATTATCCGAATCCTTTCAACCCGAAGACCAATATAAGGTTTTCAGTTCTGAAACCCGGCGATGTGAATATAACTGTTTATGACATCAGCGGCAAAACTGTAAAAACTCTTTTTAACGGGTATAAACAGGCAGGGGAATATGAAGTTATTTTTGATGGTGAAAAATTATCTTCTGGTGTGTATTTTTACATAATGACTGCCGGAAATGGCTTCAGGGAAACAAAAATTATGACATTAATAAAATAATTATAATAAATAAATAAGGAGAATATAAAATGGCTATAATGATAACCTCGGAATGCATCAACTGCGGCGCCTGCGAGCCCGAATGCCCGAATACTGCAATCTATGAAGGCGGCGCAAGCTGGTCGCTTGCCGGAAAAGACTATGGAGACGGCGAAGCTGCTCCCTCAGGTGCGGAAGGTTTTTTCTCTAATGATTTTTTCTATATCGTGCCCGATAAATGCACCGAATGCAAGGGATTCCACGATGAACCTCAATGCGCGGCTGTGTGCCCGGTTGACTGCTGCGTTCCTGACCCGAATCACGTTGAAGACCTCGATACCCTGATGAAAAAGAAAGAATATCTCGACGGCTTAGGTAGGTAATTCCTGCTTGCGCTCTGGTTCCGCCGGTATTGATTCCGTCTGAACCGGAACTTCTTCCTGATTAATAATTTGCAAGTCGGAGGGTTGCTGCTCTCCGGCTTCTTTATTATTGAATATTTTTTTGTAACCGATAAGAATCATAACAAACCCCGCCGACACGGCTATATCCGCTATATTGAAAATCGGCCACGAATAAAATACCTTGCCGAATATTTTTATGTCGGGTATGTTAATCTGGAAAAAATCAACTACGTTTCCCCGTAATAGTTTATCGCTGCCGTATATTACTCCGTAGAATATCCTGTCTATAAGGTTTCCGATGGCACCGCCCAAAATCAGTGCCAGCGAAATTCTCAGGTAAAGTATTTCTTTCCTGTTTTTATATATAAAGTAAACAATGAAGATACTTGCAATGATGGTAAAAACAGACCTGAGCTGCTTGCTTCCGATTTCAAGTCCGAAAGCCATCCCGGGATTTTCGATGAAAGTAAGCCTGAAAAAATTATCGATTATATCGATAGTCTCTCCCGGCTTCATTCCCTTTGTTACAATACCCAGAGATGGAAGGTTTATTCCCTTTACAAGGAATTTGCTAACCTGGTCTATAATTACGATTGCTAACGAAACAAATAAAATTCTCAAAATATGTTATCCCCGAAGATTTTTACATTCAATGCAGTGCTGGGTTATCGGAACAAGCTCGAGCCTTTCCCTCGGAATGAGCGGACAAGTATTGCATAAATACTTCGGCTCTTCAATGCAGTCTATGCATAGTCCGTATGTTCCCTGGTCGATTCTGGTCAGTGCTTCCTGAATGTAACCGAGATATTTTTCGTCGCGCTGAACAAACATATAATTCTTTTCTCTTTCCATCTCGTCCGTACCCTGTTCTGCCATATGGGTTGAATATGTAAGGTTTTCACCTACATAGTCTCCCGATTCATCGTCTACGAGTGATTTCATATTTGCTTTTGCGCTTTCCAGGATGTCCCTTCTTTCGTTTAGAAGTATTTCCTTGAAGTGCTGAAGCTCAGCGGGAGTGTATCTTGTTTTACCGCTTTTTCTTTTAAGCTTTTTCTTCGGCTCCGGTGCCTTGACAGCCTGCTTTTTTACAGGTGCCGCTTTCTTAACCTTTACGGTCTTCTTCGGCTTCGGTGCTGCCTTTGCTTTTACGGTTTTCTTTGCTTTCAAAACCTTCGATTTGGAAACCGCGCCTTTTTTTACGGCCTTTGATTTCCCGGATGCTGTCTTTTTGGGTTTTGCAGCAGCCTTTTTTGGTTTTTGTTTCGTTTTTTGTACCTTCTTTTTCATTAGTTGCTCCTTTGGTATTCTTTATGAAATTTTTTCTATATAAAAATTACAGGGAATATCGTTTATTTCAGTCTCGTAATAGCTGATGTCGCTGCTTCCTGAACTGCTCAGTTTATCACAGTTTATTTCGGTCTTTATGCTATCGAAGTTTTTCATTATAGCATCCAGAATTTCCGATTCAGTCTTAACTGTAACATTAATCCTGTCATTAACGTTGTAATTATTTGCTTTCCTGTAGTTCTGAATTCTGTTTACGAATTCTCTTGAAATGCCTTCTGAAATCAGTTCGCTGTCAAGTTTTGTATCAAGCGCAATTGTCAGATTGCCGTCGGTCTCCACAATCCATCCTTCGATGTTTTCTGTGAATATTTCAACATCGTCCTTTGTTAGATTAAACGAATCCTTTTCAAGAGAATCATTTGCTTCGAGTTCTGTAATCTCGGAATGCGTAAGCCCGTTTATAATCTGCTGCACTTTCTTCACATCCTTTCCGTATTTCGGACCAATTGACTTGAAATTCGGCTTGGACTTCTTTCTGATTATTTCTGAATTTCCTTCAATAATATTTAAGTTCCTTACATTAATTTCTTCCAGAATGATATCTTCAACTTTTTTAAGGTTTTCCTTGTCCTGTTCGTTCAAAACCGGTATCAGTAGCTGTTTAAGCGGCTGTCTGACTTTAAGGTTGTTCTTAACCCTCACTGCCCTAACAACATTAACTACTCTTTGTGCAAGGTCCATCTGCTCTTCAAGTTTTATGTCAATCAAATCCCGGTCGAACTTGCTGAATTCCGAAAGATGAATTGATTTTCTGTAATTATCGAAATCAAGGAAAATCTTTTCAGACAGGAATGGCGAAACAGGAGCTAGCATCATTATTATTTCGTGAAGGCATTCATAAAGCGTCTGAAATGCTGCAAGGTTGTCATTTTTGTCCTCCCCGGTTCTGAATCTTCTTCTGTTTCTTCTTACGTACCAGTTTGAAATCTCGTCTATCGTGAAGTCGGATAAAAGTCTGCAGGCTTTTGTGATTTCATAATCATCCATCTGCGCATAATATTCTTTCTTGAGTGAATTCAGTTTAGATATTATCCACCTGTCAATTTCCTTTCTTTCCTTTACGGGTATTACATGCGATTTGTTGTAATCAAAATCCGTTATATTCGCATACATTATAAAAAACTTATAAGTATTCAGCAGGGTATCGAAAAACTTGTTCTTAATATCAATCAGGTCGTCTTCATTGAATAGTTTTGACTTCCAGATAGGGGAGCCCGCCACCAGATACCAGCGAAGAATATCTGCGCCGTATTTTTCCATCATTTCGAAAGGATTAACAACATTTCCCAGCGACTTGCTCATTTTCTTAGCAAATTTATCGAGTATGTGTCCGTTTACTACCAGGTTTTTATATGCCGGCTTATCAAATAAAAATGAACCAATTGCATGAAGCGAATAAAACCATCCTCTTGTTTGGTCTACACCTTCAGCAATGAAATCAGCCGGGTAATTTGCCTCAAAATATTCCTTATTTTCGAACGGATAATGGAACTGTGCAAACGGCATCGAGCCGCTGTCGAACCAGCAGTCAATCACTTCTGGTACTCTCTGCATATCGTGTCCGTCTTTGGATTTCAATTCTATCCTGTCTATGTAGGGTTTGTGCAAATCCAGAAAATCTTTACTGTAAATATCCTCGAAATTAATTGATTTGCTTTTCAGTTCTTCAATACTCCCGATGCATTCGTAATGCTCCTTATCATTTTCATCCTTGTAATACCAGATGGGAAGCGGAGTTCCCCAGAACCTGTTTCTTGATATTGCCCAGTCCTTGTTTTCCTCCAGCCAGTTACCGAATCTGCCTGTACCGAATTCTTCAGGATTCCAGTTAATTTCATTATTCAGGGCAATCATCTTGTCTTTGTACTGAGTAGTCTTTATAAACCATGAATCGGTTGCATAATACATAAGCGGTACTTTATGCCTCCAGCAGTGGGGATATGAATGTGTGAACATTTCTTTCTTGAACAACCTTCCTGAAATTTTCAAATCATCTATTATTTTCGGGTCTGCATCCTTGAAATTCATATTTGCAAAATTTCCACAATTAGTCTTAAAAAGTCCGCTTCTCTTTACCGCCTGAAGCAGAGGTAAATCATACTTCAATCCAACCTGGTAATCGTCTTCACCGAATGCGGGAGCAATATGTACTATGCCTGTACCGTCTTCCATCGTTACGAAATCGCCTGTTGTCACATAATAAGCTTTTTTCTCCAGTTCAAAGAAATTAAATAAAGGCTCATATTCAATGTATTCAAGACTGATTCCCTCGAATGATTCAATAATATTATACGCCGGAATGCCGGATTTTGAATCTTCCGGAAACAGTTTACCATTAATTAATTTCTTTGCAAGTATAAGTTTGTCGCCTTTAGCGGTTTCTATTAAAGCATATTCTTCTTTCGGGTTTACGCAAAGCGCTACGTTTGAAGGTAAAGTCCAGGGAGTAGTTGTCCATACAAGGAAATCCGCATCTTTATACTTATCAGATTTTATTTTAAATTTTACGTAAATAGATGGTTCCTTTAATTCCTGATATCCCTGTGCTACCTCGTGAGAGGAAAGCGGAGATTCGCAGATAGGGCAGAAAGGCTGAATTTTAAATCCCTTGTATATCAGACCGGCAGCAAAGAATTTTTTTAGTGCCCACCATACAGATTCTATGTATTCATTATGGAATGTCACATAGGCGTCTTTCAGATTAATCCAGTAACCCATTCTTCTTGTAAGATCTTCCCATTGTTCCAGGTAAGTGAAAATTGAATCCTTGCAGGCATTATTGAATTCTATTGCACCGAATTTGTAAATTTCATCTTTTGATTTTAATCCCAACTTTTTCTCCACTTCCACTTCGACCGGAAGACCGTGAGTATCCCACCCTGCTTTTCTGTGCACCCGGTATCCCTGCATGGTCTTATACCTGCATACGATATCTTTTACGGTTCGGGAAATAACGTGATGAATTCCTGGTAATCCGTTCGCAGTAGGCGGACCTTCATAAAAAGTAAATGTCTTTTTGTCACTCCTGGATGTAACGCTTTCTTCAAATACTTTATTGTTTTCCCAAAAAGTTAGTATTTCCTTTTCTATCTCAGGTAACCTAATATTTTCATTAACACTTTTATACATTTTTCGCCTGAATATTTCTAAAATAAACATCAAAACTATAAAAATATTAATATAATTTCAATGTATATAAATTGAATAAATGGTTAAATTAGTGGAAAAATAATTGATTTTGCAAAAAATCAGGAGGAAGGAAGTCAATTCTTCATATATAACGAAAAAAAATGCATATCAGGAGAAAAAAAAATATTTAGTGTCCGGCGTCCTTATAAAACATTTTTCGCAGATTTTTCTGAAAAATCAGTGCTTTAGCTATTTGCTGTGGTGTCAGAATTTTCTTTAACTCTTCAATGAAATCTTTTCTGGATTTGAAAATTTTTTCATCAACTGCAAGCATTTCGTTTATTTTATTCATTGCATCCGATGCATCCGGATTGTCTTCGAGATATTTTACGATTGAACGTTTTTCCTTTGAGTATTCAGACACTTTTTTCCTCTCTTCATTAAAAAGCTTAATGAATTTATTCGCTGTCTCATCGTCAATATTCAGCTTTTCAATCAGCTTTTCCTTGATGACTTTTTTAAGCTGCTTGCGGGAATTTATCAGAGTTGTGTCTTCCTGCGGTTGTGCGGATAAAATTACCCCGAAAAAAAATAGTATTAAAATAAATAATTTTTTACTCATATAATTTATAATTTCGATTTTTTTAATTTGTCTAATAATTCATTTTGCTGGTCTTTGTTCATATTCTCGAAAATAACCTCGAAATTAGTTTCATCATCATCAGAAAAGAAAAAATCTTCATCTGCAGTATTATCAGTAAAATCTATGTTCATTACTATGCCGGAATTTTCGGATTTATTATTAATGCTCTTCTTTGTTGCTGTTGATTCGGAAAAGAGACTTAAAATGTTTTCGTAATCATATATCTCGTCAGATTCATCCTCTGCTTCCGGGATGCTGCTGTTGGTATTTGATTCATTTTGTCTTTGATTTACATGAAAATCGTTTTGTGATACAAGCGGTGTATCACTTTTTATCTGCACTGTATATTCCTTCTCGATAAAATAACTTCTGAAAGTAAATACGAATAATAAGACGGCAGCGGCAGGAACCGCAATTTTCCAGAGAAATGAGATGCTTTTTGATAAACTCAGTTTTTCCGTTTTTGAGTCGATTTTTTCATTTATAACCGGCATCAGGTTATTGAAGTAATTTGCAGGTGGTTCGCTGAATTCTAAATTTCTAAATTCGCGAATTGTACTTCCAAGCATCTCATATTCCTGCCTGAAACCGGAATTATTTTCTATTTCATTAAGGATTGCTTCCTTTATTTCTGAATCGATTAGCCTGCCTACAATAAAATCGGGCAGATTAAATAACAATTCTTCTTTTGAAAATTCTCTGTTCATATTTTAAATTCTTTTTGTTTTCTCTTTTATTATTGTCCGGATTTTCTTAAAAGCATGAAAATAGTTTGCTTTTAAACCTCCGACCGATGTATTTGTTATTTTTGCGATCTCTTCATAAGACAGTTCTTCGTAAAATCTGAGTGTAAATACAGTTCTCTGCTGTTCAGGTAAGGACTGTATTGCCTCCTTAATAATCCCGGAATTCAATTTGTTATCATAATTCTCATCAGGGTTCTTCTCGCCGGATTTAATTCTGAATGCTTCATCATCAAGGCCCTTTGTAACGGAAGAAGTCGTTTTAGTCTTTTTAATATGGTTCAGGGAATAATTCACTGCCATTTTATAAATGTACGTATATAAAGCTGATTCACCTCTGAAATCACTGAGTGATTTATATAGTTTAACGAATACTTCCTGCGTAATATCGTCTGCATCGTCATGATTAAGTACAAATTTCCTTGTGACCCAGTAAATTTTTTTCTGATATTTCAAAATAATTAAATTAAAAGCACTGCGATTGCCTTTAATAAAGCTTTCAATAATATCTTTATCTTCGCTATTTATGTTAATGTTATCTTCCAATATTTAATCCAGTTATTAGACAAAAATAAACAATTTCAGGTTTAATTGTACAGAATATCATTTTTATGCTGAATTTTTAAAGCACTTTGATTAAATTAAAAATTGTGAATTAAGAATAAATTTTGTTAAAACAAATTATTAGGCGGAAATACATTTTAATCGCAGTTTTTATAGGAATCTGTCTGATTGCCTATGCGATTTTCAGCAAAAAAAATTCACAGCTTCCGTTATCCGGGACTCAGTTGAAAAACGAGGAATCCGAAATTCTGATACCGCCGGACATGAGTAATTTACAAAACAATAACCCAAATTTTAATCCAAACGAAAAATATTTTTTTATTGTAAGCAAATGTGAAGGTCTTTTCAGCGAATGGTATGAGGTATTTGATTATTTTTCAGCAAATAAATCGCTTGTCATTAAAAACAAGAATATAGATTCTGCAGGTCTGGAAAAACTTTCGGATAAAATTAGGAAAGTTCAAAACGCATTTAGTATCGGCAATGTTAATGAACTTGTAAGCGAATACGGTGATATGATAAAATCGCAGTGCACGCATTATAATATTGACTGGCGCCTGATACTTGCCCTGATTCATCAGGAATCACTTTTTAATTCAAATGCTGTATCCAGAGCGGGCGCTTTTGGATTGATGCAGATTATGCCCAGGACGGGTCTTGGTCTGCAAAACGAATTGAATCTTGAAGATACGAAAACACCGCAGAATAACCTTACCGCAGGTATGTATTATTATGCAACTCTTGTGGCTAATTTTGAATTTGCAGGTGATGAAAAATATAAATTTGCATTAGCAGCATACAATGCAGGATTCGGAAGGGTAGTGGATGCAATGACGATTACATTTTATTTCGGAAAGGACTATAAAATATGGGACAATGTAAAGGAATATTATCCTTATTTATCATCAAAACAGGACTCAGTTCACGGGCTGGTTTGGCCGAATACCAAGCGTCCACCGGCAGGAACGCTTGATAACTGGATTGAACCCTATAAATACGTTGAGAACATCTGGTTTTATTTTAATGAATATAAAAAGTACTTTCCCGGGAACCTGCCGGACCAAAAAACGAAAGTAAAAAAAACCAAGAAAAAAAATTAAAAATATGAACAACGCGGAAAATCTGATTGAAACAATAGAAAAAATTGAAGATGCAAGAAAAATATTTCCTGTAACTGAGTCATGCGTGTATCTGGATTCGGCTCATTACAGCCAGTACTCGCTCGAAACAAACAGGAGACTTGTAAATTTCATAAATGAATTTACTTATACAAACAAAAATTTAAGTACATTTGTAAACAAGAAAGCAGATGTGCTAAAGGAAAAGATTGCAAAAATCATTAATGCAGGGAAAGAAAATATTATTATAACCGGAAGTACAACTCACGGTTTGAACATTTTTGCGAACGGAATTAATCTGAAAGCGGGGGAGAGGGTGGCTTTTGCTGATTCTGAATTTCCTGCAGTTGTTTATCCCTGGCTCAATCAGAATAAATTAAAAGGAACAGAATATGTCTATATTCCTTCTGAAAACGGTAAAATTCGGCTAGAAGATATTGAAAGTATTATTACAGAAAACAATGTAAAGGTTTTGACAATTAGTTCAGTGGAATTTCTTGGCTTCCGGAATAATCTGTCTGAAATTAGCAGAATTTGTACGGAAAATAACTGCATTCTCCTTGTCGATGCAATACAGAGTCTTGGGGTATGCCCGATGGATGTTCAAAAATACAAAATAGATTTTCTTGCAGCCGGAGCGCAGAAGTGGATGATGTCTCCTGCGGGAATCGGGTTTGCGTATATTTCAGACAGGATGAGAAGTGTAATAGTCCCGACCTATGCTTCTACATCAGTCATTAAGTATGATTTCAAGAATTTTCTTGAATATGAACTTAATTTCAGGGATGATGCATCCGCTTATGAGAATTCAACTCACAATTGTCTCGGAATGATTGGGCTTGAGTCGACGATGGATTTGTTTTTAAAAATCGGAGTTCAAAATATTTTCAGTCACATAATCGGACTTCTCGATGAATTTATTTCCGGGATTGATTTAAAAAAATATAATATTGAATCATCTTTAAAGCAGGAAAACCGCTCGAACATACTAATATTTTCCCATAAAGAAAGAAACAGAAATGATGAGATTCAAAAATACCTTGAGTCGAAGAAAATATTTATTGCTTTGAGAGAAGGTTTTCTAAGGGTTTCACCGCATTTATTTAATAATGCAGCAGATATCAGAATATTCCTAAAAGAGCTTAACGGGATTTAATTACCTTGCAGAAGCAATCGTAAATGCGGAAATTTCTTTTATGTCTTCATTTCTAAGCACCTTAATTACCTCATTCATTGTAGCTCCTGTGGTAACAACGTCATCAACGAGTAAAATGCTTTTACCGGAAATTTTACATTTAAAAGTATCGTTTATTTTGAAAGCGTCCTTCACGTTTGATAGTCTTTCAAAATATTTCAGATGAGTTTGTGATTTTGTGTGTCTTGTTCTTATGATCAGGTTGTTTATCTGGCTGATACCTAAAATAGAATTTAATCCGGAGCAAATAAATTCTGATTGGTTGTATCCTCTTTCCCTGACTTTGGTTTTAAATAACGGAACCGGGCAAATTATATCATATCTTTCCAGCTTTGTGAATGTCTTAACATATTCTCCGCCGTAATATTTACCAAGGAAACTTCCAATTCTACTGAATCCTCTGTATTTCAGGTAATGGATTAAAACTTGAGCAGGGCTTTCGGATCTGAAGGGAAGATAGCTGTTAAAAAAATCTGCTTTTACTTTTTCTCTCAATTCCAAAAGGTCATCAGGTGTTAATCTCGGAATTCCGGAAAGTAATTTATCATCAACAAAATCATTTGAATTTTCCCTGCTGAGCTTTTTATCTGAAATAATGCAGATTTTTGGAAAGAAAAAATCTTTGATATTGTCGAAAAAATTTTCCAGAAATATCAATATTATTTAGTTTCAGGAGACTGGTATAACTTATAGATATTTAAAGTAAATCAGTTAATGTCCTTGAGTAAATCCGATAAAAAAGTTTTCAATTCTTTCAGGTCGCTAATCAGGGGTTTATTATCAATATCGCCGTTCGTCTGTTCAGCTGATTTTTGTTCGTCCGAATTAAACAGGCTTAATTCAGTTTTTGTATGCGCAAAAGAAGCTTTTGGTTTTGCATCGTCCGTACCTGTCAGGAGTTGTTCTTCTTCTTTAATATTATATGACTTAAGAAGCTTTTTAGCACCTTCAATTGTATATTTTTCATCACGAAGAAGCTTTTTTATGTGCAGAATCAGCTTTATGTCTTTGTTGGTATAGATTCGGTTCCCGGCAAGGTTTTTAGCCGGTTTAAGCTGGTCAAATTCTGTTTCCCAGTATCGTAATACATATTGCTCCAAATCAGTTATTTTACTCACTTCACTAATCGAATAGTAAAGTTTTTTCATTGCAAAGTTTTTCTTCATAATATTTGGATATTATACTAAAATATATGTATTATAAATAGATTTATCAATACAAATGTTTTAAGCAATACTTTTTGTCAATGTTTATAACTATTTTAAATATAACGAGATAGCACCGATACTCTAAAATGCATTTTATAAAAATACATAATTCATTATGTTAATAGAATCAAAAATGTGAAATTTTAAACCAATACTTTATTATGAAATTTATCAATTTTTTGCTTTTAATTTTTACTGCAATAGTCTTTTTTGCCTGCTCAAAAAGTGAGACAACTGTATTTCTGAATGGAAAAATATATACATTGGATAAGAACAATTCAGTTGTAGAGGCAATCGCTGTAAAGGATGGAAAAATCATAGATTTAGGGAAAAGTAATGAAATTAAAGATAAATATGGAAAAGAGAAAACCGTTGATTTAGCAGGTAAAACCGTTTTACCCGGATTTATTGAATCTGAAGGCTCTCTTGTGGATTTTTCGCTCGAGCTTGCAAGGTATAACAATATGGCAGATTTGAAAAATCTTAAGAGTATTGAAAAAATTATTAATGCCGTAACCGATAAAGTGAAAAACTCAAAAGAAGGTTCGTGGGTTGGAGGATACGGTTGGGATGATGAAAGTCTTGCCGGTGAGATAGAATTAATTACAAAAAGTACTCTGGATAAAATATCCACTAAACATCATATATACTTGATTAACAGTGACGGGACAATTGTATGGTGCAACTCAAAAGTAATTAAAGCCCTGCAGATTACAAATCTGACTCCTTCACCAGAAGGCGGAGAAATAAGCAGGGATGATAATGGTGAACTTGACGGGCTGTTGTTTGGTAAAGCAATAAATCTTGTTAAGGAGAAACTTCCGAAATTCACAAAGGAAGACATGCAAAATGCCCTTGAAGGTGGTGCCAGGGAAATGCTAAAATATGGAATTACAGGTGTGGCAGACAGGAATTTAACAAGCGAGTCGATTAATGCATTTAAAGAGCTTATAGACAGCAGCAGAATACCAATTCATATTTATGCTATTCTCACAGGAAGTGACGAGGCATTCGGCGAGTATCTTAATAAAGGAATTGTAGCTGACTATAAGAATAAACTTTCGGTCAGGTCAGTAACACTTGATTATGACGGAGCATTCGAGCTTCAGAGTGCTGCTATGAGTGAAAACTACAAAACTGAAAGTAAGAAGAAAAATCCATATACGGATGAAGCCACAATTGAAAAAACTCTGAGAGCCGCACTGGATAAGAATTTTCAGTTCACAATTAAGACTGTTGGTGATGAAGCTGTTAACAGGGTATTGAACATAATAGAAAAGGTTATTAAGGAAAAGAATCCCAAAGATGCCAGAATAAAACTTGAGAATGTTGAATTTATAAGCCAGAGCGATTTGAACAGGATTAAGGAATTGAAGATAATACTTTCTGTAAGGCCTGAATCGAGTGTATCAGATATGGATTATATCAATATTCTGATTTCACCTGAAGCAAAAAAGAATTTTGCATTATGGAATTCTATGATTAAGAGTGCGGGATTAATTACAAGCGGATCGGGATTTCCGTTCAGTCTTTCCATAAGCCCTTTAACCGGTATTTATTATCTGACTGCCAGGCAGCCTGTTGATACTTTATTAAGCGATGTACCGAATCCTGACCAGAAAATTTCAGTTCAGGATGCCGTAAAGGCATATACTGTCTGGGCTGCGTATTCAACTTTCCAGGAGGAAACAAGGGGAACGCTTGAGAAGGGCAAGTTTGCAGATATGGTAGTGCTTTCGGATGATATTTTTAATTTAACCGGAACTGCAATACTGAATACAAAAGTAATAATGACGATTGTTAACGGAATAGTAGAATATGAAATCAAAGAAAACAAAACGAAGTAATGCAGGAAAAAAAGTTAACAACTTTACTTGAAATAATAAAATATTCGGCTAATCTTCTAAGTGATAAAGGTATAAAGGACTCAAGACTGAATGTTGAACTTATGTTTTGTGATATTCTTAAATGCGACAGGATAAAACTGTATCTTGATTTTGACAAGCCCCTGCAACAGGACGAAATCACAATTTTTAAAAAGATGCTGAAAAGAAGAATGCTTAAAGAGCCGCTTCAATACATACTGGGCAAAACAAATTTCTATGGTTACGATATTATACTGAATAGCAAAGTTCTGATACCAAGGCAGGAAACTGAAATTCTTGTTGAAAAAATTATTAATGATATTCTTAGTTCATCCCACGAATTTATAAGAATTCTGGAAATCGGCTCCGGTAGCGGATGCATAGCTGTGGCATTGAGCGGGGAGCTAAGTAAAAAAAATATAAAGCACAGAATACTATCCATAGATATTTCTGAAGAAGCAATCGATATTGCCAGGCAAAATGCAGATAGGAATAATATAGAACTGAGTAATTTGGAATTCAGGAAATTTGATTTTCTAAAAGAAAGCATCACTGATATTTTTGATTATGTAGTTTCGAATCCGCCATATATTCCTGAAAAGGATATTCAGTCCCTTGATGATGAAGTCAGGTTGTATGAACCTGTAAATGCTCTTTCGGACGGGGGGGAGGGTACGGCATTTTATTCAAAGATTTTCAGTGAGTTAGCAGATAAATCCAGGATTTTTCTTGAAATTGGAGACGGAAGAAGAAAATATATTGAAGACGAATTGAAGAAACACAATATAAAGGACTATAATTTTTGTAAAGATTATTGTAATATTGACAGGGTATTAATAATAAAATAAAATGATTGCGGTAGTTCAAAGGGTATTAAAATCAGGAGTAGAAGTAGAAGGAAAAACAGTCAGCAGAATATCAAAAGGCCTGCTTGTATTCTTAGGAGTAAAAAAGGGAGACAGAGAGGATAATGCTGATACACTGGCAAAGAAAATTGCCGGCCTGAGAATATTTCCTGATAAAGAAGGAAAGATGAACCTGAATGTAGGCGATACGGGTGGCGAGATACTCGTAATCTCACAATTCACACTTTGCACAGACAACAGCAAAAGCGGTAACAGGCCGAGCTTTACATTTGCAGAAGACCCGGAAAGGGCAAATTCGCTTTATGAATATTTTATCGGAAGGCTTAAGGCAGAATACAATGCCGGTAAAATATTCTCGGGGGTCTTTGCGGCTGAAATGAAAGTTGATATTCTAAACGACGGTCCAGTAACTATAATACTCGAAAAATAATTTGACTGGAATTAAAAAATATCTCAATAAGAAGATTTGCCTTGTCGGACTTGGCAAGGTCGGATCTGCATTGTATCACGCGCTTATTAATTCAGGTTTACCTGTAAGCAGTGTTGTGGAAAAAAATACAAGACAGGGGAAAAGAATTATTTCGGGACGCAATGATGTCGCTTTCAGGAAAAATATTACAGGAAAAATATTAAAAGAATGTGATGTAATTATTTATTCAGTGCAGGAAAAGAATCTGAAAGATGCAGTCGGCGAACTTAAAAAGTATAAAAAAATCCTGAATGATAAAATCCTGCTTCATACCAGCGGAGTTGAAACTTCGGAATTATTTGAATCCGTTTCGTCAAGAAAAGCATTGAACGGCTCATTTCATCCATTACAGACATTTAATCATATATCATATAATAATAATAACTTGCTGAATAATATATACTTTGGAATAGAGGGCGGTAGTGTTGCTGTAAAGTATGCAAAAATTATTTGCAGTGTTCTGGAATGCCGTCATATAGTTATTCCAAAAAGCAAAAAAACATTTTATCACAGCTTATGTGTGATAGCTTCGAATTTCCTAGTAACTCATTATAATATATTAGGCAGACTTTCTGAAGAGCTGTCTCCCGATAAAAAAAGTGGAATAGAAATATTTGAAGCTATAATCAGAACCACTACCGATAATGTTTTTATACACGGAACTCAGAAATCATTAACCGGCCCTTTTGCGAGAGGCGATATAAAGACCATCCAAAAGCACCTTGAATATATGAGAGAGAATATCCCGAATCACTTGTATTATTATGTTCTGCACGGGCTTGAGGCACTTTCATTATCTGTGAAAGAAAAAAAAATAGAGCGGAAAACTGCTGAACAAATTGAAAAATTATTAATTAAGTTTATATAAATCCGAAATGAGAATAACCAAATTATTATTTCTGCTGCTGATATTACTTGCAGCAGGATACAGCTGCTCACAGGAAGATTCATTAAAGGCAGGTCTGAAAAATTTAAATTATAAAAAACCGGGCGGTATCTTCATTTCTCCTGTTCTTGGGGCTGAATTTCCTACAAGGGATTTTGTATCAAATTCGAAATACGCTTTCTGTATCGGGGGTAAACTTGAATATTCTTCTCTAAACATTTATCCTCTCGTCATAGGTGCTTCCATACAATATCAGAATCACAGCGGGGCTGATGATTTCAAGACAAAGTATCTTCTGAATTCCTTAAGCACAAAAATTACTTCATTCGGAGCAAGTGTAGATATCCTTCTGAATAAATATCTTAATTCAAGTTTCACAATCCCGTTCGTTTTTCTCGAAGCAAAGATGCTTAATGTAAAGAGGGAAGCTTCGCCCGAAAGCAACTACCCTGATTTCAAAAGCACGGACAGCAAAATAGGATACGGTATTGGAGGTGGTTTTACATTATACATTTTCGATATTTACGGGACTTATTTCTATGCTAAGGAATACAGCACTGTTTCCGTTAAGATGAGATTCAGATTCCCTCTGATAAAATTTTAATGCTTTCTTTCTTTCCAGCTTATTTTGGTGCCAAGAAGAAAAGTCAGGGGAAGCAAAAGGCCGTATGCTGCAAAGTACAATTGGAAAATTGGAAATAAAGTAAACACACCTTTAAATTTTAGCTTATTATGAACCGGTATCATTATCATAAGTTCGGAAATAAATTTAATAAAAATCAAAAGAAGGTACATTAATGGATTCAGGAAAAATAATCCTGCAACAAGCATCAGGTTTACCGCATACATATCGAAGCCGAGAATCCATCCGAGAAAATTTATACCGAGTCCACCCTTAAACCATCTTTTTTTCTGATTATACAATTCCTTTACTGTCTTGCACTCCTCCGTAAGTACTGCACACTCTGGATTTACAGGGTATATTACTTTGTATTTGCTGTCGGAATTTATTCTTCTCATCAATGCAAGGTCTTCTGTAACGGAGAAATTTATGCTGCTGTAGCCACCGATTTCATTATAAACTTTCTTTGAGAATGTGAGATTATTTCCGATACAGCTTAATATGCTTCCGATACCACTGCTGCAAGATGCCAGTGCCTGCAGATATATCCAGTCAAGTGCCTGAAGCTTTGCGAACATTGAGTTCTTGTAGTTAATCTTTGTAAATCCGCATACCATTTCAACATTGCCAAGGAAATATTTTACGGTTTCCTTAACCCAGCCGGGTGGTACATTGCAGTCAGCATCGGTCATAAGAATAATATCACCTGATGCTGACTTTACCGCAGAATCTATTGCATTGGCTTTTCCCTTCAGGTTCTTTGTTTCGGTGTTGTCGGAATCCAATACAATAAATTCAGGGTATCCTTTGGTACTTTCAAGCATTATTTCCTTTGTCCTGTCGGTGGATTTATCATTAACGAGGAATATTTCCAGGAGGCTTTTTTCGTAATGAAGATTTTTTAATGATTCTATGCAGTTTGAAATAATATTTTCTTCGTTTCTTGCTGCTACTATTACTGAGATTTTAATATTAAGGTTATCAGGATTCTGCTTGAGTGAGGAGGAGCGCAGATATCCGAATAAAAAAATTACGTGTAAAATCAAATACAGAAATACAGAAACAATGAATATTATTTCCATTTAATAAAGAATATTGAAATAGGCGGTAGTTATTTAACTACAGCGATTTTTATAATTTTTCTTTCCTTATTGCCGTCAATTTCAGCTTCTATTACACCGTAATAGATGCCGCTCTGGACGTTTGATACATCCCATACAATTTCATTATCTGCATTTGATATTGCTGTTGCGTTCAGCTTGGTAACCATTTCACCTGAGAGGTCAAGGATTTTAACGGTTGCCGATGTTGCATTTCCGTTTATATAATACCTTATAAATGTCTTCGAATCGTATACCGGATTTGGCCAGTTGTAAGCCCTGTCTGATGGCAGTTTTTCGCTGAAGTTGTTCGAAGAAGTCAGATATTTGAAATTGTTATTAGACAGATATTTGTCTTTATGGAAGTTTTTCCAGAGAATTTTGCTTTCGTCATAGCGGGTATTGGTTTTATATGCATAAAGGTATCCGTCTCCGCCATACACAATTATTCCGAGTGTATCATTCAAGTTTGCAAGAGCGGGAGTGGAAACGGAATTTGCTCCGGTTTTCACCGGATATCCGCTGCACAGCTTGCCGTTAATGCCATATGCATACAAGTCACCGTCAATAGTTGTGAAGACTATATCCATTATTCCGTCGTTATTTATGTCTCCAACGACAATTCCGTGAGAAACTTTTTTATTATACGAAACAGGGAAATTTTCCAGAAGGACGCCTGCGGAATTAATAGCAAACAAACCTTCATTTGCGGTAAAAATAATTTCCTGTCTGCCGTCTTTATTTACATCCGCAAGTATCGGGCTTTGCGCACTCGTAATTTTATAATTAATATTTAATTTTTTCCCGTTTATATAAAAATCACTCGTAGTGTAAACTAATTCAAGTGAATCTATTGTATTTTTACCGAGCAGATTACCCGTAATTATATGTCTGTCGTATGCTGTTCTGTATAAATACCCGGTATTATTTAATTTCGAAAATATTGTAGGAGTGCTTCTTGCAGATGAATCGATAACTGTTGGGGAATTATCGAGTTTTACTTCATAAATCCATCCGTTACCAAAACCTAATACGACTTTAGAGGAATCAAAAATCAAAGGATAAGCTGAAATGCCTGATGGATGAGTATTTTCGGTTGCTGAATCAGTAATTATTCCGTTATTAATACCGAAAAATCCAATTTTATAATTATTTGAAATTAAAGCTAATTTATTGGCATTACCATATTTTGATGAATAGACAATTGATGCAGGCATTTTCCCGTAATTATAAACTAACACACCGCCGGTATCAGATGAAATCGGGCTTCCGTCAGATTTAAATCCGTATAAATTATAATGATTATTAATAAAGAATTCGTCCCTGCCGTCACCATTTATATCGAATGCCATTGGACGGTTTTGGTGATCCCAGTTATCATTCCCGACATATTTTGGAAATCCGGCAAGAGGTCTTATAAAATCAGTACCAATTTTCACCCTGAATTTCATTACAGCTGCAATCGAGTCAAACTCAGTGATGTAAATACCGTTATTCGCTTTTGAATTACTGAGTGAATTCGGATAAGAAGTCGGAGTAAATTCATTCTTGTAAATGTTTGCAGGCACATAGTGATTTCCTCTGTACCAGAAATCCACAAAATATCCGTCAGATGTAACATCACCGAAAGGTGTGTTGTAAGTGACTCCGATATCCTGCGAGCCTTTTGCTTCCATCAGCTTTACTCCGCGGTTTTTTATATCGGCATTAATCGAGTTTGTAACGATTTTTGCATCTATTATATTTTCATCTATATGCCATATAAGAATGCCTCCGCTGAAGTTGCAGGTATCTGCAATTACTCCCGGAAGGCTCCAGTCAAGGTATTTGACGTTTGTTATATTTCCGTTGACTGCATAAACATCGTAGTTTACAAATCCGGGAACATCTTTAGTGAAATTAAGAGAGTCTCTGAAAGCCCTGTTTCGGGTATAAACAGTCTGTCCCGAATTATCAAAACTTCTGTTCCTGTTTTCTATGAGGAAATATTCTTTTGAACTCATCAGAACTTTGAGAACCGTTGTATCTCCGATTCCGCTGTTCGAAGATGTCTTTAACCTGTAATATGCATCTCCCGATGAAACAACAACAGGCACTGTCCATCCGAGATAAATCTTTTCCCATGCTGACGGTTCGGGTGGAAATATCCCGTTAAAGCTGAAAATCGACTGTCCGTCCATCAGGCCGAATCTTCCTATAGCAGTTGTTCCCGTTTTAGTATCGAACAAATCGGGAAGTCCGATATAACTGCCGGTGCTAGCGGTTAAAATACCGTTAATGCCGAGCTGGAGTAAAAAGTTACCTGATATAAGGTTTAGTTCCCTTAATTCATTCGATGGAATTATCATCGAATTCCTTATTATGAATCCTGTCCTTGTCACATAGCCGTTTATCTGAATCTCCTGAAGATTTTTTGGTCCGAGATAAACCGATGGTATGTCGTAAGGATACGGATCATATCCGAATATTGATTCAAGATTGATGTCTTTGCCGACACCTGCGTGAAAAATCACAAATGCAGTTCCGGTTGAATCGTATCCGCTCAAATCCATTATACTGTCAGCTCTTGACCATGTATCATTAAACAAGTATCCGTATTTTGTAAAGTTCTCGTTTTTCTGTGGTGAGTAATATGCCATTTCATGTGGAAGCGTAATCAGTTTTCCATACAGTTTGTAATTTATTATCTGTTTTCCTTTTGAGGATTTATAATAATAGTTTTTAAGGAATTCAAGATGATCTGCAAAATATGCGCTGTCATAGGGCGGAGCATCTATAACTGTGTCTCTCTGAAGTCCCGGGTCATAGTATTTATTCGATAAATCCATTTTACCGTTACCTGTTGTTCTTGGGTCATTGTCTTCCTGAAACTGCACCATTACAGCGATAATATTAACCGTATCTGAGGTTTGTGCATGAAATTTAATTGTCATTCGTGGTTCGGTTGGGCCGTACTTAACAGGATGCGAGAGGGAATAGTTAATCCTGTCTTTTGACTGGCTGAATATAAATCCTGCTGATAAAAATAAAATGCTTAATAATTTTATAAATTTCATGTTATTAAATGGAATAATTAATATATCATTTCAGAAGATACAAATTCAAAAAGGAGATAAAAATGAAATAATCTTTGAAACCAGATTTAGGGAAATAAATTAGGTTCCAAAGATTATTATATATCAGAATGAATTAAAAATCCAAAACTAATCCGAACCTGAGCGTATTTGCAAGCGGATGATTTTCTTCAACTGCATTTATATAACTGAAATCAAATCCGTATTTATCATACCTGATACCTGCTCCAAGTGTTATGAATTTTCTGTTTCCGTTGTTTGGATCTTCATAGAAATAGCCTGCTCTTAATGCAACGAGTCTGGGGCTTCCGTACCAGTATTCAACACCTACTGAAGACTGGATAGTTGTACCAATCTGTCCAAGTCCGCCTTTCCAGGAAGTTGCCATAGCTTTATAAAATGCATCTGATGTACCGTCGGGATGCCTGTTTACAAGCAGCTTTGAAAAGTCAGCTGTAAGCATCAGGTCATTACCTTCATTTTTGAAAAGGTTATATGCAATACCAAGCCTTAGCTGTGTAGGTATCGGGTCTGCCTGAGAAGCATCGACGTAGGAAATTTTCGGACCGAGGTTTGAAAGATTAAGACCAATGGAAAGCTTGTCTTTAATCATCTTCGGACCTCTTTTGAATTTGTACAATCCCGAAATGTCAAAGCTTGTTGTAAAAGCTGTACCGCTGCCTTTTTCATTACCTACCTGAAGGTTATTAGGCGAAAGTCTGCTGTATATAAATCTTACAGTAACACCGGCACCAAATTCCTTATTCAACTGGGTTGCATATGCCATTGCTACGGCGAATTCATATGCTTTATAGTTTTTTGATTCATCCATTCTTCCGGATTCGTCTGTGTAAATAACTTCACCGATATTCAGATAAGTGAAATCCATACCCACTGTACCGTTCAGGCTTTTTATATATTTTCTTGCCGCAAGATAATCATAAAAAAGATCCGAAAGACCGAGACCTGCAAGCCAGGGGGAGTGAGTGAAATTAACCTGAGTCCCATCCGTCTGAAATGCGAGTCCAGATGGATTCCAGTGCATAGCTGTTGCATCATCAGCTATTGCCGTACCGGTTTCACCCATACCTGCAAATCTTGAGTTCGGTCCTATTAAAAGGAAAGGCACTCCTGTTGATACTGTATTCTGTGCGAATAAAGTATTAAAATCAAAAATCATCGTTAGAGCAAATATAATCACTGCTGTATTTCTAACACATTTTAAATTGAACATTTCTTGTATTACCTCCAAAAGTTTATTATTAAAAATCTATTTATTTTAATTTTGCTATTATTCCGGTACTTGTTTTATTGTAAAGTCCGTTATCTGATTTTACGGTTACTTTGTAAATATACGATCCGTTTGCTATCGCATCACCATCTGTATCCCTGCCGTCCCATTCTAGTATAACATTTTTATCACCTATATTAGTTCTTGTTATTTCTTTAATTAGTCTTCCCCCTACAGTATAAATCTTAACCTTAACACTAATGGGTGAATCCAAGTTATGCTGGAAAGTGAAACTTGTATTATCCTTAAAAGGATTAGGATAATTGAATACCTTATCCACATAAAGCTGTGATGTACCTTTTACCGTGAAATAGATAATTGCTTCGGAAAGGTTATTATAAGTGTCCCAGGCCCTTATTTTAAGCCTATAATTACCGTCTGCCAGGTTCTGCAACGGGTATTCGAGAGAGCCGTACTGATAACTCGTATCCGAATTATAATAAGATGTAAGGTCAATTTTTCCGTTCTCATTATCGTTCAAAATTGCTTCGAGTTTATGACCGATTTGGCCTGTAAGGTTAATTCCGCTGAGATCGTATAAATCAGCAATTATTTTTGTGTTCTGATTTACCATATCGCCGGTACGGAAATTTCTTGTATCCATAAAAGCGTTAATTACTGGACCGGTCGTATCAACAGTTGCATTTGTATCGATACCGTTCAGCACAAACCTGTTGGAATATCCGGATCCTTCAGTATATGTATCCGAGAAATATGCAGTTAGCTTTCCATTTCCTGTTGTATAAGAAATATCCCGCGGGACAATAAATTTTATTGTCCATTTGCCGTTTACTACCCTGGTTTTTCCCTTGAAGATTGTACCGCCGTCTAACCTGAAAAAGAAAGGATAACCAAAATCATAATACACTATGTTTTTATCTACATCGAATACTTTAATTGTAATTTCCCCGTTATACGTGTTCCAGAAAGATGAATCAGGATAAAGTACTCTTCCTTTAATTTCCACTTTTTGAAGGGCCTTAATAGTATCAACAGAAAGAAAATCACCTACGTATGTTTTATTTATGCTGTCAACAGAAGTGAAATATTGTGGTATGCTGATCCTTACTGTCGGGTCTCCCTCATATCCGTATTTCATATCGTTATCAGAAAGGTTCAGTTTGAGCTTGCATCTGTACATTGCTTTTCCGAATCGTATAGGAAGGTTAAGAGTATCTTTTTCGAACATGTAGCTGTCCCAAAGCTTATTATTGAATTCTGCGTTGTTAGTGGCATATACAGGTCTGTTTGCACCCACAACACCTATTGCGCCGCTTTCAATAAGTACGAGCTGTTCGCCTGCGCAAATTGAAAATGGGTCATCCCATCTTAAAAGGTCGCAGCTTGCAATCGTGACCAACGGTAATTTGCTTTTATTGGTAAGCTGGGGTACGGATTCATCTCTTACAAATACGTGTTCGTGCGCCCATAAGTCGGTACTTCCGTGTCCTACATAATTGATAACAAGTCTTCCTTCATTCCAACCTTTGATAATATCAACATTGGCACCCGGTTTTCTGCGTCCCTGTGGTGTTATTACAGCAGGATAAGTAACAATATAAATTTTTTCTTTTTCGAAATCTCTGGGTGTATATGTTTCAGCTATATCTTCGCATTGTTGTGTATGAATATTATTCTCCTGTCCCTGATTATTTTCCGTCGTCCATCCGTCATCGGCTACATACATAATTTTCTTTTTCCATATTCCGAAATTATCTCTTGCTTCATATCTTTTAATTTTTTGAACGGCAAGATTGGCATCTGAAAGATAATTCAGATTCAGTCTTCCTGTATAAAAATCGGGTAGTGTTGCCTGAGGAACAGGGGTGCTTGAATTTATATCGCAAATAAAGTCATCACTTGGGTAACTTGTTATTTCATCATTATAGTCGCTGTTTTTTTCAATAGGGGGAAGGAAATTTCTCAATGTAAGATTGTAAATATTCTTGAAATCATAACTTCCGTCACCGAAGAAAAGCACATAAACGGGTTTTCTTTGCCAGAAGTTGAATGTATATTTAAGGAAATTCCTCATCGAAACGGGGTCCGGCAATCCGCCTCCGAATTCATTATAAATTTCATTTACATTTATCACAACAGTTTTCAGGTAATCGGGGTGATTTTCTCCCGGTGACTCCCTGTAGTTTTTTAATTCGTTGGCTGCTGAAAGGAATTCAGGAGGTGAAATAATTATGAAATCAGCGCCCGCAATATAACCCCCGTGCAGATTCTGGTTTGCTACTCTCGATGAAATCGAAACCGGTGTTTTGTAATTATTCCCGCCTATTACATAATAATTATTCAATATGCCTAGGGTGGAATTAATATCCTGGAATCTGACAATCCCGGAATTGAATGAAATCGGGTTAATAAGTCTGACATTGTTAAATTCAGTTACATCGAATATTTTTACATCGCTTGTATTAAATGAAGAAACCTGATATTCAACAACATCGGTTGTATCGAGCGCATAAAAATGCAAAACATTATTGAAAGCGCTGTTGAAACTTCTATCGTAAAAAACTTCAAGGTAATCATAATAAATATCAACGCTTCCTGTATTGTATTGGGGATTTATGTAAGCAGAAAGATTAAAAGTATTTCCTGAATTTATTGCATAACCATCTATTATATTAGCGGGATTTATATGAATAAAACCACCGCCAAGATTGGCATCCAATGTGTGGAACTGGTGATAGTTGTTAGCGTCTTTGAATTCCAGGACTGCTGTATTGGATGAGGCGTTTCCCATTCTGAATTTAAAATTAACTGTTGAACCGTTTACAAAACCGTTCAGAGTTCTGCTGAAAGAAAAGCTCTCGCCGATTCCGATTCTCTGGCTGAGCCACAACATTCCTGTAGAGCCGAGGTTGTTAATTTCGGGTTCATCAAAAAACATATCCTTGAAAGACTGTGCAGGGGGCAGGTTACCGTTATTTATCGAATTTGTAATGGAAATTCTTCTGCCATTGCTGCCTCCGTATGTAATCCAGTAATAGTTGGATACAGAATAATGGTTTATGTTGTGATAGAACTTTTTGGTAACAGGGTCGTATGTCCACCAGTTCGGGGAATTTCCGTAAAAAAGAATGAAATCATTATCATCGAACTTACCGTCATTTTCTCCTTCCACTAATATCTTAAGCTCTGCAAGGTCATCAGTTACCTGAAGTAAATTGTCGTATGGAAGTTCTTGACCGCCATTTCCGTATATTTTTATAGTTCTCGGGTCCAGATTATTTACATTAATTCCTGCATTCTGCAATGAATTTTTATCAAGCTTATAAATCCCGTCTTCTTTAACTTCAATTTTGTAAAAATCTCCTGTTGCAAGAACACTGTTATTTACATTTGCTCTAAAACTTACAGATTCTTTTGTTGACCAGTTTATAGCAGTTTTTGCATTAAGTGCGATATCATAAAAAAATGACTTTTCCTGCAAACTCAGATTCCTTTGCGAAAAAACAGGCCTGTCACCGAAAGTAATGCGCAGTCTTATATAAGTGTATTTTCTAATTGTTTTAGAAACGGGATTGTAAACAACAGGATACACCTGCACCATTCCAAGATATTTATCCCTTAAAGTCTTATCCTGTTTTATGTCTATTATGTTATTTGGATAAAAACTGTTATTTAAATATATTTTATTATCTGGTGAATAATCATACAGCAATTCAAGTTTATTGTTTGCTTTTTTAGGTTTGGGAACCGGTTTTACTTCTACATTGATTTTTTCCGAGAATCTCGATTCCAGAATTTCCACCCTGTTATTCTTATTTCCTGGGAGTATAAAAGAGAAAGTTCTGCTGCCAAGATTCGGTTTTCCGTATTCGGTTGTGTTAAATGAAGAATTTTGAAAATTTACATCATCTGAATATATGGGTGTAAATTCAATTTCAAGATAGGTGCTTGTGGATGCGACTACTTTATAATCAGGTATATTATATTTAATTGCAGATTCTGTGTCTTTTTTTGACTGTGAAAAAGCAAATGCTGCTGTAATAAAGATTAATACTGATAAAATTATTTTTTTTGCACCCATAGTTTTTATTTTTTAATGATAATAAAAAACCATTTATTAAAGTTCTAAGGAATAACCTTAATAAATGGCCTTTTTATTATATTTAATCATTAATTTAATTTTTAATTCTTAAGCAATATCAACCGGCAATAATTAAATACCTCCCTTTTTTAATACAAAAATATATCTACTTACAAATAATGTCAAGACTTAAATGAAATTAATCGGCGTTATTTTCTTTTTTTAAGTCCAAGTTTTTCAATAGCATCAATATTATGCAGGGCATTTTTTGCCGCTTCCTGCTCTGCCTGCTTTTTCGATTTACCTTTTCCAATGCCCAGGCAGTGTTTTGCAAGATGCACTTCTACGGTAAAAAGCTTGTGATGCTCGGGACCTTCTTCATTTATAACAAAATATTCAGGAATAAATTCTGTATGTGCCTGTGCATATTCAAGGAATTTGCTCTTGTGGTTTTCATCAAACTGATTTAGCCATTTTATGTCAAGCTTCACGAATATCTCCTGATTCAGGAATCTTTTTGCTGATTCGTATCCGGAATCAAGGAAAATAGCGCCTATCAATGCTTCATAAGCATCTGCAAGAATGGCATCATATCCTTCTTCAATGGATTTTATTGCGGTATTGGAAGCCAAAAGAAAATCCTGAAGCCTGATGTTTTTTGCTCGTTCGGAAAGAAAGCGCTTATTTACCAATATAGACCTGAATTTTGTTAAATCTCCTTCTTCATTCAAAGGAAAGTTCTTATACAAGAATTCCGCAACTACAAGGTCAAGAACAGCATCACCAAGAAATTCGAGTCTTTCGTTTGATATTAAAGAGAGGTTATTCGGGTCCCTGCGTATTTTTAAAAAAGACCGGTGGGTGAGTGCGGTAATAAAAAAATTTTTATCAATTATCTTGTAATGAATAGAATCCTGAAATTTCTCAAAATCAATTTTCTTGATTGCTTTTGAGAGAGATTCTTCAGATTTTTCTTCCTTTTTTCTAAAAGGAAGAAAAATCTTTAATTTTTTTAACGTCTTGAACATAGTATCAATTATTAGCCACTAAATCGTTAAATTTATTCGAATTTTTTAAATATAATGGCAGTATTATGCCCGCCAAATCCTGAGTTATCGGATAAAACGGTGTTAACTTCACGCTTTACCGCAGTATTGGGTACATAGAATAAATCACATTCTTCGTCTTTAGTTTCGTAATTTATAGTCGGCGGAATAATGCCATTTTTTATTGTCAAAATTGATGCAATTGATTCGATAGCACCTGCTGCCCCAAGAAGATGCCCTATCATAGACTTAATTGAATGAACAGGGATTTTGTATGCTCTATCTCCGAATACAGTTTTTATTGCTGCTGTTTCGTTTCTGTCGTTTGGAGGTGTAGAAGTGCCGTGCGCATTAATTACGTCAATGTCATTTTCAGTCATTCCTGAATCTTTTATTGCAAGTCTCATTGCTCTTACTACGCCGTCGCCTCCGGGTGCAGGGTCGGTAATGTGATGAGCATCTGCAGTCATCCCGATACCGGTTATTTCTGCATAAATTTTTGCTCCTCTTGCTTTTGCATGCTCGAGTTCTTCTAAAACCAGAGTCGCAGAGCCTTCACCCATAACAAATCCGCTTCTGTTTTTATCAAAAGGTTTTGATGCTTTTTGAGGAGCTTCGTTAAGTGTTGAAAGTGCACCCATAGCATTGAAACCGCCAATACCCATAGGACAAATTACCGCTTCAGAACCCCCTGTAACCATAATATCAGCCGCATCTCTCTGGATTATCATTACGGAATCTATAATTGAATGTGCCGACGTTGAACATGCCGATATCGTTGCATAATTCGGGCCTTTCAACCCGTAGGTCATTGAAATTCTTCCTGCCGCAATATCAGCAATCAGCATAGGAATAAAGAACGGACTAATCCTATCCGGATTTCCGCCTCTTGTGAAAAGTATGTTCTGCTGTTTATCGTATGTCCACATTCCTCCGATTCCGGAGCCGAATATAACGCCTGCTCTTTCTTTGTCAATTTTTTCGAGATTTAATTCACTGTCTTTAATGGCTTCGGCTGTTGATGCCAGAGCATACTGTGTGAACGGGTCTGTTCTCTGTGCAAGCTTTCTGTCCATGTAATTCTGCGGATTGAATCCTTTAAGCTCTGCGGCGAATTTTGTTCCAAATTCCTTAGTGTCAAAGTAAGTAATATAGTCAACTCCACTTTTACCCTGCGTAATGGAGGACCAAAACTCCTGTACGGATAAACCTACAGGAGTTATTGCTCCTAAACCTGTTACTACAACTCTTCTTTTCATTAATAAAAATTTAATTAGTTTCCTATTTTTGAAGCTATGTAATCTATCGCTTCTCCAACCTTGGTAATTTTTTCGTTGTCTTCTTCAGGAATTTTTATACCAAATTCATCTTCAAATTTCATTACTAACTCAACTGTATCAAGAGAATCTGCACCTAAATCATTTATAAATGAAGCATCTTTCGTAACTTTAGATTCTTCCACGCCTAATTTGTCGACTATTGCTTGTATTACTTTGGCTTCAATTTCTGCGTGTGTCATTAGAATAACTCCTTTTTTTGTTAATTAATAAATTTTATAAATATAGTGATATTATATATCTTTTTAAAGTGAAATTTAATAAAAACTTAATCGGTTTCAGATGCTAAAAATTCTTCCTGACAGGACGCCTTACAATGAAACTGCCTGAAAGAGGATATTTCCCATAAATAACATTATTCAATACATTTTTTCCGTTATCTTTTTTGGAGGTTCCTGCCCATATGGCTTTGGCATATAAATCCCTGTTTACTTTTGCAAGTGTGTCGTAAATTATTACGTGCCCGTTCCAGATTATTAAATCACCTTTTCTTAAATCTTCTGGTTTCCTAACATCTGCAATTGGAAGTTCATCTTTGAATAATCTTTCATTCACCAGGTCTTTTGTCCGGGCATTGGTTTTTGGTGTCTTAAATCCTGCTTTAAAAAGTGTGTTAATTGCAAAAATATTACATTTGGTATGATTTTTTAATTCAAGCTTTTTATTTTTCAACCAGTAAAGGTATACATAATCGGAATTTTTAGCGTACATCGACTTTTTCTGTTCTCTGAATGCATATTTGAATATAAGGTCACCATTACTTAATTTATTATCTGCTTCGGTTAGGTTCGGCAGGTAATTTACAGAATCGGGAATACCCAAATCCTCGAGGTCAATCTGCACTTCCTCCTGCTCTTCTTCAGTCTCGACAGGGGGTTTTCTGTAAGGAGTGGCTACACAACCGCTTAGAATCATTAAAGCCGAGAAAGTTATGAAGATAAAATATTTAATAACTGATTTTTTCATATAATTATTTTGCCGTCATTATTTTATCCAGCTTTTTATAGTATGCCTCGGCAGCTGAATCGAGTGCAACGCAAATTTCCTTGTTTATCTTTATATTCGTTCCGCCTGTTACTCCGATTTTCTTAAACGGTACATTATGCAATTTGCAGATTTCAGAAATTTTATCCGAGTTTTCGGCTGATGCGGATACAATTATTCTGCTCTGGGTTTCCGAGAATAAGTCAATATCTTGTCTAAACTCATAATCATATGAAATTTCACATCCGATGCTGTTGTTTCTGCCGATTATGCAGCATTCTGCAATTGCAACGGCAATCCCGCCTTCGGAAATATCGTGAGCAGATTTTATAAATCCTCTGTCAATTAATTCCAGAACGGATTTTTGCAGGTTAATTTCCTCATCAATAATAATATCGGGTGCATTTCCCTTAATAAGGTTATGCATCAGTTTAAGGTATTCACTGCCTCCTACTTCACCTTTATTTTGCCCAAGTACAAATATTACATCGCCCTCCGATTTGAAATTTGATGTCATCAGATTGTCAACATCTTCAATCAAGCCAAGCATTCCTATTACAGGGGTAGGGAATACCGCATATTCCTGCGATTGGTTATAAAAACTCACATTACCTCCCGTGACCGGAGTATTCAGCTTCCTGCAAGCATCTCCTATGCCTCTTATTGCTTCACTGAACTGGTAATATACTTCAGGATTGTACGGATTCCCGAAATTCAGGCAGTTGGTAATGGCAAGCGGTGTAGCACCCGTGCATACAACATTTCTTGCAGATTCGCAGACAGCAATCACTCCACCCTTATACGGGTCAAGGTAAACGTATCTTCCGTTGCAGTCTGTTTTAAGTGATAATCCTTTCTTTGTGCCTTTAATTCTTACTACCGATGCATCTCCGCCGGGCATTAATATTGTATTTGTTCTTACCTGAGTATCATATTGCTCATAAACCCATTTTTTGTTTGTGATATTCGGGGAAGAAAGCAGATTAAGCAGAATATCATTGTAATTCTTCGGTTCTTTAATTTTACTGCTGTCGAAATTCTTTGTGTAATTAAAGTAATCGGGTAACTTAGTTTCCCTTTTGTAAACAGGCGCTCCACCACCGAGTACGAGTTCGAATGCCGGTACATCAGCTTCAAGTTTTCCCCTATAATGCACCTTAATGTTTTTTTCTTCAATTACTTTTCCCACTTCGATGCAATTTAAATCCCATTTATGGAAAATTTCTTCTGCTTGCTTTTCTTTTCCTTTCTCCACCACGACAAGCATTCTTTCCTGTGATTCAGAAAGCATAATTTCATATGCACTCATATTTTCATCACGCAGGGGAACGAGGTCGAGATTTATTTCCATACCGCATTCTCCTTTTGCGCTCATTTCGCATGTAGAGCAGGTGATACCCGCCGCTCCCATATCCTGAATTCCGACTACAACTCCTGATCTTATTGCCTCAAGAGTGGCTTCGAGCAAAAGCTTTTCCGTAAAAGGGTCACCCACCTGAACACTTGGTCTTTTCGATTCGGATTTTTCCGAAATTTCCTCTGAAGCGAATGTTGCACCGTGTATACCGTCTTTGCCCGTAGAAGAACCTACTATGAACACAGGATTTCCAACTCCTTTTGCAGTTGCAGATGCAACGTTTCCGTGTTTTACGATTCCGACTGCCATGGCATTTACAAGCGGGTTATCCTGATAACACTCATCGAAATAAACTTCACCGCTTATAGTCGGAACTCCAAAACAGTTTCCGTAGTCGCCAATTCCTTTCACCACGTTCTTGAAAAGATATTTTGTGCGTTCAATCTGTTGCTCAGTGGAATTTTCAATTATACCAAATCTCAGCGAATTCAGTGATGCGATTGGCCTCGCTCCCATGGTAAATATATCCCTCAGAATGCCGCCTACGCCCGTTGCAGCTCCCTGGTATGGCTCTACCGCCGATGGATGGTTATGAGATTCGATTTTAAAAGCAACTGCCATTCCGTCTCCAATATCCACCAGTCCTGCATTCTCTTCTCCTGCTGAAACCAGGAGTTTTCCTCCGCTTCTTGGAAGTGTTTTTATCTGTGAAATGGAATTTTTATAAGAACAGTGCTCGCTCCACATAACGGAAAAAATTCCAAGTTCTGAATAAGTCGGAATCCTTCCGAGTATATCAAGTATTCTTTTATATTCCTCTTCGAGTAATCCAAGCTCTTTTGCTAATTCAAGATTTACTTCTGGGTCTTTAATGGTAACGGTAGGCATAATTATTTGGTTATAAGTATAAAAAATTTAATTATTGGATATATATTTTTTTTCAAAGAATAAAGCAGTTCCTGCAGAAACGCATACAGGCTTAAGCAGAACATTAATAACAGGTACAAACATCATAAAAAACACGCAGCATCCGAATCCCATCGAAAGCATCTTTCTTGAAGTCACCGTATTAATTTTTTTCCTTAAAGTGAAAAACTTTCTCGTCATCGGATAATCGAGAAAATCCAATGCATTAAAGAAAAAAGAAAATAGTATTCCAAGGGATGTTGATAAAACTGAACCAATAACAGGTAATAAATTTAATAAAAAAATCGGGATTAATATAGATAAATAAAAAATAATTTTAAGTCCTTCAGCTTTCACGCTTAAATATGCATCCTTCCAGAAACCTACGTTGTATTCAATTTCTTTGTTTGTAATAATCATTTCTGTGTACCGGGAAATGTTTTCGTTGAAAGGTGCTGTGACCAGATTTCCGATTGTAACGAATGCAAGATAGCAGATTACCAGAACAAGCAGGAAAAAAACTATCAGAAGCAGGATATTAAGGAGCTCCTGCCACCAGGCAGCATCAACGATCCCGCTGCCGGTAATTTTACTTGAAAAATCCGTAAGGTAATTATAACTAATAATAAAAATAGTCCCGTATATAATAATATTAATTATTAATGGGACTATTGAATATAAAACCAGTTTCGGGTGTTTAAGATAAAATCCTATGCTTTTTATCGGGTAAACAAATCCGAAAAAAAATTCCTTCATCTTTATTTAATTAATCAGATTTATTTACTGATTATTTTACTGCTTTCAAAAGAGTATTTACAAGGTCAGTTCTTTCCCAGGTAAAGTCTTTATCATCTCTTCCGAAATGGCCGTATGCCGCTGTTTTTCTGTAGATAGGTCTTCTAAGATCGAGTCTGGTAATTATTCCCTTGGGTGTAAGGTCAATTTCTTTCTTGATTATTCTTGCAAGTTCAAGGTCGGAGATTTTTCCAGTTCCGTTTGTATTAACCATAATCGAAACCGGCTCTGCAACTCCGATAGCATATGAAACCTGTATCATGCATTCCGAAGCCAGCTTGGAAGCAACTATGTTCTTTGCAATATGCCTTGCCGCATATGCCGCGCTCCTGTCAACTTTGGACGGATCTTTTCCTGAAAATGCTCCGCCTCCGTGAGGTGCTTTACCGCCGTATGTGTCAACTATGATTTTTCTACCGGTAAGTCCAGTATCTCCGTGTGGCCCTCCGATTTCGAATCTGCCGGTGGGATTGACAAATATTTTTGTTTTTTTGTCAATAAGGTAGGCAGGAATAACTTTCTTAATCACGTGCTGAATCACATCGGTTTTTATTTTGCTTTGTTTAACATCAGGGTCGTGCTGGGTGGAAATTACAACTGCATCTACCCTTACCGGCTCATTGAAATCATTGTATTCTATAGTTACCTGAGATTTTGAATCTGGCCTTAAATAGGGCATAAGTTTCGGTGATTTTTTCCTGATGTCTGCAAGCTTTTTAACAAGCTTGTGTGCGTACACTATCGCCATAGGCATCAATTCTTTTGTTTCATTCACGGCATATCCAAACATCATTCCCTGGTCCCCGGCTCCTCCTGTATTCACGCCCATTGCTATGTCAGGGGACTGCTTATTGATAGCTGACATAACATTTATAGAATGTGAATCGAACCTGTAATCACCCTTGGTATAGCCTATTTCGGCAACAACTTTTCTTACGAGATCGGGGACGTCAACATAGTGTCTGGTTGTGATTTCACCGCCAACAAGTACCAAACCGGTCGCACAGAAGGTTTCGCATGCAACTCTGGCATATTTATCGTAAGTTAAAATATCATCAAGAATTGCGTCAGAAATCTGGTCGCAAATTTTATCCGGATGTCCTTCGCTGACTGATTCCGATGTGAAATAATAAGACATTTTATTTTCCTTTTTAAAATTTATATACATTTATGTAAAATAATAAAATTTATTAAATATTAATATTGAAATTAATCGTGCAGTATTTTAAATAACATAGTCATATTACTACGTAAAAAAGAGTAAAACTAATCAATTTTTATTTCATTCCAGTGTTCTTATGAAAAACGTACAAAAATTCATTTAAATTCCTGGCATGCTAATTGATATATTTATAACAACTATTAATTAATTAAAAAAATCGGGGGATTTAAAATGAAACAGACAGACAATCCGGCAATTTCAAGATATGACTTCATATTCTTTTCGGTAATTATATCATTATCGTTATTAATAGTCGCCGGCTTTCTAATAGTTTAACACTATTGCAAATACTTTAAATTTCATCTTGCACATTATTATTATCCGGTTGTTCCGGCAAACAATTGCCGGAATCGTGAGATGAATTTTCCTGAAAATTAATGGATACGAAATAGTCTTTTTTATTGATAATTTTTTTATAAAATTCCATTAATTTAGTAAATAAAATAATACATAATTCTATGAAGCAGTTGGGTATATTATTTTTAATGTTAGTAATATACCCTTTTGCTTTATTTGCGGCTGATTCGCTTGAAGTAAAAAACGAATCGGGTTTGTTGTCTCCTTCCTTAATAACTGATTCAACAATTCAGAATAATTTTCCTTTAATTTCGACCGATTCTGTAATAACTGCTCCTGTTATACCATTTACGGTACCCTCAGATACTTCAGAAAAAAATATAACAGAACCGGAAATTTTAAAAACTGATACAATTAATCCGCTTGAAAGCGTTCCTTTAATTGTGCCTGATGATTCTACTGCAGGGATAAAAATTGAAGTTATCAAATTTACTGATTCACTTACGGTGAAAACGGACAGCCTTATGGTTCTGGATTCGCTTGGCAAAGTTAAAATCAGGCAGGATTCAGTACCAAGGATGGAATTCAGGTCGGTTTATGTGGATTCGATTGAGCAGGGTAATCCGAATTTCCTACCGAAAAGTGTTTTAATGATTAAATGGATAACGGATGAAAAGCGCGATACAGTTATCAGGTATAAAAATCTGTTTGGCATCAATGCTTTTTATGGTTCATATTGCTATGGCTTGGGCGGAGGTATGTTTATAAGACTTAGTAACGACGCGGATTTTATTGCTAACATAAATTTTGCCAGTGTCTTTGACAGGAGAACGGAGGGTGATCTGGATTCAACCGGAACCCTGCGGGATCTTGAGCGAGAAAGCAGACTGCTGACAATAATTTTTAATGCAGGCCTGGAAAAATATTTTATGCAGAACAGAACTGACTGGAAAATAAAACCGGTTTTGCTGTTTGGTTTTGCTCCTGCAATAGTTTTTGCAGCTCCTTATGAACGTTCATTCTTCTCATCTATTTTTAAATCACAGGTATCTTATGGACTGGGTGTGTTTGCCGCTCTTGGTTTTGACTGGCAGGCATTTCAGAAATTCGGAATAAATCTTACGGCACGGTATGCATTTATTCCCATTATTGGAAGGGATATATATTATTACAAGGGATTCCTTGTAAAGAATGTCGGAGGTTTTTATGTCAACTTCGGCGTAACGCTTTTAAAAGAATATTTCAGTAAAAACTGAAATTACTTATGTGCCTGTACCTGGAGCCTCACCATTTTTATATTGGTTCTGCCATCGCTGTCCAGTGGATATTTCATTAGAAAAGCATTCACAATGTCGTTTATAAGTTCCATTTTAAGATTTTGCGGAACCCGGTTTAAAAACGGATGCCAGGTAGTTCTGATCCATCCTGCCAGACTGTTGACATTATCATGAGTCATAATTCTTGGAATCAGTTCAACATTATCAATATGAAAATATGTTTTATTTAAAAATGAAGAATATTCCAAATCACTATAGAAATAAAATGGATTTTCAAAATCATTGAAATACTGATTCCATTTTCCGCCTTTAAGGGTGTTAGTTATAATCGATATCATTTCTTCGAGATTTCCCTTGCCGCCCATTTGTAAAAGGATCTTTCCGCCTTTTTTAAGGGATTTGAAAGATTCATTCAGGACGCATTCCTGGTCTTTTATCCAGTGCAATGCCGCATTTGAATATACTACATCAAATTCTTCTTTGAATCCGAGATTGCATGCATCTTTAAGCTCGAATGACAGGTTTTCAAATTTATCATTTGTATATTTATGCCGGGCAAACCTTATCATATCCTTTGAACTGTCGATACCGACTACCTTACCCGATTTCAGTTTTTTAGAAATGAGCTCTGTAATCTTTCCGTCACCGCAACCGATATCAAGCAATCTTTCGGTACCATTCAGACTTAAAACATCAAGCAGTTCTTTTCCCCATTTATACTGAGCAGAAGAGTGTTCCGCATAATCCTCCGGATTCCAGATAAATATATTTTCCAAAGTATTTTTTATTTTAAGTTTTCTAAAACTATTTCAGATATATCCTTTATCTTAATTTCTTCGGATTTTTCCTTTGCTTTTAATCCGTCTGAAAGCATCGTCATGCAGAAAGGACATGCAGAGCAAACCGTAGATGCTTTTGTGTCAATAGCTTCTTCTGTTCTTTCAATGTTGATTCTTTTTCCTTCTGTCTCTTCCATGAACATCCTGCCTCCTCCTGCTCCGCAGCAGAATCCTTTGTCCCTGGAGCGTTTCATCTCAACGAGTTCACCCGAAGAAACTTTTCCGATTAATGTGCGCGGTGAATCGTAAATATTATTATATCTTCCAAGATAACAGGAATCGTGGTAGGTGAGTTTTTCATTATTGTGTTTCCCTGCGCTTATTTTATTATTATCGAAGAGGCTCTGTATGTAATCTGAATGATGAACAACATCCATTTCTATGCCGAACTGCGGATATTCATTTTTAAGAGAATGCAGGCAGTGGGGACAGGTAGTAACAACTTTTTTAATATTATATCTTTTGAAAGTTTCTGTATTCTGAGTAATGAACTGCTGTGCAAGAAATTCATTCCCGAGTCTTCTGGCAGTATCACCGTTGCATTTTTCTTCGCTTCCGAGAACACCGAATTTAATACCTGCCTTGCTTAATATTTTTGCAAAAGACTTGGTAACGTTTCTGTATCTTTTATCAAATGCTCCTGCGCAGCCAACCCAGAATACTATATCGAGATTATCCGCAGAGCCGGCATTAGAAAGCCTGACAAGCGTACTGCCGATTCCTTCTTTTACGGATTCATCCTGAAACTCTTCAATCCATTCATTTCTGGCTTCTGCCCCGAATGCCCAGGGTGATTCATTATTTTCCAGATTTTTGAAAACAGTATTCAGCTCGTTAGGGAAAGAAGACTCCATCATGGTAAGATTCCTTCTCATATCAACAATCGAAGTTAGATGGTCTATCATAACGGGACACTCTTCGACGCAGGCAGCACACGTTGTGCAGGCCCAGAGTTCCTCCTGGGAAATATAATCGTGAACGAGGGATTTTTCAAGAATCGGATCTGATTCGGTTTTCTTGACGACAAGCGGGCCTTTATCCATCGTGCGTTTTCTTATCTGCGTAATAATCTTTTTCGGATTAAGAAGTTTTCCGGTTGAATTTGCAGGGCATACCTCGGTACAACGCCCGCATTCGGTGCAGGTGTATCCGTTTAAAAGCTGCTTCCAGGTCAGGTCTTCTATGTCCTTTGCCCCGTACTGCTGAATGCTTTCATCTTCGAAATTAATTGGTTTTATAATATTTTTTCTATCTATCCTGAAATTTGACAGGAAAGTATTAGGTACAGATGAAATAACATGAAAATGCTTGGAATAGGGAAGGTAATTCATGAATACAAGAATTACTACATTATGCGCCCACCAGAAAAAATGATACATTGTTTCCGAACCCTCGCCATTAATTATGCCTGCAATAAAACGGGTTATCGGTCTGGCTCCTCTTGTGGTACCCAGAAATGTTTTCTCAAGGTTCATTCCGATCATGGTAATCATAACAAGAAGAATCATAATTAGTATGAATGTTGCATCAGGCCGGGATGATTTATCATTAAGTCTTTCTGGAGTTCCGATGTATCTTCTGACAAGAGAAAATATAACGACAGCAAAAACAAGGTATCCGAAGAAATCCTGTGTAACAGTGATTAGGGAATAAAATTTCCCGAGAAAAGCGAAAGAAAAATCAGGGATGAATCCTTCAATAAATCCCTCCAATACAACCAGAAGCAAAGCGCAGAAACCCCAGAATATTGATACATGAAGAAATCCTGCCAGCCTGCTCCTGAATAACCTTGACTGCAGAAGAGCAATCTGTATTGTATTGACTATTCTTTTCCCGATATTATTCATCCTGTTTTCATCTTTACCGACTTTAAGGTATAATATAATATTCCGCATCGAGTAAATGAAAAATCCGAATGCTAAAACCAGAAAAACCGTAAAAATAATTGTATTTATCACTGTATATAATATTTATTTAGATATTCATAGTAATTTTTATTCTCCTATAATCTGGACTATAACTCGTCTTGACCTGCTTTTGTTGTCAAAATCAAGAAGTACTACCTGCTGCCAGGTGCCGAGTGTCAGTTCCCCTTTAAAAACCGGTATCGATAAAGATGTTTTAAACAAAGCGGATCTGAGGTGGGCATGGCCGTTTCCGTCTCCCCAGGTATCATCGTGATGATATCGCACAGCAGGGGGAATTAGCTTGTCGAGTAATTTTGGTATATCTTTTAAAAGTCCGGGCTCATACTCGATAGTTGTAATCCCTGCAGTTGAACCCACAGAAAACACTGTGCATTGTCCTTCCTTAATTCCCGATTTCATAACAGCAGCGGATATTTCTGATGTAATATCCTTAATATCGCAGTTGCCTTTTGTCTTTAGTTGTATTTCCTGAGTAGATATTTTCAAACGGTTGCCTGTGTTAATTTAATGCAATGAAGCTCTCTCTTTTCTTTAAGATAAAAAAGGTATTCGTCCCTGGTGAAAAAATTGTCCGGAACGCAGTAATTTGTCTTCTTATTCAGAACATCTCCGAATAAAATATCACCGGAAGCGGAATTGCAAATTGCAAACCTGTTTTCAAAATATTCCTTTACCAGACCGTTTTCCTCACCTGCGAATTTAATATAGTAGTTAAAAATAAGCAATGTTCCTTTTTTTATATATTCGATTGAGCCAATATCATGCTTGCTGTAGCATATCCTGTTGAATAATTCCGTTAATTCCTCGCTGTCATTTTCCTGCTCGAATAATAATGGATAATTTGAGTTTTCATATATGTAATCTTCGCTGGAATTTCTCAGGTTAAATACTTCAAGATGCTCATCGGGCTGTAATTCCCTTGAAACTTCACCGGTTCGAATGTCTATCTGGGCAATAAGGTTGCTTTCAAACCCTTTTTTTATACCATAGAGAATGTCTTCAGTATTGAACAGGAATGAGAATGTTTCGTTTTCCCAGAGTATATTTCCTGTCTTAATATCAAGAGCAATGATGTTTTTCTGATAGGGAAGTTCTGGCTTCTCAAACCTGCCGAGGAACAAAATTTCTTCTGTTGCCCCTTCTATAGAAACCCAGTAATTTTTTTCTTCGAATGAGAAATTTTTCAGATAAGTTTTCCCTTGAGTGTAATCAAGAGTGAAAAGTTCCAAAGTCTTTTCCTCAATATTTCTTGTTTCGCCTGCAATGAATTTCCTGCCTCCGAATATGAATCTGAAAATATTCTGATTTTGAGTAAAAGACCAAAGGGTTTTTATTTTATTTTTTCCGAAAAGTTTCAATATTTGGTCTGTTTTTGATTAATAATATAGTTTATTCCTTCGAGCACGAGGTTCTTATCTTTTTTATCTATCAGTTTTGTCTTTTTAAAAATTATATCCGCCAAGCCACCGGTGCACACTATAAATAAATCCTTATAGTCCTTTTTCAGTTTTTCTATCACTTTCTCTGTGGTAAAAAGACTCTGATGCATCACACCGGATATGATATTCGCTTCTGTTTTATTTCGGACAAGCCTGCCTGATGATTTAAGCCCTGCCACCGGCAGGTTCGCGTGTGAATTTAATGCGCTTAAAGAAGTAATAATGCCCGGTGTAATCAATCCGCCGAGGTATACAAGATTGATTATTAAGTTATATGTTGTTGCAGTTCCGAAGTCTATAACAAGGATATTTTTTCTGGGTCTGTATTTAACCGCTGCGGCAACTGCTGAACAAATCCTGTCGGTTCCGAGCGATTTTTCATAAATTATTTTTATCGGAAGGCTTTTTGAAAATTTTATTATCTCCGGCTTTATAGAATATCTCAGCTTGCAGATGTAATCGACTAATTTGTGGTTATTTTTATTCAGACAGGATACACCTATTCTGCCCACTTCCTTCTTTTTGTAAGTAAGAGACTTCTTGAAATCATTCAGAAAATTTTCATCCGAGTAAGAAAACCGCTTAACACTGTATACGCTCCTGCCTTTGCTTAGGGCTGTCTTGATTCCGGAATTACCTATGTCTATTAAAAGATTATTCATTTGCATTCAGACAAAAAAAAAGCGTAAAAGAAATAATCTTTTACGCTTAAAAATATACTAAATATAAATTACAAACTAAATTTAATTCCGCCGCAAAGAACAATTCCTTTGATATTCGGGTCGCCAACAATAATTTTATACTTTGCGTCAATGAAAATCGAATAATTTGCTCCGGCACCGACAAAATCAAGTCCGCCGCCTAAATCAAGACCGAGTTTTGTTTCGTTTTTATTTGTAACTTTATCATCAAGGAAATTGATTCCTATACCACCGTCAACATATGGTTCAATACTACCGGCTCTGAATCTCATCCTTGCTATGCCGGCCATTTCGAAGTTATTCATTTTGTCCAGCTTCCAGTAATTAGCCTGCGGGACCATCGAGAAACTTTCTGTTCTTATTTCCGCAAACATGCCGACTGCCAGTCCTGAATTGCCTTCGAATTTCGCAAATCCGCCCTGAATACCGAGTGAAACGGTCGGTGTGAAACTGTTCAGCTTAACTAATGTATTAAACCTGTCTAAATTCTGTAACGATTGGAGAGGTTGGTTCTTAACTTGCGCATACATCGTGGTGAAAGCCAGTATGAACAAGACGGTTAAACCTAATTTTATCTTTTTCATTTTAAAATATAAATTAATAAAAAATTAATTTAAATTGGAAATCTCTAACTTCTTTATCTCGTCCCTTATCTGGGCGGCTTTTTCGTAATCTTCATTTGTTACTGCCGCATCAAGTTCGGATTTAAGTTTTTCTATCTTCGATTCGACTGATTCCGTTTCTTCTTTCTGCTCTGTCTTGTGTCCTCCGATGTTTAGAGCACCGAGATTGTCAGTACCGGATTCTTCTTCCTTATCAGGCTCAGGAATAAATCCTATTTCTTCCATTATATTTGATGCAACTAAAATAGGCGCTCCGAATTTAAGTGCAATCGCAATCGCATCCGAAGGTCTGGCATCTATATCATCGATGGCAGGTATGTCGAATCTTATTTTTGCAAAGAATGTTGAATCTTTCAATTCGTATATTATTATACTGTCAACATTGTATCCCAGAGCTTCGATAATATTCTTTAATAAATCGTGTGTTAACGGACGGGGAGGTTTTATGCCTTCAAGCTCAAGGGCAATAGCCTGAGCTTCAAACTGCCCGATTATAATAGGCAGTCTTTTCTCTCCGCCGATTTCTTTTAAAATTATTGCATATCCGCCCCCGCTGACTGTCGAGGAAAGCGACAATCCGAATATATCCACCTGTATTAAATCTTTGTCTTCCATTTTCTTGTAATTTTGTCCTTCTATATTTTATACACTCTTAAATAGTATAAAGTTTCAATCTATATAAAAATATGATAATTATAATAAAGATTAAAGGTAAATATTTAAGTCAGTTTATTAAATTCTTCTGTCAAAACAGGTAAAACCTCAAAAACATCACCAATTATGCCGTAATCTGCCACCTGGAAAATCGGTGCATCCTTATCCTTATTTATTGCAACTATGCATTTTGATGATGACATACCTGCTAAATGCTGTATTGCACCGCTGATTCCGCATGCAATGTATAAACTTGGGGATACGGTTTTACCTGTTTGTCCGACCTGCTCGCCGTGTGGTCTCCAACCTGCATCTACTACAGCCCTAGATGCACCTGTTGCTGCACCTATTGAAGCGGCTAAGTTTTCGATTAAGTTAAAATGTTCGGGACCTCTCATACCCCTTCCGCCTGAAACAATCCTGTCCGCTTCCGCTACGTCGAGTTTTTCCGAAGTAATCACGACGTCTTTAACCACTGTTTTGAAATCTGCTGCTGTAATATTGAGTGATGATAAATCAAGATTCTCAATTTCAACTGCACCGTCTGATTTTTCTGCCTTAAATACATTCGGTCTGAGTGTAAGAAGCACTTTATCCGAATTAAATTTAATTTCGGAATATGCTTTGCCTGCATATACGGGCTTGGTTACCGAAATTTTTCCGTCTGAAATTTTTATATCAACCACGTCCGGACAGAAAGCTGTATCAGTTTTCATTGCAACCGAAGGCGCAATCTCTTTACCAAAAGAAGTTGCTGACATAATTATTATGCTGTATCCCGAATTTGCAACTTCGCCGATAACTTTTGCAATTGCCGTGTGTGAATATTTTATCGGGCTACCGGCAAGAGCATTAAGCCCGTTTGCATCCACAACTTTTACTTTTTTAGCTCCATAAGCGCTTAGTCCGTTGATTTCGGGATTACCCTGATTGGTAACTGTAAGTACATCGAATTCGCATCCAAGTGCTGATGCAAGTTTCTTTGCTTCAGAAATCACCTCGAAGGCCGAATTCTTGAATTTATTATCCTTTGATTCTATATATGCTAAAATTTTATTTGTCATTTTATTTTTATTTCCGGTTTAAAATTTTTATTAAACTTAATTGCTCTTTCACTTTTGCTCTTTCGCTTTTGCTCTTACTTTATAAACTTTATAACTTTATAAACTTTATAAACTTTAAACCACTTTAGCTTCTTCGCGCAGCAGTTTCACCAGTTCAGGCACGCTTGCCGCTCCGCCGTCAAGAATTTTTCCTTTTGACTTTGCCGCAGGAAGTTTCATTTCAGTCACTTCGAGCTTATTGCCTGTGTATGAGGGAGCTTTTTCCGTTATCGGTTTTGATTTCGAAGCCATAATAGCTTTAAGGTTCGGGTATCTGGGATTATTAATTCCTTTTTGTGTTCCGATAATCAGAGGCAGATTAGCTTCGATAATTTCCTTGCCACCTTCAACTTCTCTTTCTATCACTGCGGCAGTGCCGTTGATATCAAGCTTGGTAACGATATTCACTGCGGGCATATTCAGGAGTTCGCCCACCATTGCGGGAATCTGCGAGCCGTCAAAATCAATTGACTGCTTTCCGAAGAGAACTATATCCGGTTTAATTTCTTTTATTGCATCCGAAAGGTTTTTTGCCACAGTGTAAGAATCGAATTCTCCGTCTGCTTTTATCAGAACGCCTGCATCTGCTCCCATCTGGAATGCCTTCTTGATTGCCTCTTTATACTTATCATTTCCGAAAGAAATAGCGGTAACGTCACCACCGTTTTTTTCTTTCAGCCGGACTGCTTCTTCAACTGCGTATTCATCATACGGATTAATCACAAAGCTGACGCCTGTTTCATCTATAGTTTTATTCGTACCCGATATTTTAATTTTAGTAGTGGTATCCGGCACCAGTGAAACACAAACTACAATTTTCATCTTTTATTATATTTGATTTTATTTTGCAATTACAAGTTTAACAATAAATTAAATATAAAAATTCAAAAAACATAATGCAATATTATTATTAAATAAAATAACATTTATTTGTAAATAATGTTTTGAATAAAATTGTGTCTTTTACATTACATTGAAAAATACAAATTTATTGCGTATATTATAAAACATCGCGGGATGGAGCAGTTGGTAGCTCGTCGGGCTCATAACCCGAAGGTCGCAGGTTCAAGTCCTGCTCCCGCTACAAATTATAGGTAACCCCAAAGCAATTTTTTGTTTTGGGGTTTTTTTGTAATTTCACCCTGATGAGAAAAACAACCGCTTACATAATTGCTGTATTTGTATTAACCTGTCTGATTTTACTGCCATATCCCAATCCCGGAAAGGGGAATCCTTATAAGCAGGGTAAGAAGCTGGAGACTATAATTCTGGATGCAGGGCACGGCGGCAAAGACCCCGGCACGATAGGCATTTCTGGAGTTTATGAAAAAAATATTGTCCTGCCTATTACACTTAAAACAAGAGATTTTCTATTAAAGGATTACAATGATATGAAAGTAATCCTGACCCGCGACAGGGATGAATTCATAGAACTGAAGAACAGGGGAAAGATAGCAAATAATAATAACGGCGACCTGTTTGTCAGCATTCACTGCAATGCCAGAAAATCGGAAGAAGTTGATAAGAACGGATTCGAAATTTATATTATGGACCTAGGCAGACTGAATGAGGCAATGAATATTACTTATGCAGAAAACAATTTCCTGAATTTCGAAAAAAAGGATTCAATCACATTCAGACAGAGCGTGGATTACCTTGTCACTTCACTTGCACAAAATTCATTTCTGAAAAACAGCGAGCGGATGGCAAACATATTGCAGCAGCAGATGGGGCTCGATACAAAGCTGGAAAGCAGGGGAATATATCAGGCGGGGTTTTATGTTCTGATTGGTGCCTCGATGCCGACTATGCTGGTCGAAACCGGATACCTGTCAAATAAAAACGATGAAGAATACCTCAACTCTCAAAAAGGACAGGGCGATATCGCAAAAGCAATTTATAAGGCAATAAGGCTGTATAAGTTCGATTATGATTATGAGAACTTAGCAAAGTAAATAAAAAAAGGCTGTCTTTTAGGGACAGCCTTAAATTTATATTTTAACCAGTTTTACGTTAAATTTCATATCTTCAAGTGTTTTTCTTACATCGTACGTTTCATATTCATTTTTAAAATTTCCTACAAATATTCTCAGACTGGTCGAGTCTTTGTCATTTATCTGAACAATGAAAACAGTATCAAAATTTTCAGACTCAATTTTACCAATTAGTTCGTCTATATCGTTAAATTCGGATTGAACTTCAAGTGTATATCCCTTAAGGTTACGTATCTTATGGGTTATATCAAAGTAGTTGTGTTCGTTGGCAACCGGATTTTCCGGTATGTCATTTTCAGAATCGGCTGTAAAAGCTTTAATTTTTACCTTTTTGAGGGTGTTTATTATCTTTTCGATATTAAACTTCTCAAGTTCCCGTGCTTTGGCAAGTTCCATATAAATGCGGGAATTTGGTGGAAATACATCTTCAAAAAGATTAATAGGTTTCGAAGCCTCGCTTAGTTCAGGTTCTGATTTCTCTATAGGTTGAGCTATCTCAATTCTGACTTTGGCTAAGCCTCCCATTTCCAGTTCCTTTTTAGCAGCCATGGATAAGTCAATTATCCTTCCACGTGCGTAAGGACCTCTGTCATTTATTCTGACAGTTGTTGTTTTTCCGTTTTCGAGGTTGGTTACCAGTAGAATTGTACCAAATGGCAAGGTCTTGTGAGCTGCTGTTAGCTCATGAGTGTCGAATTTTTCTCCACTCGCGGTTTTTCTGCCGTGAAAACCGGGACCGTACCAGGATGCAATTCCTTCCTCATAGTATTCGGAATAACTGCCGGAGGTCTGTGCATTTAACTGATTCTGTTTAACGTAACTAATTGGATTTATTAAAATTAATGTGAGTATTACCACACCTATTTTAATGTTTAGCAATATTACTTCTCCTGTTTATTTTATCAAAAAATCTTAATAAAATCCAATAGCACTTTTTTAGTGCTCAAAATTTTATGTAAAAGAACGTGATATATATTATTCTTTCTTACGATACTGTATAGAAAAATAAAAATATGAAGTTTGGATAAAAGAGTCAAGAGATAAACAGAAAATAATTGGAAAACTTAAAATTTTATAGTGACAATAAATATTGTAATATCAATAATATATTTGTATTTTTATGCGAATTTATAAGTTAAAGTCCATTTTCTATGGAAAAATAACCCTTATATTATTGTATTAACAATATATTAGTAATATTTCTAAGGTTTTCTGATTACTCCGATATTTTCGTGAGCATTCATTTTTATGGTTAACGGCTTCTCAAGCCTGATGTGTCTGACAAAATTCTTTTCCTCGATGGTTTTCTGTAAATGCAGCCATTTCCAATCTAATTTACTATCCTTATTATTTGTATTTACAGTAAAATAGCCGATTGAAAAGGATGTGAGATTCTGAAAGAAATGTGAACCCTGTGAAGGTTCGACAATCATATCTTTCATTCCTGTTTCTATAATAACTTTTGCTCCGCTGATTTGGGACCAGGTTACCGGAATTCCAAGCCAGGGGTCGTGTGTGCCCCATCTGCCTACACCGATAAGAAGGTACGGCTTGCATTCATCAATCAGCTTGCTGTTAAACTGACTGACTTCCATTGCTACTTCGCGGCTTTTTGACCTTTCAAAATTATTAACATCAACGTAAACAATATCATATAAATCTTTTATAATTCCGTTTCCAAGTACTTCATTACTCTTGCATAGAAGTTTGCTTTTAGGAATTTCATCAAAACTAAGCTCATCATCTTCACGACTGACAACCAGCGGCCTCATTTGAAGCACTCCGAAATGCTTCTTTTCACCGGGAGCAGCAGACATATTCACAGCAAATTCGATTTCCACAGAAGAACCCATACCCCAGCTTCCCAGGTCAAGAAGAAGTTCAAGTATCTGAGGAAGCGGGAATACCTTATTTTTTAAAACAGGTGCAAAGGTAATAAGTCTGATTCCTGGTCTTGATATGCCGTCATAAACAGCATCGTTTTCACTGGAGTATGTTGAACCAACATAATTTAGTGTTCCGTCTTCCTCAGCAGTTTTAACACCATACTTTTTAATATATTCTTCCTGAATAATCACATTTGAATTTTCCAGATTTTTTACTGTGTTCAGATCCAGTGCAAAAAACTCCTGCTGACTGCTTTTCAGAGCTTCTTTGGCATTATGAAGCTGAATCAGATGCGTAGGATATTTGGGGCAGAATCTTATCGATTTTCCTCCTTCGGCTACTGTTTTTCCCAGACCTAAAGCTACCGATATTATCCCATCGTTTGGTTTAATCGGAGGAATTGGGTAGAAATTATGTGTTTTGGCAACTCCTGCAAAATCAGGATAAAATCTGCCGTTATGTACGGAACCAACCATCTTTTGAATTATAACTGCCATCTTTTCTTCTTCTAGTCGATAGTTCGTTATTTTTATATAGTCTTTCGAATTGTTATAAAACGTCGAGGCATAAACCAGAATTATTGTATTTATTAAATCCGCCAGCCTCAGCACCTTGTTCTCGTTATTATTCGGAATCATATATGTTTCATATACACCTGCGAATGGATGATACTGGGAATCTTCGAGCAGGCTTGATGAACGAACAGAAAGCGGCTCTTTTATCAATTCAAGAAAATCCCTCAGCTGGTTTAGAGTTTCTTCCGGAAATTTTTTCGCCTCCAGAAACTTTGCCTTTACTTCCTGGTCATCACTGCAGTTCAGCGCAAAACTTCTTAAATCGTTTTCATCGAGAAACTGGTCAAACACATCGGTGCCGATAACCACACCGGCTGGAATTCCGATATAAATCCCCTCGAATTTATCACTGACTTCGTAATTATATATAAGTTTATTCAGAAAACTGAGTCCTCTGGCCTTACCACCCAGAGACCCACCGCCTATTCTGGCGAAGCTGTAAGTCGGGTCAAATGTGTCTTTGTGAAAATCTGTAATGGTCCCTTTTTGCCTGAGCTTTCTGTAATCACGCAAAGATTTTATCAGGTATGCCCTGATTTCTTCAATTGATTCGAAATCGTTTACCTGCTGAGGTCTGAGTTTTTCTGCAAGCCAGAATTCCGTTCTTGCCTTTAACCAGTTTGAAAAATGATTTCTTTCACTGTGATACTTAAGGCTATCATGTGAAAGAACCTTTAATGTTTTTTCAAGCGAGATGAGGTCTGTTGCCCTTGATATTTCCTCACCGCCCGGTTTTCTGAAAACAAAATCACCGAATGAGAAATTATTAATCATAAATTCCCTCAGTTCCTGCAGGAGAGTAGGGGAGTTTTTCAGAAGGAATGAAGCACCTATTTTTTTTGCTTCCGATTCGTTTGAAGATTCCGATGACTGCAGAAGAATTGGGATGTCAGTATATCTTTTTTTAACTTCACGGGCGAATTCAAGACCTGCCCTGGGGTCTGACTTGCCTTTGTGACTGAAATCTATATCCGATATAACTCCGAGAATACACTCATCATATTTTTCGAAATAGCTCCACGCCTCCTCAAAAGTGCTGCAAAGCAGAATTTTCGGCCTGGCGCGCATTCTCAGATATTTATGGGATAGGTTTATGCCTTCCGAAGTAAGTCTGTTTGACTGTTTTATGACTTCGGTGTATATAATCGGCAGGAAAGAAGAATAGCTTCTTATGTCATCTTCGATTACTATTATGGACTGAACCCCGATTGATTCTGTGTCGTGGTGGACATTCAGCCTGTCTTCGAGAAATTTTATCATTCCTATTAAAAGCCGGTAATCTCCCTGCCATAGAAAAACTTTTTCAAATACCTGTGTATCATGCCTTATAATGAGGTCATGAAGCTCTGCATTATCGAATGCAAGCAAAACTACAGGTATATCAAGATTCATTTCCTTCAGTTTTTTAGCAAACCTTACCGGGTGCATATCTTCAGTATGAAGTGTAATTATTACCATATCATATTTCTTCTCTCCCTGAAGTATATCGATTGCGTCATTTGCTCTGGAAACTCTGGTAATTTCAGGAGAATGGCTGAGCCTTAATCCTGCGTATTCCTTTCTGATAAGTTCATACAGTCTTCCGTCTTCTTCTATAAGGTATAAATCGTAAAGACTCGAAACCAGCAGAACATCGGCAATCCTGTGCCGCATAAGGTTTTGAAAGCTTTGTATTCGCATTCCGTATCCGTGTTCAATCCAGTTGCTGTCGTAATTTTGCATAAGTGATTGAGTTTTGATAAAAATAACAAATAGGGGTGTTTAATGAAACAGATTTAAAATGCATAGGGTATATCCAATTTTATTACGCAAGAGTACAAAAAACAACCAATTTTATTAACATGAAAAAAAACACAGGGGAATATCAAATAAAGTTTGACGCTGGGAATCTATCGAGCGGAATATATTTTTATTCGTTATATGCAGATGATATTAGAATAGATAAAAAAAAATTAATATTACTAAAATAGAATTCGTAATATATTGTTAACTTTCATTAGACGAGATTATTAATTATATTTGTTTATAATATTTTTCAACTTTAAATTTAAAGTTATGAAGAAAAAGTTGCTTTTCAGGTTTACCGTACCGTTTATTTTGATCGTTTTATTATTAATTGTAGTCATAGGGATAAGTTCAAAAAACACTGATATAAATTCCCAATCCGGCTGGGTTTTACAAACGAATTTGCAAAGTCAGCTTAGAGGGAGAACTATTAATGATATGACTTTCATAGATAGTGTAACCGGATTTGCAGTTACAAATGGTTTAAGTCAAACGGACACTTGTTTTGTATTTAAAACAACAAACGGAGGTGATAACTGGTTTGTGAATTATTGGACAAATGAGCAATATTCAAATGCATTTTATCAAATCTTTTTTCCAGATAGTAATATCGGATACATTTGCGGAGGTGGTGGAATAGCGCTTATATGTAAAACAACGGATAGGGGAAATACCTGGGTTAAAACAAACTATATGACTACGTTACGATTTAAAGGAATGAGTTGTATCAATAAAGACACAGTATATGTTATAAATGATGAAAACCTAACAGGCGGTATTTTCCGCACAACAAATGGCGGAGCGAACTGGCAGAATATCTATGCCGCAGGTCAGTATAACCCATACAATATATATATGTATAATGCGCGAATCGGATTTTACAGTGACGACAGCAGAACCTGGAAAACATCAGACGGTGGATTTAATTGGACGCAGATAAATAATAAGGGGTATAGAGATATTCATTTCTTAGATTCAATTGTTGGGTATAGAATATCGGACAGTAATGGTTTTGGAAGGATACAAAAAACACTAAACGGAGGAATTAATTGGACACAACAAACAACACCTAATTTACCTGGTGGATCAACTTGGAATGATTTGCTAAAATTTTATTTTATCAATAACGATACAATATTTGCCGTAGGAAGCGTAATTGAATACATAAATCCATTAAGAGATAGAGGAATTATAAATAAAACTACTAATGGTGGTTTAAATTGGGGTTATCAGTTACCCGATACACATACGGTTCTATCTTTTCGGTATTATCATGTATATTTTAAAGAAAATAAATATGGTTGGGCATATATGACTAATGGGTATGGAGTAAGAACAACATCCGGAGGAGACACAACTTATTACACCGGAATAAATAACCAAACAACAAATATTACAACAGATTTTGTACTTTATCAGAACTATCCGAATCCTTTTAATACATCTACAAAAATAAAAATCCAAATGTTAAATCAAGGTTCGGCAGAAATAAAAATATTTGATATAACAGGAAAATTAATAAAAGTTTTTGTAAATCAAAATTTAAATTCAGGAGAGCATACTTTTATGTTTAACGCTGAAAATTTCGCGAGCGGTATTTATTTTTATGCTCTTTATATAAATGAAAATTTAATTGATACAAAAAAACTAATACTATTGAAATAGGATTTTAATTCAGAATTAAAAAAAGGGCAGGTTAACCAAATAAATAATCCCTGGCAGGATTTATATAAATTGATTTTTTCATCAATAAAGATGAAATAGTCCTGCCCTTTTTTTATTTAAAAATAGTAATTCCTGCAATATAAATAAAGAGGTATTAATATATAAAAGAACTTATACAGGAAAGTTGCAAAAATATTTATAAATCTAAAAAAAGATTTCTAAACTAAAACAATGAATTATGAAAACTAAAAAATTTATTTATGTATTATCGGTAATATTATTTGTTCTTATTGGTTTTCGATTTATTCCTTCAAACATCGGAAAAAATAATTCTTCATCTCCTCATTCATCACCCACAGATCACCCAAACGAGTTTTTAATCGGCGCATATGATATGAAATGGGACCAATTATTCTACCTGCACAAAGACGCATTAAAATTTAATATCTGGCATAACTATGAATGGGTTGATAAAACTACTTATAATGGTGTAGAAAGATATTATCCATTTGGATGGGGTGTATTTAATTCGACCTGCGCAAGTGATTTGCTTTATAATAATATTATTGATTATCAAAATCCGGTAAAGCAAGTAATAAAAGATAATAAAAATAACGGTTTTTGGTCTTTAATCCAGAGACCAAAAATAATGTGGATTTGCTACGGGCAAAGCAGCAAATATCAATGTGAAAATCAGCTTTCCCAGGATAATTTTGAATCATTTTATGCGTTTAATTATCACTCCGGAGGTGAAGACATAATAGATGAAGGAGTAAACGTAAGAAAGTTCACCTGCATTCCATCTGAAAATTTGGAAGGAACCGTAATTAGCGGAGTGAAAGTAAAAAACGAATAGAGTGCATTAAATGGACAAAATGGAATTTATATAGATAAATATTATAAGTGGTTTATTAAACCAAGAATAAAAATACCGCAAGGTTTGGGACCGGGGGTTAGAGTTTGTTCAATTAAAATAATTAATTGTAAAGGTGATGAAATATTAAACGAAATAATTTATGCAGAGAATTTCATAATTCCAGGTTACAATGAGAAATTTTACAAAATAAATTATCCACATTTTCTTGAACTTGACGGAACTGCTTTAGCCGTAAGCCCTAATTTAGGAAGTTTTGATATACAGATATATTGGTATAATGAATGCGATATGTGGATAGATTATGTGAAAGTAGAAAATGAGGTAGCAGATAAATTATTAAGTAACGATCCACAAAACAATTTTGATCCATGGATTCAGTGGGAGGCAGATAATATTGGAGGTGAAAACGGAGCATTAAGACTTAGTGTTGACGAGCCTGACTATAATATGCTTCCCTGCGTAAAATATGTTCAAGATATGATAATAAGTCAGAATTACAAAATTTCTTTAATAGTAAATGAATATTCTTATGGTATAGATCCTTCTCAAAATAATTATTTAGATTATAGCGTTTATGAAAAAAAATTAGATGGAGCAAACTTACCTGAAGTTTTAACCGCTTCCTACCCCCAGAGGGATAAAATGGCAATACCATACAATTTGCAACCGGAGGATTATAATCCGGATAATGGATTTTTAGGAATTCGCACTTATGAAAACGTATATGAACCTGCATTACAGGATACTCTCGATAATGTATTTATTAAATGGAGTGAAAAAGGATTAAAATATGCTAAATTGCATAATAAAAATCTTTATTTCGTACCTCAGGTACATTTATATAAAACCGGTGGAATTCCAACCCTAAGAGAGCCCACAAATGAAGAAATAGAAGCTATGACGGATATAATGATTAGTTACGGAGCGAAAGGAATATTTTATTATTGCTATAACAGCTGGAATGAATTTGACAAAGCAGATTATTGCAGAGGGCTAACCTCGTATTTAAATCCGCATACACCTTTATACAACAATGTATACGGTCAGCCAAAATGGTCTTTTATTTGTACTTTCGATGAAAAATTACAAACCTGGGGACCGACACTTATGAGCTTGCCGATTGCAAATACAAATTCATATAGTTACAGGCTTGAAGAACAAAGAAATCAACTGATATCAAATTCTTATTTTTATGGAATAACGACCTTTAAACTGGGTAATGATATACCACTATGTAATGAAGATAATGTTCCTCCGGGAGTAACTTATGATTGCCCTGACGAAAGATATCTTCAGGTAGCAACTATGAAAAACTCGGAACCAAACACAGAATATTTTATGATTGTAAACAGAAGGTGTTTTGTTGATCCCCAAGATAATAACCCGCATAAATTCGGAGCCAGATCTGTTAGAGTATTTTTTAAACCCAACCACCCGTCTTTTACCGGATTTAATAACTGGAGCATAGTAAATATCGAAAATGGCTCTGTCGTAGGTACGTTTAACAAGAATAATTACAGTTATGTTAATTTGAGTATAGAAAATGATGATTATAATGGCTGGTTTAAGCCCGGCGAAGGGAGATTATATAAAATCGTGCCAACTTATGTAAGCGGCGGTACGCTTGTATGCGATGAGAATATTCAGGGGGTAAATATTACCTGCAATAACCTTGTTACAGCAACAGATAAAAATATAAATATTGGTTTTAGCACAACCATTAATTTTACTCAAAATGCCAGATTCGAATTTACGGGTGGAACATTCAGTTGCGGTGATGTGAATCAACCTACTCACGAAAAAAATATTATTTTTCAAAGTCCATTAGATTGGAACGGGATTACGTTAAACTCCTGCAATCTTGTGAATATTAATTCCGCAAAATTCGAGAAAGTAAAAGGAGAACTTCAAAATACAAATTATGCACTGAAATTATTTGATTGTTTTACAATGAATATAAATAATTGCACTTTTACTAATTATCAAAATCAAAAATCAGGTGCAATAGAATCAAATTATAACAGCACCGCAACAACAGAGCCAAATATTTATATTGCCGGGAATATTTTCGATATGAACTCAAGTGATAAAAGAGCATTGAGCATTATGTCGTTTGCAAGCGGAAATGTACCGGTCAGAATTTATAACAATAATTTTACTTCAAATTCTAATTCTGCTACTGCGATTTATTTGTCCTTTGTAACAGGTGTCGCGGTTTGCGATAATGTTATAACGGGTTTTAATAAAGGCGCAGAGCTAATTGAAACAAATATAGATTTTTATAACAATGTAATAACATCAGTATCGGGAAATAATTTAGCAAGAAGTGTTGATGCAACAGTCAATAGTGTGGTAAATATGTCATCAAACGGAAATTATATAACGGGCGGAAGAAACACTTTTGACAATACTAATAATTACGCGGCAAATATTTATGTGAATAACTCGACATTTTTATTGGATTATGGAATAAATAATTTCAACATAATGCCGAATTCAAACTCTCTGCATTTAAGTGGATATTTTCCCGGAGAAGGTACTGATGCGGTTCAATATGAAAGAAAAAACTGTTTCAAATTGAATAATTCTCCAATAGTAGAACCAAACCTACCACTCAAAGAAGTAAAATGGTTGGCTAATAATAACGATGTTGAATTTGAATTCTTTCCATATGAATGTGCAGGTAATTCATCGAATACAGACATTGTAATCGATGTAGGTAATTACGTATTTGATACAATTCAATATAGCTCCGGTGGTACCGGTGGAGGATTTGGAAGAACACAAACGGTTTCACCTAAAACTATTTATGATTCAGTTTGTATTTTAATGAGGCTGAGGAATTATGTTTTGGCGAAAGCAAAGTGTTACGAGTTGCTAAATTTATTTCCTGACAGCCTCCATAGTCTTAATTCAATTTCTAAACTTTATCAGCTTGCAGTAACTCTTGACACTTCATTGACAAGTGCAAATAATTGCAAAACATATTTAAACACACTTATTCTAAATCATCCGAATAATCTGCAACTAGTAAGGAAATGTAATTATTATATTAGAAATGCAAAGTGAGATTAAAAGAATACCAGTCTGCAATGGCAGGATTCCAGCAAATCATTCAGCAAAACCCCTATACATATGAAGCCTTGCTGGCAAGCTGGGATTATGCGGCGACAAATTTGCTTGACAGCTTAAACGGTCACAGTGGTGGTGTCTCCAATATCTACCCGGAAGAACAAACAATAAATGAGGTTATTATTCCTGTGGGAGCAGAAAGGGAGGACTTTATTAATGAATATTTTGAAAAAATGGATAATAGATTATTTAATGATGATGACAAAGATAAATTCACTAAAGAAGAGAGAAAAACAATTACAGTTTCTGTCATTACCGCTCTCGATGATTCAAAAAAGAAAGTTAAAGATAAAATTGATATACTAACTAAAAAAAGTGAAAAAGGCGAAAGTAGTGCAAAAATTGAATTGAGGGTGATGAAAACCATTCATGAAGTTGTTAGAATAAGAAGACCAAAAACAGTTTTCGAACACATAAATGCAGTTAATAAAGATATACAAAAGTTGAATGTGGTGAGAAATGAGACTGTAAATAATGAAACAAATGTAATACCTGAAAATTATAGTCTATCACAAAACTACCCAAACCCCTTTAACCCGGTAACTAAAATAAATTACGAACTTCCAAAAGACGGGAAAGTGAAACTCGTGATTTATGATATCCTCGGCAGGGAAGTGAAATCACTGGTTAACAATGAATTTAAGACAGCAGGTAGATATACAGTTGAATTCAATGGAACCCAATTTGCCAGCGGAGTATATTTCTATAGAATACAGGTAGAGGACGGGAAAGGATTTACAGCAGTAAAGAAGATGGTGCTTGTGAAATAATGATATTAAACCAAAAGGCGGAGAGGATTGCTCCGCTCCGCCTTTTATATTTGGATAATAACTTCCTTTTACTATACTAATCCCTGGTCAATCATTGTGTTGGCTACTTTCAGGAAGCCTGCAATGTTTGCACCGTTTACGTAGTTACCGGGTGTACCATATTTCTTGGCTGTTTCGAAGCAGTTGTCGTGAATGTTCTTCATAATCCACTGTAATTTCTTGTCAACTTCTTCTCTTGTCCAGCCGAGTCTCTGGCTGTTCTGTGACATTTCGAGGCCTGATACTGCTACGCCGCCTGCGTTTGCTGCTTTGCCCGGACCGTAAAGGATTCCTGCTGCGAGGAATTTGTTTACGCCGTCGATTGTGGTAGGCATATTAGCGCCTTCCGATACTACATATACGCCATTCTTGAGTAAGTTTTCAGCGTCTTTTCCGTTAACTTCGTTCTGCGTTGCACTCGGGAATGCGCACTGTGCTTTGTGGTTCCAGAGCGGGTTGTAATCCAATTTCGGGTCAACCGGAATGTATTTTGCTGATTTGAATTTATCTGCGAATTCGGAGACTCTTCCTCTTTTGACATTCTTGAGTTCCATTAAGAATGCAAGTTTTTCTTTATTGAAGCCTTCTTCGTCATAAATGTAACCGTTTGAATCTGAACAGGTTACCGGTTTACCGCCTAATTCAAGTAATTTTTCGATTGTGTACTGAGCTACGTTTCCGCTACCTGATACCAGACAGATTTTTCCTTTGTAATCTTCTTTTTTTGTTGCAAGCATATTTGCTCCGAAATATACTGCACCGTATCCTGTTGCTTCGGGACGAATAAGTGAACCACCCCAGTTCAAACCTTTACCGGTAAGAACTCCGACGAATTCATTTTTTAATTTTTTATACTGACCGAACATAAATCCTATTTCTCTTCCGCCAACTCCGATATCACCTGCGGGTACGTCTGTATCTGCACCAATGTGTCTGAAAAGTTCGCTCATGAAGCTCTGGCAGAATCTCATTACTTCGTTGTCGCTCTTTCCTTTTGGATCGAAATCCGAACCGCCTTTACCGCCGCCCATTGGGAGCGTGGTTAAGCTATTTTTAAATACCTGCTCAAATGCCAGGAATTTCAGTATTCCGAGGTTTACTGAAGGATGGAATCTCAAACCGCCTTTGTAAGGTCCGATTGCTGAGTTCATTTCTATTCTGAATCCGCGGTTTACGTGTACATTTCCCTGGTCGTCCATCCACGGAACTCTGAATAAAATTACTCTTTCAGGTTCGATTATTCTTTCAACTATCTTGTGTGAACGGTATTCAGGATGCTTTTCCATAACAAGCGCTAACGATTCTACAACTTCTGTCACTGCCTGTAAAAATTCCGGTTGCGCCGGGTCTTTGTGCTTAACAATGTCAATAATCTCTTGAACGAATGAAGACATAGTTTAACTTCCTTTCTTTAAATAATTTTTATTTATTAAATATAAATTTAGGGTGGTAATTCTGTTTTGTAATATATGAGCTATCCTATGAGAATGCATAATAACTTTTTTCGTGTCTACAAACATATCAAGAAAAAAATATCAAAACAATACAATTTTTAATCATTTTTTATCAAAATATTCAAATTGTATAAAGCATTAAACTGCGTTAAGGGTAGTTATAAATAAATAGAGTATTTCAAGAATTCTATAATTATGGATTATAATACACCAAAAATTATTAGTTTACTTGTATCCGGAATTCGGTTGAAAATCTGAAATGCCTGAAAAACAGAATCTAATCGTATATAAATTCATATTAGTTACTGTTTAAACTAACCACCAATATTTTATACGAAAAACTGTTTTTTGACAGAAATTTATCAGATAAATTTATGAATTAATAAATAGATGAGTATTGCAATTTCAATGTGCAATATGTAATTTTATTTAGAATTGAAATAATATAAATAGAATAAATTATTATATTTTTTTCCTCGTGTTATATTTAAACGAACATAATTTTATTTAAAAGATGTTTTCACTTTTAAAAGTGAAATTTAAATTTTAAATCTTTTAATTTAGTAATTATGAAAAAAATAATTTTTATTGCTTTTTTCGTGTTGTTAATTCCTGCTGTATTATTTCCGCAGTGGGTTCAACTACAATCAGGAACAACACTGGATTTAAATGATATTTGTTTTGTAAATCCATCAACCGGAATTGCTGTAGGTTCGAACGGAAAATTGATTAGAACTACTAATGGAGGATTGAACTGGACTGCTATTCCTTTAACCACCACGCAGAATATTTTAAGCACCTGCTTTCCTGCAATTGAAACCGGCTACATCTCAGGATACACGGGATTTGTCCTTAAAACTACAAACTCAGGCGGAAACTGGATTAGCACTTCAGGCTGCGGTATCAATGTTTTTTGTATTTCCTTTTTAAATGCTAACACGGGTATTACGGGAGGCAGCGGAACCGGTGGCCTTATGTGTCATACAACAGATGGAGGTTTAACTTTTTCACCAAGATATATTCCTGCCCCTTATTTAATTTTTGGAATGCACTATTTTAGCCCGTCGCTTTTACTGGTTTGCGGTACTGATTTAGGAGGAGCAGTTATTTATAAATCCACAAATAGCGGAAATTCATTCAATGTTGGATTAATGCTGAATAATAATGATCTTACTGTAATGTATGCCCTTAATTCAGTTTTTTTTAAAAATTCTAATACGGGATTTGCAACCGGTTCACGTACGGTAAATGGTGCCAATTATGCCGATATATATCGTTCAACTAATTCAGGTGACAGTTGGAATCTGCATTTTAATATCGGACCTGATTCCGGAGTAAGTTTCAATTCCGTTCACTTTAGTGATAGTCTTAACGGCTTTGCCGCAGGAAGCAAGGGAAAGATAGTAAGAAGTACAAACGGAGGAGATAACTGGATTGTTCAAAACACCGGAACCAGTTCAACTCTGAACCAGATTTTTATGGTTAATGCTTTAACAGGATATGTTTGCGGGAATGGTGGAATTATATTAAAAACAACTAATGGAGGAATAACAGGTTTCCGGCCAATAGGAGAAAATATTTCAGATAAATATGAATTGCATCAAAATTATCCGAATCCGTTTAATCCATCTACAATTATTAGATTTCAAATTAAAGAAAAAAGTTACGTCTCACTAAAAATATTCGATGTTTTAGGTAAAGAAATCGAAACTTTGGTAAATGAATACCTGAATCCCGGAACTTATGAAATACCTTTTTCAATTTTTCATTTTAACGATTACCAAAATCCAAGTGGGATTTATTTTTACAAACTAATTGCGGGGGACTTTTCAGAAACTAAAAAGATGATGTTGATTAAATAGTTGTTAGTAAGTCTTTATTAATATTATTTAATAATATTCATTGAATATCCTTTTTCTCTTGAACTTAAATTGCTTTTTTGCAACCTTGTAATGTACTTACCGTAACTAAAATTAAAACAAATAATTATTTATGAAAAAGTTTATTAGTATTTTAATTTTATTTTTATTTTCCATTCCTTGTTTCTCCCAAAACATTCCGCGTAAAGCTTTTCTCGGATTAAAGCTTATAGAAGTAAACGATTCAATTAAAACTGCTCTTAATCTTTCTGAAAAAGCCGGACTGGTAATCACTGCAGTAACACCTAATTCCACAGGGGAAAAAGCCGGATTGAAAGTTAATGATGTAATAATGTTCTTAAATTTAAATAATATCAGGCTTAATAAAGTAAAAGAATACAGGGATGCTGTAAAAGATTACAGGGAAAAAATGCCAATAGTATTTTCCGTTATCAGGAATGGCAGTAATCTTGATTTATCTACTGATGCAGTTGGATTGCCTTATGAAAAATCCGATAAGTATGATGTAATTTATGATGAAGTGAAATTCAAAGAAGGTTACCTTAGAATAATTACAACAAAACCTAAAAAAGAAGGGAAGCTAAAAACAATTCTTTTTATTCCGGGGTATATGTGCTATTCACTGGATAATCTCGGCAAGCATCCATACGGACAGGTAGTCGAGCGTCTGACAGAAAAAGGTTATTCTGTAGTGCGTGTGGAAAAACCAGCAATGGGCGACTGTTATAATACTCCGGATTGCTTTGAAATAGGATATTGGACAGAACTCGAGGCTTTCGAAGCGGGATTCCAAAAGATGCTGGAATACGATTTTGTGGATAAAGACAATGTATTCGTATTCGGACACTCGCTTGGCGGATATGAAGCTCCGATGGTAGATAAAAACAGAATTGCAAAAGGCGTAATTGTCTGCGGCACGGGTCTTAAAAGCTGGTATGAATATATCCTCGAAATGTTCCGCCTTCAGAATCCGATTGCAGGAATGGATTTTATCGAAAATGAAAAAGTTGTAACGGAAATGATTAAGGTTTTATATGATATTCTTATTTTAAAAAAATCGCCGAAGGATTTGGTTGTTACCGATGAAGTTAAAGCCATTATGAAAGATAATCTTGAGTACGAAAGCGGCGATAGAATCTGGTCGCGTAATGTTAAGTTCTGGCAGGAACTTCAGGACTTGAATATGCCGCAGGTATGGAAGAACGTGAAAGCAAACGTCCTTGTGATTCGAGGAGAGGGTGACTTCGAAGCTTTTTCCAATAAAGACCACGAGGATATTGTAAGTATTGTGAATAAATATAATCCCGGTAAAGGAAAGTTTTTATTGATTCCGAATATGGACCACGGATTCGGAACAGCAAAAACTCCCGAAGAAAGTTTCCAGAAGAAAAGCATTCCGGGATTCTATTATAATAATTTCAATCCCGCTGTAATTGATGAAATATCAAACTGGATAGAGGGATGTAAATAAAAAAAATTTCAAACAAATATTAAGTTAAAATTCATGTCTGAAGACAATGTAGAAAAAGAAGTTTATTTCTGTACTGATTGCGGGCATACTGTTAATCCTGATGATAAAAAATGTCCGAAATGCGGAGCAGATTTATTCGAAACAATTGATTTGACCGACAAGATTGATGAAACGGAACTTATTGATGAAGTTGCAGTAAAAGTTTTTAACAGTGAGATAGAGGCTTTGATGGCAAAGGAACAACTTGAATCGGAAGGAATAAAATGTTTTATATCCTCTGATAATGAAGGCGGTATGATGCCTGCTTTGAATATGCAGGCAGGGGTTAAATTAATTGTAAATGAATACAATTATGAGCGAGCAGTAGAAATCCTTAAAGCAATGGATATGTTTTAGCAGATTTTAATTTTTAATCTGAAATAAATGCTAAAATCATAAATACAAGAAAAAGAAAAGTATTTTATTTATTATATGATATTTATATATTTATATAAGTTTTCCTAAATGATTTCAAATGTATTCTACATATATTTTGAAAGTTTATTTTAATTAGAAACTTTATTCCAAAATAACCCAGTCAGTATAAAAAAGAAGGAGTATTTATGAAACACTTTTTCATTTTTCTTTTTGTTTTATTTTGCATTTCAAATTTAATTGGTCAGCCTTTAGACAATCCTCAAGTTATCACATCCCAGAGTCCTTTTAATTTTTCCATGTGGGGAAATGATAACGAAGTCCGAAATCTCACCCCGATTGGACCGATAGATGGTATAGAAATGCAGCGTGGTTCGGTTAAATCAACATATGTTTTAATGAACGATACAAACGGCGGATATATGATAAGATGCTATAAATCCACAAACGGGGGGATAAACTGGTCAACCCAATTTGCAACATTGAGTGATGGTAAAGCCAAACAATTAAAGACGCTCAGAACCTCTGATTCAATTTATTTATCTTTTCAGTATGAAAAAGTTGTATATATTATTAACATTGAAAATGCAGGCCTTGGTGTAAGGCAGTTTTCAACATCACTTAATATAAGAAATTATGATATAGTTGCCACATCAACCGGTACATTTTATATGTATTATGTTGATTTTACTTCCGCGCAATTATATTACGCATCATCAACCAACTTCGGGAAAACGTGGGGTTCTGCAAATTCAATTGTTGGAAGTGTGTCAACACCAAAGGCTTATACAAACAGCAGTTCCGGCGATACAATATTTGTAGCGATGTACCAGGGGTTACAGCAGGATACTTTAAAATCTCCTGTTAAATTAGTTATGCAAAGACAAACTTCTCCCGGCACGCTTTCATTGATAGGATACAGGGACATCGATACAAATACAAGTTATATGAAAACTGAATTCACAGTAGCAAAAATGGCAAATGTAGTTTGGGTTTTATACTGCCAAAGCATTTCAGGAGACATAGATTTATTGTGCAAGGTGAGTACAAATAGCGGCTTTACTTTTTCACTCAACGCAACGGTAGCCGCAACAAATAAATACAGCGAATACTGGATTGATGCTAAACATCTTGGTAATCTTACGCTTCTTGTTTCATTATATCAGGATAGCTTGCAGTCAGGTACAGCAAACAACACTACTGACAGGGTAGTTTTCTCTACTGTAACGACGGCTAATCCAACATCTTTTGCCACAGTATTTCCAATTTCAGATCATCCGCCTTATTGGTCTTCAGCGTCCTTTAGACCGAGAATTATACCGACGAATAATAATACTAATTTTGCCATTATTTGGGTTGGAAAAGACGGTTCGACCGGAAAAGTATATTTTGACGGAAGTTATTCCATTAATATCAGAAAAATAAGCGAAGTTGTGCCCGGAAAATTTTTATTATATCAGAATTACCCGAATCCGTTTAATCCGAAGACAAATATTAAATTCGATGTTGCAAAAACCGGAAATGTTTCTCTAATGGTTTATGATATAAAAGGTAATGAAATTACCACGCTTATAAACAGTAAGCTTTCAAGCGGAACATATGAAATACCGTTCAATTCGGACAATTTATCAAGTGGCATTTATTTTTATAAACTGATAAGTGATGGGTTCTCAGAAACAAAAAAGATGATTTTAATAAAATAGTTTTTTGAAATGTAAAAATTTAATATTCTTCTATACGAAATCTGATTAAAAGAAAATTATGGGATATTCCGACAGCGCAAAAAAATATTTTCAGTCACTTGAACAATGGATGAGGCATTTTGGTTTTGCACCGCTTGGAGTGGAATCAAACTGGCTGTTTGATGCCGCATTCGCGGTTGACAGAGTCGAAATAAGCAAGTTCAGCAAGGTGAATGTGTTCTGCTTCGCAAAATACCAGGATGAGTATTTTACAAAAGCAAAGTTCGAGCAGTTCAGCAGGGAAACTTTTAACTATGCTATGAAAATCAGGCAGGGCAATCCAGTCGGACTTTTCGGCTCCCTGATTGTATATCCCTGTCTTATTGTGGAAAAGGCAACGAAGGAACAGATTGATTTTCTCGGAGGGTATCTGAACAAGCACTATTCGGCATTCGAATTTCCCGGATTAGTGGAACTTTTCACGGGTGATTTTTATTGCTATCCGAGAACACCTATGTGGGGTGCATTATTCTATGACGGATTCAGAAAAGAAAGCAAAAAATTCTTTTCTCCGAAAGCCTGGCAGATGATTGCAGGAGGAAAAAAATAAATAAAAATTTATGGATTATAAAATACATTTTCTCGAATTGCTGGGATATACTCATTGGGCTGATTTAAATGTTGCAGATGTTTTGAAAAGAAATGATATTAAGGAATCCAAAACAAATGCACTTTTTTCTCACATAATAAATGCTGAAATTATATTGCTTGCAAGAATAAAAAAATCGAAACTTTTTGACCCTTTTGAAGTAAGAAGTGTAGAAGAAAATATCAGGTTAGCAGAAGAAATTAATAAGGAATGGAAAATATTTCTTGAAACACTTCCCGTACCTGAGTTTGATAGGATTGTAGAATATGTTAATATCAAGGGGGAGCAGGTGAAAGCGAAGATATGTGATATTTTTATGCATATGGTAAATCATTCAACCTATCATAGAGGGCAGACAGCAGCGGCTATAAGAAGCTTGAATGTCGAACCTCCAGTTACAGATTACATAAGTTATACTCGTTCAAAAACTAAATAAATTAATATAAAATGAAAAAAATTATTCTTCTCTTCTCGCTAGTTTTAATAATGATAAGTTTTTACGGATGTCCGTATGAATCAAAAGTTCCTATCAGCGAGGCAACAGTAAAAATTAGCAATGACTTTCTCGGTGAATGGAATTACAAAGATACAAAAACAAAATATATAATCTCAAAGGAAGATGATTTTCACATGAGAATCAAATCAGTTCCTGCCGATACTATCTCAAAGGATTCTTCTGAATATATTGCTCACATTTCCAAAATAAAAGACTACAGCTTCCTGAACATTACAAAAGTTGCAAAGGAGAATTCATTCTTTAGTTCTGGTGTGGGTACATATTATTTATATAGGATTATTAAATCAGGCAGCAGCGAATTTGCCATTAAGGAAGTGACAAACAACATCAAGGAAAAATTTGATACGCCTAAGGATCTTTATGGTTATATTGAGAAATATATGGACTTGAGCTTCTTTTACGGTACTGAAGAAACTTATGTAAAAATTAAATAAAATAATCTTATGAAAATCATTTTATTGTTTTTAACTTTAACGGCTTATTCGGTTTCTGAGGCAGGTTCCTGTGATACTGCATTTACTGCCGGTCTTTTTGAATCCGTGAAAAGTAAAGTCTATATAAAGTACGGATGTGATGAAAACGGTTATTTGAATGACGGAAATTTCACACTGACAATAGACGGAATTACCATAAAGGATTCCTGCGTTGATGCTTATGACGGAATGGAGTCAATGGTATTAGACGTAGATAAAAATGATAAGTACAAAGAGATTGCAGTGCTTTATTATTTTTCGATTAACACTTCTTACCAGATTTACAGGTTTGACGGAAAGAAAATAATTTCTCTCGGAGTTGTCTATTCAAACGAACAGCCCGTTTTACCGGGTGACGGTACGGTTAAAGCAACCGGCTGGATGGGATTCTGGAGCTACGATTTTGAATTCGTACTAAATAAAAATAAAATGAAGTTTGAACCTGTTTATAAAGATGAATATCCTGTTAAATTTTACGAAGGATTTGACGGTGAAATAATTGTAAAAGAGAGTTTCAGCACATTCAAAGAAAGAGATAAAAATTCTGCAGTTGTGACTAAATTTAAAAAAGGGGATAAGATTCAGTTTATCAAAGCATATGTTAAAGTTAAATGTGATGATGTCGATTACAATGACCCTTGTTTCTGGTACCTGATTAAAGATAAAGACGGGAAAAAAGGCTGGCTGCAATTACGTGACTTCCAGGAAAAAGTTGATGGCATTCCCTGGGCAGGTTGATTCAATTTTAAATGTTAAATTATAAAAGTAAAATTAAAAGAGCCCGCAAGTTGCGGGCTCTTTTTGTTATTAACTAATTATTATTTGTGCGTTCTTTGCATCCGCCTTGGCGGAATATTTGTTAAAGAGTTTTTTCGCCTTTTTTCCAGTTGCAGGGAATTAATCCTCCGTTTTGTAATCCGTCAAGAACTCTCACAACTTCTTCGACATTTCTTCCGACCGATAAATCATTTACATTAATCCATCTCACATATCCTTTCGGGTCAACTATGAACGTTGCCCTGTAAGCAATCTTTTCTTCAGCTTCCAGTATTCCCAGGTCTTCAGCAAGTGATTTTGAGGTATCTGCAAGAAGGGGAATCTCGAGCGTCTTTAAATCAGGATGTGCCATCATCCATCCTAAATGTGAAAATTCAGTGTCTGTAGATGCACCGATTAATTCTGCATTGCGGCTGTCAAATTCTTTCTTGTTCCTGCTGAATTCAACTATTTCTGTCGGGCAGACAAATGTAAAATCTTTAGGATACCAGAACATTACCATCCATTTGTTTTTTGATATGTGGTCATTATTTGTGATTTCAGAAAATTCCTTCCCGGGTTTCACAGAAACAGTTGCCTTCTTTTTGAACTCCGGAAATTTCTGTCCTAAGCTAATCATTTTTATTACTCCTGTATTTATTTTATTTAAGAATTATTTTTGTAAGTTAATATTGTAAACACAGAAATTAGGAATGAAGTTCACATTTGGAAAATGGAAAATGGGAAATGGAAAACGGAAAATAGTATAAAATATAAATTAACTTAAATAGAATATTTGCTATTATTTGTTATCTGTTATTTGTGCGCTCTTTGCATCCCGATTTTTTTTATCGGGATTATCTGTTATTTGATATTTGCTTGTCGTAAATCCTGTATTTTTTGTATAATTCAGCACCCAGATTATCTGCTGTTGCAACCATTGGACCATTATCCTCAAGTATCCAGGAAATTTCCGCTCCTTTGTATCCTTTGGCAAGGCCTTCTTTAATGGTATTCAGGATGAATACGGCTTCTGTACCTTTTTTCTGGAATTCGTGAATTACACCAAGTGTGATAAGTCTGATTGAATTTATTTTCTTTCTTCCTGCAAGAAGTTTAAATACACCGAACGGGAAAAGTTTTCCGTTCATTTTGATAAATACCTGATTGTAATCGGGAAGTGCGAGGGAAAATCCGACTGGTTTGCCGTCGAACTCGGCAAGATAAATTAAATCTTTATCAATTACTGCTTTAAGGTTTTTTGCAAGGTATTTGAATTCGTCGTCAGTCATAGGAACGAAACCCCAGTTTTTTATCCAGGCTTTGTTATAAATTTCCTGAATCAGCTTAACTTCATTATCAAAATCCTGAACGTTAATTTTTCTGATAGTCAGTTTTTCTCTTTTTAATACTATATTTGCTACTCTTTCCAGTTTATCCATCGCTGCTTTATTATTCACGATTTTTTCGCTGACATGATATGCATAAAGTTCTTTTGATTTTACAAATCCGTATTCTTCTACAAGACCAATATAATATTCGGGATTGTACGTCATCAGCATTACTGCAGGTTTATCGAATGCATTTATCAGCAGTCCGATTTCATCATTGGTGGACGGATTAACAGGACCACGCATTGTATCCATTCCGTTTGCAATCAAAAAATCCTTGACCGTATCGAAAAGTGCTCCTGAAACCTCCTTATCATTGATACAATCAAAATATCCCCAGAACCCTACTTTATCATTGTGAAACTTATTGTGATTATCATTCACGATACCTGCAATTCTTCCGACAATTTCGCTGCCCTTGTATGCCAGCCAGAGTTCAAGTTTTGTATGCTTGTATAAAGGATTTTTTACTGTATTTAGAGTGTTCCTGACATCGAAAATCATCGGGGGAACCCAGTTTGGATTTCCTTTATGAATTTTCCACGGGAATTTTATGAATGCAATTTTATCGGCCTCATTTTTTACTCTGTTTATTATTACTTCACGGCTCATATACTATATTAGTTTTAAAATTTCTACTATGTGACCAGTTACTTTTACTTTTTTGAATATTTCCGATATATAACCTTTCTCATCTATGATAAATGTGGTTCTTTCTATTCCCATGTATTTCCTCCCGTACATGCTTTTTTCCTTCCATACTCCGTATGCTTCTAGCATATTCGTGCTTTCATCGGATAAAAGCGTAAACGGCAGTTCATATTTAGTCCTGAATTTCCTGTGGGATTCAACGCTGTCTTTGCTGACTCCGATAATCACTGCATTTTTTTTATGGAACAATTTTGCGTTATCCCTGAAATCACAAGCCTCAGCAGTACATCCCGAAGTCATGTCTTTTGGATAAAAATAAAGAATCAGTTTCTTACCCCTGAAATCCTTTAATGAATAAGTCTTACTGTCATCGGCATTAAGTTTGAAGTCCGGCGCTTTGTCATTTTTCTCGAGCATATGAAAATTATTAATTAATGTGTGCTTTTAAAAATCTTTTAACAGAAAACACGCTTCCTAAAATTCCAAGTATTATTCCAATTAATGTAAGATAACCCATATATTCAAAACCGAGAAAGTCCAGTTTTATCTCGTTCTGGCTGAATCTTGTCGAATAAACAACAAGCAGGAAATAGATTATTGCGGAAGCGAATATCCCTCCTGTAAGTCCCTGCAAAAATCCCTCTATGATAAACGGCGTCATGATATATGAATTTCTTGCCCCCAGAAGTTTAAAAGTCTCTATGATTTTTTTTCTGGAAGCTATAACAAGTCTTATGGTATTTGAAACCAGAAATACCGATGTAAGCGTGATTATTATAAGTATTACCAGGTTTATAAATAATATTCCTGATGTATTCTTCTCTATCAGTTCAAGATTCTTCTCGGGGAAAACGATTTCATTTACATTCTGAATAGATGAAAGCTGTGTTTTAATCTTGTTAATTCGTTCAAGGGACTTATATTCATCATACAGGTTTATTTTAAAAGAAGCAGGAAGGGGATTTGATTCATATAAATCCAGCATTTCTCTTCCGTATTCTTTTTCGAATATCTTGAACGCTTCTTCTTTTGATATTAATGTTATCTGTTTAACTCCGCCTATTGTCTTTATTTTTTCCTTAAGGTTGTTAATCTCATCGGGATTCAGGTTGTCGTTAATAAATACTTCAATCTCAACTTTATCTTTAATTGATTTTATTAGCTTGTTTGAGTTAAATGAAAGAGTATAATACAGGGCAATTAATATTAAAGACAGAGTTATTGTGATAACTGATGCTGCAGTTGATAATTTTGCAGAATTAAATCCTCTTAACGATTCTTTTAATAAATACCTTAATTTCAAAACTCCGGTTTACCTGTTTGAATTTTTAACAATAAAATAGCAGAATCTTAATATTATATTTATTAAAATTCTTAATTTTAGCATAAAATAAAATTACAATTAACAAGATAATCAAAAATAGTATAAATTAATATTTTAAAATAATTGTCATAAATCAGGCTTAATTACTATCTAGAATTTGAGAAAAAATAAGACTAAATTATCTGTCCAATAAAATATGATAAGAGGTAATATGTTAAATAACTTAAATCCTTTAATGAGAAGGAGTGTAATTTCTTTCTCTATTTTTTTCTTTGTTGCAATTCTGATAATCAGTTTCTACGAATCAAATGTATATACAAGGCCATCCGATGATGTAAATAATAAATATACAAACGTCGGTAATATTCAGATGACCGTTACGAATTACGGAACATTGGGCAAAGGATATTGCGGATCACAGCCTTCCTGCATGTACCCCAAGGGTTCGGGAATCGAAAATCTGTGGCTCGGGGGTTTGTGGTTCGGCGGGATTAAAAACAATCAGATTAAGGTAACAACCGGCGCAATCGACGTATCAAATGCGAACAAACAGGAAGGATTTGAATTTACAAACGGAGCAGGCTCGGTTATTCTTGAAAGGTCTTCGCTTATCACCTCACCGTATTACGACCCGAAAGCAATTTCGCATCAGGATTTTGTTTGCGAGTTCTTCGATACTATCACAACAGGTATGCAGAATCATACTCCGATTGGTATTAAAGTGCTTCTCGAATCATATACTTATAACCTGAATTTTGCAAATTCATTTGTGATTTTGAATTATAAAATAGTTAACATAGGATACAACGGAGATACATCTCCGATTGACAGCGTTTATGTAGGATTATGGAAAGATATCGTAGTTAGAAACCAAAATGTATCACCGGGTTGTACGGGAGTAGGAACATCATATTATTCACACGGAGCTACAGGATATATTGATTCAATGAGGATGGAATATACTTACGACTATGACGGAGATGTGGGATTTACGGATAATTACTGCGGTGTGAAACTGCTTGGTGCATATCCGAAAATTGATACAGAAAGTGTTAAATCAAAATTTACTATCTGGCAGTTTAAAAATGTAGGCGATCCGTATTATTTCTCGCCGACAACCGATGAAGCCAGATACAGCAAGCTTAAAGGTTTTCTTGCACCGGGTGTGCCGATAGATACAAACAGGATAAATTATCTCAGAACTCATCCTGCTAATCGCGTTACACTTATTTCTTACGGACCTTATAAAAAAACAGACGGCTCCCCGCTGTCTTTGAGATATCAGCTCGATACTATCAATGTGGTATTCTCTGTAATCTGTGCAAAGAAAAACGGTACCGACCCTGCAAGTAATGATACAGAGTTCCAGAAAAAAAATCTTTATACAAATGCCGGATGGGCTCAGAGAGCTTATGATAACGGTTACAAGCTCCCGTCTCCTCCCGATATTCCTATTATCAGATCTGAAATTGAAGAGCATAAAGTGACACTCTGGTGGACTAATAATGCTGAAAATTCTGTCGACCCGATTTCAGGAAAAAAAGATTTTGAAGGATACAGGATTTACAGGACAAATGCAGGAGCGGATCTGACAAATAATCTTGATTTGACAACTGCACTGAAACTTTCGGGTGATTTTGACTCCTGCTGCAACGGATACGGCAACAATACAAGCTTTAAATTCATCAAATACAGCGAAACCACTCCGAAGACATTTCCCGGAGATACGAATAAGTACTGGTACAGGTTTGAATATCCAAACCAGCTGAATGGCTTCCAGTATATTTATTCGGTTACTGCTTATGATAAAGGCGACCCTGCACAGGGACTTGAATCTCTCGAAAGCAGTACACTCGCAAATGTAAAAAGATTGATAGTGGGAACAACCGCAAAAGACAATTCAGGTGCGGAAATCGGTGTTTACCCCAATCCCTATTACGGCAGCGCAATCTGGGACGGCTCAGGAACGCAGAAAGAAGTACTAAGGAAGATATATTTTTATAATCTCCCGTCAAAATGCGACATCAGCATCTGGACATTATCGGGCGACCTTGTTCAGACTCTTCACCACGATGCCGGTACATATAACGGCAGTGATATTCAGTGGTTCAAAACATATGCGGACGGAAGCCAGAAATTCGCAGGTGGTGAGCACGCCTGGGACCTGATTACAAAAGAAAATCAGGCAATTGCAACTGGGCTTTACCTTTTCACCGTTAAAGATGCCGCTACAGGGGAAATCAAAAAAGGAAAATTTTTAATTGTAAAATAAAATATTAAAATAAATTATAAACGTTAAATTAAAATTATGAAAAAGAAAATAAAATATTTACCACTACTGCTATTATTTGCTCTGTTCTCCTATATAGTGGTTGCAAATATAATGACCTGGCATGTACTCACACTTCAGCAGATACAAACCGTATCTAATGATTCATTACAATATGGAAAAGACTGGTCACCAAGGATAGGGGATTCAGTTCAGTTTACTTGTCGAGTTGTTGCACCACCGCAAGTATATATTGGTGGAGTATACCGTTCATTATTAAGAGGCAGTGACAGCTATACCTGTTATGCACAGGATACAGCAAGTGGAGTATTTGGTGGAATTGTTATTAGAAAATCAGGTAGAGTAACCAATACAAATTTACAATATGTTGATACCGGAAACATAATAACTGTAAAAGGTATTGTTCAGGAATTCTGGTCAGCTAGTCCTAATACGCCTTGGCCTAATAGAAGTAAATCAGGATGGTTAACTCAAATTGCACTTGATTCTTCTGGTCCAATTACTATCAACTCTATTGGAGGCAGCAGACCGGTTCCAAAACTTGTGAACATTAACGATTTTGCAATAGGTGATTATCCTAATCCAGGTGGTTCTATAAACTATGTAGGCGGGGAAAAATATGAAGGGATGTATGTTGAAATTAGAAACGTAACAGTAGGACCCGGGCTTGTTAGCAGACAGCCCTGGAGTATTGTGGACGGAAACGGAAATAAATTATATGTAAGAGATTTTTCTAATTTTTATTCAACCTCTCCCTCACCATCAACAGATACGCTAAGACCCTGGTCGCATCCCGCACAAGGTACTATTGTTAATTACATTAGAGGAGTGATAATCAATACAAATAGCGAAGGTGTACTAGGGAATCAGCTTCCATATGCAATTGTTCCTATTTATCCTAATGACTTAAGTTTAGGCGGTGTACCGCCTCAGCTTTCCGGTCCTAATAAAACTCCCGGCGTTCCTACACCGGCAGACAGCGTTTCTGTAAACGTAACTATACAAAGTAATACAACGGTAACAAACGCGAGCGTATATTACAGGATTAATGGCGGAGCATTTGTAAATAAACAAATGAATCTGGCAGGAGGAAATATTTATGCTACAAAATTACCGCCAACTGCATTAAATAATCTGGTCGAATATTATTTCAGTGCAACAAATACAACAGGATTAACAAGATTGTTACCTTCTGATACTTCGATATCAAAATTATTTTATAAAGTTAAAGCTTCAGACTCATTATCTATACAGGAAGTTCAGTATTGCCCGAATAACGGCGGACACTCAGGATACGAAAATGCTATTGTCAGAGGCATTGAGGGTATAGTAACAGCTGATACGATTGATTTCAAGAATTATTCATACACATCCTGGGGTGGTACTGTTTCAGCTCCTCCCAGGGTTATTATACAGAACGGAACAGGTCCTTTCAGTGGAATCTGGATTGCAGGTTCACCATCGGACCAATTGAGAAAAGGACAGAAAGTAAGGGTATCCGGTACTGTTACTTACAGCTTTGGAATTAATCAGATTATGACTGCTGTACCTTCAGATGTTCAGATTCTTTCAACGGGTAATCCGCTTCCTGCACCGCAGATACTAACGGCTGCAGTGCTTGCAAATTATAAATCAGGTGGAGACACTACGATTAAAAAATGGGAAAGTGTTCTCGTAAAAATTAATACACCTGTCTGGATTTCATGTATCAATTTGGCAAGAGGTGTTGCTTGCACTTCTCACGAAACTCTTCGTGATTCTATATTCAGAAGAAATTTCGGTGAGTTTAGTGTTGTTGATTACACAAATACCGAAGCAAGAATTATGCTTCCAGGTGCTGGACCTACATATACTGGTGGACCTGGTCACACATACTACAATAATTGGGATTCATTAAATTTACCTGGCAGAACATTACTTACACAGAATGATTCAATATCATTTATACAGGGAATATTATATTATGCGTACAGTAATTATAAAATCTGTCCGAGAAGTAACTCTGATTTTGGAACTGTGACACCTGTAGGAATAAAACACATTGAGGGTGTTGTTGAACAATTTAAATTAAACCAGAATTACCCGAATCCATTTAACCCGGTAACAAGGATAGGATTTAATTTGCCAATGTATTCAAAAGTCGAAGTTAGAGTCTATGATGTACTTGGAAGACAGGTACAGACACTTGTTAATGAAAATATGAACGCCGGAAGTTTCTTAATTGACTTCAACGGTTCGGATTTTGCCAGCGGAGTTTATTTTGTAAGAATGACAGCTATCGGTAAAGACGGAACAAACTTTGCTGATACAAAGAAAATGTTGTTAATTAAATAGCGATAGCTATTTAATTATAAAATCCGCCTGTGGTGGGTTACTGATTAAATAGGTTTATTAAGTTTGTCCGCCGCGGTCCACCTAGGCGGACAAAGAACGCATAAAGTTCTTAAAGTTTTCAGTTTATAAAATTATAGCAAAATTTAGAAGCTAAGGAGAACATTTGTTTTCCTTAGCTGATTTTGCTGTAATGAAAAATATTAAATGCAAAAAATATCATATAAAATGATAAAATATTTTACTGCTTTAGTTTTATTAATTTCGGGATTTGTTTTTATTTCTTCTTGTTCCGACCCGATTATAGGAAACAAGAATCACTTACCTCCCGAAACTTACCTTTCTGTTTTTTCGATGCCGGGTGATACACTGGCTCCGGGAAAGACAGTAAAGAAAATATCATGGTGGGGAGACAGCCCGAATGGTTATGTCGTAGGTTATAAGATTTCATTTGATTCGCTGAACTGGGCTTATACAACACAAAATGACAGTACGTTTATATTCTCACTTTTAGGTCAGGATAGTACTTTTAAAATGTGGGTTGCGGCTGTAGATGACCAGCAATATACAGACCCCACACCTGCATCGAACAGGTATCCGGTTGTGAATTCAGCTCCTTCCATGGTTTTTGATCCTTCTCTTACATTACCCGATACTATTTTTCCGGTCGCAACTGTAAAATGGATTGGTTCAGACCCTGATGGTGATAATACTATTACGAAGTACTGGTATTCGCTGAATGATACTCTGAACTTCAGACCTGTATCTGGCTCTTTAAGTTCAATGACACTTACAAAGGACAGCGGGCTCGTATCGGGGAATTACTGCATTTATATGAAAGCTCAGGATAATGCAAGAGCATTCAGTTCAATAGTCAGAATGCCTCAGGATTCCACTAAATTCATCAGAGTAAAATCTGTTTCATCAAAGATACTTCTTGTAAAAGATATGCCTCTGAATGAAATGCCGGCAGCAAACAGTTATTTTCCGCAGGCAATGGATACAATTCACTATGATGTACTAGATATCAGGTCCAACAACGGCTCACTAATTCCTAAGATTATTAATCCGATGTTTATTGAAACCCTGAAATTATTCAGGATAGTCATCTGGAGCGCTAACAGAAACGGCGGCTCAATTAGTACTGCATCGGATGACCCGAATTTAAATCTGGCTCAAAATTCCTTGCCTTATTATATTAACTCAGGCGGCAAAGTCCTCTGGTCTTCAGGATTTCCGAATGTTGCAGTCGTTCAGGGAGCATTATTCAATTTTGCCCCGATAGACAGCATAAGGGTTAACTGTATAATACAGGTTATACTCGGGATGGATACAACTTTCTTAAATCCTCTTAACGGATATCCGAAATTATTTATAAATACCGATGGTACAATAATAGCAGGTACAAAAGGATTTTATCCGTCTTCTTCGGCAAGTCCCGTTTATAAGATCGCCCCGCGTGGAAACTGTGCTGATACAATTACGATAGGAATAAAAAGTCCGGCAACAAATCCGAATCTGGTGTTTTTCCTGATGCCTGTATACTATATGAACGGAAATATCAATGCATCAAAAACGTTTTTAAGAAAGGTTCTGATAGATGAATTCCGGCACGGCAGTAAGTAAAAAATTGAAAATATTAAATTGTTTATAAGCAACATATGAAAAAACTTTTATTAATTCTTTTTGTCATCTTCCTCTCGAAATCCGGATTTTCTCAGGGGCAGCTCGGCTCAATTTACGGAATTGTGTCTGATTCTTCAAAAGCTCCGCTGGAAGGTGTTACTCTGAAAATCAAAGGCTCATATCTGGGTGCCGTTTCAGGTTTTAACGGTGATTATAAAATCGAAAGTGTACCCGAAGGAACATATACTCTTCAGGTTTCCTATATCGGTTTTAAAACCGTCGAATATACAAACGTGAAGGTTAAAGATGGCGAGCAGAAAGAAATGAACATAGAATTGAAAATCACTTCTTTCACTGTTGACCAGGAAATTGTTGTGATTGGGGACAGGCCTTTGCTCGATATAGAAATGACTTCCAGCTCTCACATTACCTCAAGCGAAGAAATCAGCAAGTCAATCGTTACCGATATCAAGGACATCGTTACCATGCAGGCAGGTGTTGTCAAAGATAATGACGAACTGTATATAAGAGGCGGCAGGAATTATGAAAACTCTTTTCTACTTGATGGTGTCAGCGTTCAGGACCCGCTGTCGGGAACCGGTTTCGGTATGCAGCTTTCTGCCAATTCACTCGAAGAAGTGGAAGTTATTACAGGAGGTTATAATGCCGAATTTGGACAGGCTACCAGCGGTGTAATCAACGCCAGGACAAAAGAAGGAAAATGGGGGCAGTATAATATGTTCCTTTCTTATTACAGGGATAATATAGGCTTAAACAAAAACGATGGTACAAGCTTTAATTCCGATATTCTTGAGTTTAATCTTGGCGGACCGGAGCCCGTTACAAAATATTTATTCAATGCGCTAAAAATAAAATCTCCCGGTGAAATTACTTTCTTCGGAAATTTTTACATGGGATTGTCTGACGGATTTTATGTAAATAGAATCAAGAAAGACGGACTTTATACGGGAACTGAAGGAAAAGCTTCCCAGCTTTATTCATCTACTTTCGGCGGAACAAGATTCGCCCCGAGACAGGATAATAACTGGTACTGGCTGGGAAAACTGACCTGGAGAATGACTCCCCAAATGAAACTCGCTTATTCTTTCAATCAGTCGGTTTCGATAAACCAGAGCTCTACATCACTCCAGAATAATCTAGAATATGTAGAACCATCTCCCGGCTATCAGTATAATTTTCAGGACCTGCTCGGAAATGCAAATACTTATACGTCTCAGTCCCTGATACATACTTTGACCTGGACACATACAACCAGCCCGAAATCATATTATGAAATCAAGCTCAGCAGGTTTTATACTAACCTGAGGGTAGATGCAAACGGATTGAACTGGGACCAGTACTCTGAACCGTTTGACATTGTGAAACCTCCGTTTAAGTATTATTACATCGATTCATTGAGAACGGGAATTATACCCGGTGACGGATTCTACGATATCGGGAATCCTTATACCTGGCACGACCATTTTGTAATTGAATATTCTGCAAAAGCTGATTATACGAATAACTTTACACCAAAGAGCAAGCTGAAAGCAGGAATTGAAACAAGCTTTCAGGAAATGCAGCTGATTGACATATACCAGCCGTGGGTTAAGCCGATGGGACTTAATAATGATGTGTATAAAGTTTATCCCGCATTCGGCTCTGCTTATGCACAGCACTCGCTTCAGTTTAAAGGAATGATTCTGAATTACGGACTGAGGTTTGATTACTGGTTCCCGGGTAAATTTGTGGATGATGCTGTGAAAAATCCTGCTGTTGTTACAATACCCGATGAGCTCAGGAAAAAATACGAGGAAGATACTTATACATTATTCGGCCACCACTGGAAAGGAAGACTGTCGCCGAGACTCGGCATATCGCATCCGATAACCAATAATCAGACTTTGTTCTTCTCATACGGCCAGTTTTCAAAACGACCGAAGCCGCAGTTTGTATATGCGAAACTAAATCCGCAGTCAGCGCAGTCTACATTTCAGAAATTCGGCAATCCTGACCTGAATCCCGAAACTACCGTTTCATACGAACTTGGAATCAGAAACCAATTTACAAACGATGACGTGCTGACCATTACGGCATATTATAAAAACATATACGATTACATATCAACAAAAAATATTATTATAAACAGCGGAAGATATATCGGAAAGACTTTCATAAGCTATTTCAACCAGGATTATGCCCGCACAAGGGGTGTTGAGCTTGAGTATAAGAAAAGAATAGGCAGATGGTTTAATGGAAAGATAGACTTTACTTATTCGGTTGCAACAGGAAAAAGCTCTACCTCTGACCAGGGATACCTGATTGCAACAAGGGGAGCGCAGGAAACAATTCAGGAAAACTTCCTGAGCTGGGACAGGCCGTTCACAGCCAATGCTAACCTTTTCTTCTCGCTTGAAAAAGGCAAGGGACTTTTCGGATTCGGAAAAAATATACTCGACGATATAAATCTGAAAACAAGAATCTTCTTCCAGTCAGGAAAAAGATATACACCGCAGATTATTACCGGCTATCTTGAAAACGGAAGAACTGAATATACTGCTGATTATGATAACCTTAACGGAAATATCGGACAAAACTGGTTTTATATAGATGTTGACCTCGATAAATATATTGTGATTGGAGGACTGGAATTCGTGCTTAAGTTTTCCGTGAAGAACCTGCTTGACAACAAGAACCCGACTATTATTAATCCCATAACGGGAAGAGCTTATGAATTAGGTGATCCGACACCAACAAGCTGGAATGACCCAATGTATCCTGATTTACAGGCTCCGCTGGATCCCTTCCCGTATAATCCGGCAAGGTATCTTGCTCCAAGGCAGTTTAAATTTGGTTTTACGGTAAAATTATAATAAATAATTTTAATTATGATTTTTAATTTTTATAAATATAAGTTGAAAAGAAAAAAAGCAATTTCTTATCTGGTATTTGCCATATGTTTGCTGATTGTAAATAATGCATTTGCACAGCTGTTTCCGAATCTGGGAGGGCAGAGAGTCGGAACATCCTCTCTGCAGTTCCTGAAAATAGGTAACAACGCCCGCAGTACGGGTATGGCTGAGACATTTGTTGCAGTTGCAAATGATATGTCCTCGCTTAATTATAATCCCGCAGGACTTGTAATGTTCAGTGAAAACGGAGTGACATTTAACCATACACAGTGGTTCGTTGATACGCGCCTCGAAAATTTCGGAGCGGTATATCACTTCGGAAGCAATGCCGTTGGATTGAATGTAATATCGCTCAGAACGGAAGATATGAAAGTGACTACTGAATACCAGCCTTTCGGAACAGGGGATTACTTCAGGTTCTCCGATTTGTCAATCGGACTGAGCTTCGCAAGACAGATGACAGACCAGTTTTCATTCGGAGCGACGATTAAGTATGTTGAAGAGCAGCTCGGTGAGCTTAAAATGAAAACCGTACTCGGAGACCTTGCAACTTATTATAAGACGGGACTTGGCACTTCACGTTTTGCAGTTATGATATCGAATTTCGGCGGGCAGGTCTCTCCTTCAGGTTCCGTGGATTTGATAGGCGGAAGAATGGCGAATAATTTCCAGAAATTCCCTCCGCCGACTCTGTTTAAAATCGGGTTTGCAATGGAACCGGTTATGGATAAAAATAACAGGCTGACTACTTCTATTCAGCTCAACAGCCCGAATGATAATGCCGAAAATTTCAGTCTGGGTGCAGAGTATGCTTATAAGGACTTTCTTTTCGTAAGAGGAGGATATAAATTTAATGTTGATGCAGAATCATTTTCCGCAGGAGCCGGTGTAAAATTCCCGATTTCTTTTGCAAGAACAAACATTGATTATTCGATTGCAAAATATAAAGAACTTGGATATACACAGAGGTTTTCTATAACAGTGCTTTTCCCAAAATCCCGTTAATTAAATTTTGATTTTTTATAGTAATGAAGAATAAAATAAAAAAAATAAAAAGAATAAGTCTAAAAACAGCAGTGATTTTATCTGTGTTGATTGCTCTTAACGGCTGCGGAGACAAACTTGACCTTGCTCAGTTTCCCGTAACCAATAACGGTACAATTAATGTCAGCGATACCGTTTATGTCCAGCAGTATCCCGTATGGGGAGGGTTTAACAGACCCGAAGCAGTATATGCAGGAACTGACCAGCTTATATATGTTGCAGATACAAAAAATAACAGCATTGTTCAGATGGATGTTGCAGGAGGCAGATACGGGTCATATTATTTCCATAGCAGTGTGTTTCCGAAAAAAATATCTCAGGACGGCTTGTTTGATTTACTCGTAATTTGCGATTCGGTGACTTCGACAGATACTATAAGCATTCTGTTCAGGCTGAAAGTCGTCGACGGCGGCGGAGTGATTACCCAATCAACGCCTGCAGTACGCCTTTTAACGAGCCTTAAGCCTACTCCGAATACGAATAAGCTAAGGAAGTTCACAGGAATTTCAACCTATCTTGATAATTCATACGTGATTACTCGAACAGGTCCTGAGGACCCGCTTAACATTGACCCGGGTAATGCAATAATTAAAGCTTCGGGAAGAGATTCGGTCACACAGCTTGCAGTATTAAGCGGATTCCAGACTTCGGGAAACAGTTTCTATTCAATAGATAAAGTTTCTTCAATTTTAACTATAAAAAATAATCCTCCCAATTTTATAATATCCCGCAGTTCAAAAGATACGCTGAATCTTAATAAGGTTATTTATTTCGAATACAACAGCACTAACGGTACTTATGACCCGAAATATACTTCTACGAGCCAGGATATTGTGAATATCAAGTTCGGCTCGCCTGATGCAATTGCTATGGATAATAATTATGCAATTTATGTAATCGATTCCTACAGAAACTATTTTTACAAGTTCAGCAGCAGCGGCTCGATGCTTAAGGAATCATTCGGTGATGCAACTAAATTCAGCAGTCCGAAAGGTATTACGATATTCAATAAAGTGGTTTATATAGCAGATACAGGTAATGACAGGATTCTACGATATAAATTATCGACTGACAATTAAAATATTTTACTAAAACAATAATTTTCACAGTTGCACAAAATAAGGAAAAAGGAAACAGAAAAAACGGTTGTGAAGGAAAATCCCGTTTTTAATTACATACTTCTTGCGGCTTTTGCAATTTTCTTGTGTTATTTTACCACCTTCAAGATTACCGGTGATGATGATGTGTTCTGGCACCTTGCTACCGGAAAGCATATCCTGGAGACTCATCATGTTCCGTCAACTGATATTTTCGGGTATATGACTCAGGGTCAGGAATGGATGCCCTTCGAATGGGGTTGGGATGTAATTACTTATTCAATTTATTCCTTCAGCGGCTATAACGGCCTGTCGGTATTCAGGACAATATTATTTCTTCTGATATTTTTTATATATTTCCTGATACTCAGGAAGTTTAATATAAATTATACCCTGATTTTCATTTCTCTTTTTTTCCTCGCATTTGGCATTATTGACAGGTTATCACCAAGACCTCATATAATGTCATATCTTGCATTTGTTCTGCTTTTGCTTATCATTGTTCAGTACAGGTATGTAAACAGGCAAAAAAATTCGGTATTGTTTTTTATTCCTCTAATTTTTCTTGTCTGGGCAAATATGCATATGGGAATTATTGCGGGAATGTTCCTGCTCGGAATATGGGTGCTTTCAGAAATAATTATTTTTATTAAACCGAATAAATTTTCTTCTAAGGATATTCCCGCTCTTACAAAACCCGAGCTTGTCAGGCTGCTTTTGATTTTTGCGGCTTCGGTTCTTGTGATGTTTGTTAATCCGAATTTCTATCAGACTTATCTGTATGCATATAATCATACTAAGATGAAGATGCTCGAGACTATAAACGAGTGGATGTCTCCTTTCAGCAATAAATACAGCGACAGCTTTGTGTCCGTTATTTATAAAACAATGCTTTTCCTTGGCGTACTGATTCTGTATTATGCAGGGAAGAAGAAGGATTTATTTTCAGCATTGCTTTATATTGGTTTTGCTGTTTATTCTGTACGCGCAATGAGGTTTACGGTTGATTATGTCCTGATAATTTTTATTTTCCTTGTGATTACTATCGATTTTATTCTTAATATGCTGAAGAGTGAAAAGTTTAAATCATTCTTATCTGCCAGTCCGGTTCCGAAAATAATTCTTTCTGTATTCTTCATTTTTCTTGCAGTCAATGTCAATAGCAACGATTTATATCTGAAATTCCTGAAATATTACCGCGTTACAGGTTTCGGAATAAATTCGGACTTTATTCCTACGCAGATGTTTGGCTTTATGAAGGAAAATAAAGTACCCGAAATCGGGGACAGGATATTCAATCATTTCGGAACGGGCGGATTCTTTGTGTGGAATTTCCCGGGCAAGCAGAATTTCATTGACAGCAGAAATTTAAACGATGATATTTTTTACAAATATAATCAGATTCTGGCAAAACAACCGGGATTCGAGCAGAAGCTCAATGAATATGGAATCGAGTATTCCATTTATCTTGCCCCTGACCTTGTAAGAGGTCCACAGGAAATGGAACAGACTGTCATTTCATTTTTCTGCAAGAGCAAGGACTGGAAACTGATTTTCTGGGATGACAAATCATTCCTGTTCGTGAAAAACATTCCGAAGTTTGCAGACCTTATTAATAAATATGAATATAAATACCTGACTCCTTACAGCGTAATCTATCAGAAAAGCCAGTTTGAAAAAGGCATTACGGAAGATAAGGTTCAGCTGAAAAAAGAAATTGACAGGAAAATGGCTGAAGAGCCGAAAGGTGTTGTTTTAAATACAGCACTCAGGTTTATCGGAAACAAATTAAATTAAATTATACAAATATGAAAAAACTAACATTTTTAATTATATTATTCACAGGAATAATTAATTTTGCATTCTCTCAGGTAATTCCGATTGATTCGGTTAGACGACTTGATGCCAACGGTGTTCCAATAATGGTCGGACAGCACGTTCTGGTAAAAGGCGTAGTAACAACTCATCAGGAACTTGGCGCTCCTCTTGTATATTTTCAGGTAAATTCAGCGGGACTTGTTGCGTACGATGCAGCATTCGGCAACGGTGTTACAAGAGGAGATAGCGTTATTGTCGGAGGATTGGTTACGCATTATAACGGTTTAATCGAATTACAGCCGGTTGATTCTTTCAGAGTACTCGCACAAAATGTAACAACTCCTGTACCTAATAAAATCACTCCTACGCAGGGAAGAAACGGCGAACAATGGGAAGGCAAACTAATAAGAATTGACAGCATTACAATGGTGAAAACTACAGGTGGCGTTCAGGCCACATCCTGGAGCACTACTGCGAGCGGTACAAATTATTGGATTTTCTCAGGAAGTGATTCCTGCCAGATAAGGATTTATACTTCGACGAATATAGCAGGAACTACAATTCCTCCCTACCCGTTTAGTATTGTTGCTCTTATGAGCCAGTTTACTTCGAGTCCGCCCTATAATACAGGTTATCAGATTATTCCCAGGGATTTAAGCGATATAATTATTTCTTCGGGCGGTCCTACAATTCCTTCTGCTCCGGTTGAATCTAATATCACTCAGACAGGCATTACCCTCAGCTTCAATACGATTGCAGCCGGTGATACTAAGGTAAAATATTTCGTTTCGGATTCAATAGGTCAGCCGGTTGTTTATACTGACTCTGTTTATAATGCTGCATTGGTGACTTCGCACTCCATTAATCTTGCTAACCTTTTACCGGGAAAAATTTATTATGCACTTGTTTCATCGACAAATGCAAACGGAACAAGTACGAAAGTAAAATATTTTTCTACTGCATCAAGAAACGGCAGTACAGGAAGGTTTGAGACATATTTCAATTTTGCAGTAGATACTACAGTTGCTCTGCCGAATAATAAAGCAAGCGGTGGTGTTGACTTTAAAACAAGACTTATACAAAGAATTGATTCTGCTCAATATTCGATAGATATGGCAATTTATTCTTTCGATGATATAACCCTTGTTAAAACTGCTTTGATTAATGCTATGGTACGCGGCGTAAGAGTGAGGGTCATCTATGATTCGAGAAACGTTCAGCCATTGATGCAGGAACTGATAAATGCCGGTATTCGGGTTCAGCAAAGACCGGTTGACAGTTATATAATGCACAACAAATTTTTCGTATTCGACGGACGTGATACATCCATAACTTCAGTTCCGCGAAAGTGGCTCTGGGGCGGCTCTGCAAACATAACAACAGCACAATTTTATTCGGACGCTCAGAATGTTATTCTTATTCAGGATGAATCACTTTGCAATTCATATACACGTGAATTTGAAGAAATGTGGGGCTCACATAATAATGTTAATAACTCCACGAATGCAAAATTCGGAAACCAGAAAACTGACAACACCCCGCATATTTTCAATATAAACGGAAAAAGAGTAGAATGCTACTTCTCCCCGTCGGATGATGTTCAGGGAAAAATTGTAACAATGCTTGACCAGACTCATAAGTCAATTAATTTCTGCATACTTGATTTTACATCCACTACTATAGCAAATAAAATGAAAACAAAGTACTCGTATCCTACAAAGATGGTGAGAGGAGTTTTTGACAGGGGACAATATAATTCTGGTGACAGCCTTCGCTACAACGAAATGAAGGGAATAAGCAGCAATCCAACCTACAATTGGAATCCGCCTGCAAGAGTGTTTCTTGATAATTACGGCGGACAGATGCACGATAAATACATAATCGTTGATGCAGATTCACTATCAAGCAGTCCATTGGTGGAAACTGGCTCATATAACTTCACTACGAATGCAAACACAGGAAACGATGAAAATATTCTCATAATTTATGACTCGCTTGTCGCAAATAAGTACTACCAGGATTTCGTTAAACGCCTTACGGATGCCGGCGGAACAATAGATGTCAGAAAAATTGATAATGAGGTCCCTGTAACATATTCTCTTGAACAGAACTATCCGAATCCTTTCAATCCGTCAACAACAATAAAATTCAGGATAAGCAAACCGGAACTTGTTATCATACGGATTTATGATTTACTCGGCAGGGAAGTCGCTACACTGCTCAACAGAAAACTCGAAGCAGGAAGCTATGAATTACCTTTTAACATTCAGAATACAGGAACAGCTTTGTCAAGCGGACTCTATTTCTATAAAATGCAGGCAGGTAGTTTTTCGGATACCAAGAAGATGGTTTTAGTCAAATAATGAAATTCAATTTGAGTTTTGAATTAAGAAAAAAATAGTTAATTTTAAAGGATTTGCAGTTTTGTATTGAAATAACTTAATTAAACCAATTTATGGCAAAGATTTTAGTTGTAGATGATGAAATAACCTCAATAACTATTTTGAAGAAAGTTCTGGAAGATGCAGGACACAGGGTAACAACTGTATCAGACGGGGCAAAGGCACTTGAAAAAATAAAAGAGTTCAAATACGACATACTGCTCACCGATTTTAATATGCCCGGTATGAATGGAGTTGAACTTACCGAGCAGGCTGTTAAAATTGAACCCGATATGATTGTTATTCTGATTACAGCTTTCGCTACAATCCGCTCAGCCGTGGATGCTATTAGGTATGGCGCATTTGATTATCTAACCAAACCTGTTAATAAAGAAGAACTGCTTCTCGCAATAGACAGAGGCATGGAAAGGGTTTCACTCGTTCACGAAAACCTACTTTTGAAGCATAAACTTGAAAAAGTTGAAACAGGGGAAGCAGATGAAGATTATGCCACTGTGAACAAGGAAATCAAAACAATGCTAAGTGAAGCCGTAAAAGTTGCAAAAACAGATTCAACCGTTCTGATTACAGGTGCAAATGGTACGGGTAAAGAAGTCCTGGCGAAGCTGATTCATAAAAACAGTCTCAGGAAAGACCAGCAGTTTGTTGTTCTGAATTGCGCGGCTATTCCAACACAATTATTGGAATCCGAACTTTTCGGTCACGTCAAAGGCTCATTTACAGGTGCAATTAAAGACCATAAAGGTTATTTCGAAATAGCTGATAACGGAACCATCTTTCTTGATGAAATTGCAGAAATTGATATTATGCTTCAGGTAAAACTACTGCGCGTTCTTCAGGAAAGAGAGTTTTCTAAAGTTGGTGATACAAGAACCCAAACTACTAACGTCAGAATTATTGCTGCGACTAATCAGGATCTGAAAAAAATGATCGCTGAGGGTAAATTCAGGGAAGATTTATACTACAGACTTAATGTCTTCGAATTTCACCTCTTAAGCCTTAAAGAAAGAACTGAAGATATCGAATTCTATTTTGAAAGATTTCTTAAAGAATTCAGTATAACTAATAAAAAGAAAGCACCGGCAATCGATAAATCTGTCAGGGATTTCCTCCTTAGCTATTCCTGGCCCGGAAATATAAGGGAATTGAAAAACGTTGCCGAAAGAGTATCAATTTTATGCGAAAACAATAAAATTACAAGCGATTTGCTTCCAATAAACATTATTGGAGTTAATCAGAATAAAACTTATTCGGAAGATTATAACGAGAATAAAGAGAATACAATCAGGGAATTTGAGATTACATTTATTACCAAACACCTGAAAATTCATAAAGGAAATGTAGCTGCTACGGCAAAAGCTATAAATTTTCATCCGGTCAGCCTTAGACAAAAAATTGCAAAACTGGGTATCGACCCAAGAGATTATAAGTATTAAAAACTTTAAAACAAACTAAAGTGTAATAGCGGGATTATGCTTTAAGTTTTAATATATAACTATTATATTTTTATGGCATATACGAAAGAAGACTTAATAGACGTTGCTATTGTTAATAATCTGATTGAACTTGGTGGCGATGATGGTAAAGCCTTTCTTAACGAAATTTTAGATTTATATGTTGAACAGTATCCCCAGCTTTTTGAGAGTATAAAGTCTAACGCCGGTAAAAATGAAATGGTTGAGATGTATCAATCTGCACATGCACTAAAAGGTGCAAGTTTAAATATAGGTGCAAAAGAAATGGCATCGATCTGCAAACAAATCGAGCTGAAGGGTAAATCCGGTGATATGACGCAGATTCCTGAATTAATTGATTTGCTGGGAAAAGTCTATCCTGTCACACTGGAAGAGCTAAAAAAATTAGCTTAAAATCTATCCTTCATATTTAAGTTTCCCGAATTATTGGCATAATTTTTGCAAAATATCTATATGTATGATTTGCATTTATTCGTATTTTTTTGATAAATTTGCATTTTTATTTAGAAATTGAGGTATTATGATTTTAAAAACAATTTATTTAAAGTTTTTTTGATAAAAATATAGTTTGAATACTGTATAAGAAAAAGTTAATAAAATATGGAAAATAATCTTTTACGTGAACAAATACTTGATATTCTTGATATTAAAAATGAAGACGAACTTATAAAATCACTTGTGTGGCTTAAAGAGCTGAATTCCATTATGAAAGTGCCTTATTATGCGCAGAGTGTAATTGAAAATATTGAAAAATTTATTTTGCTGGTCGATAAGTCTTACACAAAATATGAACAGGAAATTCAGCAAAAATTCAAAAATATCCATGCTCTTGCAGAAGATTTAAAGAAAACCAACGAACTTCTATATAACGAATCAAAAAAACAGAAATATCTGTTTTTTACTTTAAAAGAAATTGCAAAACAACTTCAGAAAATTACCAATCACAAAAATGTTGAAATCGACCATTTTAACCTTGAACAGCTTCTTGATTTTATTTTGCTTGTTTCTGAAGAAAGTTCTAAAATAAAAGATTCTATTTATATAAGTGAAAATAAATTCAGAACATTCGCAGAAAGTCTTAAGGAAATTATTTACCAGACTGATGAAAAAGGAAGATGGACCTACCTTAATCCCGCCTGGACTGAAATTACAGGCTTTTCTGTCACTGAATCCATTAATAAGCATTATAAAACGTTTATATATGATGATGATATAAAAATAAATGACAATTGTTTTGAACAGCTTATTAAAAAAGAAGTTGAGTATTGCAGATATCAGATTAGGCTTAAATCGAAAAAAGGACAACTTAAATGGGTTGAAGTCTTTTCGAGGCTGATGTATAATGAAGATAATAAGATACTCGGGCTTTACGGCATTATATCAGATGTATCCGAAAGAAAAAATGCCGAAGATGAACTTATTAAAATGAAAGAAGCCGCAGAAGACGCAACTAAGGCAAAATCCGAATTCCTTGCCGTTATGAGCCATGAAATCAGAACACCTATGAACGGTGTGCTTGGTATGACTGGACTTCTGCTTGAAACCAGCCTGACTCCGGAACAGAGGGAATACGTGGAAACTATAAGGGTAAGCGGCGATACCTTACTCACTCTCATAAACGATATTCTTGATTTCTCGAAAATTGAATCAGGCAAAATGGAGCTCGAGGAAAATCCTTTTGAAATCAAGGAATGCATTGAAGATGCTTTCGAATTGCTGACTTCTGAAGCCGTGAAAAAAAGATTGGACCTGCTTCATTTAATCGAAACCGAAGTGCCTGATTTTATTATCGGTGATGTTACAAGGCTCAGACAGGTGCTCGTGAACCTTGTTAATAATGCAATTAAATTCACTGAGAAAGGTGAAGTTTTTGTTAATGTTAAAAAGCTCGGACAGGTAAATAATGTGGTCGAGTTGCAGTTTTCTGTAAAAGATACCGGAATCGGAATACCAAAAGATAAGTTCAATAAAATTTTTAAATCATTTTCTCAGGTTGATTCTTCGACTACAAGAAAATTTGGAGGAACGGGACTCGGACTGGCTATATGCAAAAGATTGGTTGAATTGATGGGTGGAAGAATTTGGCTGGAAAGCGCAGAAGGCGCCGGTTCGACATTCCATTTTACCATTAAAACAAGGGTATCGAATGTCAACCCGCCAAAGATTTTTCTTAAATCCTCTCTGCCTGCACTAAAAAATAAGAGAGTGCTTGTAGTTGATGATAATGATACTAACCTACAGATTATTACTCTTCAGTGCAAGAACTGGGGAATGATTCCCCGAGCAACTCCTAACGGAAAAGAAGCTCTCTCCTGGATAAAAAATAAAGACCCGTTCGATATTGCTATCCTGGATATGCTTATGCCCGAAATGGACGGATTAACGCTTTCAAAAGAAATTAGAGAAATAAGAACTAAGGAAGAATTGCCGATTATTATGCTGACTTCTGCAGGAAGCTATGATATTGATAAAGAACTTGCAGACAGGCTCTTCTCTGCGTTTGTTTCAAAACCTATTAAACAGTCACAACTGTATAACATTATACTAAATGTTACCTTAAAAGATTCACAGACAGACATCGAAGAAGAAAAGAAAACAGTTCTGGACAGGAATATGTCAGATAAAGTCCCGATGAGGATTCTTGTGGCAGAGGATAATATTATTAATCAGAAATTGATTCTCAAAATACTTGCCCAGCTCGGGTATAAAGCGGGTGTTGTTGGCAATGGGATGGAAGTTATAGAAACCCTGAAACGACAAAGGTATGATATGATATTTATGGATATTCAGATGCCTGAAATGGACGGACTAGAAGCAACAAAAGTAATTAACCAGACCTGGCACAATGAAGACAGGCCGACTATAGTAGCCATGACTGCAAATGTTATGCACGGAGATAAGGAAAAATGCATAAATGCCGGAATGGATGACTACATCAGCAAGCCGGTTCTTATTGAAGAAGTTCAGAAAATAATAATTAAATGGGCTGAGTTCGCTAAAACAAAAAAATCCTCGACCCGTCAGAATATAAAAACAAGTCTGATGCTGGATTCTGATATTATATACGGATTAAAAGAACTCGATGACAGCAATCACTTTAGGGAAGTCGTCAATCTCTACCTGGAGGTAGCACCGGTTCTGATAGCAGAAATAAAGCGAACATTCGAAGAAAAGGAATTTGACTCTCTCCAAAGGGCTGCTTTTAACCTTAAAAGAGCCAGCCTTAATCTCGGTGCAAACAGGCTAGCAGAAGTATGCGTAAAAGTTGAATCAATGGATGGAAAGCTGAAATATGAGGAAGTGGCTAAGCTAATTGAAAGGTTAATTAATATTTATGACCTTACTCTTGCCGAAATTAAACAGTTGTAAATCATAATAATCAATCGAAGAGGGTAAATGCAGATTTGCATTTACCCTCTTTTCAGTTATATTCACTTCTTTTAATCTTCAAAATGGAATTTATTTTTCGTATTTTCCAAGATTATAGGAATTTATACAATATGATATTTAATAAAAGAACACATACCTGCGGAGAATTAAATACCGGTAATATTGGGGAATCTGTCACTCTTAACGGATGGATAGCAAAGCGCAGAGATCTTGGCGGATTGCTGTTCATTGATTTGCGCGACAGATATGGACTTACCCAGCTGAAAATCAATCCTGACAAAAAAGACATTTATGAAACAGCCCTCAGTCTCGGCAATGAATTTGTGATATCGGCAACTGGCAAAGTAATTAAAAGAGAAAGCATTAATAAAAATATTCCTACCGGTGAAATTGAAATTGATGTTGATATACTGCAGATATTAAATGAATCGGAAATTACCCCTTTTGTTGTAGAAGAGGAAATTAAAGCAACCGAAGAGCTCAGACTGCAATACAGGTATCTTGATTTAAGAAGAAAACAGATGACAGATAATCTTGTTATGAGAAATGAAGTATATCAGATTGTTCATCAGTATTATTACAAGCAAAATTTCATAGAAGTTGAAACACCTGTCTTAATGAAGTCAACACCCGAAGGCGCCAGGGATTACCTTGTCCCTTCAAGGGTTCATAAAGGTAAGTTTTATGCGCTTCCGCAATCCCCTCAGACCTATAAACAACTTCTAATGGTATCAGGGCTGGACAGATATGTGCAGATTTGTAAATGCTTCAGGGATGAGGATTTGAGGGCTGACAGGCAACCGGAGTTCACCCAGATTGATGTTGAAATGAGCTTTGTTGACCAGGAAGATATTTTCAGAATATCCGAAGGTCTGTACAGGGAAATCTGGAAAAAGATTTTGAATTATGATTTACCCGAAACATTTAACAGAATAACCTATGATGAAGCGATGAATACATACGGTATCGACAAGCCTGATTTCAGGATTAAAGATATTATGAAGATTACTGATATCACCGATACTGTAAGGAATGTTGATTTTAAGGTTTATCAGGAATCAATTTCTGATGGCGGAATTGTTGCAGCTGTAAACCTCAGCAGGGAAAAATGCCTGCTAAAAGGTGAAGTGACACGAAAAATTATTGATAACTACACAGAATTGGTAAAGAAGCTTGGTCTTGGTGGACTCGGTTATGTGAAATACAATACTGACGGGCAGATCCAGTCCCCGTTGTCAAAGTTTTTAGGCGAAGACATAATGATTAACATTAAAAATATCCTTGAAGCTAAAGAAGGTGATACGGTATTTATTGCTTCCGGGAAAAAATCTGTCGTGCTTTCGGCACTTGGTCAACTTAGATTGAAAATTGCCGAAGAAAATAATCTGCTCGATGATAAAAAATTTGAATTTGTCTGGATAACCGATTTTCCGCTCTTCCATTGGGAAGAAGAAGACAAATGCTTCGTAGGGGAGCACCATCTTTTTACAATGCCTAAACCTGAATACTTGCACCTGCTTGACAGCAAGGACAAAGATGAAATCGAAAGCATAAGAGCGAACTGCTATGACCTCGTTCTCAACGGAAATGAAATAGGAAGCGGCAGCATCAGGATAAATGTTAGCGATATTCAGAAAAAAGTATTCAGTATTGTCGGATTATCAGACGACGAGGCGAATGAAAAATTCGGTTTCCTTCTGAAAGCTTTTAAGTTCGGTGCACCTCCACACGGAGGGGTGGCTTTTGGGTTTGACAGAATAATTTCTATTCTGAAAGGAATAAAATCAATAAGAGAAGTTATTGCATTTCCGAAAACAGTAAGCGCTTCTTCACTTATGGATGAATGTCCTTCGAAGGTTACGGATGTTCAACTGAATGAACTGGGTCTTCGCATTAAAGAAGAAAAATAAATTAAAGTATATAAATATATTAACAAATAAATTAAGGAGCAAATTAAATTGGCTAAATTCAAAGTTAAAGATCTGAAGCTTGCCGAACAGGGTAAATTAAAAATCCAATGGGCAGAATCAAGAATGCCTGTACTGGCTGCGTTAAGGGCAAAATACAAAAAAACAAAACCTTTTAAAGGTTTTAAAATTGCAGGATGCCTTCACGTGACAAAAGAAACAGCGGTATTGATTAAAACTTTTATTGATGCAGGTGCAGAGCTTTCCTGGAGCGGATGTAATCCTCTCTCTACGCAGGACGATGTCGCTGCAGCATTGGCAAAAGACGGGGTATCGATTTATGCTTGGCATGGAATGAATACAAAGGAATTTTACTGGTGTATAGACAGAACGCTTGATTTTAAACCTCATCTTACACTCGATGACGGCGCAGACCTTATTTTCACCGTACATAAAAAATATAAAAATCTTATACCGAATATAATCGGCGGTACTGAAGAAACAACAACCGGCGTGCACCGCTTAAGAAAAATGGCGGAAAAAGGTGCGCTTAAATATCCTGTCTTTGCAGTCAATGATATGATTACAAAATGGGATTTCGATAACGTATACGGCACGGGACAGTCTTCGATTGACGGTATATTAAGAGCAACTTCAGTACTCATTGCAGGAAAGAATTTCGTTGTCGCGGGTTACGGTCACTGCGGAAGCGGCGTTGCAAATAAAGCTAAAGGACTCGGTGCAAACACAATCATTACTGAAGTCAAACCGACAGCAGCCCTTAAAGGCACGCTCGAAGGTCACGAAGTAATGAAAATGGACGAAGCCGCAAAGACAGGGGATATATTTATCACTGCAACAGGTGTAAAGGATGTAATCACCGGAAAGCATTTCCAAAATATGAAAGATGGCGCCATCGTCTGCAATACCGGACACTATGACTGCGAAATAAACATTACTGACCTTGAAAAACTAAAGAAATCAAAAAGAACTATAAGACCGAACTGTGAAGAATATACTCTGAAAAACGGAAACAGAATATACTTACTGGCAAAGGGAAGACTCGTTAATTTATCTGCAGCTGAAGGGCATCCTTCCGAAGTAATGGATATGAGCTTTGCAAACCAGTTCAATGCACAGCTTGCATTGGTTAATTCGTATAAGTCAGGGAAAAAATACTCAATAGACGTTCATAAACTTCCTGATTCAATGGACCAGGATATCGCAGGTGTCAAGCTCAGCACAATGGGTATGAAAATCGACAAGCTTACAAAAGAACAGATTATGTATAATGACGATTTCTCTGCAGGAACGTAATTCAATGTACAATAATCAATGTACAAGTTACAAATGTACAATGTACAATTAAGAGCATCATTAAAATCTATTTGTTTTTAATATTTAATATTAAATAAATGAATGATTTTGAGAAAGATAACGTCATAAAGAATAAGAGTTACAAATTTGCTTTGAGAATCATTAAGTTGTATAAGTATTTATGTGAGGAAAGGAATGAATATGTACTTTCTAAACAATTGCTTCGGAGCGGTACTTCGATTGGTGCAAATATTGAAGAAGCAATTGGCGGGATTTCGAAAAAGGATTTTCTGAACAAAATATATATAGCTTATAAAGAAGCCAGAGAAACAAGATACTGGATTAATTTGCTAATAGATTCTGATTATATTACTGAAAAATCCGCAGAGTCTCTGAAAGTTGATTGTGAAGAAATTATTAAAATTGCAGGTAAAATAATTTCGAGTTCTAGAAAAGTTGATTAAAGTCCAATAATTTTTTGAATTTATTTTATCGTTTTGTAATTGTACATTGTACATTGAAAATTGGTAATTGAATAAGCTAGCGTAGCTCAGTTGGTAGAGCAGCTGATTCGTAATCAGCAGGTCGGGGGTTCAAATCCCCCCGCTAGCTCAAATGAAAATAAGGCAGTTATCATATTATTGATACTGCCTTTATTATTTCCGGCTACGGATTGGCTACATTATAATCAATTATTTGGATAGAAAATAAAATTCATATTTTATTTTAAGTTATTTTTTTATATTATAAAAAAATAAAATATTATGAAAAGTAAATTCGTTGCAATTAATATTAAAAACCTTGATATAAATAAAACCCCAGTAAAATTAAAAAATATAATTCTTATTCTGGCTAGTCATAGAAAAAAGCAAAAATCACTTACTAATCATCAAATGCATGATCATTGGGGTGATAATCCTCCTCACGAACATTATTGTGCTAGCTCAATGTAATAACATGAGCGGTGTAATTACTATAATCGTTCAAACGACAAACAATTGTAATTTATCTTGTGATTATTGCTATGTACTGAATTCGAAAAAAGAAAATAGTACATTAAGAATTGATAATATTGAATTATTAATTGATAATTGCTCCAAGAAATATAAAAGTATTGAATTTTGCTGGCATGGTGGAGAACCTCTACTTCTTGGTATAGAGTTCTTTTCCAAAATACGCAAGATACAAAAAAAATATAAAAATATTAGATTTACTAACCTTCTTCAGACTAATGGTACTTTACTAAATAGAAAATGGATTGAGTTTTTTAAAAATAATTCTTTTAGAATCGGGATTAGTCTAGACTTACCAATTATGCATAGTCAAAAGCATAGATTTTTTAAATCAAACATTAAAATTGATAAATTCTACCCCAAAATATTTGAGGATTTAAAATCTGCTGAATTAAATTTTGGTATCTTATGCGTAATTACAAAAGAGAATGTACGATATGGTAATGAAATATTTAATTTCTTGAATAGTTATAATATTAGCACTTACTCTTTATTACCATTAATAAGAATGAGAAATCATAGTTTTCCTGAAATACCAACAAATGAAGAAGTTTTTGAATTATACAAAACTACATATAATTTGTGGATGAAAGCTACAAATAAATTCTCGATAATTGAGCCACTTGATTCTCTGGTAAAAAGTATACTCGGTGAAAAACCTTATTTATGTACTTTCGCTGCTTCCTGTTTAAAGAAAATGATAACGATTACTGCTGATGGAAATATAGTTCCCTGCGGTTCATTAATAAATGATGAATTTATTTTAGGGAATATATTTGAAACCCCATTACATATTGCGATGGATTCAGTAAAAGCTGATAACCTAAGAAAAAGAAGAGTAAATGCTATAGATACATGGTGCAAAAAATGTAAATATACTGCTATTTGCAACGGGGGGTGTAGAGAAAGTGCATATTGGTTTTCAGGTAACTATGAAGGTTATTTCCCATACTGTGAATCAAGAAAAATGATTTTTAAATATTTACACAAAGAAATATCTTCATATGAAAAAAAATAGTTTAAAGTGTTTTTAATATTATAAAAGGCAGATGAAATATATAATCTGCCTTTTTAATTTGATAATAATATTCTTATAACATTTGAAGATAAATTTGTGTCGTACTTAGATTTTGGTGTCCAAGTTTTGACATGATATCATAGAGGGGAACTCCATGCTTAGATAAAAGGGAAGCGTAACGATGCCTAAGATTATGGAAACCCCATGGCTTTTGCTTTAATTGCCTGACTTTTCTTTCAAGGAACTTTGGCTGCTCTTTCCAATCGCCAAAAAGTTTTTCATCGCTTTTAAGTACAATATATTTTAGACATAAAGGCTTTGGTAACTTTCTCGGGACAAGATTAGAGTTCTTACTTTTTCTTGTGTAAAGAACTATTTCATTACCAATTATATCCTTACCTTTAAATCTCAATGCTTCGGATATACGCGCGCCTGTTTCCATTATGAAGTCTATTAAAAGCCTCTGCCTTTTGTCGCAAATTTTTTTAACGGCTTCTATGTCTTCATCTTTAGGAATGTACTTAAGACGCTTTTCAACAGAAAACTGTTTTATACCTATACAAGGATTCTTAATCGATAAATCATGTTTGCTGATAGCATGATTAAATAAAGCCTTATATACGGCAAGCATTGCATTTACTACATAATTATCTTTTCCTAGATCCTGAAGTTCTTGAGAAGTTTCCAAGAGCAAATCCTCTATATCAGCTCTCTTTACGCTCTCAATTGGAGTATTGCCTAAAGCCTCTAAAATGACCTTATAGTAACGTTTATTGTCTTTATAGTAAGACAGGCTCTTTTTGGTCTTAACATAATCCAGGCGAGCGTTTATGGCTTCTAGCAGTGTTATAGAGGATTGAACAGAATCCGGATCTCTAGCTCTTTTACTGACTTCATCGAAATGCTTATTTTCTGCCTTTCTTGCTTCTATTTTGGTATGGTAAATACATTTTGAATGAAATGTTTTTCCTTGATATGAAAACTTGTACCAATATCTAATACCTTCTTTAAGTTTTCTTGGATATTGTGCCATGATTTACTCCTTTCGAGTTTTATTTTAATGAACTATTTTTAAATTGTGGTAAAATTTTGGTCGTATATGTGAGTGGTGGTGTGTAAGACTTCTGAAAAAATAAAAGGGTGTAGGGTAAGGAATTGGTATGAAACCGATTACCCGATATCTGTCCGTTAAGGAAGTTGCCGCAATCATTAGACTTAGTGAAAAAACTGTCTATAAGCTGATTAACAGAGGCGAAATAGCAGGGCATTTTTTGCTTGGGTCTATACATATGATAGATGAAGAAATTTTCATGACGGATTTGAAAGTCAGAGCAACCACAAAAAAACTGACCAAAAAAGTAACGGAGAGCCGTGACAAGCACGGACTTCTCCGATAACGTCTGAGGGTAGCCTTTTTCTTGAGGCTCCCTTTTTTTATCGTCTCCTAAGATTACGATAATGATCTCTCGCGGCATTTCTCTGTTCTCGACAAAAAGATTGATTTGCCCTGTTGTGTCTGTTTCTGTCATTAAGCCATTGTCTGTCTGAATGACTTAATCTTCTTTTTGATTTTGAACCACCAAAAAGTTGTCTGCTGAATTCTCTTGACCATTTACCCATTTTGAGTTTCCTTTCTTTTAATTTTAAGGTTACTCAAAAATATTTATTCGATTGTAAAAGGACATTAAACGCTTTTCTCTATCAGGTTTTATTTTGGAATATCTTCGCTTTTCTTGGTTTCGGAAGTCTAAATTTACCTTGTTGAATGATTGTGAGTTTCGTATTTGGCAAGTTAGAATAAAGTGCTTCAAACAATTTCCATTTCAGCCGCCAATAATCAGTAGCATATCCTTTACACTCAATATATTCAAGTGTTCCGTCCTTGTGATGAATAATAAAATCAATTCGATAAGTACAAACAATGTAACCGTTAACTATCAATTCAAGAGTTACTTGTCTTTCGTAGGATTTTATATCTTTAGCCTTTATTCGTAAATCTAATTCTTGGGCGTATGAAGCCTCAAATCCGCTATCATATTGAAATCCGTTATAGGTATGTGTTTTTGAATTAGACCAACGACGTTGAAAATGGTACATAAAATAGAAAAGCCCGAAACAAAGAACAGTTTCAGGCTAATAAAAATGAAAATGAACTACACTATTACTATATCAAGTTAGGATAGTTTTTGCAAACCACATTTCTTAAATCTCTCAGATGATGGAAATAAGGTGCGGCTTTTTCAATGTAGGGATTTTGTTCGTCAAATTCTCTAATTATTTCTTCCGATTCAAAAACACATTTTTCAACAATTTCGGCGATAGGTTCAGCTTGAATAAATACAGCTATCAACATATACATAACTTCATGTAATTTATCTTTAATCTGAGGATCATGATTAGTATTTGATAAATCATTCTGGTCTATTGTTGCCTCTAAATCACGAAGTAGTTTTACAAAATAGCTTTCTTCCGCCATTAAAGTCTCCTTTTTAGTTAACGCAAAATAATAGTTGTGTATAAGTAAAAAAAGTCCAATAAAATCAAGGTATTGACAAATATATTAGGTATGCTATACTAATAATATCTTTAAAAAATTAAGTATCTAGAGGAAAACGCAAGTAAAATCATTAACGCATGACTATTAGTTTGGGATTTAACATCTCAAACCTACCTTTGCGGGTAGCCTCTAGTAGTCAGCCGTTAGTGATTTTTTGTTTATTTAATTCTGCCTCTCTATTGTTCAGCGACAAACCACTTGGTAACAAGTAGGGACATGAGTAATAGAAATTAAAGGTCGGGGGCAGGATTAAGTAAGGAAAAGCAATCATATACTTGTTTCCTAAAATGGAGTGATGATGAGTTTTAGCTTTTCTGGTCTATTCACACAGTTTAGATTGGAAGCGGGATTCCGACTTATTATCACTCCGGTTTAGAAAGTAAGATGTTTCGGACTGTGAGCCGATGAAGATCTAGATATACATTTTGCGAACGAAAGAAGGCCTTACAGCAATAGAAGGCAGTCATCAACTCTTAAATGAGTAAGCTGACATGCGATGACATAAGTTCAAAAAAGTGTGATTGCGATATCTGTTGGTCAAACCCAACCATTTTACTTTCTATTCTATGGCTTTTAACTCAATGGTAGAGTAACGAGCTTATACCTCGTAAGTTCTTGGTTCGAATCCAAATAAGCCAACACAATTCAATTTGCCGGTGGTTAAGTATCTTGACCGGTTTAAAATACAAGAAACTTCCGAAAAATATTGGTAATCCAATGACCATAAGGCCGTTAAACAATGCCGCAATAAGATCATCACTTCTAAGTGGTGGTTTTTTTGCGTTGTTGAAATACACCTACGGCATTAAGGCGGGCGCAAATTTTTTGCGATAACAAGCACTCTTGCGGTTTAGCGTTACGTTCAAGGGCTTGTAGTGAAATTGATAAATATAAATTTCAGTTAAGGCAATTAGATATTTGCGTTAATAGGTGGCTATTATCTAATTATCAGTTATTAATTTAGAAATAAAATGTTCTATTTCTGGATATTTTGTTATTAAGAAGTTTTTTATAGCAGGTAAATAATGAGCAATATTCATAGAATGAGATATCATTGCTAAGTAATCTTTTAGATGATCAAACTTAGGATTTGATTTTTTAAGTTCCGTTTTAAGTGATTCAATATTTAAAACAGCATCATCTTTTTCTTCCTGTTTCATATTAGAATCTGATCTTAAAATACTAATCATTTTATCTAGCAATGAGAAAAGCTCATCATTGTTATTAATTGTTACATTTTGTGTCGAGTTTGGAGAATCTACGTTCACTTGAACTTGTCCTGATGTATTTGTAATAAAAACACGTTTATCAGTAATAATAGATGTTGATTTATTTAAATAACTTTTTAGTATGCCTGTTTTACCTCCTTGTTCAACGTGATGTTCTCCTAACCCGGATAATGTAAATATATAAGTTCCATCTTCAAGTGTAGTAAGCACCTCAATTAATCCTGTTTTATGTAAAATCGAAAAAATATTTTGAACCTTTTGCTCGCTTACAAGAGAAAAATAATCCATAAAATCAGTTGATTCTAAGGCTTCATTAAAACCAGTTTCATAAGTCATTTTATAAATTCTCTTCATAAAAAAATCGCATAAAGTTTCAACATTCATCTTACCATTCGAAGTTAACTCTGAATATTTTTCCAAAAACAAATACTCATGATACAAAGGAGTTGCCGCCATTGCGTATGATAATTGCTGATCTACTTCTTGCCCTTTACCATTTCGATTAGCTAAATCCAGGTCAGTAGTACTAATTGTAAATTCAGAACGAGCTTTAAGAAATTCACCAATTTCGGACATAACACCTGCCATAATCGACGCCTGTGTTCTCCCATAATGCGGCAGTTGATTAGAGATTAGTCTAACAACTTTATCGACAAAAGTTTGAGGTAATAATAATTCCATTATTAAATGTGATTTATTAATTTAAAATTGTTCAAAAAGATTGATAATGAAAAGGGAAAAATTTATTATGATAAGTTACTCAATAATGGCTTTATAATGCAATTTTATTTGAAATAGAGATTGCTTATTTTTAAAAATCATAACCATATTATTGAAATTTGAAAACAACTTTAAAAATAAAAAACAAGAAAGCTGATATACAAAACTATTATAGAAATCGTGGGATTCATTTAATTAATGATGACGTACTTAATCAGTACGATAAATGGGAAAATCCAGTTGTAATAATATCAGATGGACCTTATGGAATTGGCGGTTACAAAGGAGATTTTAAAACATTTGAAGAACTACCGGAATTTTATGAACCGCACATAAAAAAATGGTCAGAAAAATCTAGTCCAATTACAACTTTATGGTTTTGGAATACTGAAGTAGGGTGGGCTACGATTCATCCATTGTTAGTAAAATATGGTTGGAAATTTGTGAATTGTCATGTATGGAATAAAGGAATTGGACATATAGCCGGTAATGTAAATGGGAAAAGTATAAGAAAATTTCCTATTGTTACTGAAGTTTGTGTACAGTATACAAAAGAACCATATTTTACAATTGGTGAAACTAAAATGACAATGAGAGAGTGGTTAAAATATGAATGGTCTAGGACTGGATTACCGTTTTCAAAAACTAATGAAGTATGCGGAGTGAAAGATGCTGCAACAAGAAAATATTTTACTCAATCTTGGCTATGGTATATACCACCTGTTGATGCATTTTATAAAATACAAAGATATGCAAACAAATATGGTGATAAAAATGGAAGGCCATTTTTCTCAGTAGATAGCAAACGACCGATTAACAAAAAAGAATGGTTGAAATATCGATCAATTTTTAATTATAAGCATGGAATTACGAATGTATGGCATGAACCTACTGTAAACGGAAAAGAAAGACTAAGGAATGGATATAAGTCACTTCATTTGAATCAAAAACCAATTAAACTTATGGATATTATTATTAGTTCTTCATCGAATGTTGGTGATATTATATGGGAACCGTTCGGTGGCCTTTGCAGTGGCATATTATCAGCAGCAGGATTAAATAGAAAAGGATATGCCTGTGAAATTGAAAAAGAAATTTACAATTTTGCTGTAAAAAGACTTACAAATTATTTTAATGAACTCAAATTATTTCCTTAACCATATTTTCTATTACTTTATCGTCAGATGTTACTAAGCCAGCCCAATCTTTTATTGTTTTATTATCTATTTTAATTTTTAATATTTTACTTTTAAATTCTTCAAGTTCTTTATGCTCAATTCTGTCCATTTTTGCGAAATTTGTATCAAGACGATACGAATATTTACCTAAAAGAGTTTTTATTTTTGCTTGATATTCTTTTGAACTATTAAAAACTTTACCGTCTTTACCCCAAGATAGAACTTCCTTTTCCGCTTTAGCAAAGTCACTTGCTGAATCTTGAAATTTATAACCGTTAGTATTAGTTTGTTGTAAATTTTGTGTTCGAGATGATGTATCTTCGGGTTCAAAAACTAAATAATCAGGTGGATTATGATAATGTTTATCTCTTGATTCAGCAACACTTTTTGCAGAACCAATCCAAACATCAATAATTTTAGGTTTACCATAAATTAGAAACTCCGGTAACCAAGCTACTAATGCTACATTTATTTGATTATTATCAAAATGACTTACACTGTCTTTAAAGCGTGCTGTTATTTCTGTAGCCAAAGGAAACCATGTTTTAATTTCTATACCCGGTTGTGGCTCTAATTTACTTTTAAATAATGCATCTGGAAAACCCGGGTCTTGTCTGATCCAAACACCAAGACCTTTCCAATCTAAAGAATTTAATTGTTCGATAATTGAAAACTCAATCATATTTCCAATTAAAGGGGATATTTTAGATATAACTTTTGCTAAATGTTGTCCATAAGCTAGACTATGAGGTTTTTTAACGTCTAGCACATCAAGAATTTGTCCTTTTAAATTTAATAATTCTTTACATGCTTTGTCTAAAACTTCCTTATAATTCATTAGTTATATTTTTTGTTCAAAGACTACTGATTATTTATCAGTTAAAATAAGAAAAATCTGTAATAATTTAGAGGTAAATCGTAGCCAGCTACGAAAACAAAAAAAAGATTAGATATTACTTGTTTTATTTTGTTTGAAAATTTATATTGTACAAACAAATCAAAACCGGAGGGATAAATGCGTTACATATTATTTTTTCTAATGTGTTTTATCTTTATTTCGTGTGGAAAGAATAAAGAAGTAACAGAAACAAAAAAAACCGATTCAGCCGCAACCCAAAACACTGTTACAGATCAGGAAAAACAAAAATTAGAAAAAGAAAATAAAGAATTAAAAGAAAAACTGGAAAAACAAGAAGAGAAATCAAAAAATCAAAGTGAACAAGAAAAAAAGGACATATCAAGCCCGAATGATGATAAAATAAAAAAGGATGTTCAAGCATGGTATGATTATCAAAACAGCCTTTATAAACGTAAAGATAAAAGTCAGGATTCAAAAGTTGTTAGTATAGACATCGCAGATAAAATTCAGGAAGGTGCTAATTTAAAAGTAATATGTAATGTCAGAGTTATTTACCCGGTATTTGGAAAAGACCCAAAATATGCTAAGATCACAATGAATTACGCAAAATATGGAGACGAGTGGAAAGCTAAGATATCTGAAAGTTTACAATAGCAAAAATTAATTAAAAATCACTTAAATTGAAAAAGAGGTATCAAAGTACCTCTTTTATATTTAAATCGCTACAAAACCAATTTTAAGACTCTCAATAGGTATTTATAGCCATATTAGCATGGCTAAGAAGGCCAAAACCATAACTATAGTCATAATGCGTTCCACAATGTTAGATTTTGTCTCGTGTTTTATCATACTATTTATAGATATAGAAATTCTCAAATTTGCTTCCAATCCCTCTCTTTAATAATTGGTCTTCTATATCTCGTCGTAAGTCTCTTTCTTGAAAATACTGTTGTTGCTCTTGATCAATATCATAAACCTTAGCGCCGGATATAAAGGCAGTCCATTTATTTATCTTATCTAAGTCTTTATCAAATATCTTTTCTAATGTGCCTTGAAGTCTTGAAGTAGGCAAATTTCTGAGAACATGGAGGGATTTTGGCGACATCGTGTATTTATCTTTCCCATCTTTTCCTTTGTATGTTCGGACATTTAGCAATTGATCAATCCAATCAGGCATCATTCCTTTCTCTTTAGCTTTCAATAATAGTTCGCCCGTACCAGGGGAAACGGAATTTATATCAGTAATTTTTTCTTCTCTAAAAAAATCAAATCCAAGCTTTGCTTCCAAGGGATATTTAATAATAGGATTTAAGCTTGATAATGTTGACATTATTGGCTTATTCCAACGTTGTAAATGTTCTTCCAGTGGTAAGCCGAATTGTGAAAGATATTTATTATCTTTGACCTTAAAACCAAGACCTCCCAAAACCCATTCCGGCAGACCCTTTAAATCTTCTTCGGTTGTTTTACCTCCGAACATATTAGATAAAGCGTTAGCTAATTTTGTCTGATTAATTATTCTTTCTGGATTATTCAAAATAGTATTGATTTGTAACTCTGCATTCTTTCGTGCGAATGTATAAAATGGAACAAGACGACGCATTACTTTTGCCTCGAATTTGGTAATCTTTGAATAATCAAAACCGGCTTTCTCAGCTAGAGAAAGAGCTTCTTCAAGAGTTCTACCTTGTTTTAATGCAGTAACAGTTGCTACTGCTTTCTGATTCATTTCTACAAAGTTTCCTATCTGACGCGCTTTGCCAATTTTGTTTACTCTGAAATTATTACCAGATAATTCATCTATATAATTCCCAATATCTGAGATATATTGGGATGCTCCGCCAAAACGCTCTTCTAAAACTTTTTTCAATTCACTTGCTTTAAATATTTTACCTCCAAGATTTAATTCCTTTTCTGAACCCTTTAATATTGCTAAGGCAGAATTAACATTGCTAGGAGCTAAAGCTCTCGTTCCTAAAACTTGATAATTTTGAACGTTACCTGATACATAATTTCTTATATGGAATGCTGGGAAGTAGGCTGTGACTGCCGTTTTAAATAACTTTGTAAATCCATCATAGCCAGTTCCTTTTGCTAAAACATCTAAGGTCTTAAATTCAGGGAATAGGTAATCATTTATAAAGTTCGCATCTTTCTCTTTAAGATAACCAATGACCTTACCAAACTTTTTATCTTTAATTGCAGTATATCCAGCTTCAATTGCAGAATCAATATCTGAAAAAGCTTCAAGGGGTTTACCATATATACCAACTAATTTTTCAATGGAATCTTTAGCAATTTTATCCCTGACAATTTGGAATTCTTTTCTTGAATAAGCTTCGATAGGTTTTTTAAGTAAACTTTCGTCAGGTATAAGGTTCTTAAATTCTTTCAAATAACCTTCGTTAGATTTGAATAGGGGACTTGATTCGTCTGGAGAATTTAATAACGAAGCTGATTTCGTTTTTCCGGTAATTTTAGATTCATCTATAAACGGAAAATAATTTCTATAAGCTTTTTCTTCAGGTATACCTGCTTTCTTGGCAAGTTCATTTGCTTTGGAACGAAACAAGGAAACTAATTCATTGACTTTAGGATTGCTTGATTCATTGACTGCCTTAGCATTAACAATCTGTTGACTTATTTCAGGCGAAAGAGTATTTGGATTGTTGTTTTTACTTTTTCTAAATAATAATTCTTGTCTCCTATTTTTAATCATTAATCGACCAGCTTCTTCAAGTTCATCTCTGGTGTATTTAGTACCGAATGATTTTATATTTTCTTCAATGACACCCTCTTTTGCTATTCCCATTTTATTTAATGCCAAACTGACTTCATCGGCTAAACCTTTTGATGTTCCATGACCGTACACAAAAGCTGAACCAAAAGCATCTTTTAAGCTTTTACCTGCGGCTTCCAAATAGGTAAATGTTTCAGGAGCTAACTTTGAACCAGCCTTAAAAGCGGCTTTTCCTGCAACTCCAACGACCTTTCCAACTCCTTTCGTTATTGCTCCTCCGAAATAGGTTGTTGGGTCAAGCGCAATATCTAAAGCAAAACCTAAACCTCCCTTAAGAAACTTATTTTGAACTCCGGCTTTTTCTAATACATCACTATAAGTCGTCTTGTCTTGCCCTGAAATGCCTCTATAGAACGATTTTAAAGGATTTATGTCACCTCCATCAACTAAGTCTTTAGCAATGCTTGCAGAGGCGTATAAGGGGCGTGAAAGGACATCTAAGGTACGTCTAAAAATAGAGGGTTTTTTTTCTGTTACTTTTAAACCTCTTTTTTCAGCTTCGGCTTTTAATTGGTCAATACTTTCAATATCAACAGTTTTTCTTTCTTTAGTAGTTTTTGATTTTGAAAGTGAGCCTGGCGTGTATCCTTTTGATGATTTAGACAATTGTCCAGGTGAATAAGGCATATTTTTATCTCAAATTTCCACTTCGTTTAAGCTGATTTATTTTATTTAATGCGGATTGATACGTATCTTTGTTTGTGATTCCAGCATTGGGGTAATCATTTGCCAACCTCGATACACGACTATCTTTTAATCCTAAAAATCTGCCAAAAACATTTCCAAAACCTCCTTCTTCTTTAAAATAACCTCTATCGTTGACTGGAGCGATAGAACTTCCGTAATCAACTATGAAATCGCTTGTAGGGTTATTATCTGATTCGATTTGCTGAGGAGTTGCACTTCCTTGCATGATATTATTGATTTGACTTTGGACCGCTCCTCTTTGTTCTTCGGGAATATCAAAGTCAGACATAAAAGCGGAAATCGCCTGACTATAAGACAAATCTGTCAATTTACCTTTTCTTCTTAAATCAATTAGATATTGAGCTGTATCTTCCATAGCAGATTGGAAGGTAATGGTCTCTTTGTTACTTCCGCTTCCTTTGATTTGAGATTTCTTATATGAATTACTTCTTAGAAGCTTTTGTTGAGCAATTTCAATGGAATCGTTAAATGAAATACCGGCATCAGGAAAATTTAAAATCCATTCTTTAAGTATTGAAACTTGTTCAGGATTATATTGAGGGTTCTTTGAAAGGAAAGTACTAACTTTCTCTACCATTGTTTTGTAATCGTCAGATAGAATAACTCCTGCCTTGACAGAAACATCGGCATTTTCCAATAAAAAGTCTTGAACTTTAGTTTTTTCTTCGTCAATTCGTTTGAATTCAGATTGAATGGTTTCAATACGACTTTGATTTGCTTCCTTTATATCGGAAATTGCTGTCTTTTTTTCATCAGTTAAAGTTAATAGCTTCTGATCAATTAGCCCATTAATGAATTGCAAATAATTAAGCTCATCGTTTCTATCTGCAACAACAGCAGAAATACCTCTATCAATAAATGTTCGCCCTAAAGCAATATCATCGCTTAAAGCAGCCATGGCTGTTTTTGTTAGTGTTATTTTAGTATTGTAATCCTCTTTAATATTGCTCACTCTTCCTTGAGATACCGACAATAAAGCAGGACGGTTTTGCTCAGCTACAATATCGTTATAAGCAATATCCGCATAATTTGTTAAACTATTTGCTAGCTCAGAATATTTTTTGTACTTTTCTTTAAGTTGGAACTCTGTGTTACCTAATTCTTCCATTTGAGCACGAAATGGTTTTGATAATTCTTCATAGCGTTTTGATACCATTGTTTCTCGTTCTGCTTCAAGCGAAGAAATGCTTGATTCTATTTCTTTTCTGCGCGTTTCGGCATCTTTTAGCTGTTGTTGAAATATACTTAGCGTAGCATTTGCTCCTTCGTTAAATTTTTTCGCATTGTCAATTTCTACTTGGTGTATTGCATCGGCTGTATTTTCTGGCATTTGTGCTGTAATATTCCCGGTTTTGAGACCAATATCTAAAGTAGAAGTATTCGAATTATTTGTTAAAGGTTTAATCTTTGGTATTCCTAATAAAGACTTGCCGTCAGCACTTTTTCCGGTTACGTCATAATTTTTAATTTCCGAAGGATTTGGTATAACAACTGAATTATCCTTTGGTATAGTGACTTCTTGATAGTCTTTACCTGTTCCAAATTGAGTAGCGGATATATACTGATGATTATCAGCATTATAAAAGTCTTTCCCTTTTCGATAAAATTTTGTAGCCATATGTTATGTTACTAGAGTCATAGTAATAAAATACCATTGATCAGAAATGTAGTCATACTCGCAATACTTTCTAGTTCCTGAATCATTCCAAATAAGTCTGCTTTCTTTAAAATTCTTGGGTCTATGTGTTGGCTTTACAGTTGTTATTATGATAAATCCCTCAATTTCTTGCAAGTTTGGTTTTCTTAATATACCAAAATCACTTTGAGGTGTTTCGTTCTGATTGTTCATAATAAATCTTAATATAAATAATACTTTGATTCCCAGTAAGCGAAAATGCAATTGCAAATTGAGATAAACTGACAAATTTGTTTACACTAAATGTTTTTTTAAGTATCCCTTTATCTAATGTATATGATATTTCTTTAGTAAAAGTAGTGTCTCCTTTTTCATTATAAATATAAAAGTTGTATTTATTACCAGTGACTAATGGAGTTTCAAATAGTATTTCTACCTTTCTAATATTACTATTATCAAGGTCGTAAATATTAGAGTAAAAAGTACTAACTCCGCTTGAAGAATAGGCTTCATAAAATTTATTACTACTCGTCCACATCTGTAAATAGTCAAATCTACTATTCATTAACACATTAATTGATTTGTTGTCGTAATAAGGCTGTGTAAGACAATCAAATCTGGCATTATAGCTCATTACTCCTTGATCACCTACAAAAAAGATTTTATTTCCATTCGTTGAAATTTGATTGAAGTTAGGAGTCTTGTTAACCTTTGCTCGCCATTTGACATTATATCCGTCAAACAAATACATATCATTGTTGGCAAAAAGAATATAAGTCTTTTCTGTTTTAGTAATAGCATTGATACTTGATAGTTTAGGGTCAACTTCTCTCGTCCAGAGCGGTGATATTCCATTCCAAACAAATATTCGTGAAGGGGAATTATAGAAAAGCGTACTTCCTCCGAATGAAGCAGTAATATATATTACATCATTATCAGCAAAAGCATCGGTAATTACCCAGCCTGTAGGTAAGGTCAATTTCCCAAATGTCCCAGTCGAGCCATCAGTCTCATGAATTTTATTTCCGTCCGTAATATAGAGTTTGTTTTGAAATTCAAAAAGCTTATGAGGGACATTAGCAGTCAATGGAGCTTTTGTAAGTGTATTCGTCCACCAACGATAATCATTAACAGTAAAAGTTAAATCGTCTCTATAAATATCTGTAGTGGAAGTTATATAAAGCTTTCCTCCGAAAATGTAAATAGATGAGTTTGTATCATATATTTTATTGGATTCTGTGTGCTTTACTGTATGTACTCTAGAGGCCGCATCTGTTTGATAGATTTTACCTTGATTTCCAATAGTAAAATACGAACCAAGGGGATTATAATAGCATGAAGCAACCCCACTGTCAGTAACATTAGTAGAATATTCTGTGGCTACTCTATTAGGTCGTAGAACGCCAATTTGTCTATCTACTTCAAAACCTAAAGACTCTGGGGCAAATCCTCCGCTTGGATAATACTTACTCAACGAAAAACCCTTTAAGAATTCTGTTTTATCGATTGTTATTGTTTTCATGAGAGAATATTATGTTGGTAAAGTATATATCATTAAATCCTTGGTAGCTACTGTTATAGATGTACCAGTTGATGTTTTTCCCTGAATAGTAATCGATGTAATGTTTGTTGACGGTAAATCAGAGTCAGCTCCGTATTGGACTATTGTCCCGGCAAACGTATTAATCATCCAACCCTGCAAACCTCTAAGAAAATTAGTGGAACGTGGAGATATTATAATTTCTGAACAACCACTTTCATTTTGATTAGTTGTGCTTCCATACAAAGTATCTAGGGAAACAACAGACCCATTAATTTTAATATTAAATCTGGCTCCAGCAGATGCTCCAGATGTCTTTCGCCAATTAAAAACAATTTTTATTGGTACTGCCGGAGATATATTTAAACCAGTCACACTTGAAAGATCTGTTAAAGAGTTACTAGTTGTTGTTCTCTCGGTAGTATCTGAACCGACTAATGCCAGACCTCCTCCTGTTGGAACTGCCCAAGCTCCATCTCCTCTCAAAAACTTAGTAGTATCATTAGGTGCTTTCGGAACAAAGCCATGCTTGGAAGTTGAAACATCTAAAGTTGTAACATCAGATGTAGAAAGCATTGCTTCTGTAATTCCTGAAATTATATTACTGGCTCCAGAAATTGTTTTATTTGTTAGGGTCTCTGAAACATCTTTTAAAGAGACATTGTTTAATTTAAAATCCACTGTTGATTCAAGAACACCATTTACTCTAAAAAGCTGATTAGAAGTTGTTGCATCAAATATTCCGTAAACTAGTGCCTTTATCCTACCGTCAGCTTCATTTGCCCTAACTGCATTATCGATAAATAGTTTATTAGCGGCGGTTTCATAATATCCAGCATCTTTACCTATATAAACACCTCCGCCTCCGGTATTACTTCTGCCTGCTCTATAACCTAAATGAGTACCTGAACCATTAGAAGTTAATGAATAAGCAGCTTGATAACCAATAGCTATTGTGTAAGCACCTGAAGTTAAAGAAGTAAATGCTTCTGAACCAATCCCAATATTATAAGAAGCTGATGAGATTGAACCACCACCAGTACTATGACCAATCCAAATATTATTATTAGCTGTACACCCTGCGGCTCCTCGTCCAGAAAATATACCAATGCCTATTTCCATTGTCCTATTGCCGGTCATTAAAGAGTTTTGTCCTGCGGCAATATTGTAATACCCAGTTGTAGTACCTTGCAATGCTTGACTACTTAGAACAGTGTTTCCATAGCCAGATGTTATAACAGGGGCGGCATTATAACCAAAGATGTCATTATTTGTTCCTGAAGTAAGAGTTTGAGCAGAACCATTGCCAACGATTGTGTTTCTTCCTCCTGCCGTTAGATTTACTAAAGCTCCCCAAGTATTAATAGCCAAGTTATATGAGCCTAGATGCATCGCCTTCGTCCCGCCAATCGTAATATATTTTGTTGTCGTGTTATCTTGAAAATAAAAATTAGCAGAAGAAAGCGTTGCTTTAGCAGCAGTGTCTACATAGCTCGTATCCGTGTTATTTGCAATTGTTGCTACTAGATATTGAGTTCCAAGTGTGTTTGAATAACGATATAATTTCCTACCAACTACTCGTCCATCAGTAGAAGTTGAAATTGTGACCGTGACAGTTTGATTTCCTACAGTAACAACAGGGTAAGTTGTTGAGACAGCGGCAACTGTTTCACCTGATGCTGTATAGTAAGTTAAATAATATCTCCAAGTATCAACATCAACACTTCCACCGGCACTAACAGTACAAACTGGACTAGATGGGGTTGGAACGGGGGTAATTTCTAGTCCCATAAAAGTCTGAATTGCGTCGCTAGAAGTAGTACCATAAACAGAAAGTTTATAAGCAGGTGCAACTGTCTCATAAATTGAACCAATACCTACTTTATCAGTAGTTGTTTTAAGTTGTAAATAACCATTTGTGGAATTCCTAGACCATGCTCCATAATTATTTTCTAATGTTTCGGCTGTCAAAACTAAAGCAAAATTATCACCTTCCTGCCAAGCTTTTGCTATCGTACTCTCCTTAGCTCTGCCACTTGTAACAATAGTGAAACTGTCTGCACTTGAACGATAACATTCCACAATTTCTCTATCTGGATCTTGCTCAGGTGTTATATATGACGCTCCCCAAATAACCGCTCTAAAAGGATAGCTAGAACCTATAGAAGGAAATAAAGCACCCTGTCCAGTGTTAAGGCTGAAAGCAGTTGCTGAATTAGATATATCAGCATATAGATTTCCTTTTGCGAAATTTTTTAATTGAAGCATTTTAATCTAGGTCTTTATTATATTTTGTAAATGAATCTGATTCTGATTTATCGTGAGGAGTCCAAGCTTCTGATTCTGATTTATCGTGAGGAGTCCAAATGTCAGATTCTGATTTATTTGCTTCGCTCCATATATCTGATTCTGACTTGTCATATTCACTCCAAATACTAGACTGTGTTTTATCGTGAGGTAACCATGTTCTAATTCTTCTTATGAGATTTATCGTAGAATAGATTCTGCTAGCCAATGAACGAACCAATGAAAACTGTTTATACAGCCGACTCTGAATTGCGCGAATAACATTTATAGAATTGCTGACAATATTTAGAATATTTCTTTTTATTGTGATTGATTTATCAAAAGTATTTAATATGTTTCTTACAAACGAGATTGCCCAAGTTATTTGCTGTTGAACATTACGGATTAAATAAAAGTTTTTTATTACAATGTTGTTTACATTTCTGATTATGGTTATAGATTTTGAAATAACACCAGTTATGCTTCTTTTTAGAGTAGTGGTTAAAATTGCTCGAAGTTTGGAAAATCCAGTATTACCGATTGTTGTATTGCCAATTAAATGATTACCTAACATAATTAAGCTTCAGTATCGCCGTAAGTCTTTAAAACTAGAGTGTCATTAGCATAAGCGGCTGCTCCTGCTCCAACTGTCCATTTAATCCATATAGCTTTAGTCTCTCCTGGAGCTAAATCGCCAATATCTAAGGCATTAACAGCTCCATCTGCTGTCGAAAAAGTTTGTCCGCTAGGTGCCACTCCTTCATTTGCAATAGTTTGAACTGGTGAACCATTTTCAGTTGCAACGGAAATCATAGCGGAAGTATCAGATGATGTCGTTTGTGAATGAATATATACTTTAGCAGATTGATAAGTTAAAGTTGCATGGGTGTTTTTAATAAAAATACAACGATATTCATTATCGCCAGCATCAGCTTCCGAACCGGTAATCTTATCAAAAAGATTATGTAATGAATTATCTACTAACTCTACTGATGAAATTACGCCTCCTAAGGATGCGTTTGGATCAGAGTTAGAGGCTCCTCCTGAAAGATATATTTTGATGTCAGTTGAAACAATAGGCATAAAATTATTTATTATCTAAAATTTCTTTTCTTGAATGTCATTATTAGGGGGCGTTTTTCAGAACGTTGAGCATAAAATTTCTTTATAGAATCTTTTAATATTTCAAGATCATAATCCAATGATTTTACTCTATTCCACATTTCATTATCCTGACAATATTCTCTTGCTCCGTATTTATAAATAAAAGGTAGAAAAGCTGTAGGTATTTTTGGTTCATCCGTAGTATTAACTAATGAGGTAAATTCATTTTCAGAATGTATTCTGATACCTTCAGTAACGTCTACAATTTCATCTTCCGGAATATAGAAAAACAAATTTTTATCAGTTAAATCATATTCAGGAGTAGGCGGATTATAATTTGTTAAAGGATCAGAAATAATTGTACTGACATCTCTTAAAATAGCTTTTATGTAATCACCAGTTGGCCTTGTCTTAATATAAACTTCATTTACTTTTAAAAGTGATGATTCAAATGCAACATCATGCTTACCGGCTACTATATTTGCTGTATAAAAGTTAGAATTTATTTGCCATCCACCATTTGCCGATAAAGCTTCAATTAAAAACGCCTGATAACCAATATTTAGATAATCATCAATGACCGTATTAGCAACGGTTGTTTCGTTTTCGTCTGAAAAAACCTTTTGATTAAATTTATTGCGTAATTTTGTTAAGTCCATAAGAGACTATTATGATTAAAAGTCCTTATCTTTTGGTAATTTCTCAATTGTTTCTCCGTCTATTGTCGTTCCAAATCCATTATTGTTTAGGATATATAAAGCAGCGCTTGCCTCTCTTTCCTTTTTAATTTCATGAAGCTTACCGTTTATCACAATAAATTTGCGACCTTTGCCATCGCCCTCAATTATAAGTTTTTTTTCATTGTCTTTCATAAATTTTAAAGGATTAAGATTATTATGATTTATTAAAGTTTGTTTGTCGTAAACTGGTTTTTCTATAAATAGCTCGGTTAAATCTACATAGCCTCTAGCTGCTTGACTCTCTTCATCTTGAAATAGATAAACCCAGCTTCCGTCTTGCTTCCTAACAAGCGGTCTGCCTCCAAAATGAGTATGATCTCCGGTTGACATTCCTGTGCTTCCCATATATCCAACAAATGTTCCTACATCGTGCCAGCGATTAAGAGAGATGGTTGGTAATTCTCTCATGTGAGCTAATACAAATTCAATCTTGACAGTTTCGCCGTTTATTGATTTAGCTTCAGTTTCCATAAAACAGAAATATCCATAACCCCCTTTATCATAACCGATAAAACTTACCCAAACTTTACATGGAGTTACTAGTGGGGGATTACCTTGACCAGCAAAGTCATGCCCGTTATGAGGGCGTTTCTTTCCGTTGTAATAACCATAGACTCCTGTTTCAGCATAAGGAGTATGCCCAAATTTCTGTGAGTAATTTAAATTAAATCCAATATTTGAAAATTCATCAGGTTTACCATTCCAATACTTGCCTTTATTAGCGATTGGTAGGTGTATAGGAAATAGTTGTGCTAATTCTTTAATGTTCATATCTCTGAAATAAGTAAAATGAAGATTATAGCCAAAGCAATTAATTCAATTAATATAAAATAGAATAAAAACTTACCAATCATATCCTTTAAAAATAATAATCAACCAAAAAGGGGAGCTTATTACACCAATCAACCAAAATATTTTGTTGATGATGTTAAAAATTCGCATATCACTTTTGCAATTGAAGTTTAATCCAAGAAAGATCAGTCTGTATTTGAGAAAGCTGTGATTGGATTTTCTGATTTTCTACTTGGTAATTATCAAGCTTGGTATTAATTGAGGCTTGAGCAGCAAATACTACAGAAAGAACAATAAAGATAATTCCAATAGCCCAAATAAATACTGCCCAACTTACATATTTCTTCTCCATACTTATTGATTAATAGGTGTATCTTTTTTAGTAAAGTAATAAGTGAAAGCCATTGCGGCTAACATAACAAAGTCTTTTGCTTCAACAGTTCTTATAAATGTTAAGGCAACTAAAGCTAAAGCCATTAAAATAAACACTAACTTTGATGCTGATTTTAACCAAGGCATATGATTAATAATTAATTTACTTATTCTTGCCTGCCTTTAAAGACAAGCAAGGAAAGCAAACTAATTGGAATTATCAAGTTCTAAGCGATCTGCATTAGGAACTTGACGTTGAGCTGCTTCAAGTGCTTCCATTGTTTGCTTTTGAGAATCCATGATTATTTGAGCAATTTGTTCTGGAACTTCGACGTATACGCCTTTCATGAGTTGATAAGTATATCCGTTTAGTTGAACAGTCTCAAATGCTAAACCCTTTTTCTCGTTAGGTTCTAAAGGAATCATGATGCTTCGTTTTGGTTGTTTAGCCAAAGCTTCTTTCATTAATTCTATTTTTGTTTTTGGTCGTTCAATTTTTGATTCGATGACAGCTTCTTTTGGAGCTTTAGGTTCTTTTGGAGCTTTAGTCTCCTTAGTAGCCTCAAGATTCTTAGTTCTTGGCATAAATGTAACAATTAGTAATTAAAGGGAAACGATTGCAGGATTGAATGGGAACGGAGTATTGACATATGTAACAGTCAAACTTGCTGTATCTAAAGCAGTCGTTCCTCCAACGAAATCTGAGCCGGTGGCGTTTTCAACGATAATAAAACCGATGACAACTTCACCTGCCGGAATTGTTGGGAAAGAAATGCCGGATAGGGCACTAGCCGTTAAAGTACCTGCTCTTGTAGTAAGAGTACCGTCAGCCTTTAAAGTAAATACAAAAATACCTTTCTTACCTGTAGCAATAGTACCAGAAAGGGCGGCCATATCGGCAGCCGCTTTCTGCACAAGAACACCATCAACTAAAGCATTAATGGTATTTACAGTTTTAGCTAATGCTGAACTAGAGGTTTTAATAGCAAGTGCTCCTGAATTAAAAACGAAATCACAAAAAGCAGTCTGAAACTTTAAAAGCAGAGCCCTCAAATTTTCATTACTTGTGCTTTCCGTGTAAGCCATTGATTTAGCCATATTGGAAAATCTTAGTGAATAAGGTTAAGAGGGCGAAGTTTCCCTCGCCCTCAAAACGTTTAGGCTGTAACGCCATGTTCAAGGCGCAACATAAAGAGCTGTTGCAAAATCTTAGTAACGCGAGTTCCTTTCCAACCGATAGTTGAACGCTGATCGAGAGGGTCAGTAGTGCCTCCAGTACCAAGCTGTTTGCGAATAATCTTCATGGCTTCACCAGAAATTCTGGTAACACCATATGCATCTTGACCAATAATCAAAGTTGCATAGACATCCGCACCACCACTTCCGCCACCAGTAAATACTTTTGCAAGGGTGGTTTCAACGAAGCGAACTTCATCGAGTTTACCAACTTCTCCAGGAAGTGGACCTCCTTTCAAACCAGCCGCATACTTTTCGATCGGTACGAAAGCTGAATCTGATTTAAGGTCGTAGGTACTATTCGGGTGAACAATACCAATATAACAAGCATCTACCGGAGTGGTGTTATAACCAGTCTGAGGATCTACCATTCTTGTAATACGCTTGGCTTTGTTATTCTTCAATGTTCTGACAGCTTCACGGATTTCAGCGGCCGTTAGTTTCATAGCGGCAGTAATATCTGTTCGCTGTGTAGCAGTAGAAGCGTATTGAATAGTTGTACCAGCCGCAAGAATATCGCGGTCAAGAGTTTCAAACGTTTCAGCTGCTTGTTCACCCAAAATGTCCGTTGCTTCGGTTTCTACCGGATCTTCGGTTTCCATTTTAAGTTTATCTGTCAAAGTAACGAAGTCACCATACTGTAGGACAGTAGCAGTTGAATCAGTGACTGACAATGCACTACCAGCCGGGGTTACTCCTTCAGACAGCGGAGTTGTTGCGACTGATAATGAATTATACTTTCTAAACTTAATAACATCGCTGTTATTACGAGGGATATCGCGGATTTGCGCCCAACGGCTGTGAACCAATAGAGGCAAAGCACGCGACAAGAAATTTTTGTCGTAAAAAGCATTTACGTTTGCGATTTGCGACTTACCAATATTTGGCATACAAAGTTAAAATTAAGCTCTTCTCTCAGATAAAATCCTTGCTCGTTCATCTTCAAACTCTTTACTACCTGCTGGTATTTCTGACCAATTAGGTGAGCCTGAAGCTCCCGAGGATTTGGATTTTGTTGAGGGATTTGTTGAGCTAGCTCCGTCAACACGTTCTTTAGATTTAGCCGTATCAATGGCTATTTGAATTACAGGGTTTTTTAAACCCTCGTCATATTCAATCCCAGAACCTTTGCACAGAGCCTTTAATGAATTAAAGATATCATCCGTTAATTCAGGATGAACCTGTCGGAACTTGAGGTCTTTGTTTTCTTCCTCAATTTTATCAAGGCGTGAAACAGTATGCTCATGTTCCTCTCGGCTTACGCCGTCCTTAGAGTGGCGTTTCTCATAACCTTTTCGATTATGATCCTTAATATCCTTTTTATCGGATTTTAAGGACTTATCGCCTTCTTCTTTGGACTTGCCCTTAGATTTATCTTCATCTTCGGACTTATCATCTTCCTCAGATTCGGATTCTTCTTCCTCTTCTTCGGAGCCCTCATCTACATCGAGTTCAGAATTTTCTTCTTCTTCGTTTTCGATGGATTTGTCTTTTTCTTCAGACATATTTGTCTCGCCAATGGCGGTTAATTATTAGTCTCTCTGATTTTATTCAGAGGTTAAAAACTTAATTATGGAATTCAGTTCATCCTGTACTTCTTTTTTCACTAAGAATGAATATCCGACTTCTTTGATTGGTTTCTTACTATCTATTGTATCATATCCGTGTTTTGCAATGCAATATTTTAAATATTCAATTAAAATTTTTCCTGCTTGAGTTTCTGCAATGCTTTTAAGTTGTTTTAAAATTGCTTTGTCATTAAAATCTATCATACTTTTTGATTAGATAATTCCTGCTCTGAAGCAGATTGTTCTCGTTGTGGTAAGTTGTTATTATTTTGCTGTCCTAACGGTTGTAATGTAGGTGAACCAGTCGTCGCTGACGGACTTATTTTTATACCTAATTCATTAGCAATTTGAACAACTACGTCTCTCGTTTCAGGATTTTGCATTAATAGGGGATTAGAAATATATTGTAATAGCTGTAAACCATTTGTTATTCTATTCTGCTTATTCCATATCTCGCCGGTCGGATTTATACCAACATAAAGCTCAACTCCTTTGAAGAAATCATTTTCGAGTTTTGTGAACAACTTAGACTGTTTAAGTAATTCTTGTTTCTTCATCTCAATAACTTGTTCAGCTTGTTGTTTTGAGATAACCTTGCCTTGAATAGCTGAATTAAACAAGACTTCATTAATGAACCACCCTTGAGCAACTGCGTGAGTATATTCTTCCATGTAATTTGGATCACCAATTATTTCAATAACTTCTTCTGTGGTTGTATTCTTTAACAATTCAGGAATAACCCAGCGTTTAAAAACAGAGGTAAAGAATAATCCAATCTTCTCTCGTTTATAATTAAAATATTTTCCGACAGCTTGATTTTGTACAGCGATTGCAGTAGCAGATGCTGTTGAAGGTGTACTCTCACCTGTAGCAACTTCAAAGGCTTTAAGAGCTTTTTGAGCCTCATTGACCAATTTATTCCATTCAACAGAAAAAGCACTTAAATCAGGGAATTGATTGTTTAAAACTGCTAAGTCTTTGGCCTGTAATATCTGACAGTTCTCTATAGAAGTAATAATGTTTTTACCAGCAATTCCTTCATCAGTTGTCCAAAATACAATTTTTGCAGAATCGAATATTTCTCTTAATTGATTGTGGAGTTCATTGAATCGGTTTTGGAATGGTATAGCTGTTTCTCTCATACCAACACGTAGCCAGCGACCATTATAATCTCCAAAGTGAGCCTCCTCGTAAGGCTTATATTTCTTGATAATAAGTTTATCTGAAATTTTAATAATCTCAGGTACAAGCTTCTCAGCAAATACAATTATTCCCTTTGAACTCGAGTTATTAATACCATCAACCTGTGAATATTCTTTCTTGCCTTTTTTCGCTCGGGCAACTACTACTAATGCAGGTATATAAGAATTGTTTTGTAGATCAGATTTAATATCTTTTGTCTGTATTGAGTTATCCACAGTCTCGCTTTCTTCAACACTATCATATTCTTCTTCATTTAAATCTTTCATTACTGTTTCCAATTCAGATTCTAAAACATCGCCGTATCGGTAAAACAATTCATAATATGGTAATTCTTTTCCCTTTGCCAAATTGCAATCATTAATTACTTTGTCGATATTTTTAAATCCTAATGACTTCAAAGCTCTTAACTGAGATTGGTTCATTATGGATTTTTCGATAACGTCAGTATCTTCTAATGTCTCTGCGGTCTGGTCGATTACATATAAATTTTGAAGCTGAACCAACTTATAAATTTCTCCGTCTTTATTAACCTTTCGAGCTACAACGTTTCCATCATCAGAGTATTTTTCAATAATGGAATTTATTTTTTCGCCGTGATTAGTTTGTTTGAGGAAATTAAAAAGCAAGGATTTTCCAATAAAACCTTGCGCTTGGTGTCTTTCACCTACCGTAAAGATATCAAAACTTTCTGAGTCAATATCAACATTTACAGTCGTTGTTTGAATCATCGGGGTAATATTTGGTATAAAATCCCGATCATCGGTTTGTCCCTCTTCCAATTCAGTCAAAAAACCATTATTCTGGTGTGTTTGAATAGTCTGAACTGTCTCGTATTGAGAATAAGGAACTCTATCAGTTAGCATTGTTATTCCTACCTCAAAGTCTCTAACCTCTTTAAATAATGTGTCAACGATATTTGTTTTTGACATACTTTTGTTCATTACGCTTCATTACGCGTTCAAATTTATTTAATCCGCTTTCAGCGATTTGTAATTGATAAGCTGTCGCATCCATTGTATCATCATTTATTGATTTTGGAAATGTTAGAAGTTCATTTTCTAAATCCGAACATTCGTTGGTGATATGATAAATACTTCTGCTTGAATATCTAGGAATTAATCCTCTGATTCTAATTTCCTTTTGAACTGACTTATGCTCAAGTTCGACTATTGGTAAAAATTTACCTCGCTTTCTCATTTCTTCATCTAAGTAAGGCTTAAGACCGATAGTAAAAGCAGTTCTCTCTATACCAATTTTTTCAAAATTCCTTTTATCGTGAATGGTAAAAAGATAATCTATTAAATCTTTTGGATTAAGTTTCATTCTATAAGCTGCAATATTCCATTTATTTTCAGTATCAACATAATTTTCGCATAAACCTGTATAATCTGCCCCTTCTTTATCGCTTAATGCTGTGTCGATTGTTAAAAAATTACGGGTATTAAGTCTTTGAATCTCGTTTCGATCGATATACTCAAACCATTCTTTTTTGAACTCTTGGTTTTCAGTTAAAATTGGATTCTGTTGATATAATGCAGACCAATCATAAATTCCAATAGTTTGTTTAATTTGTTCTAGAGCATCTAAATCATATTTAGATTTCCATAATGGTTCGCCCTTTTTTCTAAAAGTTTCGTCATGAATAGCTATAGCAGGGAAGCAAATTAACTTAGTAACATTTGAAAGATCATGATGTTGTAATATTCGTCCAGCTAAGTCATCCAAATGCCAACGAGTTAAGATTAAAATAATAACTCCATTTGGTTCAAGACGTGTATAAGCAACTGAAGTGAACCATTCCCATTGCTTATTGCGAATGACAATACTGTTAGCCTCTTCTCGGTTTTTTAATGGATCGTCAATTATAAATACATTTGCACCTCTTCCGGTTATTGCTCCTCCAATACCGACTGCCGTATAACTTCCTCCTTGTTCAGTCCTCCATTTGGCTTTGCTTTTTTCATCGGCTCTTAATCTTACATTAGGAAAAATTCCTTGATATTCAGGACTTTCAACTAGATTTTTAGTTTTTCCTCCAAAATCTAAGGCCAATTCAGCAGAATACGATGAAGTAATCACTTCTTTATCGGGATTTCTTCCTAAATACCAAGAGGGGAAATCAATTGTTGCTTGTTGTGATTTACCATGTCTAGGAGGAACTTCCAAAATCAAAATTTTAAAACCTTGTGATTGAAATGAACCATTCTCTATAGACTCTAATGCTTTGGCTATTTCTTCATGGTGCCAATTTGGTTCGTATTTATAATTGGTGAGTATTTCAAAGTCGATTAACTGATTTCTTGCTTTACTTTTTGCGACTTCGATTATATCTGTCGATAATGGCATTTATTTGTTCATCAGAGTAAGTAATTTGATGTCCTTTTGAAGTGTGGTCAAATTCTTGTTTGTCGCGCCAGCCAAACATGTTCTTTCCTGCGAATATTGAAAAGGTAGGATTATAAAGGCCTTTTAATGAATTCTTAAGCCATAAATCAACTTGTAAATCTTTTGCGACATTATAGGCGTTGGAAAACTCTTTATGAGCTTTTACCCATTCGTGCAAAGTTGACTTATTAATTTTGATAGTTCTACAAAATCCTTCAATGGTCGGAAGCTCATTTGCAACCTCAATTTCTTTTTCTTTCTCGTCTCCATTTTTATAAAAAAACCTCTCTGTAATTGTCCGGGTAGGTTCAATATCAAAATATTTGATTATATCATCACAATAATCCTCTTTGTACTTAGTTGGTCGTCCGCCTTTATTATCATTTATTTGTTTTTTGACTGCCATATCTTATCATCAATGATTATTTTATTGCTAACTTTAAATTTAAAATTATTTATGAGATATTTTATAGTACACTACGAATGGAAATATCTTAAAGGACAGCAACCGAATCCCTTTGATCATTTTAATAGTTTAGTTAATGACTTAATAGTAAAAGGGTGGAAGCCAATTGGTGGAATATGTTTTTATGATTTTTCACTTTCTCAGGCAATGATACAAGAATAATTACCTATTACCGCTCGCCAAGTCCTCAAACTTGGCAAGGGTAGTCTATGAAACGCCGAATTATCACCTTTTTTCAAAGTGATATTAAATTGTACCTCACAAAAGAGCAACCCTTTCGGGCGATAATAAGTAACTAATACATAAATTATACCATATTAAAAAACTCCGTCAAATAAAATTATCAACTGACGGAGTAATACCTACGACTTAATAAGGAGATGTATGTCTTGGTCTGACATATCTTTTAACGGCTGTTTAAGAAGAGGGCATTTAATATAAACTGACGATACAAGACGACCGGAAATGTTTTGAGGTTCTTTATGAAGTAACAGAATTCGCTTGAATTTCTTTAATACTGTTTCTTGGTCTTCTGTCATAGATATTCCCAATAGGGAAGTAACCATGGGATAACCAATTGAAGTAAGATGTAGAGCATCAAACGGATCTGTTACTACGATAATAACATCATTGCTTTTCGCTTTATCAGCAAGATAAACCGGTCTTTTAAAACCTTTCGGGAAAAACCATGAATTATCTTCTTGTTTGAAGCCGACATATCCGACAAGATTTCCGTCATAATCATTTACCTTAAAGGCTATGCGACCTGCAACGATACTCCTTTGCTTTACTAACCCGACGTTATATTGCTTTGCCACTTCTGGTGATATTCCTCTTTGTGCAAGATAATCGCAATAATGAAGTTCAAGGTCGGGGATTTCTTTCTTAACTTCTTTTCCATTAAAGAACTGATCTTTGAGAAACTGTGCCGCTTCTCTTAAACCAATTCCCTTTAAATTAGAATAAAAGTTAATCACGCTCCCTTTGGCTTCTTTATCTTTTGGATTAAAGTAAAGGTTTTTATCTATGGTAATAATGAAATCATTTCCGATAAGCTCGCCGTCTTTTTCCTTATAGGGTAGGTTAAGAAAATCTAAAAGAGATTTAAATTTTACCTCTTTTGAAATTTCCGCGAAGTTTAAATAATTGTTCAAGGTACAACTCCTTTCGGTTTTAATTTGTACCTCTATTATACCATGCAAAGAGGACTCCCGTAAAGGAGCCCTCAAGCTATTTATTAACCGAGAAGCCACGAATGGTCTCAATGATATTATATAACACCTATAAAATATGTCAATAAATATAAGTGTTCACACATCACTTATAAACCTTATTAAAAGCAAAAAGGCTGTAAGCCTGTTTTTGTGGTTACAACCTTTTCGCAAATTAAGCCGCAAGAGCGTATAAAAGCGTTTTTGGACTCACCTCGTATATCACCCCAGTGCCTGCCGAGAGTCCTCCCTGTTTAATATCTATTTTATCAATTACGATATACCTAATCTCTTAGGACAATACTAAACAGGTAACGGCAAACATTTACTAATGAACTTATGCCCAGAGTTTAGTAGCGGCTTAAGTCATTATAACATTAAAAATCTATCCAAGTATCGCTTAAAAAATCATATTCTTGTTTTGGTATGAATTGTAAATCAGGAGCTTCTAAAATTTTTGGTGGGTAAGTTTCAATTAGAATGTTGTCAGTACCAAGCCTAAGCCATGCTTGATATTTTGGAATATTTAATAAGTCTTTGCTACTTACATCAAAAATAGGGGCAAAGCGTTCCGCTTCTTCATCTCCACAACGAAAACAAATTGTCGTACCTACATTTCCGAATATAGAGCCTAGTATGTCTTTAGGAATTTGCTGAAAATTTTGGTGTGCTAAAGTAAAACCTACTTTAGAGCTTCGGCTTCTTGCTAAAAGTTCTGAAAATAATTTAGATACAACTATTTGAAATTCATCAACGTAAACCAACAGGGGATTGGTGTGTTGATTGGAAAATTCGCAATAAGAGAGAACGGCATAGACAATAAGGTTAGATAAATAAATTCTTGAGTTTCTATTCATCTTAGAAGTATCAACTAATACTACATTTTTATTATTAACTATTTCTGTAATATCCAGTTCGTTTTTTCCAATAACAAAATCTTTCATTTCTCCAGTAGATATTTCTGCCAATCTAGCGGCAACTCTTTTAGCACTTTCCTGTACTTGCCAATTTTGTTTATAGTCAAACTCTTTCCAAAAATTATGCTCATCACTACCGGGCTGAAGTCCGTTTAAAAGTTTATGTCTTGAGTCTTTGTATAATAAAAGGTCAGTAATATATTTGATATTCTTGTCTTCCTCTTTTTTAATAGAACGCATAGCATACCCGATAATCATTCTCATCATAACAGTACTTTCAGGATTAGAAGCCGTTAAGGTAATAAGAACGTCTAAAATCTGAATAAACTCTTGAATTAGGTTATCTAGTTTATAGTCTTCTTTGTTTATGGGGTTGATTACTACAGGGCTTTGAATCGAGATATATTTTATTCTAGATTTATCTTCGGTAAGCTCGTAAAGCTTTTTAACGCTTTCACCTTTCGGATCAATAAATATAACAGCCAATCCTTGATTAACGTCATATTCAGCCATTCTTTCCAAAAGGCTAGATTTACCCATACCAGTTTTACCAACAATATAAGTATGCTCAAACCTATCTCGTAAATCCGTTATCTCAGGTATCTCATGTGAAAGGTCGTCTTGATAACCAAACCTAAAATTATATTTATTTGTTTCGCTCAAACTTCCATTCTGTATTATCGTTATCTAACTTAGATTTTCTTAGTTCTTGTTCTTTCATCTTTTTAATAATATCTCTCAACTCTCTTTGAAGTTCTAAATCTTCGTCAAACTCTTTGGAATTACCAGCTAAGGAAGTAATGATATACGATTGCCACATAGGCGGCATATCTTTTAATAATTTAACTCCTTCTAAAAGTATTGAGGCTCTAGCGCGTTCAGTTTCAGATTGAGCGTTCTGCAAGTTGGTTTCTGCGTTTGCCCTTAATACTTTAACGTATGTATCAGATGACATCTGCTCTACCTTTGCCATTTTTTCTAATACTCCTAATTTTTCTGTGGCTATTTTAGTATCAAAAGCATGTAGCCTAGATGCATGCTCTTTATATTTTATTTCATCATCATGTAATTGCTCAGCAAAGTAATAATGTATTTTTTTCCTAATAACATCAATTTGTTTTCCTTTAAATTCTTTAAGTAATTCAGGAAGTTCTTTTTGAGTTAGAGTGTAATATATTCCCCAAATTGCAATAGAAACAGGAGCCCAAACTATTAATGATAATAATCCGAAATGCCCCCAAAGAGTGTCTAATTTGCCATATGGCTGATAAAAAAGCTTAAATTTTTCTCCAAAAAATACATAATGAATCTGTAAGCCAGTCCAAACTATGAATATTAATAGAAATATATTTCTAAGAGTAAATAGTTTTTTCATTTTATTATCTTATAATTAAATTTAAAATCTACAATTTGAGGTTTAGGAAATCCAAGCTTTTCGCAAACAATTAACCAATAATCATATACCTGATAATCTTTAGATAGTTTAAAATAATTGTTCTTTTTATTTTCAATCCAATATTCCCAGTCTGGTTTAGGTCTTTCCACTTCTATAAAAGTCAAACGATATTTTCTTTCATTTTTTTCAACCAATAAAGCATCGGGTATTAAGTATCCGAAATTAGGATAAAGTAATGTATAAAAATATGGTTCTTTAATGAGTTGGATAAAAGCAGACGTATTAGAAATCTCATTTATATCACCTTTACCTCTTGGCTCACTAGGTAAAGTCATATTATATCCAACCGCTTCTAAAATTGGTAAGACTTTATTAGAAGCACAATAGACATCTTGACTAGGGGAATAAAGATAACCTTTTTCACATAGATCCTTAAGTTTCCAATCTGCTGTAATCTTAAAATAATGACTCTTTATTGTTTTATACTGAGATTTGTGAACATACTTTAATAGACGAGTATAGTATAAGACATCGTATAAGGCTCGCCATGTACCACCTCCGCTTTTTGAAATTAGATGCTCTAATTCTTTTACTTTTACTGTTTTTTGGGTTTCTATAATCATATACGAGACTCGTATAAAATAAACAAAAAAACCGTAATTTTATATACGGCTTTTTGTACCTAACCCTTTTATTATTAATGTAGTTATTATCTAAATACGAACTGACATTATTAGTATTTTATACTATCTTAATAAAAGGTTTTTTGGGTGGGACGTGGGTTTATCCTTGCTTTATCAACCAATCCAAATCTACTAGCACATTAGTTGGCAAACTAAACGTTTCATTATTGCCCTTTAATTCACTATATGTAATTAGAGGTACATCAATCTCAATCTCTTGCTTCAGTAGCTTTTCAATTTCTTTCTTGTATTTTTCCTCATTTTCAGGCTTCACTTTATACCTACCGGTAAATACTTTATTTCCGTCTAGTACTTTTTCTCCAAGTTCCTTAATCTTTTGATTACTAATTTCTGTGTAACTTTGATATTCATTTCTTGCCTTCTTAATTATCGGCACTAATTTCCATTGAGTAACAACTCCAAGTCCTTCTTTTTGGCCTAATAGAATTAAAGAATCTAAGGATTCCATAATTGTTTTTAGAGATATTTTCATAGGTATACCTGTGATTAAATTTTTAAAATTCTTCTTAGACATAGTTTTAATCTAATAATGTTAATTTATCTACTCCAACAAAAGTTATCTTCTTTTTCATCAAACTCCAATACTTCTGAGTTCTAACTTCAATAGAAGCCCCTTTGCCTTGCTTTTTACCTCCGAAGGTAGAAGCTTCAATTTTCCGGATTATACCATTACAGACAAATGGTTTTCCGTTATAAGGCTTGCAAGTCCACTGGACTTTATCACCAATATGAATCGATTTCATATATTATTTTTTATTCCCTATTAAAATCAGGGTTTGTTTTTATTAAACCACACTTCGAGTGAAAGTCATTGAGCATTATAACATTAAGCATAAAAAAAGGCTGGAAAGCCCCCTCCTGACCATCCAGCCTGCTGTTCTTATAGCAAGTGGTAGCCTGCCGCTGTCAAGCCCCTTGTGGGCTTTACTGCGGAAAGGCTCTTGCTAAAATTAATTGCTGGCTGGATTGTGCTGTTGGGAATTATGCTGTTGTCTAAAGAGCTCTTGCGATATTGACTTTCTTAACGAGAATGTGTGGTATTATTTTATAATTATTGGTTGATAATTCGTATATTCTAAGGATATAAGTTTATTGTATCCACTTAGTATTTTATTAAAACCTGGCTCATTCCTTCTATGATCTGTATCATGAAAATGCCCGTGGTAATTTATATCAAAATATCCGTCCCAAGCTATAGGAAAATGAGTGAAACACATTTTTTTACCAAACATATTTATATCAATTCTATCAGCAACAACGTCCCAACCATTTTCTAAATAAAATTTAGTAGATTTTTTGTCGTGATTCCCTCTTATTAAATATGTTTTACATTTAAGATTTTCCTTAAACCAATTGTTGCTTTCTATGTCATTTCCAATACAAACATCTCCCAAATGAATCAATAAATCATCTTCTTTTACAATACTTATTAATCCTTTCTTTATTTTTTCTTCAAAATTTTGAGGTCTACCGTATTGAATTAATTGCTTGTGATTAAAATGTGTATCTGTAGTCAATATTAATCTCATAAAAATTACTTTATTAATTCTACCATTAATTTTTGCTTACCGAATTTTTTTGCCGCTTCAATATCCTTATCAAAACTTATATCAAATCTTCCATTATACTTACTAGCCGTCCAATCCATACAGGTATAAACTTTATTTTTAATCTTAACCTTTAAGCCTTGAGGAATATTTCTCGGACAAGCGATTACATCTGTTCGACCGCAAATGTAACCTGACTTTGCCATACAAGGATTGCCGTCTGTCTGTTCCGATACTGTATTAAATCCCGTAACAGTAGCCTCAAAGGTCTTATTTTTGTTTATAGGAAGCGTAAAGTAGTTTGGTGGAGTTACATAGCTTTCATTATTTTTATACATCCAAGTACGCGCTATAACTATATTTAAGCCTACCAATATTACAATTAGTAAAAAAAGTATTACATCGAGTTTACGGTCTTTCATACTTATTTTTTTTAATAACATCTCTAGTAATTTCTGACCACGTCAATTCAACATTAGCTTTTCCATTCCAAATACTAAATAAATCTATAAGAGCTATTGAAAGTTTTACAGTTGTTCGGTTGTACATATTACCAATGACTTCGTTCACACCTCTCGCAAAATCTATGTTTCGGGAAGAATAAACGGAATATAAAATTATAAAAGCTAAGTTTGAATATTGCGAAGTGTTTATAACACATTCCATTAAAAATTGACATAATTATTAATATTTATACTTGATATTTAAATCTGGTAAGATTATTTTATAAAAAAGAGGGGAATAACATGTCTAATAAAAAAGAAAAAAAAGAATCTAGAGAATTACTAAAGTCCTATCTTAAAAGCGAGGGTCTAAAAGATGATGATTCAATAGATAGGAGTCTTGATGAATACGAAGAAAGAGGAAAAGATAATTTAGGCGATACAGGTGAAGATAGTTCTAATGATGATCCTAATGATAGTTGTGGTGCTGGTGACTAACTTGGTTAGTATTCCATTCTTACATTCAAACAACTATCATTAAATATTTCTTATAAATCCGCTTCGTCAGGATTTGGCAGATTAATATTAAAGTCAGCCATTTTCCTTGCTATCTTTTCCATGTACTCCATAAACTCAAAAGTATTAAGACTTGTCGTGCTTTTGACGATAGGAAACTTTTTGCTTCTGTCAGTCAAGAACATTGCCTTAAAAGTTGAATGTAAATCCTCAGGTTCCTCTCCAATCTCATTACCGATACATGTTAGCCATATCCAGTATAAAGAGTTTTGTTTGGTGCTTCTTGATCTATAATACTTCTTTACTGATACTAAAACTTTCTGTCCGTTAAGATTATTTAAATAAGTTTTAAATAATTCTAGTCTCTTGAAGTTTAACTGTCCTTTTTCTACATCAGCTAAAAATGTGGGGATTATCTTTGCCATAAATTAGTTATTTTTGTATGCGGCTTGTTTCGCGGCAAGTCGTCCATGTCGAGGCACTATCATGGAATTGATGAGAAATGTACGGTTGAGCGACAGCCAGATTTAAAACAAGCGAACAATGTTAATTTACATTGAGCCCAGGGTAATACTCTGGACCGTGGCTCTTATAGCCATTTTGATTAAAATCTTGTGGTTATAATCCAAAAGGTTTCCACCGTCAATTTACCGGCGGTGGTTTTTTTATTTACTTCTGCTATTCCGTCTTTCCTCTTTTAATGTTCTCGCAACTTTTTTATTAAACTTATTTAAGGCGGCTCTTAATTTTTTCCTAAAGCTTCTTTTCATACATCATAATGACTTAACCTTTTAGGTTGAATAGCGAATAATTGTGGCTGTTTTGATTGAATATGAACTTTAGTTAAATTTTCGACTTCCCCTTTAGGAAGTTGGACCGGCTTATAGCCCTGTACTGGCTTTGTTCTTTCCTTTGGTACTCTTTCAATCAAACCACTTTCTTCAATCTGTCTTAAACGGCGCTCTCCATTAGAGATTTTATAAGAAACCATTATACCATCTGAATTTTTATGCTTTAAGGAAACCGTGTACTCGTTTAAACCATTAATAGACACAAAGCCTCTGGCATCTATGTAATTTTTTAATTCATCAGCTAAAGACATATTAAAAAGGTACGTTATCAGTATTAGTTTCTTCAGTTCCATTATTCTCTGCTTCGTCGTAATTTATAACAGGCTCTGAACCTTGCTGTGGCTGACTTTCTGCTCTAGCTTCTTGTTCAAAAACAAAAAAACTTTCACTTGGTATTAGGTTTAACGTAATAAACCTTTTTCCGTCGTCAGTTTCTTTTAAAGTACCGACCTTAAACCATTTATTTATTGGTTTGTTTTCTCTGTCTGTATAAGTGTGCTTTGAACAAATATCAAAATATTTCATAATTTTAACTTAGTGAATTAATATAATCAGTTAAGTCGTAAATTCTCTTTCCTATATCATCAATACAGTAAGGAAAATTATTCTTTGTTTTAATCTCGTTAGCTTTGACATACTTTATATCAAGATCATATAAGAAACGACCGACACCCCACTTAACAGCCGCACGCTTAAAGCTATCGCTAGCTTCACCCTTTTGTGCTTCCATATTACTTTCCGTACCGCAGTCCCACTTCCATACCCACTCATTATCAATTTTAATACCGATACCGGCATAAACATTACCTTTGACTTCCTTATAATCTGATTGCCAATTTTCAGCGCCTAAAACCTCGTCTAGCAATTTCATTACATCTCGGCTATCAATATAAGCAACGCATTGAGCCATTGGCTTATTCTTTGAGAAAGATTGAACTCTCCATTGATAAGGAATTTCTTTTGTTAGTTGTTTTATATCCATATTATTAAATCCCATAAGGGAATAAAGCGGCTACAGTTATTAAGATTGAGAACATTATTATAAGCATTATTATCCAGTGTCTATTTAGCCAATTATCTTTTTTATATTTCATTATTTCTATTGGTACATTATAGATAGGATTAAATTGTCGCCAAGTTTTTTGATACATATTAGTGTCCTCGATTATCTTTCCACTCTTGAAGTTGGCGTTCTGCTTCTGGGTCTTCTTCTTCAGTTCTTAGATCTTTTCTTAATTTTAAATCTTTATCAGCCCACTTCTTTCTAATGGATTTTGAAAATTTATATTTTTTCATACTAGAAAAATTTAGCTACCTCTGGACCAACTACTGCTTTAAAAATATTCAATCCAATATTTTCAGTAGGTATTTCTACCTCACATTTAAGGCTTCCGTCTGGGTTAAATAAATTATGCTCGACCTTTTTCTCATAAGAAGCAATATCATCAAAAGGCTTTAATCCTCTTTCCTCACAACGAACAATGTGATTTGACGTTTTACTCATAGACTTAGTTTAAAAGGTTTATAATATAGGTTTCTAAATCCTCCTGCATTGTCCGACCTTTAGATATCATTAAAGCTTTATATCTCTTTAATGTTTCTGGGGTAAGCTTTAATCGAATTGTTTTAGGTGGTTCAAGTTTCCAACGAGGTTTTGGCATAGTTTTAAATCTTTATATAATCATTATAGCATACCTATTAATCCTGTCAAGCACTTATAAATAAAGGGGTTTTTAATGATTTTGCGGAATTGTATAACATTACAGAGCAAAATAAATTAGGTTATCCACAATTAAAAAGACTGTCTATTCTCAAGACAGCCTTATTAAAGAACGATTTTGTTAATTGGCCTCCTTTTAAATTAATCCTTTATTTTTGAGTGAACAGTAAGAGTTGCCAGTGAAGACAATATGATCTATTAATTCTATTCCTAATATCTTTCCTGCTTCATATATTCGCTTGGATATTTTTATATCATCTTCGCTAGGGGAACAATCACCAGAGGGGTGGTTGTGAGCAATCATTATACTTGCTGAATGTTTTTTGATAGCCAGTTCAAATACTTCTCTCGGGTGTACAAGACTTGACGTCAAAGTACCGACACTTATTACTTCAACCGTAATTATCCTGTTTCTGACATCTAAACAGCATATAATAAAATGTTCTTTAAAGTAATCAGTAACTTTATCTTTAAACATTTTAAAAGCGATTGAAGGCTCTGTAATAGCCTCCGTTGTAACCCTTAACTTTTCCGCTACTATGGCTTCGTCTTTGACAAGTACCGGTCTTATTATCTCATCAACTACTTTAGTCATGGGTTTTCTTGTTTCTTTTCCTATACGATAAAGTATAGGAATTAAATCGGGTTTAATTTTAGGTGTGTACAAAATTTACTCCTTTCCTAATATTAGATTTAAGATTTTTTCAACATCTGATACTACTCTAAGGACTGCCGTTTGAGGAGTGATTTTCAAATCTTTGGCGTAGTGTTCTATGTAGTGGTAGGAGTTTCCGAAATACTTATTGCCGTCTTTGCCAACGATATTACAGAGAGCATGGGCTCCTAGTTCGGCAATAATTTCTTGAAGCGGATCCTGACCTTGTTTTAGTTTTCCCTTTATTTTCTCGTCGGCAACATGAACCAGTTCATGAAAGAATGTTTTTTCTTCAGGAGTGGCTAAGGCGATTACTTTTTTGTTTGGCTGATAATATCCATAGTGTTCGTAATTTCCGGGGATAGCTGTTACAGAAATTCCCCATTCGGAGGCTCTTTTAAGCAAGGGTAGTTTCGGCAATTCAATATTTTGATAATCAAGAGTCTGGCCGTCAGTGTCCTCAAGTCTAAAAACATTTCCCGATACAAAACCGACTAGCACTGGGACTTCTTCGCCTTTGTCATTTTTATTCTTTTTAAAGTAGGGGACAAGTATCGTAAATGATTTTGCTCCCTTTTTAACAAAGCGATTAACATTATGCCACTGACGATAACCTCTTGCGTCCTTTGTACCTGAGAAAAACATTATGAGGTGATTCATCAAACTCCATTTAGCAGAGGGTATATTAGGAATGGGAAACATCGAATAGGCAATTGCTTCAGGTATATCAGAACCTCTGAACTGCTCGATAACTCTGTCTAATATCTGTTTTACTTTGGGGAGCATAACTCCTCCTTTCTTGACGGATATTAAAAAACCGAATGCGCCCGTCTTAACGCTATCCGGCTGTATCTTTAAAGCAACGGAGACCTCGTTCTTATCAAGGTGGAATTTTACCTTGATAGGAAAAGAGGTGTTGCTAAAATTAAAAAGACTGGATAGCGTGTTTGTTAAGGTGCTAACTAGATTATAGCATAGACTTGTCGCTTAATAAGTCAAGCTTATTAATAATGTCTTGTTCTTATAATTCTAATTCAATAATACGGTTACCAAATGTATAATCTTTTAAAGCTAAAAGTTCTTTCTTCTCACTGGTAACAATTTCAAGTTCTTTAATCAGTAATACCTTTAATACGTCCTTAATCCAAGTCTGCGTACCGTATATTTTTCCATTATATTCAATGATCATATTAATTTTATTCTATTCCCATCAGACTTATACCATACGACGTCATTAAGTTTATAAAAATCAGAAAACGGCATGAATAGGAAATCAGAACGGCATTTTTTCGCCAATTCCTTTGTCATTTCATGTAGTACTTTAATTTCACCTAGATAATATTCGTATTGCTGTGGTCTAGCAAAAACGTTATACCAAGTATTTGTAAATACAAACAAAACTGTATAGTTCTTAGGATTATCGTATTTCTTTTCTTTCATTTCCATAAACATCTTTTCGTAATGGATAAACTTTTCTCTTACTGTTCTATCAATTGTTTTCTTGCGTTCTAATTCAACAAGATATTTACGACCTTTATATGTTATAGTAATGTCCGGTCTGACCTTAGAAAAACTTCTTTGATATTCTATCTTTGTTTCTCGACTTCCAAAATGTTTAATCCAAGATAACGCAAAATCAAACTTCATACTTTCATGAAAAGTATTAAAAGGGGACTTAGGTACTCCTTTCCATTTATAATCTTCTCTACCGACAAAATCAGCTCCTTGCTTAGTTATAAAGTAAAAAATTTCCTGAGAGGGATTACGAGGATTTATTATCGGATCTAAATGTTTTATTAATCCATTTGCAACATAAAACTTAAAAAGCTTTCTTGCCTGTAGTATGCCTCCCTTATAGCTTTTAGCTTCAAGGGAATACATATTATTGATAGTCGCAACACCTCCGATATCAATTAAATAATTAAGTAATAATTTTCGGTTTGTCATATATTTATAATATTTTTATTTTTACAAAAATTAAGGAGATAAAAATGAAAGAATTTAAGCCAGTAAATATCCAAATCACAAAAATACAAGAAGAGAAAATGTCAATTTTAAAAGGTAGTTTGTTGATAATACCTATTGGCATAAACAGCAATCCACCCCATGAGTGGATAAACTTTTTTATAGATTATTTTAATAATCCAACATCATTTACAAGTCATCATCGTCCGGGCATTGCTAATGTAATCGGAAATGAAATAATACTAAACGGTACTACTGTTGATGAAATCGAGAAATGTCATAGAACTACAATCATAGAAGCAGTTAATAGAGCGAACGAGTCATATAACACTTATAAAAGAGCAGAAATTGAAAAGGAAAATCAGAAAGAAGAAGCTGAACGAAGAAAATTGAGTGAAGAACAGAATAAAGCGAAAAACATAAAATTTTAGAAAATACCTTATTAAGTTTTATTTTATTAGATATTTTTATTATGCCCGCTTTCGACGCAAGGAGAGCAACCGATTTCGATATAGTACTAAAGTCAATATTATTAGGCTATTCGGAAGCGGTTGCTGTCCTTTTTGTTGAGGAACGAAACAAAAGACGTAGAGCGGGCACTATATTATAAATTGTCCTTTATATTAAAGGTACAATTCTATTGTAGCATAACGATAAAAAATTGATAAGTATATAATATTGTGGATAACTCTTGGTATATAATAGATAATATATTGAATAGTTTATCCTAAGGTAGGGTAGGATTATCGTCGATTTTAATATCAGAAGGCTCGTCGTTATGAGGTGCTTCTGGTCCAAGCCATTCATCAGTTAGTATAAATATCTCATAATAATAAAGCCACATTGCAGTTAATGGGACTATATATTTAGATACTAAAAGATCTTTTCTCCACTTTAATTCTGATCTTTTGTAAATACATAAAGAACCATCTTGATACATATGTTTTCTTGATTTTAATTCAGGGCTTAATACAAATACTTTAGGGTGAGCAAATTCACCGTAATTTATGTGAACTTGATATTCAGTGTCCCTTGGTTTTAAGATTCCTATAAAATCATATCCATTCTTTTTCCTTACAGCCTTAAACTGAGGAAACTTAGACCTCATATTTAAGGCTTGTAAAGAATAATTATAAGGTTTTATTTTTGGAAAACTGGCCATTAATAATCTCCATGAGATCCATAACCGCTTGGAATATTTTCTCTTATTAATCCTAAAACTGTTGTCGGTACTCCCATTTGAGTTATACCAGCTTTGCCTGACTTTATAGATTCTGCCATGTCCATAGCTTTCTTCATTTCAGATTCATACAAGGTAACAGGAAAAGTATCTTTAAATAATTCAGCCGAGTTTAATATCTTTATAGATTTAGCTTCATCTTCTTCATTAAAAGCCTCTGTAATCTTTTCGGTAGCAGTTTTAAACCTACTCTTGAAGCTTACAAAATCACTATAGGAAAAACTTTCTGCTAAATTTTCAGTGCTTAGAGAAGGATTTTTAATCTCTGGTACTTCAGAAAATCCTTGAAGATATTTATTAAGATTCTTCATCGTTATAACAAGAGATTCGTTTGCAGTAATACCTTCCTTTGTTGAGATATTTTTACCGATTAAAGTAGTCAGTAATATAGATTTTGGGTGGCTACCTACTCCGGTCTGAATATCTCTCCAGTACTTGAGAATCCTTGTTACAAAATAAAACTGCTGTTTTGAATTTTCTTGTACACTAACACACCATTTTTTAAATCCTTTTGGATTTGTTGGTTTCCAGTCTGGTACTATTAAAACCGGATCTTCATCGTTATTAAAGTGAACAGGGGATATATCAAGCCTTAAAGTATCAGCGTATTTTACTCTCACGCTTCTGCTTTTAGGTGGGTACTCAACTTTATCCTTATATGCCGGAATATTTGTAAGGATATCATAGAGCCAATTGGTTACTGAATAACCGTTCATAATGTAGTTTCCGTTATCATCTTTTAAATTTAATTCCAAGATAACGTCTACATCGTATTCACCTCCATTCACAGGTTTTATACCGGTCTTTAGTTTGTAAGATCCCTGTAAATAGTCATTAACATAAATCTTTTTTACTTCTTCCTGACCAGTCAATACGTTTCTTAATTCGTTATGGGCTGACTTCAGTCTGTCAATCCTTGTTTTATCCAGATTGACTTTGTTGTCTAAAAATTTCTCAAAGCCTTTCTTTAGGTTCATTTTACTTACTACCCTTTCTTAATTCGGCACCGGTTGAAATGCCGTAACTTTATTTTGAAAATATTTCGTTTTAACGCTTATTATAGAATTCTTTGCTTCGTTTTTACCAAAGTTTTTCAAACTGTTAACACTGCCAGTTTTATCAATCCCAAATTTAGAAAAGAAAATATAACTACTCGTTTTTGGTAAAGTTATATCCATTCTATCGAACCTGTCTTTAAGTAAGTACTTCGCAATGTTTAAAACACCTTGCGACTGTGCTTGAAAAGTAATATCTACTAAAGAAGTTCCGTAACCAATTAAGCCTAAACATTTATATTTCCAACCGTCTTTATGTATTAAATTACTACCTGTTCCTAACGATAAAATCTTAATTTGTTCTAACGAATATCCAAGTTTTAAAGCTTCTGCTATACCAATCAATGAAGGATTGTTAGCCCATAATCCTCCGTCTATATATTGACATTTGTCTCCGTCTTCAAACGCTGGAAAGAAACCAGGGGCTGCACTTGATTCAGCCGCAACCTGCCACACTGGTAATAAATAATCATGTTCAAAATCTTTATGGTGTCTTGTTTTTCTAACAACTATTTTACCACACGTAATATTTATAGTAGGAATACATACTCGTGTCTTACAATCGTTTATTATCGTTTTTTCACCCAATAATTCTTTAAGTTCTTCCTTTAATTTTAAATTCGAATACTTAGGCACTATAAGTCCAAAATTTAATTTACGTGGTCGGATAGGGAATATAGAACTACCTTTTTCCTCATACAATTTAAGAATATCCTTTGCACTAATACCTAAAGAAAGTGCCAAAGCAATAATAGCGCCTGTTGAAGTACCGACAATCATATCAAAATATTCATAAATCTTATCGTTATCTTTTAATTTTTCTTCAATGTAAGCAAGATAAGAAGCTGGTAAAACTCCTCGTATACCACCACCATCTATTGACAGAATTTTAAATTCACCCATTTTATATTTTTTCTCTTTACATCTGAGGTAAAACATCTACCATTACGCCAAGTATAGTAAAATCACTTGTTAACAACATTGGTTTATTTTCAGAATTAAAAGAATTTGGTTTTAAAATAATATAATCGTTATTTCTATAAAACTCTTTTAAAGTACATTCATTATCAATTAATCCAACAACTACTTGACCATTGTTAGCGGTTGGTTGTTTCCTTATTAAAACTAAATCACCATCTTTAATACCTCTTTTGTCCATTGAATCACCTCTTGCTCGTAAGACATAATAGGTATGTGGGGGCTTGGCTATCATTGTAGAAATCGAGATAGTTTCTCCGTAAATCTCATCAGCTAAAATAGGCTGACCGCAAGCTACTTGACCTAAAACTTGTACATTAATAGTGGTAGTTTTAATTTCAGGATAATTTTCAACAATCAATCTACCAAATTCATCATTCTTTAAATAACCTTTGTCTGTTAAGGAGCGAATAATTATGTTTACAGATCGGGGGGATTTATAATCCAATAATTCCATTAACTTATTATAGGTAGGTTTACTGCCATTATGGACTATTGAATTTCTTATGATTTTAAGAGCCTCAAGCTCTTTTTTATTTAGGTCTTCCATACAAGAATATAGTGAAATTATACTTTCTTGTCAATGATTATATTATTACCCTTTATATAATAAAAATCACCTTAAAAATATACTAAAATCCAGCTACGATTTAGCTACGGATTATATAGAAAATAAGGTAATTTATAGAATTGTGTATATCCTAGAGAATCGCTAATTTGCTTATAATTATAATAGCTAGCGAATTAATGTTTTCTGGTAATTGATTCGTAATCAGCAGGTCACGAGTTCAAGTCTCGTCGCTAGCTCTGAATAAAAAAGACTTTGTAATTGCTTACAAAGTCTTTTTTAATTTTTATTGTACATTTGTTATTGAACATTGTACATTTATTTCAATCCTCTTTTCTTCAGCAATGGCTCGATAGATGGCTCTGCTCCTCTGAATTTTTTGTATAAAACCATCGGGTCTTCGATACCGCCTTTTTCAAGAATATTCTTTCTGAATGATTCTGCAGTTGCTTTATCGAATATCCCTTTTTGCCTGAAAAGTTCATAAGCGTCTGCATCAAGTACTTCCGCCCAGATATAACTGTAATAGCCCGCCGTGTAACCTGAATTGAAAATATGGTTGAAATATGTGCTTTTATATCTCGAAATAATTTCGGGAATCAATCCGTATTTTTCTTCGAGAATTTTATTTTCGAATTCATTCGGGGTAATTTTGAGGTCTTCCTTTAAAGTATGGTATTCCATATCCAGAATTGAGGCCGCCAGGTATTCTACAGTAGTAAATCCCTGCCCGTATTTAGAGCTTTTATCCAGCTTTTCTATCAGTTCTTTTGGAATGACTTCTCCCGTTTTATAGTGCTTTGCATACACTTCAAGCATTTCAGGCTCATCGAGCCAGTTTTCCAGAATCTGTGAAGGCAATTCGACAAAATCTCTCGGAACACCGGCGACTGTTCTGTAACCGCATTTTGAAAGCAAACTGTTCAGTGCGTGTCCGAATTCGTGAAAGAATGTTTCCACTTCATCAAATGTCAGCAACGCAGGAAGGTCACCCGCCGGCCTGGAAAAATTGCAGACGTTTGTAATTACAGGCGGAACATCCTTTCCGTCTATGGTTTTATAATGACTTCTGAATGAGCTTGACCAGGCACCGCCGCGTTTTCCTGCCCTCGGATGCAGGTCCATATAGTAAATTCCTACGTGGGTTCCGTCACTTTCCGTTATTTCATATACCTGTACTTCTTCATTATATACCGGCATATTATCGAGTTTTTTGAAATTCAAACCGTATAATTTATTTGAAAGGTAAAATATGCCTTCTTTCACTTTATTGAGTTCGAAATACGGCTTCAGCATTTCTTCATCGAGTGCGTATTTTTCTTTTCTCATTTTTTCGGAATAATATCTCCAGTCCCATGGCTGAAGCTTGAAGCTTCCACCTTCCTTTTCAATCAGCTTTTGCAATTCTTCTGCCTCGCGTTTAGCGGCTTCCAGCGAAGGTTTCCATAGTTTGCTTAAAAAATCAAACACATTTTCGGGATTTTTTGCCATGTTTTCATCGAGAATGAAATTTGCCGTTGTATTAAAACCGAGCAATTTTGCTCTTTCCAATTTGAGGTTTACTATTTTAACTATAATTTCTTTATTATCAAATTCATTATTGTTATTGCATCTGTTGCTGTAAGCTCTCCAGATTTTTTCTCTCAATTCTCTCTTATCCGAATACTGGAGAAAAGGAATCAGACTTGGATTTTGAAGTGTGAAAATCCATTTGCCTTCCATTCCGCTTTTTTTGCCTGTTTCATACGCTCCGCTGATTACTGATTCTGGTAACCCCGATAAATCGTTTTTATCCTCAATGATTAACTTAAATCCGTTTGTTTCTGCAAGCAGGTTTTCACCGAACTTTAAGCGAAGCAGCGAAAGGTCCTTGTTGATTTCTCTTAATCTTGATTTTTTTGTATCGTCTAAATTTGCGCCGCCTCTTACAAAATCATTGTAAGTTTTATCCAGAAGCCTGACTTGTTCCGGATTCGTGAGAGTTGCTCTTTGCCTGTAAACTTCTTTTATTCTTGAAAAGAATTTTTCGTTTAATAATATATTATCCGAATGAGCGGAAAGTTCAGGTGCTATTTCAGAAGCAATCTTTTGGAGTTCCGGATTTGTATTTGCAGATGAAAGATTAAAGAATACACCTCTGACTTCAGTAAGGAGATTGTCACTGAATTCGTATGCTTCAATTGTATTTTTGTAAGTAGGAGACTCCGGATTATTAACTATTGCTTCAATAATTTCTGACTGCTGCTTGATTCCTTCTCTCAAAGCAGGTAAAAAATGCTCGTTCTTAATCTGTTCAAATGGCGGGACTTTAAATGGCGTGTCATACTCCTTAAGTAATGGATTATTTTGTGAATATGAAATCGTTTGAATCATTATTAATGCAAATAATATTATTAAATTTTTTTTCATGGGATAAAAATTTTGATTTTATCGGATTTATTGGTATAAATTAATTCTTTCGGATTATTATTTAAATGGATTAAATCAAACTTATTAAATTTATTTGTTTTTTTAAATCATAGTATCATTGTGAGATTATAATATCAAAAAACTACTCGTTCAATTTTATATATATTAAATAATAGCGTTTTTTCCATATTTTTTATGGTATGATACTTGCATCAATATTAATAAATATTCAAGTATTTAAATTATCAAATATATGAAAAAAGCATTTTTACTAATCGTAGTCATATTTGCATTTGCTATTAGTGCGAGTGCACAGAAAATTTGCCCGGTTAATTCAGAAAGTAAGGCAGATGTTAAGCTTTATGTGGTTAATTATGAGAATCAGGCGGATTTGTGGATTTATAATGTTAATTATGAAAACCAGTCTGGATCAAATGACGGTAAATGGTATTTCGTCTGCGATGAAAACGGAGCTCAAAAGAAAGTATTTTTCACGGATTATGAAAATCAGGCTCAGATTAAAGTTTATTTTGTGGATAATGAAAGCCTGGCAGGATGGAAAAATGAGTCAAAAAGTTATCTTTTAAAATAATTTCAGCAATATTATTTAAATAATGATATAGTAAGCTTTCTTAAATAAGAAAGCTTACTATTTTATTATACAGTTAAACAGATTTTCTATTTTTGCTCTTTTCTCCCGAATATTAAACCAATAACTATACCTGCTATTAATATCCTGAATCCCATTCCTAACCCTTCCGCTATTACAGCTTTATATCTCACAGTGTAATTTGCCCACATAAAGAAAATAAAAGGGAAAGAAATCAGAAAACCGGTCAATAATCCGTAAATTACTCCTTCCTTAAAGGGAGAAATGCCTTTGTAATAATACATATATATTAAGCTAAGCAGGAATCCCTGGGTAATAAAACCAACGATATTTGCAAGGATTTTCTGGTCTTCTGGGGGTCGCATTATATGTAAATAACTACCCATATATCCGGCTGAAAATACTCCCCAGTAAAACAGAAACGCAAGAATAAACAGGATTATTGATGATACTATTGTTGATGTGAAAAGCTTCATAACTTTTTATTTGATTATTAAAAAAGTATTAAAAGCAATTAATTTGAAATCGAATGATATTATAACAATTATTTTCTGAATTGTAAAGATATTATTAAATAAAATTTTTGATATTAAAACATGTTTTTATCGCAGAAATTGATATAATAAATGCTAATATATTGATAAATATTAATATAAGCAAAACATAGAAGTATTTAAACTACTATTTATAAGAATTTACTAATATTTTATTATAGTCAATTCGAAAAGGGTGAATATGTTCATACACATAATCTATAAAATACATTATTAACATATTGTAATAACAATTAATAAAAAATACTAATAGCTTAGTGTGCAATAATAAAAAATATGGCACATGATTTGAATGTATATTAGTAAGAAAATAAAAAAGAATTATTATTAAGGGGATTTATAAAATGAAAAAAACAAATAAGAATATTAAAAGAAGTATGATGGTGGTGTTGGTTGCAGTCATGGCTTTTATGTTGTTTTCATCAGAAACAGCATATACCCAATGGGCTCAGGTAAATACACTCTCAAACTTAGGTACATATCCGAGCGTATCGGTAGTGGACCAGAATGTTTATGTAATAGCTGGTGGAAGATCCGGAACTCCGAGAATATACAGAACGACAAATGGTGGCTTGAATTTTTCCGCTCTTTCAACAACAGGTATTACATATGAATTGTATTGTGTTTGGGCAAGAAGCTCAACCAATATCTTCGTTGGTAACGGTGGTGCATCAGGCGGTACAGGTGGAAATGCAAGATTATATAGAACTACTAACGGCGGAACATCCTGGACAAACGTATTATCAACAGGTGGAACAGCCGGTTTTTTCAACGGAGTTGTTTTCTCAAGAAGCAATCCTAATTTTGGAATAGCCCAGAGCGATCCTCCTACATCGGGTGGCGTTTATTATCTGGCTAAAACTACAAATGGTGGTACTAACTGGACTGTAACAAATCCTCCGTTGACAGGAACTGCTTCTGCTCAGAACTCAGTATTTTGTTTGGATGAAAATTTCTTTGGATTCGGAATTAATACTTCACCTTATAGAATTTACTTCACAACAAACGGCGGAACAGATTGGAATTTAAAGACATTAACAGGCGCAGGCGGAACTTCAGGATTTGTGTCAACTATCGCATTCAATGATAATAAACTTAACGGAATAGCTGCAACATATGGTACAACTAATACAATTTCAAGAACTACAGACGGTGGAATGAACTGGTTCTCTCAGTCAATTCCCTGCACAATTGACGGATATGCTAATGCAAAATGGGTACCCGGCACAAATACTGTTTATATAGTCGTTTCAAATGATGCTACCACACAAAGCTTTAAAAGCGTAGATAATGGTGAGAATTGGGAAACTTATTCATTCCCGTCCGCAGCTTACCATAGCTGGCATATGGATCTTGCTCTTGCAGGAAGCAATGCAAATGCAGTTACTTCTTCAAGCACAGGTATTATATCCAAGATTAATGAATCACCCATGCCAGTAACACTAGAATCATTTACTTTCAACGTAACAGGAAGAAATGTTAACCTGAAATGGACTACATCTTATGAAGAAAATAATTACGGATTTGATGTTGAAAGAATGTCTGTGAATGATAACTCAAACTGGACTAAGGTTGGCTTTGTAAAAGGAAACGGAAATACAAATAACAGAACCGATTATAATTTCAGCGACAGTAAATTAAACGGCGGAAAATATCAGTACAGAATCAGACAGATTGATTATAACGGAAATTACGAATATTTCACACTTAATAATTCGGTTGAAGTGACAATGCCCGGGAAATTCGAGCTTTCACAGAATTATCCCAATCCCTTTAATCCCGTAACTAAAATTGACTATAATATTCCTTCAAACAGTAACGTAAAAATTTCCCTCTATGATATGTCAGGTAAGGAAGTCAAAACACTAGTAAACTCAAATCAGAGTGCCGGATTCTATACGATTCAGCTTAATGCAAATGATTTATCCAGTGGTGTTTACTTCTATAAGATGACGGCAAATTCAAACGGAAATACAATTGCAATAACAAAAAAATTATCGGTTATCAAATAAGCATTTTTTTTCATAATTCCCTTCGTAAAGGCGGCTTTTGCCGCCTTTTTTTTTGAACAATATTTTTTTTTAAACGTAGATATATTTAGATAAATTTCATTTGATTAATAATAATATTAAATTATAAAAAAAATATATATTATGAAAAAGTTTACAGGAGTAATTGCATTATTTATTTTTCTTTTTACTAATTCATATGCACAAAACAGATTTATAAGTGACAGCCTTGATATATACATGGAAAATGCACTGAAACTCTGGAATATTCCGGGCGCTTCAGTTGCAGTAGTAAAAGACGGAAAAATTATTCTCGCTAAAGGTTTTGGTGTTAAAGTAATGAATTCGAATGACGGAATTGACGAAAATACTCTGTTTATGGTCGCTTCTAACACTAAAGCATTTACAGGAACCGCTCTTTCGCTTCTGGAATATGATAAACAGATTTCGCTGGACGACCGCGTCTTGAAATGGATGCCTGATTTCAAAATGTATGATGACAGGGTCACTGAACTGGTTACTATACGGGACTTGTTATGTCACAGGTTAGGTCTTCAGACGTTTCAGGGTGATTTCATAAATTGGTCTTCGAATCTCTCAAGAAAAGAAATCATTGATAATTTCCGTAACCTGAAACCTGTATTCGATTTCAGGAGCCGTTACGGTTATTGCAATGCAGGTTTTCTCACTGCAGGGGAAATCATCCCTGTTGTTACTGGTATGACCTGGGATGATTTCGTTACTCAAAAAATTCTTATTCCTCTTGATATGAAAAGGTCTTCAGTTGATGGTAACATTATGAGAAGTGATAAAAATACCTGCAAGGGTCATTCAATATTCCTTGATACACTTAAAGTCGTCCCTTATGATGCAGTGAATAATCTTGGTCCTGCGGCTAGCCTATGCACGAGTGCTAAGGATATTGCAAACTGGCTTATAATGCTGTCCGACAGCGGAAGATATAACGGCAATAAGGTGATGCCGTATTCAGTACTTGCTAAAACCATCAATCCGAATATAACACTGGGAATTAACCAGAGTCCGGTTTTTAAAGGAATAAAACATATCAGAACTTATGGTCTTGGCTGGCAGGTTGAAGATTACAGCGGAAGATTAATGGTGTCTCATACCGGAGGCGTTAATGGATTTGTTACCTCAACTTGCTTTCTTCCTGAAGAAAAAATCGGAATTGCTGTCTTCACTAACACAGATGCAAATTACCTCTATGAAGCCCTGAAATACCAGATTATCGATTCTTATCTTAACCTTCCTTACAGGAATTACAGTAATCTGTTTTATGGTATGTTTGAACCGGGGAATAAGGAAGAGGTCGTTAACTATAAGGAAAAAATGGCAGTTGTAATGCAGAATCAAAAACCTGAATTAAGTCTGGATAACTATACGGGAACATTCACTAACAAGGCATACGGGAAAATCAATATCAGGCTTACTGATGATGGGTTGAAGATTGATTTTTCCAGACATCCTTTCCTTACAGGAAATCTTCACTATACTTCGGGCAATTCTTTTTACTGCATATATTCACATCCAGGATGGGGAGCTAAAATGATTGATTTCAAAGTATCGGAAGGAAAAGTTAAATCAGTTACCATTAAAGTTAATGATAATATTGACTTTATGGAATATGAATTTGAAAAAACCGATTAAATAGTGATTTTTTTTGTGAATTTTACAAAAACGCCTTTAATTTGACTTTTTTAATTAAGCAATTTGTTATATTTTAATAAGTTGTTATGGAATTCAGGCATTTAAATATAAAATATTGAGTAACGGGGAAAATTTTAACATATTAAATAAGGAATCGATTAAAAAAATCGAATCTTTATTCGGATGCAGTTTCGAGGATTCCGGCGAAAGCCTTTCCCTTAGAATTAAGAATATCAAAAGCAAGAATTATATTTCGCTTGATATTTTTCTTGAACCCGGAAATTCCGGATTGATATCTGTTTATACGGATAATGCTCATTTGCAGCTTCAGTCTTGCAGCGGGTTTATATTAAGCAATATGCTCGAAGAAGTGATTTTTATTTCGGAATCCGGTGATTCGGTTTCAGGGCTTATTATTTCAAAACAGGGAGATTGTTCATTATATGCAAACGTTAAAAAAGAATTGCTGAATAAGGATTTCATGGAGCTGAGCTCTGAAAAGCTCCTTGCTGTTGTTGCTCTTTCGGTTGTTGAATCAACAAAAGATTAATACAAACCTAATATCACATTGGTAGTAAATTTTCTTTTTGATAGTGTTATTCCGCACTTAGAAAAAAACAATTTTAAAAAACTTGTAAGATTAACTGCCCGGCAAATACTGGCTGACGAAAATCTTGTGTGCGGAAACCTGAATTTCAGGTTTTGCGATGATATAACAATTAAAGATTACAACAGGAAATACCTTTCGCACGACTATGAAACCGATATTTTGACTTTTTATTATGAATGCGGAGGAAATAACTTTGACGGTGATATCCTTATTTCTACTGAAACCGTAAAAGATAATTCAGTAAGGTTTAAAACAGGATTCAAAAACGAACTTATGAGAGTTGTGATTCACGGTGTGCTTCATTTATGCGGATATAAGGATTCCGACAGTGCAGGTAAGTCTGCAATGAGAAAAAAAGAAAATTATTATTTAAAATTATTTGTTAAATAACCTGTGCAGGATAAAATCGTTGAAATAATAGTCTATATTCTCAGTGAAATTAAGGAAATAAAACAGCTGGGTGACATAAACGTCGAAAGCCTTGCAGAGCGAGGTTATTCGGACAGTGAAATAAATACTGCATTTGCCTGGATATTCTCGAAACTCGATGAAGGTGAATTGATTTTCAGTGAAGACCAGGTAACTTCAAAATCTCACAGAATTTTTAATCCCGTAGAAAGTAAAATATTCTCGACAGACGCAAAAGGTTACCTGCTACTGATGAGGGAACTCGGGCTCTTGAACGATTTGGACATTGATTTAGTTATAGAAAAGGTTATTCTCTCGGGATACCAGAGAATAAATATTCTTGAACTTAAAAAGTTCATAGCTTCAATTATTTTTAACTTGGAAAATAAATCTGACTTTTTGAGCAGAATGATTTTGCAAAATAACGATACAATAAATTAAAAAGGAATTTAATATTTAATGGGAAAGCATTTAGTCATAGTAGAGTCACCATCAAAAGCAAAAACTATTAAAAAATATCTCGGGGATGATTATGTGGTGGAAGCTTCGGTTGGACATTTAAAAAACCTTCCGAAAAATAAAATCAGCATTGACCTTGAAAACGGCTACGTTCCGACATATGAAGTGATTGACGGAAAACAGGAAGTGGTTAAGAAATTAAAAGACCATGCGAAAAAATCCGATAAAATATACATAGCAACTGACCCTGACCGCGAAGGTGAAGCTATTGCCTCCGATATTGCAGATATTATTCTTCCTGTCAATAAAAATATAAAAAGGGTTTTATTCAACGAGATTACAAAATCAGGCGTCAGCACTGCAATGAAAGAACCTCGCGATATCGATGAAAACCTTGTTTCATCCCAGATGGCTCGCAGGGTAATGGACAGGATTCTCGGATATAAAGTCAGTCCTTTCCTCTGGAAAACATTTTATTACGGCCTTTCTGCCGGAAGAGTGCAGTCGGTTGCGGTTAAACTTATTTGCGAGCGCGAAGAGGAAATTCGGAACTTCAAGCCGAAGGAATACTGGTCAATTGACGGGATTTTTACTAAGCTTTCAGGAAATACAAAATCATTCAATGCTAAATTATTTAAAATTAATGAGGATACTCTGAAATTCAACGGTGAGATACCCTGCATTGAAAATATTGAACATGCTCATAAGATTCTTGAGGAATTAAAAAATAATAAATTCAGAATTAACGATATTCAGGTTAAGGATGTTAAAAAGAATCCTCCGATGCCGTTTACTACAAGCGTTCTTCAGCAGACTGCTTCCACACGTCTCGGTTTTTCTCCAAAGAGAACAATGATGCTTGCACAGAAACTTTATGAAGGCATCGAAATTTCTAAAGAAGAAGGAAGTGTCGGATTAATAACTTATATGAGAACTGATTCGACAAGAGTCAGTAATGAATCCATAAAAATGGCAAATGAATTCGTTGAAAAAAATTACGGAAAAGAATATATACTCGGCGAATTTAAGGCAAGCAATGGTAAATCGAAAAACACTCAGGATGCGCACGAAGCTATCAGACCGACGGATGTTTTCAGAAGACCCGATGACTTGAAGAAACTTGATAAAAACCTGCTGGCTCTATACAGGCTTATCTGGGAAAGGTTTCTTGCTTCACAGATGTCTCCTGCTTTGTTCGAACAGAAAACTGTTACCATAAAAGCCCTGAGCCCGGGTGCAAGTAATACGGAATATTTCTTTAAAGCAACAGGCAGGGATGTAAAGTTCAGCGGATTTCTGAAAGTTTATGAGGAATCAAAAGAAGAAAATTCGAACGGCAACGGAGATGAGGATGATTTATCGGCAATTCCTGCAGATTTAAATATTGATGACCAGGTTAAAGCACTGAGCCTTATGAAAGACCAGCATTTTACAAATCCTCCGCCGCGATATACTGAAAGCAGTTTGATTAAACAGCTCGATACACTCGGAATCGGAAGACCCAGTACTTTTGCCCTTATCGTCTCAACTGTTATCGACAGGAAGTATGTTGACCTTAATGAAAGAAGATTGTATGCTACGAATCTCGGCTGTGCTGTAAATAAAATTCTCGACGAGCATTTTCCCGATGTGATAAATACAAAGTTTACTGCCGAAATGGAAGAAGAACTTGATACTATTGCTAACGGAGAATCCACTTATAAGAAAGTCCTCGATGATTTCTTTATTCCGTTCAAGAAAGACCTCGATGAAGCGGAATCATCTGCTCCGAATATCAAAAAACAGCTTACTGTAAAAACAGATATAGTCTGTCCCGACTGCGGCAAGGAAACAGGCGCGGTAATGTTAAAAAAATGGGGACGCAACGGACAGTTTCTTACCTGTGAAAAGTATCCCAAGTGCAAAGCAACAATGTCTGTGGATGAACCGCAGGCCGAACCAAAAGTTGCGCAGAATATTAAGTGCGACCTTTGCGGAGCTGATATGCTTGAAAAAGTAGGACGGTACGGCAGGTTCTATGGATGCAGCAATTATCCCAAATGCAAGGGCATCAAGCCTATGACTCTCGGAATTAAATGTCCGAAGTGCAATGACGGCGAGCTTATTCAGCGCAGGGGAGGAAAAACAAAACGCCAGTTCTACGGATGTTCTAAATATCCCGATTGCGATTTCATAGAAAACTCACTTCCTATACTTCAGAAGTGCCCTGAATGCGAAAACAATTATCTTTTAAGCAAGGAAACCAAGAAAGACGGAAAGTTCCTGCAATGCCCGAAGTGCAAGGCAAAAGTAATGCTTGAAGAAGTTGAAAAAAAATGATTCTAAATATTTTTTAGAGTACATCGACGAATACCTTAATTTTATCCGTGTATCGGGAAACTTTTCCGCAAACACGGTTATTTCCTATCAGAATGACTTAAAGCAATTCCTGAATTTTCTGTTTAATCTTTATAAAGATTCATCTGCGGTTTTTCCGGAAGATTTTGTATTTAATATAAAATCAGTTACAAAACGCGACATAAAAGCATTTATATCGGATTTATTTCTTGCAGAAAAAATTGATATAAAAAAAGTTAAGAAGTATAATACAAAATCAATTTCAAGAAAAATTTCTACCCTGAAATCCTTTTTCAAGTATCTGAAAAAAAGAAAATGCATTGAAAGCAATCCGGCATCTGTTCTGATTTTTCCTAAAAAACCTAAAAACCTTCCGCATTTTGTTTCGGAATCCGAAATGGACAGATTGCTGGACGGCGCAAAATCAAACGAACTCAGCATTCTTGAAAAGGCAATTATGGAGCTTTTCTACAGCACGGGAATACGTCTGTCGGAACTGATTAACCTGAAGTTTTCCAATGTGAATTTCCATAATAAAACCATTAAGGTTATGGGAAAAGGCTCGAAAGAAAGAATCATTCCTTACGGGGAAAAGGCAAATGCTGTAATGAAAAATTATATTGAAATCAGGAATATCTGCAATATAAAGAATCTCGATAATTTTTTTATAACTAACAAAGGCAATAAGCTATATCCAATGCAGGTGCAGAGAATGGTAAATAAAAATCTTTCAGGTGTTACGGAAATTAAAAAAAAATCCCCGCACGTCCTGAGACACACTTTTGCCACACACTTACTCGATAAAGGCGCTGATATCCGTGCCGTAAAGGATATGCTCGGTCACGAAAGCCTCTCTACAACGCAGATTTATACACATTTAACACCCGAAAAGCTTAAGAAAGTCTATAATCAGGCACATCCGAAGGCGAAATAGATTATCAAAGATTGCACAAATTTCCGAATTTCTTTCCTCCTTTCTTTTTATTAATTTCCATAAATATATATAAATTAAGACAACAATGTTTGAACAACAGAAATACAAACTAAAAGACCCGCGAGAGAAGCTGACAACGCTTAGGAGGTTTCTTTGAAATCGACGGCAAAATCGAAAAAATAAAATCACTCGAAACAGAAACTGAAAAAACCGATTTCTGGAATGACAATAAATCCGCACAGAAAACTCTTCAGGAAATATCCGGTCTGAAAAAATGGGTTGAAGAATACAGGACAGTCGAAAAACATATGGCTGACATTGATACACTGATAGAAATGGGCGAGGCGGAAAGTGATGAGACACTGGAAACGGAAATAGATAATGAGATTGCAGGCATAATAAAGGAAGTGGATAACCTTGAATTTAAAAATATGCTGTCTGATGAAGATGATAAGTGCGATGCAATTCTTACAATAAACTCAGGCGCTGGCGGCACGGAAGCTCAGGACTGGGCGGAAATGCTCCTGAGAATGTATTCAAGGTATGCCGAAAGGAATAAGTTCAAAGCTGTTCTGGTCGACAGGCTTGACGGTGACGGCGCGGGAATAAAAAGCGCTACGATAGAAATTATGGGCGAGTTTGCTTACGGTTTCCTTAAAGCTGAAAATGGCGTGCACAGACTGGTCAGGATTTCTCCCTTCGATGCAAATAAAAAACGCCATACATCTTTTGCCGCTGTGTTTGTTTCCCCGATTATAGACGATAATATCGAAATCGAAATCAACCAGTCGGATTTGAAAGTGGATACATTCAGAGCCGGCGGAGCTGGAGGACAGAATGTCAATAAAGTGGAAACGGCAATACGCATAACGCATATACCAACGGGTATAGTCGTCCAGTGCCAGAACGAGCGCTCTCAGATGCAGAATAAAATGAATGCGATGAAAATGCTTAAGTCGAAATTGTATTTGATGGAGAAAGCAAAAGAGCTTGAAAAACTTTCTGCAATTGAAAAATCAAAAAAGAAAATTGAATGGGGAAGCCAGATAAGAAGCTATGTCTTCCATCCGTATAATATGGTAAAAGACCACAGGACAAATTATGAAACATCCGATACTCAGGCTGTGATGGACGGGGAAATTGACGAATTTATAAGAAACTATTTATTAAGCTGATTTGAATTATAAATTTTTAATAGCGCGAAGGTATTTGTTCTCGAAGAAAGATTCGAAGTTCGTGTCTTTCATTACATATATCTCCATTCTGGGAGTTGCACTCGGAGTTGCAACTCTTATTGTAACCGTATCCATTCTCGGCGGATTTGAAAAAGAGATTAAGAATAAGGTAGCGGGACTCGTTTCTCATATACAGATTTCATCGTTTCTCCCAGAAGGGCTTTCGAATTACAATACCACTATTAAGCAGATTAAGGACAGCATTCCCCAGGTAACAGATGCATCGCCGTATGTCCAGAAGGAAGCTGTTATCAGGTATAAGGAAAATATCGAGGGTATTTTGCTCAAAGGAGTTATCCCGCAGACGGACCTTTCAGCCACCCGAAATAAAATAATAAAGGGTGAATTTTTACTTGATAAAATCGATACAATATTTTCACGGCTGATAATCGGTGAAAAACTTGCAAATAAACTTGGGGTTACAATCGGCTCGAAAGTCATTGTATTCGGACTTAAAGGAATTCCATCGCCAATGAACCCGCCTAAAATTAAACAGTTTATCATCAGCGGAATCTACGAAACTGGATTGCGGGAATATGATGATGTTGTGATTTATTCGGACCTTGGCACGACGCAAAAACTGTTCGATTACGGTGACAGGGTAACAGGGATAGAACTTAAAGTCAAAGATATTGACGAGGTTGAAAAAGTTTCACTCAAACTTAAAAGAATGCTGGATTATCCTCACTATCCTAAATCACTTTTCAAATTGTACAAGGGATTATTCTCCTGGGTTGAGCTTCAGAAAGCACCTACTCCGATTATTCTTGGGCTGATAATTATAGTTGCAACATTCAATATCATCGGAACTCTCTTAATGCTGATACTCGAGAAAACCAATTCAGTGGGAATACTGAAATCTCTCGGCGCTTCGAACGGAGATATTATGAAAATATTTTTGTTCGACGGAATTATTATCGGAATTCTTGGAATTATTATTGGAAATGCAGTTGGTATCGGACTTTGCTTAGCGGAATTAAAGTATAAATTCTTCAAGCTTCCTGAAATATATTATATGAAAAACGTGCCGATACTTCTGGAATCGGATACGATAATTCTTATTTCTGTGATAACAATGATACTTGTTTTTCTGGCAACAATAATTCCTTCTTACCTTGCATCAAAATTCGACCCCGTAAAATCTCTGAGGTTTATGTAAATGAAACTGGACAAATCAAGACAGCAAATCAGCAGGATGTTCGACGACATCGCACCGAAATATGATTTCCTCAATCATCTTTTCACTCTCAACCGGGATAAAAAATGGAGAAGGGAAATAATCAAATACCTGAAAAAGCTGAACAGGGATTTTAAATATGTTCTGGATATTGCTTCGGGAACAGGGGATTTGACTCTCGAACTATTCAATCTTAATCCCTTTAAAGTTTTTTCAATTGACATATCCGAAAAAATGCTCGACGTTCAGAAGAAAAAAATTAAATCTGAAAAGCTTTTTATAGAGCTTGCAGATGTTCATTCCCTTTCAAATGAAACAGGCTCACTTGACCTTGCGACTATCGGATTTGGCATAAGAAACTTCGATGATATGGAAAAATCCCTCAAAGAAATCCACAGGGTTTTAAATAAGGACGGATTACTCGTTGTGCTTGAAATGTTTTCAAGAAAGAAAAAAGATGCCTTTTACATTTATTTCAGCAGGTTGATGCCGAAACTCGGCAATAGAATTTCAAAAAGCAGTCACGCATATAATTACCTGTTTAATTCGGTAAATAGCTTCTATAACGTAAATGATTTTTCTGAAATAGTTGAGAAAACAGGCTTTAAGTGCATCCACATAAAAAACAATTTTCTTGGTATAGTTCATACTGTGTATTTTCAAAAATGTTGAAGATATATCAAAAAGGATTGAATTTTCTCTAAAAAATAGGTAAATTATTTATTCTAAATAAATATTATTAATGAAAAAGATAAAGACACAAAACAGTTACAAATTAACACAGCAGATTGCTGCTAAAAAACCGATTCAGCAGAAAAAAAGAGACCCTTTTAAAGAGAAAGGTATTGATAGTTTTATTGATTTTAGAGACGTCAGGTTACTTACAAGATTCCTTAATGAACAGGGAAAAATTCTCCCGGCACGTATTACAGGCGCCACTGCAAAGATGCAGAGAAAGCTTACAACTGCAGTAAAAAGAGCTAGACACCTTGCATTCCTGCCGTTTGTCAGCGAAGGTACAAGATACTAAAAACGAATATTAAAATTTTATTATATCAGACTCCTGAACATTTATGTTTAGGAGTTTTATTTTTTTAAAGATGAAAAACAAATACATATTCAGATTATCGCTTGTCTTAATACTGTTTCTTTCTTTTACCTTATCATTTGCACAGGTTAAGGAAACTTCTCTGATTGTCGGTAACTTTGAAATAGTTAAAGTTACAGACGGCGATACTTTCAAATTTAAAAATCTGGATAAATCCACAAGACTCCTCTGCATCGATACCGAAGAAACATTTAAATCAAAGGATGCGAAGGAAAGAACTGAAGAAATTGCTTCGGACTGGCTGAATTATTACAGGGAAAACCTGAAAGGAGACAGTTATCCAATCAAAATCGATTCTCCTTTCGGATATGATACCTGGCAGTGGGCTAAAGAATTTATGGAAGATGTGGATTCCGTCAGGCTTGAAAAAGATGATAACCTTAGAGGCATAGATGTTTTTGACAGATATCTTGTATATGTAATTGCCTATAAAAAGGGAAGGGAAGTCAATTACAATCTCGAATGCGTGAAAACAGGCCACAGCCCTTACTTCAATAAATATGGCAACAGCAGAAGGTTTCATGAAGATTTTGTAGAAGCGCAGGAATATGCAAAAAAGAATAAACTTGGAATATGGAATTCAAAAACAAAATGCTATCCTGATTATGAAGAGCGTGTAATATGGTGGAATAAAAGAGCGGAGCAGATTTTAAACTTCGAGAAAAAATACTCAAATGATAATATGTATGTGAATTTCCTCAGTGATGACGGATTTATTAAGCTTAAGGATTATATAAATGCCGATGTAATCATATTCGCTTCTATCGGAGATATTTTCAATAGTAAATTTCCATACCTGGTCAGGTTTTCGCACGATAAAGAAAATTCAGTTGACCTTGTTGTCTTTGAAGAAAGGGCAGATGAATTCAATGAAATTAAAATCGAAGACTTCCGGCATTACTATATATATGTCAAAGGAAAACTTGAACTCTATAAAGGCAGGTATAAAATAACTTTCAAAAACAAAAGCCAGCTCTGGATGGAATAGAAATTATTTGCATTTCTTAAGTGCAATTAAAGTAATATCATCATACTGATGGAGGCCTTTTGAAAACTGCTCAATTTCTTTATGAATAGTCTGCATTATTTTTTCCGAAGATTCAGTGAAATTTGATAAAATTATTTTCTCCAGTCTTTCGGTTCCGAATTCCTCATCGTTTTTGTTAACAGCTTCAGTAACTCCATCTGTGTAAAGAAGAAGCACATCGTCTTTTCCCAGCTCAACCCGGCCTGTTTCATATTCAATATTGCTTCCGAGTACACCCAGCATTAGCCCTCCTTTGTCAAGATAGGATATTCCACCTGTGCATACGTGAATGGGCGGATTATGTCCAGCATTAATGTATGTGAATATATTTTTTTCTGTATCGAGTATTCCCCAGAAAAATGTAATGAATTTCTCGATAGTCGTATTTTCGTAAATCAGTTCATTTATTTTTTCCGTTACGTCCGATATTAAAAATTTCTCCTCATCATACAGCTTCAGGAATGAATGTAGTGCCGACTGAATGTTGGACATCAGCAGTGAAGCAGGAGTGCCTTTTCCGGAAACATCAGCGATTGCGATTGCAAATTTTGTATCCGAAAGCCTGATTACATCATAATAATCACCTCCAACGTGAAGGGCAGGCACGTTCATTGCAGATATTGCGTAATTATCAATTTCCGGCAACTCTTTAGGCAGCAGCGCAACCTGCATTTCCCGTGCTATCATCAGCTCTTTTTCAATCTTCTGCTTTTCCACGTATTCGCTGAATAAAATGGTGTTATCTATGGATAGCATCGAAAGGTTAAGAATGGATTCAAGGAACTGCAAATCCTCTTCGGTAAAATCTTTTTTGTTAAGCTTATTGCCGAGACAAACGATTGCATCTATCTTATCATTGTTCCAAATCGGAAAAAGTAACTTGTAATTTTCTGAATGAAGTTTTTGCACTGCAAAATTGTCCGAATTCCCTGTAATAATTACCGTATCTTTTATCTCTTCGAGTGCATTCAGAAAATCTTCATCATCAGGTGCATCCTTGCTTTTATTAAGAGGGTAAAATTTATCGGAACGGAATTTCGAAAATATCAAAAGATCTTTAACGCCGAAATTGCCTAGCAGTGTGTAATTTAGAAGCTTAATTATCTTTTCCCTGTCGAGAAAATTAGTATTCAGCTCCTTGCTCAGCTCGAAAAGAGATTTCAACTGGTTTATCTGCGTGCTCAAATCTTCATTAAGGACTTTTATCTCGCTGAACTTCAGTGAATTCTCTATGGCAGGTGCTGATATGTTCAGGAGCGTTTCAATGAAAATTGTCTCGTCTTTGTTAATTGCATTCCCGTTTATTTTTTTCCCGAGGCATAATACTCCGAGGAACTTCTTGTCAAAGAAAATCTTAAAGAAAAAATTAAATCCGTTCTTCCTGAAAAAATTATCATATTCCTTTATTTCATCGAGGGTGAATATCGAAAGTCTTGGGAATTCAAATTCGATTTCTGTATTGGCGTAATTCCTGCTGATTCCTTTGATTGAATTTATTAAAAAAGTATTATCGCCTTTATTCTGCTGCTTTACCAGGAACATACCCTTTGTAATCATCATCTTGCCCATTATACTGAGCAGTATATTTCCGAAAATAAAATCAACATTAAGATTGCTGTTAATCAGCTGCGAAAACTCAATCAGCGAATTGAGTTCAATCTGCTTTTTTATAGGGTCTGAATTATTTTCCATAACCGGAAAGGAGGTATTTTGATTAGTTATATGTTTTTAACCAGTGTCAGCTCGTTGAAATTGTTCACGTAATGCATGTAATCTATTTTATCCATGAATTTCTTCATTAGCGGTATCCCAAGTCCGCCTACTTTGTATTTTGCAAAATATTCTTTCATATCGGGATTGTTGCGCTTGTTCGGGTCAAATTCATCTCCGCTGTAAAATATTTTCACGACAAACTGGTTTTTGTCCGTGTAATTCTGAATTTCGATAATGTGGCTTTCGTCGAATTTATATGTGTGCTTGATTATATTTGTGCATGCCTCATCCACCGATAATATAATCTGGTTGATTATATTCGCGTCCGAAAGTTGCTTCTTCGCATTGGTTTCAATAAAATTCCTCACCTCGATGAGGTTTTTTGTTGAACTTTTTATCGATATTTTGGCAATGTTTTCCAAAACCTTTTTCTCATTATTTAAATTTTTCTATCGGTTCAGCTTCGTCTTTGTATATCTCGAATAAAATCGGGAAACCCAGCATATCGAAAATATTGAAAATCTTATCACTCATTTTGCATAATTTAATATCTCCCGCATTATTTCTTATCGTCTCTATATAAGCCATAAACACCCCCAAACCTGCACTGCTTATATAAGATAGTTTTTCAAAATTAACAATGATTTTGAACTTTTTTTCCGCAATCAGCTTCTCAAATGATTTCTCCAGCTCCACGGAAGTATGAGCGTCAAGAAACCCTTCGAGATGAAGAGTAGTTACTTCATTGCTAATCTTTTCTATTATATTAAATTCTTCCATTTTAAGTATATTGTTTTTACGGAAAATCTATAAAAAAAAGCACAAAATAAATGATAATATTTACATAATTTCTTCTATTAATATATACTCAAAATCCCGTTTTAAGTTACAGTTTAATTCATAGAATATGTAAAATAATTAGTATATATTATTGAAAATTATACTGTGGATTTAATAGAAATTATCAGAAAAAAGGAGAGAAAAGTAATAGGAGTGCTCTCCGGTACTTCAGTTGACGCGGTAGATGTCGTACTTTTAAAAATAAAAGGTACAGCTTCAAAGACTCAAATCCAAGTTATTGATTTTCAGTCTTTTAAAATCCCTTCCGAAATGAAGGATTATATCCTTAAATGTTCAAGAATTAAAGAAAACGATGTCAGGGATATTTGCAGGCTGAATTTTTTTATCGGAAAATTCTTTGCAACATGCATAAATAAGTTTTTAAAGAAAAGACGAATCTCTCCCAATTCAATTGATATTATCGGCTCTCACGGGCAAACAATTCACCATATTCCTAAGTGTCAGGAAAAATTCGGAATTAAAACCAAATCCACACTTCAGATAGGCGACCCTTCCGTTATAGCAAACCTGACAGGAATAACTACGGTAGGTGATTTCAGAACAGCAGATGTAGCCGTCAATGGTGACGGTGCCCCGCTGGTTCCTTTTCTGGATTATATATTATTTGCCGAAAAAAGAAAATCAAGGGTTCTCATTAATATCGGCGGAATATCTAATCTTACTTATCTGAAAAAAAACTGCAGAATAAATGATGTGGTTGCGTTCGACTGCGGACCTGGAAATATGCTTATAGATGCACTTTGCAAAGTTTATTTTGATAAGGAATATGACAAGGATGCAAAAATTGCTTTGAAAGGAAATGTGGATAAGAACTTGTTTAAATTCATATGCAGGCTGGATGCATACTTCAAAACCCGTCCGCCTAAATCTACTGGCAGGGAGCATTATGGAAAGTCCTTTGTCAAGAAAATAATTACGAAATCAAGAAAAATACCAAAAGAAGATATAATCAGAACTGTAACGGAGTTTACTGCATATGCGGTGTATTACAACATAATTCACTTTATCAAGAAAAGGGATATTTCCGAAATCCTGGTAAGTGGCGGAGGTGCGGATAATGTTCTTATCATGAACTGCCTTAAAAACTATTTCAGGAAATCCGATGTAAAGAAACTCGAATATTACGGAATCGATTCGGCAAATAAGGAAGCCGTACTTTTTGCAGTTCTTGCAAATGAAACTATTTCCGGCAATCCCGGCAATGTGCCGTCTTCAACAGGAGCAGAAAAGAAAGTCATACTGGGTAAAATTTGTCCCGCATAAAATTTTTGAAAAAATTAAAATTGTATAAGAAAATATGAAAGTAATAGTAACAGGTGGTGCAGGATTTCTCGGATACCACATCTCAACAAAAATTCAGGAAATTACTAATTACAAAGATTCAGTCTTCTTCGATATTGCATCATTCCCTGAAAGCGATTATAACAAGGAAATTAACTGTATATATGGTGATGTCAGGGATGCCAGGCAGATGGATGAAATTCTTGCCGGTGCCGATGTGGTTATTCATTGCGCCGCCGCGCTTCCTCTGTGGAAAAAAAAGGATATATTCGAAACCAACGTAGGCGGTATGAAAAATGTCTGCGACAGCTGTCTTCGACTCGGAGTCGGCAGGCTTATTTTCATTTCTTCAACTTCGGTTTACGGTGTTCCTAAAGAACATCCGCTGTTCGAAACTCATCCGCGCGTTGGCGTCGGTCCTTATGGCAAAAGCAAAATTATGGCAGAGGAAATCTGCGAGGATTACAGGAAAAAAGGACTGAACGTGTGTATATTAAGACCGAAAAGCTTTATTGGAACTGCCCGTCTCGGCGTATTCCAGATTTTATATGACTGGGTTGAATCAGGCGCAAAAATTCCGATTATTGGAAACGGAAAAAACCGCTACCAGCTTTTCGAAGTTGATGACCTCGTTGATGCTATCAACCTTGCAGCAACATTGCCCGCAGAAAAAGTAAATGATGTTTTCAATGTAGGCGCGGCTGAATTCAAAACCGTTAAGGAAGATGTAGGTGCAATGTGCGAATATGCAAAAACCGGCTCACGCGTGCTCGGTACCCCGTCGTGGCTTGTAAAGCCCGTATTAAGATTTTTCGAAATTCTCAATCTGTCGCCCCTATATAAATGGATTTATGGTACTGCTGATACGGATTCTTTCGTATCGATTGAAAAAGCCAGGAAGACTCTCGGCTGGAATCCAAAATATTCCAATGCTGAAGCGCTCATCCGCTCCTATCAATGGTATCTCGATAACAAACATACAATACAGAAAGGAACCGGTGTCACGCACAGGATTGCCTGGAAACAGGGAATTCTAGCGCTGTTTAAGAAAATTTTGTAATAAATTTTAATTCCTACTCAAATGATGCTCAAACAGAAATTTATTATGGACCACAATCCGTCCACCGGTGAAATTATTGAAAAAATAAAAATTTCATCTCCCGGAGAAGTAGCATCCTGCGTCAAACTGGCGAGAAAAGCATCCAAATCCTGGTTTGCAGTACCGCTTAAAAACAGGATAGCCCTGTTAAGAAAAATCGAAAAAGATATTTTTAAAACTAAGGATTTAATTGCAAGGACAATTTCGGTTGAAATGGGCAAACCGTTAAAACATTCCATTGCGGAAGTTGAAACTGTCCTTAATACGATTGATGTGAATATTAAACTGTCCGAAGAAGCTTTTAACACATCTATTCATAAAGATAAAAACCTGATTACGGAAGTGCAGAGGATTCCTATGGGAGTAATAGCTGTTATTACACCGTGGAATTATCCCGTTGATATACCGATTTCATTTATTATACCCGCTCTTCTTGCCGGCAACTGCGTAGTATTCAAACCCTCAGAGTTCACTCCGCTTTCTGGAAAGCATATTTATGAAATATTCAACAGGCATTTTCCAAAAGGTGTGGTTAATATTATTCAGGGTGCGGAAGAAGTAGGTGATATGATTCTTGCATCCGATATAGATATGATAGCTTTCGTTGGCTCAAGGGATACAGGCAAAAGGATATTTGCGGAGTGTGCAGGTCGCGTGATAAGAATGATTCTCGAACTCGGAGGAAAAGACCCTATGATTGTCCTGAAAGATGCTGATTTGAAAAAGGCAGCTGAGTATGCGGTATTTGGTGCTCTTAAAAACTGTGGACAGATTTGTACCTCAGTAGAAAGGATTTATGTCGAGGATAAAGTTGCTCATCAGTTCGAAAAACTTGTTTATGACGAAATCAGGAAGGTTAAAATCGGCGATGCATTCGATAAAATTGATGTCGGACCATTGGCAAATGAACAACAGAGGGGGATTGTTCTGCGGCAGATAGAAGAAGCAAGAAGAAAAGGCGCAAGAATACTTCACGGCGGGAATAAAGTCGAAGGCAGGGGATATTTCATCGAACCTGCTCTGATAGTGGATGTTTCCGAAAAACACGACCTGATGACAGAAGAAACTTTCGGGCCGATTGTCGCCATTCAGCGCGTAAGGAATGCCGAAGATGCAATAGAAAAAGCAAACAGAACAAGATTCGGTCTGGGTGCTACTATCTGGACAAAAAATCTGAAAAAGGCAAAAGAAATTGCTGCAGAACTCGAAGCCGGCATGATTGGAATCAATAAAGGCGTAAGCGGAGTGAAAGGAACCCCGTGGGTTGGAATCAAGGAAAGCGGGTTCGGCTACCATGGCTCAATTGACGGCCTGAAACAATTTACACACCCGAAAAAAGTTTCTTATAAGAATTAAAAAAAAGCGGTTCCTGTCCCAAACAGGAACCGCTTTGTATTCAAAATTCAAACGGCACTGATATCTTTAAATTAAAACTCCTTCCCGGATTCATTGCAAATGATTTATACCTGCTAAGATGGTCAACATATTTCGTATCAAGAAGGTTATCAACTGAAAAATCAATTGACATCACGTACTTCGACATTGTTAAATCAAAACCTGTTCCTATATTCACCAAAGTATATGCATCGGTTTTTGTTTCAAGGAGGTCTGTCTTGTCCTGAGCCGCAACAAATTTGGCCTTTATTGAAAAATATGGATTGTAAAGCTTCCACAAATTACTTTTTTGCAGCTTAATCTCCAAAATGTTTTTAGCGGGCGGTGTAAAAGGCAGAGTGCTTCCCGTGGCATCATTCTTCGTAGCCAAATAATCTCCGCTCCAGCTTAACAGAAGAAATTCAAGTGGTTGGAACTGGAAACTGTATTCGATGCCGCGAAATGTGCTTTTTGACTGCCTGATTTCAAAAACCGGAAGCATACTGGATGAATCTACCGTATTAGTCGGAGCGGGATATAAAAAATCATTTACAAAATTATTGAACAATGATATTTCCCCGTTGAATCCCTTATAGCGGATTCTTATACCAAGGTCAAAATTTAATGATGACTCAGGTGCCGGCTCACTGGAAGGATTTAATGTCAGAATACCTCTCTCAACTCTGCTTGTTCCTTCGTGCTCGCCGTCAACAAAAAGTTCATATTCAGACGGCGCGCGCCAGCCTCTTCCTATGTTCGTAAATATATCGAGGTTTTTGTTCGGCCTGAAGACACCGCCTATCGAACCTGAAAAAGCATTGAATTTTATGCTTTGCGGATTTAATGTCTTCGTCGAATCAAAAATGGTCTCCCTAATCTCAAGAGTTTTTGTGTCAAATCTTCCTCCTGCAGAAAAACTCCATTTTTCCGAATTGTATTTTTCAAGTGTGTAAATTCCGAAAGATGTAGAACTGAAATTCGGAATCAGTTTGTTAATTCCGATACTTTCATTTTTTCCTTTTGTTAATGATACACCTATAGTACCGCATATGCTTTTTGTTAAATCCTGATGAAGCCTTATGTCACCCTGAAATGTGTTAAGCTTCCAGTTAAGAAATGCAAGATTGTTTTCTTTGTCTTCAGTAGATTCGAATTCTTTCCTGGTGTGGTCCTGAAATGAAAAAACAGATTCAAGCTGTGTGTGAGATGATAAATTGAAATTTCCGCTAAGCTCAAACTGACTCGTATTGAGCTTCTGATTTCCTGTGGCAACTGGGTCTGCATCGTGCATTCTCAACTCGCGGTTAAAATTTTCAAAACCGGCGTTGATAATTCCGAAATCACCGCTGAGACCAAATGACATTCCAGTCTGGAATTCTTTATTTCCGCTGTTGGAAAGCCTTCCCCCTGTAATTGTATCTTTTATTCCCGGATGAAGAGTATTTATCAGCAGAGTGCCATCAGGTGTTTTTACATCTCCGGAATTCCTGTATCCCATATGCCCCTTGAAACTAAAATTCTTTAATCCAAGCCCCAGCATCAGGTTTCCTGTTGTCTGATTATTGACTGAAAAACCGCCGAGATCAAGTTGACCATAATATACTGGTTTCTGTCTTGTAGAAAATATCAATGGTTTTGTCAAAATATTGACAACTCCGCCGATTCCGTCTGCCCCGTAAAGCAGGCTTGCTGGACCCCTCAGAATTTCAATTCTGTCAAGGTCGTACAGACTTATTTCAGGGGAGTGTTCGTCGCCCCATTGCTGTGTTTCCTGCTTTACTCCGTCGTGAATGATTAAAACGCTTAGTGAAGAAAGACCCCTGATTACAGGTTTACCGATTCCAATTCCTGTTGTTATTGCATTAACGCCGGGAATACCGGAAATTGTAGAACTTAATACCTGCTCCTTTGATTTGAATAAATTTTTCTCGTTTATCACTGCTATGGAAAATGTGCTCTCGGAAACATCCTGTGCTTCAAATGAACTCGTAACCTCGATTGTTGCTGTTTCTATAAGGCTTTTTTCAAGTTCGGCATCGAATATCTCTTCGGGATTTTTAATATTAACCGATAATGTCTTGCTTATAAATCCGGTTTTGGAAAATGTTATATGATAACTCCCTGCCGGAATATTAATAAAATTATAAATCCCGCTTTCGTTGTTTGTAGTATAAATGCCAAGTTCGTCCAGCGTAACTTTTACATACGGAATGGGTTTTTTCTCCGCATCCGAAACCGTTCCGCTTATATTGGAAGAAATTCCTTCCGCATAAATGGTATTGCATATTAATGCAATAATTACAAAAAGTAATTTTTTCATTTGAAAAATTATTTATGAAAACTGTTGTTTGAAAAATTTTGTGATTATTGCAAAACAGGGGGAGCGCGGTCGGAAATTGAACAGAAAAATGAGTCTGATGGTATTAATTCAAATATATTTGAATAATATATTTCAGTATCAGGTTTGGCAGAAATTATTTCTGCTGATAAAATTTCATCGGAAATCAGAGATGGGGAAATAAGGCATGCATAACACTGGCTGCCGGAATCACCTTCGTGATGGTGTGTAAAGTCGTGCGCATCCAGCGTAAAAACTGTTGCTAGAAGAATTACTAAAACTAATATATTATTTCCTGCCTTCGGCACCTTTAAGTATTCCGTCTTTTATTTTAAATAAATATTTTTTTGCTTCATCGTAGTCATTCGGAATAATTCCGTCCAGAATGGCTTCTTCTATTGCCTTCTTTATCGTGCCAACAGTTTTGCTCGGATTTAAGTTGCAGATTTCCATTATTTCTTCTCCTCTGACAGGGGACTGGAAGTTTCTCAGCTTGTCTTTCTCCTGTACTTCTATTATCTTTTTCTCAACCCTGTCATAGTTATTCATGAACTTCTTCATCTTATCCGGATTCTTTGATGTAATATCTGCACGGCATAATAGAAGCAAATCCTCCAGGTCCTCTCCTGCATCGGCAGCAAGCCTTCTTATTGCAGAATCAGTAACATCATCGCTTGCAAGCGGAATTGGCCTTAAATGAAGTCGCACAAGCTTCTGAACATATTCCAGGCGGGTGAAAGGCAGTTTCATCCGTTCGAAAATCTTTTTCATCATTCTGGCGCCGAGCTCCTCATGTCCGTGAAATGTCCATCCTGTACCTTCGGCAAACCTTTTAGTCTTTGGCTTTGCAATATCGTGGACAAGAGCGGCAAACCTCAGCCATACATTGCCAGTCTTCCTTGCTGTATTGTCCACTACTTCGAGCGTGTGGTAGAAAACATCCTTGTGATGATAGTCTTTTCTCTGCTCCACACCTGCAAGATTTGAAACTTCGGGAAAAACTATGTCCATCAATCCCGTCAGAAAAAGCAGGTTAAGTCCCGTTGAAGGAACCCTGGATTCAAGTATCTGGAGAAATTCATTTGAAATTCTTTCCTGCGAAACAATTTTATCTTTTAATCTGTCTCTGTATTTTGCTAGCGCTTTAAACGTATTTTCTTCTATGGAAAAATTAAATTTCGATGCAAAACGGACTGCTCTCAGCATTCTTAACGGGTCGTCGTCAAATGTTTTTTCAGGATCAAGAGGGGTTCTGATTATTCCGCTTTTCAGGTCATCCAGTCCACTAAATAAATCAATAATCTCGCTCTTACCTGTAAGAGAAACTGCAAGGGCATTGATTGTGAAATCCCTTCGGGATAAATCATCTGTAAGATTTGAAAGCTCCACATTCGGCTTGCGTGAATCACGTCTGTAACTTTCTTTTCTTGCAGAAGCAAATTCGATTTTAAGATTACTAATATTGAGAAGTGCAGTTCCGAAATTCTTGTAAACTGCGGATAATTCTTTTTTAAAATGCTTTGCTGTTTCTTCTGCGAAGGAAATTGCATCGCCTATAACCATTATATCTATATCTGTGCATTCAATTCCGAGAACTGTATCACGGACGTATCCTCCTACCAGGTATGCATCAGTATTCAGCTCTGCTGCAATCTCTGAAATCGATTTAATTTCCTTATGTTTTATTTTTATCTTCAAATCTTTTTAAACTACTCTGTTTTCCTCAATATTCTTTAAAATCTCAGTTGCTACCTCGAGCGCCTGAATCCCGTCCTCAAGCGTCACTACGGGCTGTGTCTTATTTATTATGCAGTCGAAGAATGCATTTTCCTCGTATTTCATCGCATTGATTTTTATCTGTTTCGGCTTGTCGTAAATTATGTTGAGCTTCTTTCCGTCCTTTTCTATCTTTTCTATTACTTTACCTGATTTTCCTGATTCTTCAAGACTGAATACTTCAGATGAATTTTCGGAAAAATCTATCGAAATATATGCATTGTTCTGGAATATCCTCATCTTCCGCATTTTCTTCTGGGATATTCTGGATGCAGTAATATTTGCAACACATCCGTTCTCAAACTGCAGCCTGGCGTTTGCAATATCGAATTTATCAGTTATAATTGCAACACCGTTTGCATCAATTTTTTTTACTCTGGAATTCACAAGACTGAGAATAATATCAATATCGTGAATCATTAAATCCTGAATGACGGATACATCAGTTCCTCTTGGATTATACTGCGAAAGCCTGTGAGATTCAATAAACAACGGGGCAATCCTGTATCTCTCCACTGCAAGCAGTGCAGGATTGAATCTTTCTATATGACCTACCTGAACTACCGTTGATTTGTGCAGGTCATGCTCTGCACGAAGCAGATATGCGTCTTCCGGCTTGTCCGTAACAGGTTTCTCAATAAAAGTATGAATGTTATTTGTAATTGTCCTGAGCGCAATATCAAAATGTGTTGAAGTAGGGGAAACAATAATTACTGCATTTACCGATTTTAAAAAATTGTCGAAATCTATAAAAGGTTTGGTTCTGAACTCTCTTGCGGTGTTTTCGCATTTAAAAAAGTCTATATCATATACTCCTGCCAGTTCAAGGTCCTTTCTTTCCTTTTCAAGCTCCTTGATATTTCTTATATGCATTTTACCGAGATGCCCGCAGCCTATAACACCTGCTTTGATTTTTTCCATAATTTTTAATTATTTTTATGAGTTTGGCGGCTCAGCGTGAATTATTACATTAGCGAGATTCGGATATAATGATTTTATCTGAATGTATATCTTGCTTTCCATTATGGTCACCTTATCGTGGACCTCCTCAAATGTCATTCCGCTTTTAAATTCACAGCTTAATGAAACCCTTAGCTTGCCGTTTGAACTTACAACCTTTATATCATAATACCTCTTCAGGTATTCCTTCTGATTCAGTATGTTTTCGATATGCCTTATCAAATCTCTCGATTTTCCGGTCACATCTGTTGTCTCGAAAAGCAATTCGCTTGGTTCGTCTAAATGAATGTTTACTTTTGTTATTATTGGAATTTCTTTCCTGATTTTTTCCTCCAGCATTACCATCTTTCTGTGTGCAAGGTCAAGGTCGTTTGTATCTTCAATTTCTACATGAAGTTCGGAATATATATCGGAATCTATCTTATGCGAAAAAATATCATGGCACTTGAATCCTTCATTGTTGACAATCAACCTGATTTTATCGTTTATGGTCTCGTTTTCGGTTTCGGTCGGCTCTGAATGTATAACTATATCTGCATCGGGGGCAAGCTCCTTTATCCTGCGCTCAACCGAATCCATTATTTCGTGTGTTGCTGAAAACATCTTTGTTCGTGCAATAAGTACAACCATGTCTATAAAAATCCTGGAACCTGAACTTCTTAGCCTGAAGTTTTTTATACCTTCTACTCCGTCCATTGCTTTTATTTCTTTGCAGATATTTTCTCTCAATCCGGGTGGAACCCTGTCCATTAGCGCATCAAATGCCCTTTTGGTCAGCCTGAATGTTGCGGCAATAATCAACACCGATACAATTATTGCACTTAATGGATCTGCAAGCGGTGTCAGGTTGAAATATGTAAAAATCATTCCTATTAATACCACTACGGAACTCCATACATCCGATGAGAAATGCAGTGAATCTGCTTCAAGTGCCTGTGATTTGGTTTCCTTTGCAACTTTCATTAGTGCCCTTGATCTTGAAATATCAATAAAAATACATAATAATATTACCGAAAATGTGAATATGCTTATATGTACAGGAACGTGATTGATTATCCTTTCTATAGATTCGTAGATTAGATAAGCGCACAATCCTATTAATATGATAACCTGAAATAAAGCAGAAAAACTTTCAATTTTCTCGTGACCGTAATTGTGCATTTCATCAGGAGGCTTGGATGAATACTTAACGGAAATTATTGTCGCTATGGTCGCAATAAGGTCTGTCGATGAATGGAAAAGCTCAGATAAAACGCCTAAACTGCCGCTGAGATATGCAGCTAAAAATTTTATCAAAACTATGAATATTGCCGCATACATCGAGCTTTTTGCAATATTAAGTTTTTTCTTATTTCTTAGTGACTCTTCCATTCTTATTCTATTGAACTTAATTCCGCTGATTTATTAATCTTTATATCGTTGTATCTCTGTGCCCAGAATACACCGAATAAAGTAATGACCGTTCCTATTATGAAAAAATAACTTAATTTTTCATTTAATAAAATCCATGAAAAAACTATCGTAATCAATGGTGAAGAATTCATGGACGTTGTGAGTGAACTTACCGAAATATATTTTGATGACCAGGTGAAAACAAAGTAACTGCCGAATGCAACAAGGAATGTAAGATGTATAAAAGATAAAATTCCGTACGTACTGAGCTTGTCCAGGGTAAAATTCGGCAAATCATAAATCAAAATCGGGATATATAAAATTGAACCTATCGTGAAGGCAATTGTTGAGGTTTTTACTGCGCCGTATTTTGCTACCATATCCTTGCTTAGGGTAAGGTAAAATGCCCACGTAGTAACAGCTAATATCAGCAAAATATCACCTTCCATCGATGTACTTTTCTCAGATTCGATGAAATTTTCATAGAATATTATAACTATCCCTATTATGGATAGCAAAATGGAAAACAATTTCCCGTGCGAGTATTTTTCATGTTTGATTTTTATTGAAATCAAATACGCAAAAAGGGGAGTCAGCGAATACATTATGCCGGAATGAGCTGCAGTAGATAAACTTATGCCTTTCAGGAAAAAAAACTGGTTAAAAGGCAAAACCAGCAATCCAAGTATTATAAATCTTGTAATATCCTTTTTGTCTATCTTGATTGTGTGTCTCTGAATCAGGAAAATAATTATCAGGAGCAAATTAGCTGTGCCAAACCTGAAGAATGCAAGTGAAAGAGGGGATATTTCATTGACAACAAACCTGGCAGCAATTGGTGTGAATGATGTCGCAAATAATAAATATGCCAGTATTGCTGCTTTTTTCAATGGAAAACTTATGTTTTATTTAGAATAATAAAAAATAATCGAAGGTCCCGGATAATACCGGGATTCTTCGATTAAAATTCAAGAACAAAATAATATTACGATTTCTTTAAAGCTTTAGATGCCTTTATCTTTGTTTTGGCTTTTGCTTTTTTCTTTCTGTGTTTTGATAACGCTACCTTTTTGGGCTTGTTCATATTATTTATTTTAATTAATTATATTTAACTTATATGTAATTATAACAATTATAGCGATTTTCTTATGCAATATCTACGCCTTTTTCAAGGTAAACATCCTGAATTGCATTAAGAAGTACTACTCCGTCCTTCATAGGTTTCTGAAATGCTTTTCTTCCTGAAATTAATCCCATACCACCTGCTCTCTTGTTTATTACTGCCGTTTTTACCGCCTCTTTAAGGTCTGAATCACCTTTTCCTGTTGAAGCACCGCCGGAATTGATTAATCCGGCTCTGCCCATATAATTATTGGCAACCTGGTATCTTGTTAAATCAATCGGATTATCAGTTGTAAGTTTTTCATATACATATTTATGTGTTTTGCCGAATTTAAGCGCATTATACCCGCCGTTGTTTTCGGGAAGTTTCTGTTTGATAATATCAGCTTCTATCGTTACTCCAAGATGATTTGCCTGTCCAGTCAGGTCTGCTGATACGTGATAATCTTTATCACCTTTTACATTGAAAGCTGAATTTCTTAAATAGCACCATAATATTGTAACAAGTCCAAGTTCGTGTGCATATGCAAATGCATCCGTCACTTCCTGAATTTGCCTGGAAGATTCATCCGAGCCGAAATAGATTGTAGCTCCGACTGCAACCGCTCCCATATCAAATGCCTGGTCTATGTTTGCATACATTATCTGGTCATATTTGTTCGGATAGGAAAGAATTTCATTATGATTTATTTTCAGTACAAAGGGAATCTTGTGTGCATACTTGCGGGAAACTGCTCCAAGCACACCAAGTGTCGATGCCACTGCATTGCATCCTCCTTCAATGGCTAATTTTACTATATTTTCAGGGTCGAAATAAACCGGATTAGGTGCAAATGAAGCTCCGGCTGAATGCTCTATTCCCTGGTCAACAGGCAGGATGGAAAGGTATCCGGTTCCTGCAAGTCTGCCGTGATTATAAATTGTTTGCATATTTCTGAGTACATTCGGTGTTCTGTCAGAGTCTTTCCATACCCTGTCTACAAAATCCGGTCCGGGAACGTGAATAGTTTCTTTTGGTATTGTTGTGCATTTGTGAGTCAGTAACTGCTCGTCTTCTTTTCCCAATAACTCTTTAATTTTTTCTAACATTTTAGTTGTGTTTGATTATAAAAAAACTGTGCCGTTTAAATTATGTATTAAATAAAATGAAAAACGTAATAAATAGCAAAAAAAGAGTAATTAGTGCAAGTGCTGAAAATGTGATTATATTTATATACTCTTTTTTAATATTTCTGATTTTATCTTTAAAGATATTCAAAATCACAATAAAATTAAATTCAAATTTTTATGCATTTTATGTGAAAAATCATAAAAATATCATATATAATAATATAAATGACTTTTTTTAAAGCATTTAAATTCATAACTTTAAGGTCATAAAATAAAATTAAATTTTCATTAAAAAATGGCAAAATTAGGAAAAAACGTGGGAAAAACACACGAAGATAAATTAATGAACCTTTATTACAAGTCTACTGAATATTATGAAAAGAATAAAAACCGGGTTTATACTATTGCTCTTTCGATTGCAGTTGCTGTAGCACTTGTTTTCTTCTATTTCAATTATAAAACCAGAAATAATGAAACGGCTGGAATCGAGCTTTCAAAAGTCAGAATGATATATGCAAACGGTTCCTTCCAGCAGGCAATTAACGGCGACTCGCTTGGAATTTCTAAAGGACTTCTGTATATCGTGGATAACTACGGTTCATCAGAAAACGGTAATATTGCAAAAGTAATGCTTGCCAATTGCTATTATTATTTAAGAGATTTTAATAACGCCGAAAAATATTATAAGGAATATTCGGGTAACAATGATATTTATAAAGCCGCTTCTTATGCAGGACTTGCTTCAGTGTATGAAGCCAGAAATGACTTTTCAAACGCCGCAAAATATTATATCCAAGCTTCATCGACAAGCAAAATGGTTACGAATAATGATGAATATCTTTTCTATGCCATTAAGAACTTTTCACTTGCAAACGATAATGAAACACTCAAAAAAACAATAAAAGAACTTAAGAAAGACTATCCCAAATCTAAATATATTGGACAGATAAGCAGATACGATACAGGCGAATAATTTAATTTTTATTTATGAGCTTAAAAGATAAAATAAATACAGACCTTGCTGCTTCTATGAAAAATAAGGATGCAGTTCGCACGGAAACGCTTAGAAGCATAAGGGCGGAAATTCTTAAAATGGATAAATCCGGTTTGAACCGTGAAATGACAAAAGAAGAAGAAGTTCAGCTGCTCAGCCGTCAGGTCAAAATGAGAAAAGAATCGATAGAGTTGTTCGAGGCAAATAACCGAAGCGACCTTGCCGATAAGGAAAAACTACAGCTTGAAATAATATCCGAATACCTCCCGAAGCAGCTTAGCAGGGAAGAGGCAGAATCAATCATCAGTAATGTAATTGCAGAATTCGGAACCACGACTGATAAAGATTTCGGAAAGGTTATGTCCGCTTCTATGAAACATCTGAAAGGCAAAATTGACGGAAAAATTATCCAGGAAATAGTTAAAGGCAAGCTTGGTTAATAGTTTAACATTTTCCCCTTAATAGTGAATACAATCGATATTATAACAGCGGCAATAATAATTACAATTGCTTATCTGGGATTCAGAAGGGGATTTCTCGTCAGCGTTTTCTCGCTCATCAGCATAATTATCGGAATTGTGCTTGCAACAAAATTTCACAGCGGCATTGCCCTTGTAATGCAAAAAGTCATTAAAGACGAAAAAACACTTAATGTAATTTCATTTCTTTCCATCTTTTTTACCGTTTACCTCACAGGAATTTTCGTAGCAAATAAGCTGTCAAAAATCAGCAGTCTTACAAAATCTATTGACAGGATTCTCGGAGCAGTGCTCGGTGCCCTTAAAGGCATGCTTGCCGCCAGCCTGATACTGATTTTCATCAGAAGCTTAGGAATCTTCGGTGAAAGTGAAATAAAATCTTCTTACCTTTTCCCGTATGTAAGTAATTTCGCACCTGATACATTCGATGCCGTATCAAAACTACTGCCTTTTAACAGAAAAACATTCGATGACCTGAATTCTTTTTTGAAAACGGACACACAGAATAAAAAATAAGCGAATCCATGAACCTTGGTGAAATAAAAACTAAACTCGAATTCGAAAAAGTAATATCGAAAATCCGGAAATATGCCAATTCGGAATTAACCGATTCCGTGTTTGAAAATATTCCTTTCTATACGGAAAAATTCGACCTCGAACGTGAACTGAAAAAGGTTAATCAGATTAAGGAACTTATAGAAATTAATTCCTTTCCCGAACTCACAGGACTCAGGGATGTACGCGAACTGCTTGATAAATCAAAAATCAAAAACAGCGTAATCTTATCTGATAAATTTCTCTGGTTACTCCTGTTTCTAAAAATATCACGCAATGTTAAGCAGGTAATCAGTTCCGTGAATAAAAGCAATTATGATGCTTATTACCTTATTGCTGAACAGACAAACAAGCTTTTCTATGATAAAATACTTGAGCGGCATATCGAAATGGTGATTGATGAAGATGGAAACGTTAAGGATACCGCATCTCAGAACTTGAAGCGCATAAAACACGAACTGAAAATTAAAAGCGACAGCTTGAGAAAAACCCTGCAGAAAATTCTGAAAAATGTGTCGGAACAGGAACTTTCCAGGGATGATATTGTAACTCTCCGCGACGGACGCTCTGTTATTCCCGTTAAAGTTGAGAACAAAAGAAAAGTTCCCGGAATTATCCACAGCTCTTCTGCCTCAGGTGTTACTGTTTTCATTGAACCACAGGAAACAACCGAAATTAATAATGAAATAACTGAACTGAAATATGAAGAAAGGCGTGAAATTGAAAAGATTCTCACTGAACTGACCGCTGAGGTCTCTTCATACTACGATGAACTCAGGATTAATTGCGAAATTCTTGCTGAGCTTGACTTTATTTATGCTAAAGCAAGATATGCCGTTGATGTCAACGGTAATATTCCCGAAATCAGCAATAAAGATTTATTTCTTGTAAGAGCATATCACCCTGTACTTCTGCAAACTCATAATATTAAATCCGTTGTTCCGCTGGATGTTGAACTGGGAAATGAATATAATACGCTGGTCATTACGGGACCTAATGCAGGAGGCAAGACAGTTTCCTTGAAAACCGTTGGCCTGCTGCAGCTTCTTTTCCAGTCCGGAATACTGATTCCGGCAGACAGCTCATCAAAACTCCCGATATTCAGAAAAATATTTATAAGTATCGGAGATGAACAGTCAATCGAAAATGATTTAAGCTCTTTCAGCTCCCATTTAAAATATATTAAGGAAATATTGTCAGGGTGCGATTCGGATTCGCTAGTTTTGATAGATGAAATCTGCAGCGGTACTGACCCTAAGCTCGGAGGTGCTTTATCAGCATCAATACTAAAGTATTTGTCTGAATCTGACTGCAAATCAATAGTTACTACTCATATTGGTGACTTGAAAAGCTTTGCTTATAATACGGATAAAATTGAGAATGCATCACTTGAATATGACATTGAAACACTTTCTCCGAATTACAAATTCATTACAGGTGTTCCAGGACAGAGTTTCACGTTCGAAATAGCAAAAAAATATAAATTTCCTGAATCAATTCTTGATTTTGCAAAAAGCCTGCTCGACAAAGACGAAAATAATCTTGAAGAACTGATAAAGGAATTAAACGAAAATAAACAACGGTACTTTGAACTGAAAACGGATTTCGACGAACAGAATAACAGGCTCAGGGAATTAATCCGGTCTTATGAAAGCAAACTGAGCGATATTAAGAAAAAGGAAAGGGAAATAATAAACACCGCAAAATCCGAAGCTGAAAGAATTATTGAAGAAAGTAAAAGCAAGATAGACAGGGCAATAAAAGAAGTCAGGGAAAACAAGGATTTCAAACCGAAGGAAATAAAGGAAAGGATTGAATCTTTTGTCAGGAAAGAACTTAAAATAGAAAAAAACGAAGATTCGGAATCGTCTGAGCCCGTAAAAGCAGGGGATTATGTATTCATTAAGGATTCACATTCTCCCGGACTTCTTGTTGAGGTCAATAAGGATAATGCAACTGTTGATTTGAATGGTGTGGTTTTTAAAGTTAAAACAAAAGACTTAAAAAAAGCAGGTAATATAAATAAAAATTTAGCTAAATTTGAAGGACGGCATTCAAATCAGGTAGAGATACCTTATGAATCTACTTTGGATATCAGGGGAATTTACAGTGTAGAAGTATTTGAAAAAGTTGATAAGTTCCTGCAGAATGCAAATCTGAATTCCATACCCGTAATATCAATCGTGCACGGAAAGGGTACGGGAAGACTTAGAAAGGAAGTCAACGGGATTCTGTCCAGGCACAAGTTGGTTAAGTCTTTTCGTCTGGGAAACTGGAATGAAGGGGATTCTGGAACTACTATTGTTGAACTTAAATAAACAAAAATGGGAAAAATTTTAATCGTCGATGACGAACAAAATATTATCGATGTGCTCTCGCTTGTTCTTACATCGGAAAAGCACAGCGTGGATACCTGCCTTGAAGGATTCACCGCAATTGAAAAAGTCAGGAATAACAAGTATGACCTTGTCCTTCTCGATATTAAAATGCCCAGGATGGATGGACTCGAAGTGCTTGAAAAAATACTTGAAATTGATAAAAGCCTTATCATTATCATGATTTCAGGTCACGGCAATTTCGAAACCGCAGTCGAAGCTACTAAAAAGGGTGCGTATAATTATATTCAGAAACCTCCGGACCTTGATGAACTGAAAATCGCTATCAAAAATGCAATTGAATTTAAAAGATCTAAGGATGAAATCGAAGAACTTAAAAACGAACTGATTGAGTCGAATAAAATAATCGGAATAAGCACTTCAATAAAAGATATTCAGGAGAAAATAAAGAAATATTCTGATCTTGATCTGAATGTCCTTATATACGGCGAAAGCGGTACCGGTAAAATGCTCGTGGCAAAGCAACTACAACTTAATTCGACACGTTCAGATAAACCATTTATCGTCGCAAACTGCGCCAATCTCAGCGACGAAAAAGCAGATGAGGAACTTTTCGGGATTTTTGAAAACGGAAAGCTTGTGAGAAACGGACTTCTTGCCGATGCAAAAGGTGGGTTTTTCCTCTTTGATGAAATAAGCTCGCTTTCACTCGAAGTTCAATCAAAAATACTTAAAGTAATTGAGGAAAATAAATTTACTCGCTCCGGACAAAAAGAAGAAATAATTCTTGACACGCGTTTTATTTTCACCACAAATAAAAATCTCGAAGTTGAAATCAGCGATGGAAGATTCAGGGAGGATTTATATCACAGGATAAATGTCCTGCTCATTACAATCCCGCCGCTCAGGGAACGAACGGAAGATATAGATGAATTTATACACTATTTTACAGCTCAAATTTGCAGGGCATACAACCTAAACAAAAAGGAATTTTCGGAAAAAGCAATTAGGCACCTTCGCTCATTCAGGTGGCCCGGAAATGTAAGAGAACTTAAAAATACGATTGAAAGACTAATATTCGATATAGACAGAATAGTTATCGAGGATGAAGATATTGATATTCCCGGAAGCAGGCATTCGAAGGAAATAAACGATCTTCTCAATAAAAATCTGACACTGAACGAATTTCAGAATGAATCCGAGAAATTATTTTTACTGAAAATGCTGAAGGACTATAAATATAATATCGTTCACACTGCTGAAGCCCTGAAAATACAAAGGAGCCATTTATACAAGCTTCTTAGCAAGTATAATATACCGACTCCCAGCAAAATTAAGTAAATAGCTTAAGGTCGAGAAGAAGTGACTCTTCCACATAATCTATTATGGAATCGAAATCCTTATCCGAATGGACAAAGTCAAGATTATCGGTTTCTACTATAAGCTTCTTTCCAAGGTCATACCTGTCAATCCAGCTTTCGTAACTCTCGTTCAGAAGCTTAAGATAATCGATGTCTATTCCTTTTTCAAATTCTCTGCCGCGAAGCTTTATCTGATTTACTAGAGTTTCTATATCGGCTTTTAGATATACAAGTACATCCGGAGGTGTTAGATAGTGTGTCATTTCCCTGAACAGGCTTGTGTAAGTCTCGTGGTCCCGATCTGACATTTTTCCTATTTTGTGAAGGTTCCTTGCAAATATTTCCACGTCTTCATATATGCTCCTGTCCTGTATTACCGAATTCGGTTTCTCGTTTATGTCTTTATGAATATTGAATCTGTGAGCTAAGAAATATATCTGAAGGTTAAATGACCACCTGTTCATATCTGCATAGAAATCCGTAAGGTACGGATTATCATTAACGGATTCATAATAGGGGAGCCAGTTAAACCTTTTTGCAAGAAGCCGTGTCAGGGATGACTTTCCCGAACCAATATTTCCCGCAATTGAGATGAATATTTTTTTCTTATCCATAAATAAAAAAACCGCCTCCTGATGAAAAGGCGGTTAAATATAAAATTTAAGAAAAATGTCTGTTATTATGATTTGCTTTCCGCAACAACTTCATTCTCAGCCTTTACTTCAGGTGCATTTTCCACTACTACATTGCTGATAAGCTGTGATACGTGCTTCTTTTTTTTCTCTTTAATCTTTGTAGCAGCTTTGCCTGTAAGTTTCCTGAGGTAGTATAATTTTGCCCTTCTTACACTGCCTTCTTTTAATATTTCCACCTTGGCTATCTTCGGTGAACTCATCGGAAATATTCTTTCGACTCCAACGCCATTGGAAATTTTTCTTACGCGAAAAGTCTTGCTGATTCCTCTGCCTCTTATTCCCATCACAATTCCTTTGAACTGCTGAATGCGCTCTTTGTCACCTTCGACAACTTTAACCGATACCGAGATTGTATCTCCCGGATGAAAAGCAGGAATGTCATTTCTAATCTGAGCAGCGGTTACTAATTTGATTTTATCCATTTTTTGTAATTACTCCTTCTTACCTGTTCTGTTTATATTTATATATTATTTTTTTATTCTGTTGTATTTTTCTTCTGCTTTGCCTTTCCTCCACTTTTCTATCTCAGCGTGGTTTCCCGAAAGCAGAACATCGGGAACTTTCAGACCTCCGTATTCCTCCGGTCTTGTATACTGCGGACAGTCAAAGCCGGTTTCAACCTGGAAACTGTCCGTTATTGCTGATTCACCGTCTCCCAGCACTCCGGGTATCAGCCTTGATACCGAATCTATGAAAACTATCGATGCAATCTCACCGCAGGATATCACATAATCGCCGATTGAAATTTCCTTTGTTACGAATTTATCAATCACTCTTTCATCTATGCCCTTGTAATGTCCGCAAATTAATAAGAAGCATTTATTCAGCGACATATCATTTGCAGTTTTCTGGTTAAATTTATTTCCCTGAGGGGAAAAATAAATTACTTCGTCGTAAGTCCTTTCCTCAAGAAGCCTGTTTATGCATTTGAAAAAAGGTTCGGGTTTCAGTATCATTCCTGCTCCTCCTCCGTAGGGAGTATCGTCTATCTGCTTGTAATTCCCTTCGGAATAATCCCGCAGGTTATGTGTGTAAACCTCGATAAAACTTTTTTCAATAGCCCTTTTTATCAGGCCGTTTGTTAAAGAACTTTCAAGTATCTTTGGATTAGCTCCTATAATGTCGAATCTCATAACTTTCAGCTTAACATTCCGTCAATAACTTCAATATAAACCTTTCTTTCCTTCGTATCCACATTTTTAATGAAATCCTCTATAAACGGTATCAGTACTTCTTTATTGTTTTCATCAAGCCTTATTTTCAGTAAATCCTGTGCACCGTAATTCTCTATCGTTTCAAGCCTGCCTATCTTTTTCCCTTCATTTATTATATCCATTCCGACCATTTCATAAAAATAATATCTTCCGTCTTCGAGCTCCTTTCTCTCGGATTCATCTATTACAATAATACAGCCGATTAAACTGCCCGTGAGGTTAATATCTTCGAAATCCCTGAACTGTATCTTTACAAAATCCCTCTCGAATATAACATCATTTACTATGAATTCATCCTTACCCGTGTGACTGTTTGTTAACAGCCTGTCTTCCTTTTCACTGTATAACCTTGCTTTTCCCAGATCAGAATACCTCTCGGGAAAATCGGTTAAAACTAAAACTTTCACATATCCCTTTAGACCGATTGCTTTTGTGATTTTCCCGATTGAGATATACTTTTCTTTCTGCAAAATAACGGGATTAAATTTCTTTACTTGGAGTATTTTTGTCAGGAATTTCCAGTAAAGCTTTTTTGCCGTTCTTTGCCGCAACAGCGGTCAGCAATGTCCTCATCGCTTTGGCCGTCTTACCGGATTTGCCTATAACTTTTCCGGTTTCTGCATCATCAACAAAAAGTCTGAACTTAATCTTACCATTTTGATCTGTTTCCTCAACCACAACAGCATCTGGTTTGTCAACTAGATTTTTAGCAATAAACTCAATAAATTCCTTCATAGTTTTCTCCTTTGAGTTTAGTTTTAATTATTAAGAATACTTGCTAAGTTATTCTATTTCGCTATTACGCTTCCTTTTTCTCCTCTTTAGTCTCTTGCTTTTTTGCCTTCTTGTTCTGTGCGCGTCTTGCCTTACGTTCCTTTTCCCTTTTTGCCTTTTCAGCTTTTCCTGCTTCGAATTTCTGCATCTCTTCGGTAATCTTTCCTTCGTCAAACCCTCTTTTAATCAGGTTCAGCTTGTACACAAGACCATAACGCTTGAATAAACTTCTTACTGTATCCGTCGGCTGAGCACCGTTTTTAATCCACTTAATAACTTTTGTCTCCTTTAATTTTATCATCATTGGCTCTTTATTCGGGTCGTAGAAACCTACTTCTTCGATGAATCTTCCGTCGCGAGGTGAGCGTGCATCTGCGGCAACTATTCTGTAAATAGGCTGTTTTTTCTTACCCATTCTTTTTAGTCTCAGCTTAACCAATTTTTTGTATTTCTCCTTTCGAATATTTAATAATTCTTTATTGTTATGTTAAAATTTATTTTATTAAAACCTGAAATCCTTGAAATATAAGTATAATTTTTATAATAATATACAAATTTTTTCTTATTTAAACTGGTTCATCATTCCGGGATTCATTTTCAGGCTTTTCAACAGGTTTTTCATTTTTCCCCTGTTGAATCCTTTCATCATCTTTCTCATGTCATCAAACTGCTTTATAAGCTTGTTCACTTCCTGAATCGATGTTCCGCTTCCGTCTGCAATTCTCCTTCTCCTCGTTCCGTTCAAAATATCGGGATTTGCCCTTTCTTTCTTTGTCATCGATAAAATTATTGCCTCTAGCCTCACAAATATCTTTTCATCAATCTCCTTGCCTTTCAAAGCAGCACTTGCTCCCGGAAGCATTGAAACAAGACTCGATATGGAACCCATCTTCTTTACCTGCTTTATCTGCGCAAGAAAATCATCGAAATCGAATTTATTCTTTCTCAGCTTTTCTTCCAGCTTTGCCGTCTCGGTCATGTCAAATTCAGTCTGGGCTTTTTCAACGAAGCTTACTATATCTCCCATTCCCAGAATCCTTGATACCATTCGCTCAGGGTAGAATGGCTCTATTGCTTCAAGCTTTTCACCGATACTTGCAAACTTTATCGGCTCGTTTACAATTGACTTTATCGAAATTGCCGCGCCGCCCTTTGTATCACCGTCAAGCTTTGTAAGCACTATGCCTGTGTATTTCAGCTTATCATAAAATGCTTTTGCTGTGTTAACGGCATCCTGACCTGTCATAGAATCGACAATAAATAGTATTTCAGCAGGCCCTGTCGCTTTCTTGATGGCAGATACTTCATTCATCATCTGCTCATCTATCGCCAGCCGTCCGGCAGTATCGATAATAAGCGTATCCCTTGCGTTCTTTCTTGCAAAATCAACTGCCTGGTTTGATATTTTTACAGCATCCCTTTCTCCCTCTATCGAAAAAACCGGAATATCAATCGATTTTCCTAAAACCTTCAACTGCTCGATAGCAGCAGGCCTGTATATATCACACGCAGCAAGTGCAGGATTTCTTCCTTTCGTTTTCAGATGCCTCGCAAGCTTAGCCGCAAAAGTGGTCTTACCTGAACCCTGAAGTCCTACCAGTATAATTACAGACGGAATATCATCCGAAAAAAGTAAATCAGCTTTTTCCGAACCCATCAGGCTGATAAGTTCGTCATTGATAATTTTTACTATAAGCTGTCCGGGCGTTACACTTGTTAAAACCTGCTCGCCTAAAGATTTCGCTTTTACATTCTGGATAAAATTATTTACTACTTTGTAGTTTACGTCAGCATCGAAAAGAACTCTTCGTACCTCTCTTAGCGATTCATCTATATTCTTTTCGGTGATTTTACCCTGACCGCGAATTTTCTTTAAAACACCTTCAAACTTATGTGTTAAATCCTCAAACATTCAGACAAATTCTTGTATAAAACCTATAAAATACTAATAATTAACAAGATTTTCAAGGAATTAATTTGAAGTTAAGTATAAAAATATTTATTTTTACAGGTATTAATTAACAAATATTTAAATTGCATTTTTGACAGTAAGTACCGAAAAATACATTTGCGGAATAGATGAAGCGGGTAGGGGACCGCTCGCCGGTCCTGTAGTAACTTCCTGTGTGATTTTAAAACCCGGAACAAAAATCGAAGGAGTCAAGGATTCAAAGAAATTATCAGAAAAAAAACGCGAATTCCTTTTCGGTGAAATAATAAATTCCTGTCTCGAATATAAAATAGAAATAATCGATAATAAAATAATTGACGGGATAAATATCCTTAATGCTACAATGCTTGGAATGGAAAAATGCATTTCGGGCATAAAAACAGAAAATATCAGGCTTCTGATAGACGGAAATTATTTCAGACTTAATGACAATCTGCAGGAAAAATATGAATACCAAACTATAGTCGAAGGTGATGATAAAATCTTTGAAATCTCCTGCGCTTCAATTCTAGCGAAAGTCACAAGGGACAGACTAATGCGTGATTATGATATTAAATATCCAGAATATCTTTTTGCGAAAAACAAAGGATACGGAACACCCGAACATATTCAGAGAATTCTCAAATTCGGCTTATGCGATATACACAGAAAAACTTTCTGCAAAAATTTTATACAGTACACCTTTGAAGATTTTCAGTAAAAAAGCACTTGGCGATTATGGCGAAGCAGAGGCAAAGAATTTCCTTAAATCTAATGGACTTAAATTTATTGAGAGCAACTATAAATATAAAAACAAGGAAATTGACCTGATATTCTGCGATAAAAAAAATAAAATAATAATATTCGTTGAAGTAAAAACCAGAACCGGCAAGGACTTCGGCGAACCCGAAAGAGCGATAAACCGCGATAAGCAAATGAATGTACGCAGCGCAGCAAGAGTATTTGTCAGTCAGAATGATGAATTTGAAGAATATGATATGAGGTTCGATTCCGTTTCTGTTTTTATGGGTAGCGGCAAACCTGAAATCAATCACATAGAAAACGCTTTCTAAAAATATCTCGCGCAAATCTCGTCTGCAAGCAAATACCCTTTTTCACTGAGCGAAAAGTATTCAGTGCCTATCTCACCGTGACCTCTTTCCCGAATCTCATTTATCTGTGATGAAAATTCGTCTTTAAAACTGCTTCCGAATATCTTTTTGTAATTTTCCAGATTTATTCCCTTGCTTCTTAACCCCAGCATGATGAATTCCGTTTTCATCTCGTCACTTGATAATCTATATTCATTCTCAGATGGAATTAAATCTTTCTGAAGGTTGATATTGTATTTTATAATATTTCTGAAATTATTCCACCTTTTTCCGTTCCAAAAAGAGTGTGCCGATGGTCCGAAACCTATGTAGTTCGCGTATTCCCAGTATTTAAGATTATGCCTGGATTTAAATCCGCTCAGGGCAAAATTTGAAACTTCATAGTGACAGTATCCGCTTTGCAGTAATTTATCCGAGAAAATCGAATATAATTCTGATTCATATTTATCCTCATTTTTCGATATTATATTCCTTTTCATTGAATTGTAAATAGGTGTCTCTTTTTCATAAATAAGTGTGTATGCTGATATGTGAGGAATCCCTAAATTTACCGCAGTTTCTATTGAGTTTATTAAACTTTCAACTTTTTGCTCAGGAAGGGAATATATCAAATCAATGCTGATGTTTTCAAAATGTTTTTTAGCTTCTTCTATCACCTCTACTGCTTGATGTGAATTATGCTCCCTGCTTAGGAATTTTAACTCCGTATCGTTGAATGACTGAACACCGAAGCTAATCCTGTTTATTCCTGCTTCTTCAACCTCTGAAAGTCTTTGATAATTATTAATAAAATCTTCCGGATTTGCTTCTATGGTTACTTCACTTTTTTCAGAAATTCTGAAATTATTATAAATTACATCCAGTATATTGCAGATTTGCTTTCCGGACAGTATGCTCGGAGTTCCTCCTCCGATGAATATCGAATCAAATTCAGAACCATCATAGAATTTTGATGAAATAACTATTTCTTTTTTCAGATTATCAAGAAACCTGTCAATTATATTTAGATTCGTAATTAAATAAAAATCACAGTAATTGCATTTATGCCTGCAAAACGGTATATGTATGTAAATTCCGGGTTTATTTAACTGCATAAATAAAATTACTTTTTATTATTTATATTTTTAGTTAATTTAGGATTAATATATTAAAATAAAAACTATGAAAAGAATAATATACTCCATTTTAATATTGATAATATTCTTTCTCACCCCTTCGGTATTAAAGTCTGCTCCTTCGGACAGTCTGATGACTTTGATTACGACTACTGTTAAAACTCTGAATGACCGCGCAACTCCCATTGATAAAATCCATTCTGAAGCATCGATTAACATTAAAACAAAGAATATGGACCAGGACGGTTTCATAGAAATTAAGCTTCAGCGCCCTGACGATTTCTGGTTCAGAATCTGGGGAAAGTTTGCATTCATCAGTAAAGATGCATTCTTCGCACATTTTAACAGAAAGAAATTTATTTATTTTAATAACCTTGAGGATAAAGTTATAGAAGGCCCTACCACTGATAAAAATATAGGGCATATTATAAGGGTGGAATGCAGTTTCGATGATATGATGAATGCACTTTCAGGAGCTCCGACCATTAACCTTACTAAAAAAGATACAATTTCCTGGTCTTCTGATGCAAACTATTACATCCTCACCCTCAAGTCCGGAAAAATTAAAAGATACTGGATAAAAAAATCGGATAACTCTCTTGAAAAATATGCCTACCTTGCAAGAAAAACAATGAATGCTTACCTGCTCTTTGAGTTTTCAAATTATACCATTTCCGGTAGCGGTTATTATGCAAAGAATATTAAAATTACAAAAGGAACAACGAAACTTACTTATAACTTCAAAAATGTTTCCCTGAATAACAGCAGTCTGAATTTTACGGTAACCTATCCGAGCGGTACGAAGAAGATTAAGTGGTGATTAACTTTACTAATTTGACTTGTTTCATTAATTGATTAAATATAATTTAAGATTCAAAATACTTAATATTATTTTATTCTAATTATCTAAATCCCAAAATATTATTAGATGAAAAAGTTATTAATCTCTTCGGCATTATTATTTTATTTATTCTTATTTTGTAATACCCTTATTTCACAGACAAAATTTCAATGTACAGTGGGAGGTAGCGGGGAAGATTTATCTTATTACAATATCGCATCCCGGGACGGCGGTTTTTTTCTTGTTGGATCAACTTATTCTTTTGGCGCGGGTGATTACGATATAATGGTTGAAAAACTGGATTACAGGGGTATATTGAAATGGAGTAAAATCATTGGAGGAACAGGGAAGGATTTTGCCACTTCAGTTACCGAGACATCAGACGGAGGATGTGCCGTAGCAGGATACCGAAGTCCTATTGGCAGCTCACTGACTCATTATTTTGTTCTTAAACTTGATTCGACCGGAAATTTGCAATGGCTTACAACTTTTGGAAATTCTTCGGTAAATGAAGAGGCGCGTAGATTAATACAAAATAACAATGGTGATTTTATAGTTGTAGGAGCAAGTGCGCAGGATCTTTCAATTTCCAAAATAAGCAGTTCTGGTGTATTTCAATGGGGTAAGTTAATCAGTACCTCCGGGAGTGAAGGCGGAAATGGCATTATTCAGACTTTCGATAAAGGTTACATGATAACAGGAATGACGGATAATTATGGAGCAGGTAGCGGAGATATTTATTTGGTAAAGTTAGATAGCAATTTTAATGTATCATGGAGCAGAACTCTGGGCATCGGTTCTTATGAAATTGCATATTCTGTTATTCAGACTTCTGATAGCGGATACGCTGCAATTGGGCACACAGGTGATTATTCATTTTTGATTGTCAGACTGACAGCTAATGGTTCACTTAAATGGTCCAAATATTATGGTGGTACCGGCTCTGATAATGCTTATACAATTGTTCAAACAAAAGATGGAGGATTTGCTGCTGCCGGAAATACAACTTCGTACTCATCAGGGGGAGATGTAGGAGTAATAAAAGTAGATTCATCAGGTAATCTACAATGGACAAAAATAATAGGTGGTACAGGACAGGAATCAGGCGGCAACATTAATAAAACAATTGATGGCGGGTATGCAGTAGGCGGCGGTACGAAATCATTTGGATTAGGTAGTTTCGATTTTTTTCTTGTAAAGTTAGATTCAAATTTTAGTACTTGCGGTAATGTTTATAATATACAATTTTCATCCGGCTCTTATGGATCAATGACATCTCCAACTTCGAATATTACTTCTACAACATTATCAATTTTTAATTATCCTTATTCAATAACTACTGGAGGAACTGTTTACACAGTATGCAGTTCGGTTGGCATAAAAAATTTAGATGCAGAAATACCAAAAGAATTTAAATTATTCCAAAATTATCCAAATCCTTTTAATCCAACAACAAATATTAAATATCAAATTGTTAATAATGGTTTTGTGTCTATAAAAATTTATGATATAAAGGGAAATGAAGTAGAATCTCTTGTAAACGAAAATGAGACTGCCGGTACCTATATTGTATCTTTGAATGCCTCAAATTATCCAAGCGGTGTTTATTTTTATAAAATTCAGGCAGGAGATTTTTCTGAAACAAAAAAAATGATATTACTAAAATAAAATCTTAATTCTAATCATGTTAAAAAAAACATTTTCAGCAATTTTATTTATCTTATTAATTTTCCATTGCTCTTTATTCGCTCAAAGAACAATACAGTACAGTTTTCTTAATGCAAATAATATCAGTACGGTTTTTAGCAATACGGGTATTTTTAATAAAGATCCCCGAACAGCCAACACTCCCGGTTTTGAATGGCCGAAAGGTTCGGGAAAATTTGCTTTTCTTTCTTCGGGATTATGTTTGTCGGCCAGAGTAAATGGATTTATCAGACAGGCAATGGCTTCTTATAACGGAGAATTTACATCCGGTTATTGTATTGACAGCACACCTTTCACAAATAGTAATCTTAAAATATACAAAGTAAGTGCTGGAGATAACCAGAATACAAATCCGGATTGGGCAAACTGGGGACTTATGGTTCCATTCGGAGCACCGTATAGAGATGTAAATAATAATGGTATTTATGAGCCTGCAATTGATACACCAGGAGTAAAAAATGCAGCGTCTACAATTTTTATTTGTATGACTGACGGTTTCTCGTCAACTCACACTTCAACAGAAGGATTTGGAGGCGGTACATTACCGCTTTATGCTGAAATTCATCTTACTGCATGGTGTTATTCTCAGCCAAGCTATAATGATATGCAGTTTATGAAGTATGAAATTATTAATAAAGGAAAAAGAGCCTGGAACGGCACTTATTTGTCGTTCGTTTGTGATCCGAACCTCGGGTACCCTTTGGATGATTATGTAGGATGTGATACAATCAGGAAATTAAGTTTTTGTCTTAATGGAAGAAATACTGATTCAGTTTATGGAATTGCTCCTCCTGCTGCAGGGATAGTACTTCTAAAAGGTTTAAGTAATAAATCGATAACGCCCAATGTTGACCTTGGACTGACCTCATTTGCAGCATATAACAGTTTTAATGTAACTTGCGAAACGAATCCTGCTAATCCATTGCAAGCTTATTTATTTATGAAAGGATATAAAAATGATTCTTCAGCTTGGCTGGATGCGACAAATAAAATCGGAAATTATTATGTTAAAACAAAATATTGCTATTCAGGTAACCCTGAATATAATACTGGATGGATTGAAAAGAAAGGAAGAGTCGAGAACTGCAATCGTGATTCTACAGGAATATTTTATTCTTTTAATAATTATGGGAACAGAAAGTTTTTATTCAGCTCAGGTTCTGATGATTTAATTATGAATCCCGGTGATACTCAAGTTGTTTATCTTGGCCAGTTAGTTGCGCGTGGTACCACTGATATTAATTCTGTTACAAAACTTAAGGAATTATCAATTAATGCTATTGAACTTTACTTAAGCGGTTTCGTAATAGGGATTCGCCAAATCTCATCGAGCGTTCCTGATTTTTATAAACTTTATCAGAACTATCCGAATCCATTCAATCCATTAACAAAAATCGAGTACCAAATTATAAATGCTGGCTTTGTTTCTTTGATAATTTATGATGTCAACGGCCGAAAAGTAGAAAATCTAGTAAACGAAAAACAATCTACGGGTATTTACGAAGCAACCTGGGATGCCTCAAATTATCCAAGCGGAGTGTATTTTTATAAAATTCAGGCAGGAGATTTTTCCGAAACAAAAAGAATGATTTTAATTAAATAATTAAAAGAATTATTTATATTGAAAGAGCAGTTGAATTAATTTTGACTGCTCTTTTCTTATACTTCAAATCTTAAAATCCTCAATCCATAAATCCTGTGTTTAAACCGTTTAAACCTCATAAAATCCTCAAAAATAGCATTGTTTAGCCGTTTTATTATGTGTAGTTTTGTACTGTATTAATAAAAATATAAAAAATACGAAGGAGTAAGTTATGTCTAAGTACAAAATCGCATGGCTCCCCGGCGACGGTGTGGGCGTCGAAGTGTTAGAAGCCTCAAAGATAGTCCTCGATAAAATCAATCTCGATGCAGAATACATTCACGGTGATATAGGATGGGAGTTCTGGTGCAAAGAGGGAGATGCATTTCCCGAAAGAACAATCGATTTACTGAAAAACGTTAACGCCGCGATGTTCGGTGCAATTACATCAAAACCCGTTAAAGCGGCTAATACAGAATTAGTTCCTGAATTACAAAATAAAGGTCTCATCTATCGCTCTCCAATCGTGAGAATGAGACAACTTTTCAATTTATATATTTGCCTCAGACCTTGCAAGGCTTATGAAGGTAATCCGCTGAATTATTACGGAAGAAATGATATAGACCTTGTTGTATTCAGGGAAAACACCGAAGGTATGTATTCAGGTGTTGAATTTAACCCCGTTCCTGAAGGTCTTGCAGAATTCCTGAAAGCTAATTCAAAGCCGTTTGCGGCATTTAAGGATGTTCCGCTTGACCAGTATGCAATTTCGTGTAAAATAAATACACGCAAGGGCTCGGAAAAAATTATCCGCGCTGCATTCGAATTTGCGCAGAAGTTCAACAGGAAAAAAGTAACCGTAGTGCATAAAGCCAATGTGGTTCGCGCTACTGACGGTTTATTCCTCGAAACAGCAAAAGAAGTTAAAAAAGATTTTCCGGATATCCAGATGGATGACGCAAACATAGATGCAATTACAATGTGGCTACTGAAAAACCCGAAGAATTATGATGTGCTTGTTGCACCGAATCTTTTCGGCGATATAATATCAGACCTCTGTGCGCAGATGGTCGGCGGACTCGGATTCGGATGCTCGGGTAATATCGGTGAAAAACTTGCCGTATTCGAACCGACTCACGGCTCTGCTCCTAAATATGCAGGTCAGTATAAAGTCAATCCTATTGCAACAATACTTTCTGCCAAGATGATGCTTGACTGGCTTGGTGAAACTGAAATGGGAAATAAAGTGGAAAAAGCTACTGCTGATGTTATTAAAGAAGGTAAATTCAGAACTTATGATATGGGCGGAAGCAATACCACGCTTGAAGTTGCAAAAGCAATTGCAGACAAAATCTAATTTTAAAAATTATTTCAGTGCAGCTGCCGCAGTTTGTAAACTGCGGTAGTATGCATTATTATTTATAAAAAATTATGGATAAAATATTTATTCACGAAGTCGGAATGAGAGACGGGCTGCAGGTCGAACAGCAAACCGTTCCTACCGAAACTAAAATAAAATGGATAGATGAATTAATCAAAACAGGCGTTGATATAATTCAGGTCGGCTCTTTTGTCCATCCGGTGAAAGTGCCTACCATGGCAGATACAGATGCTTTGTTTAAACACTATTCAGATAAAGGCAAGCCTGAAAATGTAATTTTATCAGGACTTGTTCTTAATGAAAAAGGACTCGAAAGGGGACTTGCATGCGGTGTAGATATGTTCTGCATGGGAGTATCTGCCAGCGAAACACATAGTAAAAAAAATACCGGAATGAGCACGCTCGAAGCACTTGATAGAATTATCGCAACAGCAAAAAATGCAAAATCCGCCGTTAAAGAAATTCAGGTTTCTGTTCAGTCTGCATTTGGCTGCGGTTTCGAAGGGAAAATACCTGAGGAAAAAGTAATCGGAATAATAGAAAAATATCTCGAAAACGATATAAAAATGATTAGTCTTGCCGATACTGCAGGACACGCATATCCTGAACAGGTTGAAAATCTGATTACTGAAATATATAAACTATCGGATGATATTAAACTTGCCGTGCATTTTCACGATACCTACGGACTCGGAATTGCAAACTGCTATACTTCTTTTAAGATGGGTGTAAGGTACTTTGAATCTGCATTCGCAGGACTCGGCGGTTGCCCGTTCACAGCCAAAGCAAGCGGAAATGTATGCACGGAAGATTTGGTGAATATGTTTCAGAGAATGGGAGTTTGCACTGATATTGATATTCAGAAAATTCTTGATGTATCGAAAGAAGCAGAAAACTTTTATGGAAGAGAGTTACCTTCTAAGATACTTGAGGTAGGAATAATAAAACAGAATTAAGAAGTTATGAAGTTAAGAAGTTAAGTTTTTTTCTTTAACTTCTCTAACTTCTTTTATCTACTTAACTTCCTTTTAAATGAAACGCATAATTTTAACTTACAAAAAGAATGAAAATACTAAACAAAATAAGAGTTCTCGATATGACCAACGTCCTCGCCGGTCCTTTTGCAACACTGCATCTGGCTCTGCTCGGAGCGGAAGTCATTAAAGTAGAAAACCCGAACGGGGGAGACCTCGCCAGGAAACTCGGAAATGTTCCCGAACTTAACGATAAAAATATGGGAACGAGCTTCCTCGCACAGAATTCAAATAAAAAATCTTTTACACTTAATCTGAAAGGTGATGTGGCAAAGGAAATTTTTAAGAAATTAGTAAAATCTTCCGACGTGCTTGTAGAAAATTTCAGACCGGGAGTGATGGAAAGATTAGGTCTTTCTTATAAAATTTTAAGTGAAATAAATCCTAAACTTATTTATTGTGCAATTTCAGGATTCGGACAAACAGGTCCCGATGCTTTCAAGCCCGCATACGACCAGATTATTCAGGGCTTAAGCGGAGTTATGGCTGTGAATGGTGACGAGAGACTCAATCCGCTTCGCTGTGGATTCCCCGTATGCGATACGGTAGGCGGTATGAATGCCGCATTTGCAATTATGTCAGCACTATATAGCAGGGAAAAAACAGGCGAAGGACAGTTCATAGATATCGCTATGCTTGATTCTATTATGCCATTAATGGGCTGGGTAGCTGCAAATCTTCTGATTGGCGGCAAGCATCCTGTGTTAATGGGTAATGATAATTTCACTGCCGCTCCATCAGGAACATTCGTAACTATGGACGGTTATATAAATATTGCCGCAAATAAACAGGAACAATGGGAAGACCTTTGTGATGTACTCGGAGTTCCTGAATTAAAAACAGATGAACGCTTTCAGAAAAGAGATATTAGAAAGAAAAATAGAAAAGAACTTACTCCTTTACTTGAAGTTAAATTAAAAGAAAAAGATACTACTTATTGGAGCGATGCACTTAATGCAAAAGGAATTCCATCTGGTGAAATTCTTTCTCTCGATGCCGCTCTTCATCAGCCTCAGGTCGAGCACAGAAAAGCACTTGCGGAAATCGATACACCTGAAGTTGGAAAAATTAAAGTTTTCAATCTGACAGCTAAGTTCGATAAATCGGTAGGGGATGTAGATTCACCGCCTCCTCTTCTTTCTCAGCATACGCTCTCTATTCTGGAAGAACTTGGATATACTAAAGAAGATTATGAGAAATTTAAAAATGAGAAAATTGTTTAAAAAGTAGTTAGTAGATAGTAGTTAGTAGACAGTAGAAGAACAATTTTATTTCTATTAATTAATAATAAATAATGGAAGAAAAATCTAAATGTTTTGAGAATGTTAAACTCTGGCAAAAAGCTCATAAATTTGTTTTGGATATATACAAAATAACTAAACAATTTCCCAGGGAAGAACTCTATGGACTGACTTCACAGATAAGAAGAGCATCTGTCTCCATAACAGCTAATTTTGTGGAAGGATTTAAAAAGAAAAGCATAAGTGATAAAGCAAGATATTATAACATTGCACAAGGCTCTTTGAATGAAACAAAATATTATTTAAGATTAGTAAAAGATTTGGAATATTATGATACGACCGAACTTAATAACGAATTAGAAGAAATAGCCAAAATGCTTGAAGCTTATACAAATGCACTTTTTAGAAATAATAATAAGATTTAATTTTATAATTAGAATCTATGTTTCTTTGAATTTACCTATTATTAATTTTTTGCTCTAATGCTAACTACTAACTACTGACTACTATCTACTTTTTAATAAAATATATTTTACTAAATTTACATATTAAACCAAATAAATAACAATGAGCATGACCATAGTCGAAAAAATTCTCGCCCGTGCAACAAATCAGAAATCGGTGAAAGCAGGTGATGTGCTTGAACCCGCAGTTGATGTTGCTATGTCACACGAGAATGCAGCACTCGTTATCAACCAGTTTAACGAGGTATGGGCCGGCACAGGTCTTGAACCGGTAGTATGGAATCCCGATAATATTGCAATAATATTTGACCACAGGGTTCCTGCCGAAAGTTCAAAGACAGCCACTAACCAGAAAAAAATCAGGGATTTTGTCCGCAAGAATAAAATCCGCAAGTTCCACGATATCCGCTCCGATGAAGGCGGAATCTGCCACCAGATTCTTGCTGAGTACGGATACATAAAACCGGGATATGTTGTAGTAGGCACCGACAGCCACACAACCACTCACGGCGCATTCGGCGCATTTGCATTCGGAATCGGTGCAACAGAAATGGCAAGCGTGTGGACGCTTGGAAATATTCTGAACGTCGAAGTGCCGGAAACAATTAAAGTAGTTGTAAACGGTAAACTTCCTTCGAACGTATTTCCGAAGGACCTTATCCTTTATTTAATCGGAAAAATTTCAGCTCAGGGAGCAAATTTCAAAGTACTTGAATTCCACGGCGAAGTAATTTCGAATATGTCTATGTCAGGAAGGCTTGTTCTCAGCAATATGGCTGTAGAAGCAGGTGCTACGGCCGGCATAGTTCCGGCAGATGCAGAAACCGAAAGATATTTAAGAGCCGCAGGAGTAACTGAAAAACTTAATTTTGTGTTACCGGATAGCGATGCAAAATATTCACAGGTAGTTGAAATTAATGCAGGCGAACTTAAACCGCAGATTGCCTGTCCGCATACTGTCGATAATGTAAAATCAATAAACGAAGTTGAGAAAAAACATATCGACCAAATCGTAATCGGTTCCTGCACAAACGGCAGAATCGATGACCTTGAAATTGCAGCTCAGATTCTTAAAGGAAAAAAAGTTGCAGTCGGAACACGTATGCTTATTTTCCCTGCATCATGGAATATTTATAAAGACGCTATGAAAAAAGGCTATCTCGAAATCTTCGCTGATTCAGGCGCAATCATAATGAATCCCGGATGCGGATGCTGCCTTGGTGTGCACCAGGGCGCTCTTGGCGATGGCGAAGTGGCACTTTCAACAACTAACAGAAACTTTAAAGGCAGAATGGGTAATCCAAAAGGCGAAGTTTATCTTTGCTCTCCTGCAGTTGCCGCCGCAAGCGCAATTACAGGCGAACTTACCGAACCTGCATTAGGAGGTAAATAATATGGCTAAAGTAGTATATAAATTCGGTGATGATATTTCCACCGATGCAATCTATCCCGGACGATATATGGCAACTGTATTGCCGACCGAAACTCCGCAGTTCTGCTTTGCAGATTATGCCGAACTGAATAAAAATCTCAACAGCGGCGAATGGAAAAATTCAGTGATAGTAGGGGATAATAACTTCGGATGCGGCTCCTCGCGCGAACAGGCTGCCTCTACTATTCTCGGACACGGATTAATCGTAATTGCAAAGAATTTCGCAAGAATATTCCTGCAGAATGCAATTAATCTCGGACTGAACCTCATTACCTGTCCCGACCTCGAAGCAAATGTCGGCGACGAAATAGTAATCGAAGAAACAAAAGTAGTTAATAAAACTACAGGCAAATCTTTCGATACCGTTCCGCTTCCCGAAGCCAGAAAAGCAATCGTAGAAGCCGGCGGACTTGTACCATATACAAGAAAAAAACTTCTTGAAAAGAATAAGAAATAACTAAAATATACAATTATTCTACAAAGGTTACTGCATATCATTGTAGTAACCTTTTTTTAATTCGTAATAATTACCCGTAAAGATTCCTGTTAATAGTAATTTCAAATTATAAAATATCAAACCCCGTAGGGGTTTCCCGTTAATAGAATATTTAACCAAATATATAACAAACCCCGAAGGGGTGAAAATATCCTCCAATCGCGGAAATCCGGTATCAATACATCGATATCCCATTTATTAAAAAATATAAACATATTCTAAACTTATAGGGGGTTTCCTGTTAATTTTAATCTCCGTTTTTTTTTGCCTATTAAATATAACAATATTTGTTAATATTTTATTAATTTCAATTATTTTACCGGTTATTTGTTTTTAAACTACAAAAACAAATTTATATGCACAAAATATTCTTAACTGTATTAATTCTTATACTTTTTATTGACCTTTCATTTGCACAGGTAGAACCCGAAACAAATTATTCCGTTCAAGGCGATTTTACATCGGCTTTGCTTATAAATACAATCAGCGGAAATGGTGATTTTGATATTTTAAAAATTAAAAAAGGAGTCCCTGCATATCTTGGATTAAGATTGGGAGTACAACGTTTTTATGTTAGTACAATTTCCTTTGGAGGTGGAAGCGGACAGGTAAACGGTTCACCGTTTACTGATGTTGATTTGCTCGGAAAATTTACCATATCAGGAAGGGTATTTGACCTCAATTTATGCCCGGGTATTACACATCACTCTGTTAGCAATAGCAGCAGAAATGGAGATGACGGTATATATCCAAAACTTGTAGCTGACGTAAAATTAAAAATATTCAAAAATACAGCAGGATTACTGTTGAAACTTGCATACAGTAAAGAAAGCTACGGTGGAATCGGCCTGTTCGTCGGATTCAGCACAAAGGATAAATAATATGAATAAATATTTCGTTTTAATTTTGATTTCGGTAATATTTCTATGCAATAAACTTTATGCCCAGATATCTTTTGAACCAAATATCACACTTAAAGGCGACTTAACAACCGGCTTTACTTTACATACCTTTGGTGCGAATGCTGATGTGGATTTTTTTCATAATAAGAAAATTATTCCTTCTTATGCCGGAATCAGATTAAGCACTGAGTATTTTTATGTTTCGAAATCAAATTTTACACTTGATGGAAGTAGTGTAAACACAAATAAGAATGAAAAAGGCACTACTTATACAAATGTAGATTTTTTAGGTAGAATTACCGTTTCAGCAGGTGTTTTCGATTTCGATTTTTGTCCGGGAGTGTATTATAATAAATCAGATAAGCCCGACAGTAAAGAAAACGGAGTTTACGGGAAAGTTGCCGTTGATGCAAAATTAAAATTGGTCAAAAACACCGCAGGTTTAATATTTAAATTTGCTTACGGCAAGCAAAATTACGGAGGAATCGGAATTTATTTCGGTTTTAGTACAAGGGATAAATAATATGAAAAAATATTTTGTTTTATTTTTAATTTATGCGGCAGTTTTTTCCAATAAAATTTATGCTCAGGTTGTAGCTGAACCTGAAATCTCTCTTCAGGCTGACGTAACTTCGGCTATTTTTGTTAATACACTGGGAGCGTCGGCAGATATAGATTTTCTTAAAATAGATAAATCCGGTTTCATTGGTTTGCGTTTTGGTGTGAACTATTATAATAAAGGCGGACCGGGAGGTCCTGATGACGGCTCTCCGTTTACAGATATTGACTTTCTCTCCCGTTTTACCGTATTCGGCAAAGTTGTTGACGTAAGTCTCTGCCCCGGTTTAACATATAATAGAGGAAAATATTCTTATCTTAATCCTGATAAAGAGAGCGGTATTTCGACAAAACTTGAAGGAAATATAAGAATTAAATTTTATAAAAGCTTTGTAGGATTAATTATAAAGTTCGCATTCAATAAAGAAGGATATGGAGGGATAGGTTTTTTTGCGGGGTACAGTACAAGGGATAAAAAATAAAAATACGCAAAAGCATATGATTAAATTTTCTATTGTAGTTCTGATTTTTGCATTAATTATTCCGGGAATATCAATCCCACAGACAAATACAGAGATTGGTTACGGCTTTCAGGGAGATTTAAGCGTGGCATTTTTACAATTAAAAATAAGTGGTTCACTGGATTTTGATTTTATTAATTTTAACAAGACACTCTATTTAGGAACAAGGCTTAGTGCGGAGCATTATACCAAAAGCAAACTTGACAGTAAAAACTATGATTCTCCTTATACCGATCTGGATGTACTGGCTAAAATAACAGTTTCAACCCCGTATGTAGAAATAAATTTAGGTTTCGGGGCATCACATCATTCTACTGATATTGATTTAATGTTAATAAATTCCCCCATTAAATATCTATATCCTGATTATACCGGATGGTATGGAAAGTTTTCGGGTGATGTCAAATTCAAAATATACAGAGATTATTTTGGGTTACTTTTAAAATTTGCGGGAAGCAAGGAATCTTCTATCGGTTTAGGAATATTTTTTGGCGGAAACTCGAGACATCCTTGAATAATAAAATAATTTTTATTTCTTTCTGAACGAAAACACAAGATTGGGTGCGATTGCCAGACCCGGAAATTTCTTCGGACGAAGATAAATCCAATCAACGAGTAAAGCAAAAATGTAAAGACTGTTCTTTTTTACCGCTGAAAGAATATTCCTGCTTTCACTTTTGTAAATCTGTTGCTTATATTCCTTCTTAAATTTCAAATCATCTTCTTTCGACCATTCGGAATCCGGAAAATTTCTTTTTATTTCCGAATATGTGACTGCTTCAATACCTTGCTCAATCCAGTAATCATATTCATCAGCTTTTACACCCTTGTACCTTTTCGTCTTTGAACCGAGAAGACATTTTAATTTGAATGGCAGATAATTAATAAACCATAAACCCGTTGTGTGCCCGTCTTTCGGCCATAGTTTATTCGGAGTATCGGAAACTATTAAGTAACCGCCTTTCTTTAATTTCTTTTGCAATTCAATTATGTAACTTTTTCTTAATTTCGGATTGATATGCTCGAATACCGCATTGCAGGAAATAATATCGAATTCCTCATCATCTGCAGGCAGGGGAAAATCGATTTTGTTTATTCTGTATTCTATGTTAGTAATATTAAGGTCTTTGTATATCTTGCGGGAAATATCTATAACGGTTTCATCGATGTCCATTCCAACTATCTTACCGGCACCTTGTGTTAAATATGAAATAAATGACGAGCCGTCCCTGCACCCGAATTCCAGTACAGTCTTTCCTTTTATATACAGATTCCTCGAAGTGATGTAATCAATCAGAATCTTATTTACATATGAATCTTTTAAAAAACGGTAAAGCTCCTCTCCGCTGCTCCAGTAATTATAATACGTATTAAGCGTATCTTCGCTTAAAAGAGATTTAAATTCTTCGACCGTATTATAATTTAACATCCTTTTGAAATTTATCTTATCAGATGTCCTATCCTGTCCCATCGTATCGAGCCAAGCAGTCTGAAAAACTCATTGAAGCCTATATTTGCATCCCAGGACCAGTAAATCATAAATGCTTCTCCTACAACATTTTCTACCGGCATAAACCCCCAGAATCTGCTGTCGAGCGAATTATTCCTGTTGTCTCCCATCATAAATAAATAATCCCTCTTTACTGTGTACATCCCGTCCGGTAAAACCTGTTCATCTACATATACCCGCATATCCTGTCCGAGCCTTATCGTTCTTCCTTCCCTGATAACAAACATCTTCCAGGCTTCGAAGTTGCTTGAATCAATTTTAATCTTGTCTCCTGCCTTCGGCACCCTTATCGGTCCGAAATTATCTTCATTCCATCCCGAGCCCTTCGGGAAAATTCTCGGATTACTCATATTTGATGTTTGAAGAGGGGATATGAATTTTGAATTCGGCGGATTGGGGTATGGTGTCCCGTTATTGTATAAAACTTTGTTTACTATCATTAATGAATCACCCGGCAATCCTACACATCGTTTAATGTAATTTAAAACCTCTTTTGACTGCTTGTCCTCCCTGTCTCCGGGGAAATCAAAAACTATAATATCACCTAGTTTAGGGTCTTTAAACCCGGGCAGTTTTACATAAGGAATCCTGATATCGGTAAAAGGTATATTTCTTGGAGTAGTAGCGCCGTAAGTGAATTTAGTTACTAGCAAAAAGTCGCCTACAAGTAAAGTATTTTCCATCGAACCCGTGGGAATTCTGTATGCTTCAAAAAGAAATACTTTTATAAAAAATGCAACTACCGCAGCAAATACCAGTGCGTCAAAGTATTCTCTTAATTTGGATTTCTTTTTAAGTACTTCCTCTTTAGGTTTAATTTCTTCTTTAGCTTTTATTTCAGGTTTATTTATTTCAGCCATTATAAAATATTAATATTTTTTTATTTTTCTATTGAAAGAACGGCTAAAAACGCTTCCTGCGGTATTTCAACAGAACCTACTTGTTTCATACGTTTTTTGCCTTCTTTTTGTTTCTCCAAAAGCTTCCTTTTTCTCGAAATATCACCACCGTAGCATTTAGCAATAACATTTTTCCTTAAAGCGCTTATGGTCTCTCTTGCAATTACCTTAGAACCGATTGCCGCCTGTATCGCAACTTCAAACATCTGTCTCGGTATCAGCTTTCTCAGTTTCTCGCAAAGCTTCCTTCCCCAGTAATATGCATTATCCCTGTGAATAATTGTAGATAAAGCATCTACCGGGTCTCCGTTAAGCATTATATCCAGCTTCACAAGCTCGGACTTCCTGTAATCTATTATTTCGTAATCAAATGATGCATATCCCTTAGTCAGCGATTTGAGCTTGTCGTAAAAATCAAATATAATTTCCGCAAGAGGGAATTCGAAATGCAAATCCACTCTCTTTGTGTCTATGTAATTTGTTGTCTTGTAAATTCCGCGCCTGTCCTGTGCGAGTTTCATAATATTTCCTATGAATTCAGTCGGTACAATTATCTGTGAAGTTATGTATGGCTCTTCTATGTACTCAATTTTCACCGCATCGGGCATCATTGCAGGATTGTCCACAAGCACTACTTCTCCGTCTGTCTGGTAAACTTTGTATTCCACGTTCGGAACAGTTGTAATAATGGATAAATCATATTCCCGCTCGAGTCTTTCCTGAATAATTTCAAGATGAAGCAAACCTAAAAATCCGCATCTGAACCCGAATCCAAGAGCAACGGATGTTTCCGGCTCGAATGTTAATGCCGCATCATTTAATTTCAGCTTTGATAAAGAATCCCTCAGGTTCTCGAATTCATTTGCCTGAGTGGGATATATTCCGCTGAATACCATCGGCTTTACTTCCTTATAACCCGGTAGCGGCTCTGATGCAGGATTATCTGCATTCAAAATTGTATCACCTACCTTTGAATCATTTACATCCTTTACATTTGCTATCATGTATCCAACATCGCCCGATTTAAGAAATCCTGTCCTCTGACGTGTCATCTTCAGGTGTCCCAGCTCTTCCGCTTCAAATACTTTTCCGTTTGCATGGAATTGTATTTTGTCTCCCTCTTTAATCTCTCCTTCGAATACTCTCAGATAAACGACTACACCACGGTAAATATCAAAAATTGAATCGAAGATTAAAGCTCTTAAAGGCTTTTCATATTTTACTTCTGGCGGAGGTATTCTTTTTACAATAGCGTCCAATACCTCGTCTATTCCTATTCCGGCTTTTGCACTGACGGCTAATATATCTTCCTTTTTGCCGCCTATAAGCTCCACAATCTGCTCTTTAACCTCATCCACCATAGCGCTCTGCAAATCAATCTTATTTAAAACAGGAATAATCTCTAATCCCTGGTCTATAGCAAGATATAAATTGCTGATTGTCTGTGCTTCTATTCCCTGTGTGGCATCCACAACCAGAAGCGCGCCTTCGCATGCTGCTAACGAACGAGAAACCTCGTATGTAAAATCAACATGCCCCGGTGTGTCTATCAGGTTAAGAATGTAATCCTTGCCCTCCTGTGCTCTGTGAATCATTTGTATTGCATGAAGCTTTATGGTTATACCACGCTCCTGCTCAAGATCCATGTCATCGAGCACCTGCTTTATCATGTTCCTTTTCTCTATTGTACCCGTTTTTTCAAGCAGTCTGTCTGCAAGCGTCGATTTTCCGTGGTCTATGTGGGCTATTATACAAAAATTTCGTATGTTGTTCTCTTGCACTTCTTTCCTCATTTATATAAAGAGGCTGCCATAAGTTAATAAGACAGCCTCTCTATAAACTTAAAATTTATCGATTCTTTTAATTAGGCACCTGTTTTTCTCTGTGACCTTAAATCCTGGATGTCTTTTCTGATGTCAGCAGCTAATTTCCTTAAATTGTTTAACTCTTTTCTTAACCTGGTTCCGGCTGCATTCTGCCCCTTGTTGTAAAATTTTTCGAGATCAACTTTCATCCCATCAAGTATTGCCTGTAATTGTGAAAATTTTTCCATTTTTTTCTCCTTGTTGATGTTTTTGTTAAACGTGGTTTAATATAGCTATTATTTTTGAATATTTTAATGAATTTCAGCTAATTTTTATGGATTTTATATTTTAATGTTTTTTTCAGAAAACTGTCCCGGATCCCGCAAACCCTGTTATTAACTAAAAATTAAATAAATTAATTTATATAAACAATAAAAATAAAATTATTTAATGATTTCTTTGTATTTTTGACTTATGCCGCTAATTTGGCTTTTTTCAGTGATTTTTTACTGCTAAATTTGCATAAATCAAATCTCTGAATTATGATAATTCCTGAATTTATTAAGAACCTTAAACCCTATGTTCCCGGTAGACCTATCGAGGAAATTCAGAAAGAATACGGACTTAAAACTATTCATAAAATTGCATCAAACGAAAACCCCCTCGGTCCTTCGCCAAAAGCTGTTGAAGCTATGCTTTCTGTTGCGTCAGGACTTAACAGGTATCCCGATATTGGGGCTTTGGAGTTAAGAGGAAAAATTGCCGAAAAATTTAATGTGAAAATCGAAAATATTGCAGTCGGAAACGGCAGCGAAGGCATTATGGCTAATATTCTGCGCAGCTTCCTCTGCGAAGGCGATGAAATGATTACCTCAAAAGCAACTTTCATTGGTTTTCAGGTCTTGGCTCGCGGAAGAGCAAATAAATTTATAGAAGTCCCGATGAACCACGAAGATTATAAATTCGACTTGAATGCTATTTTGAAACATATAAATCAAAAAACTAAAGTTATTTATCTCTGCAATCCAAATAATCCTACCGGTACTATCTTTACAAAATCCGAATTCGATGATTTCATAAAAAATGTTCCTGAAAACGTTCTCGTGATTATGGACGAAGCCTATTTCGAATACGCTGAAGATAAAACCGAATATCCGGACTCATTACAGTACCGGCTCGATAACGTTATCACACTTCGCACTTTTTCTAAAATATATGGAATTGCAGGCGCCAGAATCGGCTATGGATTCGGACATAAAGAACTTATGGAAACAATTATGAAAGTCAAACTGCCTTTCGAACCCGGCAATATGGCTCAGGCAGGTGCTGTCGCTGCACTCGATGACGTTGAATTCATTGATAAATCAAAAAAACTGAATAAAGACGGTTATGAATATTTCTTAGCGGAACTCGGCAAAATATCCGGAGAAAAGAATTTTAAAGTCATCCCGTCCTATGCAAATTTCCTGATGCTCGATTTGGGAAATCCCGAAAGAGTGAACAAAATTAATGAATCTTTTTTAAAAGAAGGCGTTATTATCCGCCCCCTCATCGCATTCGGACTTCCGCATTGCATCAGAATCACTATGGGACTTAATGAAGAAAACGAAGCATTCATTAATTCATTTAAAAAATTTATTTGATTAAAGAAAGCTCTTGCACTTAATAAAGATTGTGTTCTTAACTTTATAACCTTATAACTTTATAACCTTATAACTTTATAAACTTATTACGCTCTTACTTTATAAACTTTACAAACTTTACAAACTTTATAAACTAAATGGACTTATCTTTCCTGTTAGGTGCTCTCCTCATTATGAGTCTCCGCATTATTGACGTTTCACTTGGTACTATACGTACTCTTGTCACCGTTCAGGGGAAAAAATATATTGCCGCCGCTATTGGATTCTTCGAAGTCACTATCTGGGTAATTGCTATAAGACATATTATGCAGAATCTCGATAACCTCTGGAATATTCTCGGTTATTCCACCGGCTTTGCTCTCGGCACTATCATCGGCATCTCACTCGAACAGATGCTCGGCTCGGGTTATCTTCAGCTCTATATTTTCTCTATGAACTATGCGGACAGTATCGCAGATGAACTCAGAAAAAATAAAATCGGCGTAACACTCCTTCCGGGCGAAGGAGGAAGCGGGGGAGTCGCTATACTGATGGTTCTTATAACCCGGAAAAGAAAAAAAGAACTTCTTAAAATTATAGATAACATTGACCCGTCTGCGTTCATCTCCGTCCAGACAGCTACCCCGTATAGGGGCTATATACATTCTGGAAAGTAATAATTAATTTATTTTAAAAAAAAGAGAGATAAAACGCTCTCCGCTCTTAACATCAAAAAAACCTTTTCTTTCCGCTTTTTCCGCGTGCTATGATTTTGCTCTTTTCTTCTTCATAAACATCGAAGCGAGCATAGATGATGATAAAACAAGAAGCAGCACTGCAAGCGATATGCCGACTGAAATCGGAAAAAAATCCGCAATCAGCATCTTTATTCCGATAAATACAAGAATGATAGATAATCCTAACCTCAGGTATTTGAATTTATCCATCACTCCCGCCAGTGCGAAATAAAGCGAGCGAAGCCCGAGAATTGCAAATGCATTTGAAGTGAATACTATGAATGTGTCCTGTGTTATTGCAAGTATAGCGGGAATGGAATCGAATGCAAAAACCAGGTCGGTCGTCTCTACTACCAGCAGTACTATGAAAAGTGGAGTTGCTAATAGTCCTGTTTTTTTCTTGATGAAAAACCTGTCCTTCTCGTAGTTCTGTGAAACCGGAAATATTTTCTTGAAAAATTTTACAACCGGATTTTTATCCGGCTCGATTTTCTCCTCTTTGTGAAATGCCATCTTTGCTCCTGTGAATACAAGGAATGCACCGAATAATAGCAATATCCAGTGGAATTTTACTATCAGTGCCGCTCCTAAAGCAATGAGTGCGCCTCTCATCAGCAAAGCTCCCACTATCCCGTAATATAAAACCTTGTGCTGGTATTTTCCGGGTACGTTGAAAAATGAGAAAAGCAAAACAAATACGAAAATGTTATCCACGCTTAGCGCCTTCTCGAGTAAATATCCGGTGAGGAATTCCATCCCTTTCTCGTATCCGGCAAAATGAAATACTCCGAGATTGAATATTACTGCGAGAGATATCCATATGCCGCTCCATAGAAGCGCTTCTTTATAATGAATTTCATGGGACTTTCTGTTAAAAACTCCTAAATCTATCCCGAGCATTATTATTAAAAATATTAAAAATCCTACCCAGCCCGTAAATCCTATTTCCACTTTATATTTTTTATTTGCTTGAATTTAATTAAAAAGTAAAGCATTTGATATGTATTTATATTGATAATTTAAAATCATATTTTTACACAGCAAAATTAATTTATATGAATAAAATGAAAATAACTTTAGCATTAATCCTGGTTTTTATTGCCTCTGCAGTTTTTGCACAGGAATATAAAATGATTACAAAGGAAATTAAAGACAGCTCTGAGGCAGGAAAATACTGGTATTCCGCAAAGTATCCGCAGGTCGATGGAATGCCGAATAAGCAGATTCAAAGCGCGATTAACGAATCAATTTTTAAAACCGTCGATAAATGCCTCGGTGATTTCAGGAAGGATATGAGCGAGTGGGAAGTGCCTTATGAGCTTACTGAAGTTAACAGCTTTATGGATATAAACTATGAAAGCTTCGTCCTGAACGAAGACCTGTTCAGCTTTTCATTCGAAGTATATACGTATTATGCAGGCGCCGCCCATCCTAACAGCTATACAATTTCACATAACTGGAATATGAAAAATGGAAAATTCCTGACATTCAGCGGACTGTTTAAAAAAAATTCCGGGTATCTTGAAAAAATTTCCAAATTCTGCATAGAAAACCTGAAACTGCAGGCAAAAATGAGCGATTATGAAATGATTGATGATATGCTTCAGTCAGGCGCCGGCCCGAACGATTCAAACTTTATGAATTTCAATTTTTTTCAAAAAGGAATGCTCATTACTTTCGACAGGTATCAGGTAGCACCTTATGCCGCAGGTACTCAATACGTTCTAATTCCTTACATAGCCTTTTATGAAATGCTGACAGAAGACTGCTTCCTGAATAAATTCAACTATTAGAAATTAATAAAACGAAAAAAACAAATGCGGACGGATGGAATGGCACGTACTCGACTGGAACACAAACGCAATCAGATTCTACAAAAACCTCGGAGCAGAAGAACTAAAAGAATGGAAGTATTTTAGGGTGAGTTTATGAGATTTTATTATTTTTTTTCTTTTTATTTGTTTTATATAGTTTTTTATTTTTTTCGCAAACAACTAAAGTTTCAATTCCAAAAGGTTTTTCGCATACAATTATATATTCTTTAGTCATAGTGCTTCGTTTTATTCCTGTTTGATTTGACGGTGAATTTAAGCTTGGCATAGATTTATTTGCAAGAAATCTTTCATAAGTTAGTAAATGTCTAAAACCATTTTCTTCGAATTTTTCAGCAATAAACTGATCAGTTGGTAAAATAACATCTTTTACCATTCTATTACCTACAATGTAAATAATTTTTCCACCTTTTTTAACACTTTTTGAAACATCAATTATTGATTTTTCCAAATCATAATAAAAAGCTGAAACCTCTAAAGCCCTTTTTGGAGATTCCTTTTCAATTTGATTAATGTAAAATGATAAAATTCCTTTTGAATATTTTTCTTTAGCAATTTTGCCACCCATTAGCATAGTATCTATTTTTCGTGCATATGCTATTCCTAACCATTCATTTGTTAAAGTTGAAAATTGACCGTATGCTACTGTAGTTCTACTATCACCATATGGAGGGCTAGTTAGTACAACATCAAAATATTTTTCTTTTTTCGGAAATTCGGAATAACCAAAATTAAATTTTGCATTATCCAATAATGGATAATAATAATTTTCATAAATAAAAATTGCTTTATCTAATTTAGCAGAAAATATATCAATGCAATTAGGATTAAACTTTTTCATTGCATCTTCTTTCATTCTGAATAATTTAAATTCACCATTTCGAGTATATGAACTCTCTCTAATGGTTTCAGAATATGGAACCATCATAAATCTACGTATATTCTCATTTGAAATTGTAAATATGAGTGATTTAATTATTGCCAATTCTATCTTACTTTGTTCAGGAAACCAAAAATCTATATTATAAACATTAGGTATATCTAGTTTTACATCAATTTCATTATTAATTGTATATTTGTATAATTTATCTTTTATAATACTTACATTTTCTTTCAAATCTGATGGATTTATTTTAATAAATTTTGCACTTGTAATTAAAATTGCTAGAGGATTAATATCAAATCCTTCCATTTCTTTTAATCCTCTATCTAAACCCACAATAAATGATGAGCCTGATCCGCAATAAGGATCTAATAATTTTCCACTTTTTATATTTAATTCCTTAAATATTTCTATTCCGATTTGTGGAATCATAGTAGCTGGATACCTATGTAAATTTGGGTAGCTTGTACCATATGATTGACCAGTAAAATCATATTTATTATTTCTTAATATTCTGTATTTCATGCAATAATCTTCGTTTCTTTAAATAAATAAATTAATTTATTTTCTTTAGCTCTGAATCCTGTACCATGATTTCTAGCCATTGTACCTTTTTCATGTAATCGTAAATCAACTTGAATATTTTGTTCTCTGAATTGATCATATAATAATTCAGGTGAAGTCCCTTTTAATAATCTTGCATTCGTAAATCTAAAATATTCAATACCATCTCTTTCTTCAGTTTCAGCATTGACTAATATTAAAGCAGGTATTTTACTTTCAAATCTTTTTGATAATGTTTTTAAATCCCAATTAACAATTAACTTACCGGATTTATGTAAAATTGATATTTTATCTTTTTCAACATCAAGAAATAAACCAGCACTATTAGGTTTAAATGACATTGTATAATACAATCCAATTCTTCCGTTGCTATCTTTACTTCCATATTTTTTAATTGCTTCCAATGGTTTCATTATCCAACATTTTCTATTGAATGTAAAAAGAGTAATCATACTTGTTGCACCACTTCTATGCGCTTTAAGTTCAGCACCTTTTATATCAGGCAGAGCAATATTATTTTCTTTCATCCCTAATTCTTGTTCCAAAGTATGACCTATGCCAGTTGGACCTTTTCTATGCGATTTTACATATCCTTTTTTCTTCAAGATTTTAAATTTCTCAACAAACTTATCAATATTCATTAGATTATTTTTTTAATTAATTTAAATTACATCATTATGTTGATTTGTTCAAGTAAGATAATTCCTTTTTTTTTATTGTTTTTATTTTACTATAATCACTATTACATCATCCTAACACCCACTCTTTTCCATCCCGATTAATTCACTGGCTGAATTTATCGCTTGACTGTTTTCAATAATTTAAATAGTTTTATTACGGGGATTCGGTTAGCCGATTATTTCCGTTATGAATAAAGTTATGAGGAGAGCAAAAAATCATCATTCCATTCCTTTTTGCCTGAAATGATTCGGTTAGTCATTTTTCATTCATATTCTTTTGAATCCCGTCCGTTTTCAGGTATTTTAATAAAATAGTCAGTTTTCTATATGCTTTAAGCGGTTGAATTTCAACCTTTTATCGTTATTGCAAAATTTCGCTAAAATGAGGCTTTCCGCAGGCGGAAAGCATTAACTAAGTGGCGGAACGTCTTAACTAAGTGGCGGAACGTCTCAACTAAGCGGCGGAACGTCTTAACTAAGCGGCGGAACGTCTCAACTAAGCGGCGGAACGCTTTAACTAAGTGGCGGAACGTATCAACTAAGTGGCGGAACGTCTTAACTAAGCGGCGGAATGCCTCAACTAAATGGCGGAATGTCTTAACTAAGCGGCGGAATGCATTAACTATGCGATTTTTGCAATAAAAATGCGATATTTGGGCTTTAAGGAAAGGAGGTTCGCTAAAAAAACACCGTTTTTGGCATTTTCAGAAAGCAAATTGAAGATTTTATGCCTGAAAGCAAATTTTAACAAATCAATTTAAAAACTTATTTAAGGAGCTTTAATTTATGGCAAAAAAATCGGTTAGACTTTACACAGTAAGGGATGATGTAATGCTGGACGGTGCAGACAGGTTTAATGCCCAGTACACATCCGATAAAGCGGATTTCGAGGGATTCAATATCGTGATGTTCCCTTTGACATTCGGAGCAACATTCGAAGCGCAGATAGATGCGGCAAGAGCCTGCCTTAGAGATATGGTTGTGCTTGATGAACAGGCAGAGGAAACCGCAGAGCTTGGCACAAAGATGAAAGAATGCTGTGATTATTTTCAGGCAATGAAGCCCGTAATCGAATCAGTTTTTCCAAATAAGCCCGCTATATGGAATCAGTTCGGATTTAATGATTATGAAAAAGCGCGAAAGTCCCAGGGAAAAATGATTCAGTTTATGGAAATGCTTTTTGAAGTTTCGGATAAGTACAAAGTGGAATTGATAGCAGGCGGATTTACGCAGGTGAAAATAGATAAAATCGAAACTCTTGCCGGAGAACTGCGTCAGGAACAGATTGACCAGGAGGTTGCAAAGAAGGAAAGACCTGTGAAAACTCAGGAGAGAATTAAACTGATGAATATTGTTTGGGCTACAATGCAGACAATTAATAAAGCATCGAAGGCGGTTTATCAGGGAAACTATGCAAAGCTTGCTGAGTATGAGCTTCCGAGCAATTCGCAGGGTGGAACTGTCCCATTCACCGGAACGGTTGATCCGAGTCAGGTTGTGAATATAATTGAAATGGAATTTACGGAGGATACGGAATTGAGAATAAAAAATACGGGTACTTATTCTCTTTTATTCGGTCTTGCGCCGGATATTGCCTCACACACTGATACTCTTAAAGTTGACCCGGGAATAACAATGACCGTAACGGCAAATGTTCTGGGTGATATAAATAATAAATTTCTGAATGTGTTTAATCCCGCAGAAGTGCAGGGAAGCTATGAAGTTCTGGTGATGATATAAAATATTTTTTTCTTTCCCGTTGGTGATTCTTTCATCAGCGGGAGAGAGAATAATAAGTGAAAAATACCTGCATTACTATTATTTTATTTATTATTTATATTTATTTAGTTAATAATTATAATTATTCTTAAATGGAAATCTGCAGTATTTTTATGTTAAATTAATTTTAATATATCTATGAAAACTTTTGATAGAAAATTTTTGTTTGGTATATTAGTTGGGGTTTTAAGTTTATTAATAGTTATTTTTATATATGATAAAATTTTTATTGATAATAATACACCAATTTATTTGAAAAAAAGCAAAGATAGTACTCTTACTTTAAACAATGTTGACTTTACCTCATTGAATAATATCTTTGAAGAGAAATTATATTCAATTAACAAAAGAATTGATGATATACTAATTTTTGGGGGTATAATAATCACTCTATTATTAGCGATTAATATAAGCGTTTTCGTAAAAGCTGCTAATGAAGTTGATAGTCATTTTAATGAACATTTTGAAGAATATAGAAAAAAAGTCGAAGAATCTGCCTCGAAAGTTACAAGTTTACTAAATAAAGCAGAGGCTGATGCAAATCTTATCAGTCAACATAAAGAAAAATATTTTCAAGAAAAACAAAGTATACAAAGATGATTATAGAAAATCCAACATATTCAATAGAAGAACTTAATATATTAGAGAAAAAAGTTATTAATAATTTAGCAGAAATAAAAGATTACGAAAAAATTGATTCTATTTTGAACTCTATGGGATTCAATAATATCATAAAGGATAAGATGAGAGAATTTAATATTAATAGTTATAGTGAATATTTACTTGAAAGAAGAATAAAAAAAATGGATATAGCCGCAATTACAGGGACTATACTTGGAGTAATTGCTGCTTTAAAAAAAATATTAACAAATAAAATTTAATAATATGAATATCTTTGTTGTTTTCGAAATCTCAGGCGATAATATTGAAAATATAAAACCTATATTAAGAAATCTTGGATATTATGATTATTGGATTTCAAATGAATTAAGATATGATTTGCCAAATAATTGTATGTGGAAACAGAATAGTAGTTTAGAAAATGGTAAAACAGAAGTTGAAAATGCAATTGGTACACGATTTTTAGCAAATAATAATATCAGATTAGAAAAATTAATTGTATTGCAAGCAACACCATGGACTGGAAAAGCAACTGTAAGTTTATAAATTTTTAATAATAATAAAAACGGCGTATCGTCTAAGTTTTCGTTTCAAAGAATGCCACGTAAGGTTTCAATATCAGAATAAAAAATAAAGAGTAATAAAGAAAGCTCTTTATTACTCTTTATTCTCTAATCATTATTAATTGTTATATATCTCCTTTTACAGGTCTGATGTAAATATCTTCTATTAACACTTTCTTGGGCTGCTGGTAAACTTCAAGCGCTATATGCGCAACTTCAGCAGGGGATAGCATCCTGTTTTTGTATTTCTGCCTTGTCTTGCTGTCCCACATCGCTGTATCTGTGGCTCCCGGCAATATATTGCTTATCTTTATGTTGAATCTTCTTGTTTCTTCCCTCAGACTGTTTGTCATAGCAAGCAGGCCTGCTTTTGATGCTGAATAAACTGAGCTGCTTTCATATACGGTATTTGCTGCAACCGATAGAATGTTTATGATGTGTCCTCTTTTATTCTTTATCATCTGCGGAATTACGGATTTCATGCAGAGGAATGCCCCTCTTAAATTTATGCTCATCACGTAGTCGAAATCATATACTTTGGTATCTGTGAATGATTTAAATACTGTTACTCCTGCATTGTTTACAAGACAGTCTATCTTTCCGTACTTTTCCCTTATTCTTTTGGTTGTAATCTGAACACTCCTTTCTGATGCAACATTGCATACGAAGGCGGATGCTTCCCTCCCTGCAAATTTAATCTCGCTTGCAAGACTGACCAGTCTTGATTTTCTGCGCGCTGTAGCTACTATTATGTGCCCGGCTTTGGAAAATTCCATGCACATTTCTCTTCCAATGCCTGTCGAAGCTCCGGTAATCCAGATTACCTTTTCGCTCATAAGTTAAGAATTAATTAAGGAAACTCTTATTTGCTTTTTTTACATTACCATTCCGCCGTCTATGCAAAGCACCTGCCCGGTTATATATCCGGCTTTATCCGAAGATAGGAATGCAACAACTCCCGCTACTTCTTCCGGCTTTGAAGGACGTTTCAAAGGTATTATACTTAAAAAAGCATTCTTTTGCTCTTCAGACAGCGTTGCAGTCATTTCTGTCTCTACAAATCCGGGCGCAACTGCATTTACGTTAATGTTCCTACCTGCAAATTCCTTCGCAACTGATTTTGTAAGCCCTATTAATCCTGCCTTGGACGCAGAATAATTTGTCTGACCTGCATTTCCCATTACACCGACAACCGAACTTATATTCACTATTTTACCGCTTCTCTGCTTTGCCATTACTCTCGATACTGCCTTAATCGTATTGAATGCGCCTTTAAGGTTAACCGTCAGCACCGCATCCCAGTCTTCTTCGCTCATTCTTATCATCAGTTTGTCTCTTGTTATACCCGCGTTATTCACGAGGATATCTATTCTCCCGAATTCCTTTGCAACTTCATCACAGATATTCTGTACTTCATTTGTTTTTGTTATGTCGATAGTTTTTAATGCTACTTTTCTTCCCTTGGCTGTCTGTTCGCTTACATAGGAATCTATATCCTCTGGAAAAACTTTATCAAAAATGATAACATCGGCTCCTTCGTTTATAAATTCGGTAACTATCGCTCTGCCTATACCTCTGCCTCCGCCTGTGACAATTGCAATTTTATCTTGTAATAAACTTCCCATTTTTTATTTATATTTTAGTTTTATAATATTTAATTTCCTCTTTTTTGAGCTGAGTCGCCTCTACTATAAAATTCTGCCCTGTGATTAAATCAGATACATCCGATGACAGCATTGCAATGAAATCAGCTACTTTGTCAGGCTTTGCGGCCGACTTTTTAGTTGATTTGAATATTGCCTGCTTCTGCTCCTCCGATAGCTTCGCAGTCATATCGGTTTCAACATAACCGGGTGAGACTGCATTAACCTGAATATTATAAGCAGATAATTCTTTTGCAAGTGCTTTTGTAAGACCTATCATCCCTGCCTTCGACGCAACGTAATTAGACTGCCCGGCATTTCCTGAAGTCGCAACAACTGAACTGACATTGATGATTTTACCGCCGTGATGCTTTATCATGCTCTTAAGCACCTCTTTCGTAAATAGAAAAGTGGCCTTCAGATTTGTGTTGATTACTGAATCCCAGCTTTCCTCCGACATTCGCATTATCAGACCGTCCTTTGTTATTCCTGCATTGTTGATAAGAACATCGATTTTGCCGAATTTCTTGATTGCCTTATCTACTACAATTTTAATCCTTCGTGAATTGGAAGAGTCGCACTTGAAATATAAAATCTTTTTTGGCTTGAAATAATTGGGGTCAACCCTTGACTTGTATGTAATTACTACATTAGCCCCTAAGCGGGAGAACTTCTCTGCTATGGCTCGGCCGATTCCTCTGGAACCACCGGTAATGAATACGGTTTTACCTCTAAATTCCTGCATTAAGGGTGATTTTATTTTGTTTCTTTATTCTTGTAATGATGTACGAAATAATCCTTAAGGTAATTGTAGCCTTCCTGCCCGAGTATATAAATTATTTCTTCTGTCATTGCTTCGAAAACCGTATGCACGAAATTCTCTTTTTTATGTATTCCGCAGTAATCAAGCCTTTCTGCGTGTGAATCATCATATGTTAATACATTATCAACGATGGTTAACGGATACATTATGCAGTACTTGGGTTTAATTTCCCATTTGTGATAACCTTTTTTCTCTGCCGCAATCTGAAGTGAACAGAAATTATTCAGACCTTTAAAGACACACTGCTCATTTCCGAATTTTGTTTTATATGTTTCTGTTCCTATTGCCTCTCCGGAGGGGAAGTCATGATCAATTTCAATATCCTTTTCAAACCACTTTGCTGAATCTTTTACCTGCTGCGCATCCATTACGTCTATTACGTCTTTTTCGTGGTCAAGTATCACATGCTTGAATTCCTTATCCATGTAAACGCCCCAGTCACAGCACTGTCCGCTGCAAATCGGTATATCGCATTTAGGCACGAATCCCTGCGTAAAAATAACAGGGTCGATTTTTATTCCGTTTATTTCTATCGGGTATTTTTTTTCTTCTGACATCAGCTTGATTATATTTTTTCCAAATCCTCTGCAGTAGAAATATTCAACGTCTCTGCATCAGCTTTAATTTTCTTTATTAGTCCTGTTAAAACCTTTCCCGAACCTATTTCATAGAATTTAGTAACTCCGGATTCAATCATATTTCTTATCGTAGTTTCCCACCTGACGGGGGAGACTAACTGCTTTGAAAGACATTCTCTTATCTTTTCCTTGTCATTCTTCGGAAGACCGTCAACATTTGTGTAAACGCTGATTACGGGATTTTGAATTTCAAGCTCTTCAAGTGCTTTCCTTAAATCCGCATCAGATGTTCTCATAAGCTCTGAATGAAATGCTCCGCTTACTTCAAGCCTCTTTGCCATTCTGCATTTATAAGGTTCTACCTTTGCAACTTCAACAGCTTTATCGATTGCATCAACATCACCGGAAATCACTATCTGGCCGGGACAGTTGAAATTTGCAGGCTGTGCAATTCCGGATTCGGAAACACTATCGCAAATTGCCTTAACCTGCTCTTCATTTAATCCAATAAGCGCAGCCATCGTGCCTTTCTGGATTTCACCTGACCTCTTCATCAGCGAGCCTCTCGTCTTTACAAGTCCGAGCCCTGTTTCAAAGCTGAATGATCTTGCATATACATTTGCTGTGTATTCACCTAGCGAGTGTCCTGCCGTGCAGTCTGCTTTTATTTTATCGCCGATTAAACTTGTAAGAACAAATGAATGAACGAATAATGCGGGTTGTGTGTGGTTTGTCTGCTTTAAATCATCAGCGGGACCTTCGAAAGAAAGAGTGCTTAACTTCATTCCCATTATCTCATCCGCTGTATCATATAATCTTTTTGCTTCCGGATATTTATCATATAAATCCTTTCCCATTCCTACAGATTGTGAGCCCTGTCCGGGAAATAAAAATGCAATTTTACTCATAATAAAATTTTAAATTTAATAATTTTAATAACGCAATATTTCTTCTTCAATTCTGAACAAATAAGCAATCAATGCAGTTCTTATCCACATTCCGTTCCTTTCCTGCCTCCAGTACATTGCCCTTGCATCATCATCTACTGCAACATCAATTTCCTGTCTTCTCGGAAGAGGATGCATTATAATTGCGCTTTTTTTCATCAGTTTCAAATGCTCTTTTCTAAGATGGTACTTTGAGTAATCTATATTCTTCGATTCATTGTTGATGTCATATTCATCCTGAATTCTTGTCATGTAAACAGCATCTGCCTCCGGAAGGAATTTGTACAGCTCATTTGATTCTTTAAATGAAACTCTGTGCTTTTTTAAAAAAGCTTTTACATCATCACCGATTTTCAGGTAATCTGGAGCAGAATAAATTATTTTTACATTTTTGTAATTCTTCAGGAGGTAAGAAAGTGAACGCACAGTTCTGCCTCTTTTAAGGTCACCTACCATTATTATGGTTTTATTGTCAATCCCACCCTTATCCTGAAAGGAAAGGTACAAAGTATATAAATCCAGCAGCGCCTGTGTAGGGTGCTGGTCCTTGCCGGAACCCCCGTTGATTATGCTTATAGGTCTCCTGGTCTTGTTTAACATCCAGGCAGATTTTTCTGCCATGCCTTCTTCGAAATGCCTCATTATTATCATGTCTGCGTATGAACTGAATGTTCTTACTGTATCTTCAGGTGTCTCTCCCTTTAATTCTGATGAAGTTGATGTTGATCGGATTTCGCTGACTTTCATCCCGAGTATATAGCATGCGCTCTGAAATGAAACAAATGTCCTTGTAGAAGGCTGCACGAAATAAAGCATTGCCCTTTTATGTGAAAGGGTAGTCTGAAGCCAGTCAAGACCGCCTTTTTCCTTTGCAACTTTTCTTATTTTATTTGCAAGATTGAAAAGAATGTTCAGGTTCTGCGGATTCAACTGCTGTGCAAAAAGGCAGTCAAACATTCTTCCTTCTTTTTCAAAATAATTTATTTTCTTATCGAGCGGCTGGGCATAAAAATCTTCCCATGATAATTTTGATAAATCCTTGCTTACTTTTTTAATTTTCATTTTGGATATTTTAATGTTTTTATTTTTTACATTAATAATTTCATGATTGCTTTTTGTACGTGCATCCTGTTTTCAGCCTGGTCAAATACTATTGAATTAGGTCCGTCTATAACTTCGTCTGTTATTTCTTCGCCCCTGTGTGCCGGCAGGCAATGCATTACGAGAACATCCTTCTTTGCTTTTTTCATAAGTTCTCCGTTCAGCTGGAAGTCTTTTAAATCTTTCTTCCTCTTTTCGTTTTCTTCTTCCTGTCCCATGCTTACCCAAACGTCTGTATAAATTACGTCTGCATCTGCAGTTGCATCATATGCGTTTTCCTTTGCGTTTATTTTTGAACCTGTAACTTTTGCAACTTCATGAGCTTCATCAACTACCCATTGCAAAGGTTTGTATCCGATAGGGGATGCATAGTTAATGTGCATTCCGACTTTTACACAGGCTTGAATAAGCGAATGAAGTACGTTGTTCCCGTCTCCTATGTAAGCCATTGTCAGTCCTTTTAATTTACCTCTTTTTTCATAGACAGTGAATATATCGCATAATGCCTGGCACGGATGGTCAAAATCCGTTAAACCGTTTATAACAGGAACGGTTGCATATTTAGCTAAATCCAAAACTGTCTGATGGCTGAATGTTCTTGCCATTATACCGTTTACAAATCTTGATAATACTTTTGCAGTATCGTGTATTGTTTCTCCTCTGCCCATCTGCAGGTCTTTAGGGGAGAAAAACATTCCAAGTCCGCCAAGCTGGTAGATTCCTGTTTCAAATGATACTCTTGTTCTAGTGGAAGATTTTTCAAATATCATTGCAAGTGTTTTTCCTTCAAGATGTTTGGTGTTTCTCGGACCCTTTTTTAATGATTCGGTTTCTTTTAAAATCAGGTTCACTTCTTCGATAGATAGCTCGCTGATTGATATTAAGTCTTTACGGTTAAGTTTTTCCATAATTTTCCTTTAAGATTTTATATTTTTAAATTTTTTGTTTACTGATGAATTATTGTTCCTGCACTTCCTTCAAGTGCCTCATTCAATTTTTCGATGCTTGTGATTATTGCAGTGTTACCTGTATTCTGTACAAATTCAAGAGCCGCCTGAACTTTAGGACCCATGCTTCCCGCTGAAAAATGTCCCTGGTCAAAATATGTCTGTGCTTCATCGAGATTTAAATCTCTTAATTCTATCTGATTGGATTTCTTGAAATTTATATAACAACACTCAACATTAGTCAGTATTATAAGCTTGTCAGCCTTTAAGTCTGCTGCAAGCTGGGCTGAGGCAAGGTCTTTATCAATCACTGCTTCCATACCTCTTATTTCATTTTCCTCCGATATCCATACAGGTATTCCTCCACCACCGACTGCAATCACTGAGTAATCACGCGCTACCAAATCGCTTATTATTCCTGCCTGCATTATTTTTACCGGTTTCGGAGATGCTACCACTCTTCTGTATCCCTTTCCCGCCGGGTCCTCCCTGAATTTCCAGTCTTTTGTTTTTAAAATTTCTAAAGTTTGCTCTTTTGTATAATAAGGACCTACGGGTTTTGATAAATCCGAGAATGCTGGATCGTTTTCGTCAACAAGTACCTGAGTTAACAAAGTCAATGTAACATTTTTCATTCCGTGTTTGTTGAATGTATTCTGCAATGCTTTCTGCAGAATGAAACCGATTTCACCCTGAGTTTCAGCCACACAAACATCGAGCGGCATCGGGGGTACTTTTGAAGATGCTTCTTCATTCTGAATTAACAGATTTCCAACTTGCGGTCCGTTTCCGTGGGTCAAAATTACACTGTATCTGGTATTCTGAAATAAAGGCATTAACTGCTCCGCTGTTATTGCAGCAGCAGCTTCTCTTTCTTCTATTGTCCCTTTCGATTTCGAATCAAGCAGTGCATTTCCGCCTAAGGCAACAATTAATAATTCCTTCTTGTCTTCCATGTAAAATAGATTGATATAGTATATCATTAAATTTACCAAATATATGCCACTTCTTCAATTCAATTTGTTGATATTAAAGGAACTTTAGGTGTTATACGTTGTATAATAAGTATGATTTATTTATTTTGTTTACAAAATAAATATTATGAAAAATTTAATATTATATATAAAAAAGCGGTTTTTTATTGTTAATGCTCTTTTGTTGATTGCTGTTCTGTTCTCATTTTCTTTCCTTTACAGCTGCGGAATGAATATATTCTCAGAAGAAGACGATGTAAAAATGGGAAAGGAAATAGATGATGAAATTAAAGCACATCCCAGGGAATATCCAATGCTCCAGGGGCATCAGGAAATAAAGGATTATGTCAGCAGTATGGGAAAGTATATCCTTAACGTTTCACCGAAAATCGAATATAAAAAAACATTTCCTTATAATTTCCAGGTTATTAATGATACTATCGTGAATGCATTTTGTACCCCTGGTGGCTATATTTATGTTTATACAGGATTGATGAAGTTCGTCGATAATGAAGCCACTCTGGCAGGTATTGTTGGCCACGAAATTGCCCACGCGGAAAGAAGGCATATGACTCAAAGACTTACAAGCTATTACGGTGTTAGCCTTGCTATGAGCATTGTACTTGGAAATAACCCTAATCAGGTCGCTGAAATCGTTGCGAACCTGTTTACCGGACTTGGCTTCCTTGCAAACAGCAGGTCTGATGAAGAGGAAGCTGATGATTATTCCATTAAATATCTTGCGACATCGCGTTACTATCCGGGCGCAATTACGTTTTTCTTCGATAAAATATCCGAAGAACAAAGACGAAGAGGAGAAGCCCCCGGCGGTCTTGATAGACTCCTTTCTACACATCCTCTTCCTCAGGACAGAATTGACAACGTCAAGGACAAACTCAAAAAACTTGGAAAAACATTTGACCCTACTAAAGGACTTTATACAGAAGAATATCAGCAAATTAAATCAAAATTACCTTGAAAATAAAAACAATTACGATGAGAAATTTAATTATTTTAATGTTTATTCTTGTATTAGCTGTAAGCGCATATGCACAGAAAAAACTGGAAATAAAAGACGATAACTATAAGTTTTCTTTAATACTTCCTGACGGCTGGCAAAAGTCAAAAGTAGAGGAAACAAATAAAAAAGATGTAATATATTATACGTTTGACCATAAAAAGGATTCGACTTCTCAAATTCTTATCCTTGCTTTCAAACTTGAAACAGTTAAAGACCTGGATAATTTTATTTATGTACTGGAAAAAGATGCCTCTCTTAATATTCCTCCCAAAAGCGGAGACTATACTTCATTTGACAAGGGAAATTATGACGGCAAATTTGCCCTCTATAAAGATTTGCAGTTTACTGAACTTGTTTATTATTACAGAACAAAGAACGCGGAATCAACCGATAATCACGCATATATGCTAAGATTTATTTCAACGAATTATACCTCGAAAGTTGAAAAGCTGTTTAAGGATATTGAAGCGGAATTTAAAATCAGCAATTAGTATTATTTGAATTTGACTTTTTTATAATCTTTCGTTCCCGTTTCTGACGGGAACGTTTTTTTTTATCTCAAAAAAGGATTATACCTTTTTTCTTTACCAATTGTTGTCTCATCCATATGTCCGGGATAAAGTGTATAATCATCATCGCACTGGTAAAAGAGCTTATTGTGAATCGAATCAAGAAGAATATTTATGTTACCACCTGATAAATCTGTCCTGCCTATTGATTCCCTGAAAATCGTGTCCCCTGAAAAAACAATTTTATTGAGATGGTCAACTATGCATACTCCACCGGGGGAATGCCCGGGAGTGTGTATAAACCTTAATTCGGATTCTCCTATCGGTAAAACAAGCTCTTCTGTTATATATTCATCCGGTGTCGGCACCTCATCTATGTTTATGCCGAATACCATTCCGTGAATCTTTGCATTCTCAAGAAGGAACAAATCATCACCGTGAATCATCTGAGGAATATTAAAGCAGCTTGAAGCAAATTTATTTCCGAGCACGTGGTCTATGTGTCCGTGAGTGTTAAGCGAATACTTCAGTTTAATGTTTTTACTATCAACGAAGCTGATAATTTCATCCTCTTCGTACTTGTCATATGCTCCCGGGTCGATAATTACCCCCTCGAGACTGTCTTCGTCATAGTAAATGTAACAGTTCATCTGAAAAGGATTAACAGTAAATTTTTTTATTTTCATTGATATATAAATTGATTTTACTTTTTATTATGGATAATTTTGTTTTTTATTATATTGAGCGATACAGGTAAAATTAAAATAATCGGAACTAATCGTAAAGCTAATTTTCAGTACGAAATATTGAACCGCTATGAAGCCGGATTGGTTCTCTTAGGTACGGAGGTAAAATCTCTCAGGGAATCAAAAGTAAATCTTCAGGATTCTTACGGTAAATTTATTAAGGATGAACTGTGGCTGTTGAATTGCCATATAAGCGAATTTAAATATGGCAACATCAATAACCATGACCCGATTAGAAAAAGAAAGCTTCTGCTGAATAAACGCGAATTGAAAAAAATCCGCGCCCAGCTCGAAGAAAAAGGTCTTACACTGGTTCCTACTAAGATATATTTCAAAGATTCATTGGTTAAAGTAGAAATGGCAATTGCAAAAGGAAAGAAAATGTACGATAAAAGACAATCTATAAAACAAAGAGAAACAGAAAGGAAACTAAAGAGAATATAATATGAATGCTACTCTGAACGAACAAATGGATGTAATCCGCAAAGGTACGGTCGAAATTATTCCCGAAGAAGAACTCGTACGTAAGCTCGAACATTCAATAAAATCAAAAAAACCACTCAATATAAAACTCGGTTGCGACCCCTCAAGGCCTGACCTTCATATCGGACATTCCGTTGTGCTTAATAAACTGCGCGAGTTTCAGGATTTCGGACATCAGGCAATTCTGATTGTAGGGGACTTCACCGGAATGGTCGGCGACCCTACAGGAAAGAAAAAAGCAAGACCGCAGCTGACTTTTGAAGAAACACGTGAAAACGGAAAATCATATTTCGAACAAGCAATACATATTCTCGATAAAGAAAAAACTAAAATTGTATATAACTCTGAATGGCTCGGAAAACTTGACATGCATAATCTTATCGAAATATTAAGCAAGTTCACAATTCAGAGAATACTTGAACGCGATGACTTTACTAACAGAATCCGCGAACAGCAGGAAGTATCCGCTCACGAAATCCTTTATCCAATTATGCAGGGATATGATTCATTCGCAATCAAGGCTGATGTTGAACTTGGAGGGACTGACCAGAAATTCAATAACCTGATGGGACGCGATATGCAGAAACGCTTCGGTCAGGAACCTCAAGTTGTGGTTTTGATGCCTTTGCTTGAAGGAACCGACGGCAGTGAAAAAATGAGCAAGTCTCTTAATAATTATATCGGCATCACGGATGCCCCGAAAGACATTTTCGGTAAAACAATGAGCATTCCGGATGTTCTCATATATAAATATTTTGAACTTGCTACACGCTTGTCTCCTGCCGAATTGAGGGAAATAAAAAGAGAACTTGAGAACCCGGATAATAATCCCCGAAATGCAAAGCGAAAACTCGGATATGAACTGGTTAAGCTTTACTACAATGTAGATACTGCAAAATCCGCTGTCGAGGAATTTGACAGGATTTTCATTAAAAAAGAAATTCCGGATGAAATTGAAGAATATAAATTGGAAGACAGCAGCATTAAAATTATCGACCTTATGATGAATGCAAAACTTGCTGATACAAAAAGCAATGCAAGAAGATTAATCGAACAGGGAGGGGTAAGTATTGACGGCGAAAAAGTCGAAGATATAAATTATATTATAAATTACGAAAATGAGTTTATTCTCAAAGTTGGCAAAAGAAAATTTTTAAAGATTATTAAATAAATTCCGGAAAGGAGCGCATAATGTTCAGACCAACAAAAATATTTTTTACTAAAGGTGTAGGAAGACATAAGGATTATCTCCAATCTTTCGAAATGGCATTGAGAAATGCAGGGATAGAAAAACTGAACCTGGTTATGGTATCAAGCATTTATCCTCCGGGATGCAAAAGAGTAACACGTGAACAGGGAATTTCCATGATAGAACCGGGACAGATTACTTTCTGTGTTATGGCCCGCAATTATACGAATGAACCTAACAGGCTCATCGCTTCTTCTATCGGAGTTGCACTTCCGTCGGACGACAGCCATTACGGTTATATATCTGAACATCATCCTTTCGGCGAAACAGAGAAAATTGCCGGAGACTATGCTGAAGACCTTGCCGCAACTATGCTTGCAACAACTCTCGGCGTGGAATTTGATACTGAAACTGCATGGAATGAAAGGGAACAGGTTTATAAACAGAGCGGAAAAATATTCAAAACCTTTAACTTGACTCAATCTGCTGAAGGCGATAAAAATGGACTCTGGACAACAGCACTGGCTTGTGCTGTAATGCTTCCGTAAATGTATCAGGATATTTATTAAACAGACTGCAGAAACCGAATATGACATTTGCAGTCTGTTTTTATTATAGCATGTTGTGAATCTGAACAAGCTCCCACTGAAAATCATTTAAATTAAAAGAAAGCTCGCATACCACGCACTGCCTTATGCAGGTTACAGTGAAGTGATACTCATACCCGTTGCCCGACGGTATCCTCCAGTGTGAATTTATCCTGGATACGTTGAAAATGTCATCCTTCCACTTGAATCTTAGTATCTCTAGGTTAAGATTGTGAAAGTATGCTATTACTTCTATTTTTTCTGAAATAAGGTTATTCATAACAAATGATAATAAATACCATATTAAAATATGGTATTTATTACCAAAAGTCAAGGGAAGAGAATTTTCGAACAAAATTGATATGTACCAAAATACTTCTCCGGTATATTTATAGCATTTGGATTAGCTCTATCTCTCCGCTCCGGAGGAGCAAATATTCTTCGACAATATAAAATAATAAAGGCACAATTTAAATTATCAACTTACCTCTATATAATTTAAATCTTTTCCGTATGTTTCCTCGAGTCGCTTTACGGAGAAAAACGCTATTATTAAAGCTAAAACACCTACAATTAATGCTGAATAAACGATTCCTGTGTAATTTCTCATGTAGTCGAATAAAAGTGTTACCGGAACAACAGCACCCCTTACAAAATTAGGCACCGTTGTTGTCACAGTTGCTCTTATGTTAATTCCAAATTGCTCTGATGCATTTGTCACAAATACGGCCCAGTATCCGCCTGATACACCTAGACTTATGCATACTATGTAAAAGAAAAATGCATCATACCTGTTGAAAAATAAATAAACAAATATCATTACTGCTTCGAAAATTATAAAGGCTTCTATAATCTTTTTGCGTGATTTGAATATCTGGCTCAGCGCACCGCTCAGAAAATCTCCGATCGCAAGACCTATGTAACAGAACATCACCGCCTTTCCTGCAACTATCGGTTCAGATATATTAAATGCTTTTGCAAATTCAGGTGAAAAAGTAATCAGTATTCCGACAATAAACCAAATCGGTACACCTACAGATATGCAGTAAATATATTTTCCCAGATACTTTCTGTCTTTAAACAGCATCAGGAAATTTCCCTTGCTTACATTCTTGACCTTTATCGAATCATACATCCCTGATTCATAAACTCCCACACGCAATATAAGAAGCACAAATCCAAGACCTGCACCTACAAAATAAGCAATTCTCCAGTCAAAGTAGTCTCCGACCATAGCGGCTACCACTGCACCGAATATTCCTATAGTCGCTACAATCATAGTTCCATATCCGCGCGATTCCGCCGACATCACTTCAGATACAAGCGTAATGCCTGCTCCAAGTTCACCTGCCAACCCTATGCCTGCAATGAACCGCAAAACGGCATACTGCGGAACGTTTTGTACAAAACCATTTGCCAGATTGGCAAGGGAATACAGAAGTATGGAACCGAATAAAACGGAAATCCTGCCTTTTTTATCCCCTATAACGCCCCAGATAATTCCGCCAATCAGCATTCCACCCATCTGCATATTCAGCAGAAGTACCCCGTCTGTCATCAACTCATCACCTGATATGCCGAGTGATTTCAACGAAACGACCCTTACTATGCTGAATAAAATCAAATCATATATATCGACAAAATATCCGAGAGCCGATATTATGATTATCATTAAAACATTCCTGTTTGTTTTTTTCTTATCCATAGTCCGGTTTTTAAAAAAAGACCTTTGAATTTAACTTCAAAGGTCTTTAAATTAAAGTCTATTTTATCAAGACCAGCTTTCTTGAACCGGTCAGACCGCCTGCATCCAGCCGGCAGAAATAAATTCCGCTCGAAAATCCTGCTGCATACCACTCCACTTCATAAATACCGGGTGCCTGCTTCCTGTTGACAAGTTCGTCAATCAACTTTCCTGAAATATCATAAATCTTTAAATGTACCAAACTGCTGCTCGTTAATTGATATTTTATTTTTGTTGCAGGATTAAAAGGATTCGGAAATGCTTCAAAAAGCCTGAATAATACCGGATTCTCCTTTGTCGAATTTTCTATGCCTGCTGCGAATCTGTACGGTAAATAATCAATTACTCCGAGATTTTGGATATCCGGCCTGTGCCATACATGCGCCTCTATGCTGTCCGCAATTGTTGTTCCCCAGAAATTATTTTCGGCTTTCAGTGTATCTGTTGTTGTTACATTATAATAAAAATCGAAAATACTGTCGTTGTGGCTGTTATTATAAATCTTGTTTAGCCCTACATCTGTGGTGTCAGAACTTGATAAATCACCGAAATTTGGTTTTGCTGAACTTTGCACTGTAACACCCCAGAGATTCCATCTTATCATATTTCTTGTGCATATAATATTTAGGGTTGAATTACCGTAAATATTAATTCCGCTGCCGCCCAGCATTGGCAACCCCTGCGCATTATTGCTGTCGATTATGTTATTGTTAATATATGCATTGATATTTGCATTCTGAATGGCAATTCCGTACCTGTTTCTTTTAATTATATTGTTTTCAATAATCAAAGAGGGAATTGAACCGATGGGAAGAAATGAAATTCCGCCTGACATCGGATATAATCCTCTTATAGTATTATTCCTGATTATTACAGGACTTGTCGAAGCCGCACCGAGGTTAATCTGAGGATAGTTGCCGTTCTCCGTATCGTTTTCTAAAATAAGGTTGTCCGTTATAACGGGAGAGGAAGCAATGTTTGCGCCTGATACTATTGCTGCCCTCCTGTTCCTGAAAATTTTGCAGTGGGAAATTATCGGATTTGCTTTGAACAATGCTATTGCTCCGCTCTGCATGCCCGATGCATAATTGGTATTGAACCTGATAGTACAACTGTCGATTAATATATTGCAATTCAGCATATATATGCTGTTGCCGTATTCAAATATCAACTTCTTTAACACAGATGCACCGGATGTGGAATCAAGCCTTATTCCTATATGCTTGAAGTTTGTATCTGCCGCTGTGATTTTAGCGGAATCAACAGGGTTAATCAACAATGTTCCGAAAACATAAAGTATACTTAAATTTCCCATTTTAATTACTGAATTCTGATAAACCTTAATAGTATCAGACTGGGAAATAATTAACGTATCCTGTAAAAAGTAACTGCCCCCTGAATAAGTGAAATGTCCGGAAGAATTTGCCACTAAGCTGTCAAGATTCCAGTTTTTTCCTGTTCCGGGAGTAGAGTATGCCGCAAATGCCTGCTGTAAAGTCAATAAAAATGCAATTATGTAAACTAATCTTTTCATCACTAAATTAAGTAAATTTTTGAAGTTTTTTATAAATAATTTAATTGTTAATTTAATCAAAAATAGAATAATTAAAAATAAGAAATAAGACTAAACAAAATGCAAATTCCATACAGTAAGCTTCCGGGTTTCAACGAATTTTTTAATGATTATATTTCGGATTTCAATTCTCTTAAAGATTTTTTTAATTATAACTATTCCGACAAAGAGAATATCTTCAAATCCATTGTGGATAAAGAAGAAAATTATTCCGGCAGGAAATTGTTTTCACGCAGTGAACTTGCCGATATTCTGATGATTCAGAATAAATTCTTCAATGCTTCCGATGCTGCCATAAATAATATTGAACTTCTTAGAAATGATAATACCTTTGCCGTTGTCACAGGACAGCAGGCAGGCATACTGACGGGGAACTTATACACGATAGTGAAAGCTGTCAATTCATATCAGCTTGCACGTAAATTGTCAGCGGATTTTCCTGATTATAATTTCGTGCCCGTCTTCTGGCTTGAAGCCGATGACCACGATTTTCTCGAAATCAATAACATAAACGTATTTGACAGGGAAAATAAACTCGCAAAACTTGAGTATTTTCCTAACGGCATACCGCAGGAAAAGTACCTTGCTCCGGTTAATTCCGTTAACCTTGACGATTATATAGAAAAATTCAAAACCGATCTGAGCGATACATTATTAAAAACTGATTTCAGCGAGTCTGTCTTCGATTTTATAAACCGCTCTTATAAGCCGGGCATTAGTTTTCCGATTGCATTTGCAAGGTTTTTGAATTACCTGTTAGGAGAATTGGGTATTGTGTTTTGCAATCCTGCCGATAAGGAAATTAAAAAACTCCTGATTCCGGTATTCGAAAAAGAATTAAACACGTATCCTGAGACATGCGAAAGGGTTATCGAAACATCAGCAGTGATAGAGCAGAAATATGAACCTCAGGTAAAACCTCAGCCGATTAATGTATTCTATAACCATAACGGTCACAGGCATTTAATTGAACCCAGACCTGAGAATATTTTTGCACTTAAGAATTCAAGGCAGAAATTCGAAAAGCCGCAGTTGATAGAACAGCTTTATACTGCTCCTGAAAATTTCAGCGGAAATGTAATACTGCGCCCGATTTGTCAGGATTACTTGCTTCCTACCATTGCTTATGTTGCAGGTCCGTCTGAAATTGCATACTTCGGTCAGTTTAAAAGTGTATATAAATTCTATGAAGTTAATATGCCTGTTATCTACCCAAGGGTATCTGTAACTCTGCTGGAAAACAGGGTAAGCAAATTCCTTGATTCTAACAGTCTTACAATTGAGGAGCTATTTGACGAGAAAAAAATTACTTCGAAGTTCATTAATAAAATAAATGAATTGAAGGTCGATGATATCTTTAATAACCTGAAAGATGAATTGAATGCGCTCTATTACAGTTTCGGTATCGATCTTGAGAAAATCGACAGGAACCTGTTAAATACATTCAGGAATAAAAATGAAAAGTATATTGAATCGCTTGACTTCCTAAGGGAAAAATTTCTGGAGTCCCAGATTCAGCAGAATGAAACTTCAATAAATAAACTGAAATCGGCAATTCAAAATGTCTTTCCGGATGAAGTTTTGCAGGAAAGATTCATAAATGTTGTTTACTATATAAATAAATATAGTACCCGTATTTTGCAGAAGATTGTTGAATCAATGGAAATAGATAATTTTAATCATCAGGTAATAGAAATATCATCACAATAAATTGCCTGAAATTAAAAAAATACTTGTTATCCGCCTTTCTTCTTTTGGAGATATTGTACTGTCTTTTCCTTTTATATCTTCTCTGAAAAAATATTTTCCAGGAGCCGCTATTACTTATCTTACAAAAGATAAGTTCAAGCAACTTTTGGAAATGAATAAAGATATTGGCAAAATACTCTCTTATAAGGATGAATCCATGCCCGGCTTGAGAAGACTTATAAAAGAGGAAAATTTCGACCTGATTTTCGATATTCACAGGAATCTCCGTTCAGTATTTTCAACTGCATACCTGAAGCCGGAAATTATCAGATACAGGAAAGGAACACTTAAAAAGCTTTTACTGGTATTGTTTAAGTTAAATCTCATCAAGAATGTCGTTCCTGTTTACAGGAGATACCTGGTCGCTCTGCATAATGTCCATTTTATAAATGATTTTAATTTCGCACCGACCGGTTTAATTTTCGATAAAGAACCTTTGATTAAAGAACCCGCAGTATTGATTGCACCTTCATCTAAGCATTTTTCAAAGACACTCCCGAAAGAATATTTTGCAGAAATAATAAAATGTATTAAAGGACATAAAATAATACTGACAGGGGATAATTCCGAAGCCGATAAATCAATTTGCGGTTTTCTCGAATCTTTATCTAAGAACACAATTAATTTATGCGGAAAAACTGATTTCAACTCTCTTGCAAACATTATTTATAACAGCAAACTGGTAATCTGTAATGACAGCGGGGTTCTTCATCTGGCAGAAGCGCTTAATAAAAAAATCATTGCCTTTTTCGGAAGCACTGTTAAGGAATTTGGTTTTTTCCCTCAATTGAGCAGTACTGTTGTTTTTGAAAACAATAATCTTAAATGCAGACCCTGCACTCATATCGGAAAAGATAAATGTCAGAAAAGACATTTTAAATGTATGAGGGATTTTAAAATGAACGAAATTATAAATAAAATAAATGAAAATATTTCTTAAAAAAAATGAGGACAGAAGGCTTAATATCGGCCACCAGTGGATTTTCAGCAATGAAATCGAAAAAACTGAAGGTGATTTGTCAAACGGGGATGTTGTTGAATTATTCGATTTCAGGGAGAAATTTCTCGGAATGGGCTTTTATAATAAAAATTCCCTTATAGCATACAGGCATCTGACGGATAAAAAGGAAATAATAAATAAGGAATTTGTCAGAAAAAGAATTTTAAATGCAAATAAACTGAGAACAAAAATAAATCCCCTGAGAAAATCTTTCAGGCTTGTAAACAGCGAAAGCGACTTCCTCCCCGGACTCATTATAGACAGGTTTGACGACAAATATTCAGTTCAGACATTCTCGTTCGGTATCGACAGATTTTTAAGTGATATATCCGATATTCTTATTTCTGAATTCAATGCATCCCTTATTATAGAAAAAAACGACAATGATTTAAGAATCCTGGAAGGTCTGCCTAAACAGGAAAAAATTATTTACAATCAGAAGGGGACGGAAGATGTTTCTTTCGATACCGTAATTTATGATATTAAATATCATGTCGACCTTCTTAAAGGGCAGAAAACAGGATTCTATCTCGACCAGGTTGAAAATCATTTTGAACTGAGAAAATATATTGATGGCGACTCTAAAGTTCTTGACTTATTCTGCAATGAAGGTGGGTTCGCCCTTAATGCCGCATCTGCAGGAGCAAAAGAAATTACTGCTGTAGATTCATCACAGTATGCAATTGAACAGGCCTCACTTAATTCCGGAATGAATGAATTTGAAAATATATCCTTTGTTTGCTGTGATGTTTTCAAATATCTGAATTCACAGGATTCCGTAAAGCACATTTTCGACTTGGTTATTCTCGATCCGCCTTCTTTTACTAAATCGAAAAAGAATGTAAATTCGGCAATCGAGGGATATATCGAACTGAATTCAAAGGCTATGAAACTAATCAAACCGGGCGGCATTCTCTTTACTTTTTCCTGCTCGCATCATATAGATGAAAAAACTTTCGAAAGCATAATTTCAAAAAGCGCTCTTACGGCAAAACGAAAAATCCAGGTAATCGGATTTAAGAACTGCTCTTATGACCATCCGGTTTTACCTCAGATGCCGGAAACAAAATACTTAAAATCCTATTTACTTAAAATTGTGTAGATGCTTGTTTTTTTTTACAATTTCTTAACACAAAATCATAATTATTTTTTCTATTTTGTTTGATGTACTTATTCAGGAAAAAAGAAAATATTGAATTGAAAGAAATAAAAAGCAAAACTCATATAACCGATTTGCTTTTTGAAAAAACTACTTTATTATTTGCCTTATTAATCATATTTCTTGTTTTCTGGATAATCTATGAAATGTATAAAGACTCAGAAGCATCCAGGCAGATGTTCGGTTGGGGCTTTATTACTTCGCCGGAATGGGAACCGGTAAAGGAAAAATTCGGCGCTCTGACATTTGTTTACGGTACTGTTGTCTCTTCTTTAATTGCTCTGGCAATAGCACTGCCCGTAAGTCTGGGAATTGCTGTATTTCTTTCAGAGCTTGCTCCTCAGATAATAAAAACAACTTTGAGCTTCTTAATCGAAATTCTTGCCGCCATACCAAGCATAGTGTTCGGATTCTGGGGTATATTTGTACTAGCTCCGTTTATGAGAAATGTCGTTCAGCCTTTTCTTGAATCTGCTCTCGGCTTTATTCCCTTTTTCTCAGGCACTAAAATCGGCTTTGGACTTCTAACCTCAGGAATAGTTCTGGCTATTATGATTATTCCGATAATATCATCTATTTCACGTGATGTACTTAAAACAATTCCGCAGGCACAGCGCGAGGCCGCTTATGCTCTTGGTGCTACAAGATGGGAAGCAATAAAAATGGCTTTGCTTAACGCAAAGAGCGGTATACTCGGAGCTACAGTGCTTGGACTGGGAAGAGCAGTTGGGGAAACTATGGCTGTAACTATGGTAATCGGCAACAGGGCTCAGATAAAATTATCCTGGTTTGAACCTGCATATTCAATGGCTTCCGTTATAGCAAATGAATTTGCAGAAGCTTCGGGAAAACTTCATCTGAGCGCACTTATTGAAGTTGGATTGGTCTTATTCGCAGTAACGTTTGTCATTAACTCAATGGCCAGACTTTTAATTTACAGCACAACTAAAAAAATGACCGTTAAATAATAATATGGAAGCAGCAGAATTACTCGGAAATTCCGGAAATCTTAAGCGAAGAAAAGTGATTAATATAATAATGCTCACCTTAAGCGTGATTTCCGCACTTGCCGCAATTATTCCATTAGTCTATATTTTCTTTTATACTGCTGCCGCTGGAATATCTTCCATAAATCTCGATTTCTTCACAGAACTGCCTAAACCTGTCGGCGAACCCGGCGGTGGTATTGCTAACGCAATAATCGGCTCAATTGAAATAGTCGGAATTGGAGCCGCTTTTGGTATTCCCGTTGGGCTGCTTGCCGGTATCTATGTCGCAGAATATTCGAAAACAATGGTCGCAAACCTTGTAAAATTTGTTACAGATGTATTGAGCGGAATTCCTTCTATTATTGTCGGTATTTTTGCTTACGGTGTCATTGTTTTGCAGTCTAAAAACTTTTCCGCTTTTGCCGGCGGATTTGCCCTCGGAATTCTTATGATTCCGACTGTAACCAGAATGACTGAGGAAATGCTTAAACTCGTTCCGCTGTCTCTGCGTGAAGCATCGCTTGCTCTCGGCATCCCAAGATGGAAAACAACTTTGCGGATAGTATTAAGAACCGCTTCCGGTGGAATCATTACAGGAATTTTACTTGCTATCGCTAGAGCAGCAGGGGAAACCGCCCCGCTTCTGTTTACCTCTTTCGGCAATAGCTTCTGGGCTGAATCGCTTGACAGTCCTACTGCTTCACTGCCGGTACAGATTTTTAATTATGCAATTTCACCGTATGAAGAATGGCACAACAAGGCTTGGGCTGGTGCTTTTGTGCTTATTACACTTGTTTTTGTTATCAGCCTGATTGTCAGAATAATTACTAAAAATAAATTTCACCAGAGCGTCTAATAATGAACGAAGATATTACTGAAATAATAAAAGAACCCTTGAATATTGATACTGTTGCTGCACCGCATCATGTAAAACCGGAAAAATCTGTGATTGCTGTTGGGACTAAAAATCTCACTGTCTGGTTTAATGAAAGAAAAGGTATAGAAGATATTAATATAGATATTAAAAAAGATACTGTCACTGCAATCATAGGACCATCGGGATGCGGCAAATCCACTTTTCTGCGGGCACTCAATTTTATGCACGACCTTACTCCGGGTGCAAGAGTTACGGGTGAACTTAATATACTTGGCAGAAATATCAATGATTATAACGGGGTTGAAATCAGAAAAAAAGTAGGTATGGTCTTCCAGAAACCAAATCCTTTCCCCACTATGTCTATCTATGATAACGTTATATCAGGTTTGAAACTAAACGGAAGGTATAAGAAAGATTTTTATGATGAAACTGTTGAGTCAAGCCTGGTTCAGGCAGGACTCTGGAGCGAAGTAAAAGACCGTCTTAAGGTTTCTGCTTATAACCTTTCAGGCGGACAACAACAGCGACTTTGCATCGCAAGAACTCTTGCTGTTAAACCCGAAATTATCTTAATGGATGAACCTACAAGTGCACTTGATCCGATTTCTACAGGCAGCATTGAAAATGCAATACACGATTTGAAAAAGAAATTCACAATAATTATCGTTACGCATAATATGCAGCAGGCCGCCCGCGTAAGTGACCACACCGCTTATTTTTATTTGGGTAAACTCATCGAGCATTCCAAAACATCCACTGTTTTCACTAAACCTAAAGAAAAACTTACGGAAGAATACATCACAGGCAAATTCGGGTAATTTTTATATTTTTTTCACTTTTTCATCATTTTTAAATATCTTTAACCTCAATGTTAATTGATAATTTTCCCTTCTCTTTTCATAGTCTTTTTCATATATTTTTGATATTTTATAGGATATAAAGCAAAATTTGGAAAACGAAACCGAAATATTAAAAGATGATTTGAGCCATCCTTCCGATGATAATTATTCGGAAATGCTTAATAATATGCCTGAACAAAAAAAAAGGGAAAAATTTTTTATTATATTTCCGGTTTTGATATCATTGATGCTGTTGGTGGGAATTCCTCAGAACCTGGAAAGCACAACCACTTCTGATAAAGGTTTCAGGGAAATAGGAAGTAGTTCGGAACATTCAGGTTTTTCAGTGAATATACTTTCGGAAACAGATTTGTCTATGGGAATTAAAGATACTGTTTATACGGATAAAGATACCTGGCTCGAACTGCGGATTGACCAGCAGATGCTTTACCAGCACTGGCGGGACGGAAGGGTAGTGAAATATCCTGTCTCCAGCGGAAACAAATATCTTGACAGGAGTATTGAATCAAGACCGGGACTTTTTGCAATCTTTGTTAAAGAAGAGCGCCATGAATCTTCACAGTATAATAATGCTGAAATGTACCACTTTATGCCTTTTAACCAGGGTATTGGTTTTCATTCGCTTAATGGTACCGGATATTATGGCAATCTTGGCGTAAGACCTTCTTCTCACGGCTGCATCAGAATGAGACACGATGATGTTAAAAAATTATTCAAAGAATCTCCTCTGGGTACTATAGTTCTGGCGCACAGGGGATATTCAGCTAGAACAATTGGCTTTGCTCCAAAAGATTTTGAAAATAAAGAAGAATACTCGACTGATGACTATAAAAAGATGCTTGCTGAAAACCTTGCAAATATACTTAACGGCGATTTCTATATGAAGGAAAGAAAGTTTTTCGTCATTGACCCATCAATAATTCCACGCTCTGGAGTGTATATGGGATATGACAGAAAAATTCCGGAAAAACAGAAAATGAATAAAAGTACTTTTCTTTTCCTTAATAATTCTGACCTGCTTAGCATGAGGGAAAGAGTCGTTCATGTTAAAAACGATGGCTCGGACAACGAACTTGATGAAATTTTGCAGACTCTTGTTATTGACGAAAAAGACATAAAAAAAGAAGTTCAAACTGACTATTTTTCGGACGCGGAACTTATTAAAAAGTATTTCCATAATCCTATCGGCATTTTGCCCTACTTTCCGCCGAAAAAGGATTAAATGCATAAAAAAATAAATATTATATGAATTTTAAAATGCATATATTTACTGGACTTTTTGCGGAACAAAAATGAACCGTGTAAGTTTAAAAATTAGAGAATAATTATAAAATTATAAATTAGTGGAGGTTGAAATGTCAACTCAAAACAAATCGGATTTTAACAATTACGTAGAGCCCATTGAAACGAAAATGGAATACGGACTTCCCGAACTGAAGAAAGTATACAGAAAATTCCTTTCAAGGGGTTTGGTAATTGCTATCATCTTACACGCATTCTTTATCTCACTCTACTGCCTCTCGCTTTATCTTGAAGCTCAGGCAGAAAAAAACCTGCAGATAAAGAGAGATATAGAACTTAAAGACATACAGTCGCAGGAATCAAATGACAGCGAGGAAGATCAGGCTCCGCCTCCTGAAGTTGAGCCCCAGAAAATCGAAGCTCTGAAAGACCTGGCAGCTCTTACTCCTGAGCCCGTTGCTAAAGAAAAAGCGGATCTGGAAACTATTAAAAAAGTTGAAGAGACTGAAAAAATTAAAGCCTTCGTTTCTTCTGAAGGTAGCGAAAACTTCGACCCGACTAAGGAATCAGGAAAAATAAAAGTTGAAGAAAAGAAAGTTGAAGAAAAGATAAAAAAAGAAGAAACAAAGGATACCAAAACCAAAACATATCAGCAGTTTGAAGTGGATAAAGCTCCTGTTGCTGTAAACTTAGCTCAGGTTCAGGGCTCTATGAGATATCCTGAAATTGCACGCTCAAGCGGAATCGAAGGAAAAGTTACTGTTAAAGTTCTTGTTGGTCCCGATGGTTCAGTTGTTCAGGTAGGCGGTTTCAGCGGACCTGATGTGTTCAGGGAAGAAGTTAGCTCAAAAGTAATGAACCTTCAGTTTACTCCCGCTCTTCAGCAGGGACAGCCCGTAAGATGCTGGGTAAGTGTACCGTTCAACTTCAAGTTAAGCGGTAAGTTCAAAAAAGAAGATACCGAGGAAAAGAAGGAAGAAAAGAAAGAAGAAGGAAAATAACTTATTTTCCTGATGAGCCCGGTAATTATAATAAATATTTTTACTTCGGTTGTTGTGTTCATGGTTGGACTTGTGATGATTTTAGGCTTGATACCCAATATACCGACTCAGACAAGAGTGATTTTTGGAATAATATTCATGAGCTACGGGGTATTCAGATTCCTGAATGTGCAGACAAAACTGAGAATGAAAAAGCAGGAAGAGAAAAGAATGAAGATGGAAAAAGACCTGGAAGAACTGATACACAAAAAATAGATATCTTAATTGCAGACAGGAGTTCATCAGAATTTTACTTAAAATCGTTCCCAAGCTTATCAGGTTTGGGAACATTTTTTTAATAAAAAGATAATGGCAAAATTATTTAAAATATTCACAGCTGCTTTAATTTCACTGACATCAATCTGCTTTTATTCGTGTGATTTCGGAGAAATTAAATCCAAATCCACTACCGGTGAAATGACTATTGAAGTGGACGAAAACCTTCAGTCCGTTGTGGATATTCTGGCTAAGGATTTCACTCGACTGAATCCGGAAGCGAAAATAATCCCGGTTTTCAAGCCGACTAAAAACGTCATTACGGATCTGATAAATAAAGAAACCAAGCTGATTATTATTGCAGGAGATATGAGCGAAGATGATGCTAAATTTATAAAAGACTATAAAATCGAATTCCAGCGGCACGAACTCGCTCTCGATGGTATTGCATTTATCATTAATCCTGAAAATCCTGCTGTCAGACTGACATCCGCAGAACTTAAAAAGATTTTTACAGGTGAGATTACCAAATGGTCGCAGATTAAAGCGCAGGATGAAGATCAGAATAAAAATGTTTCCCTGAAAATGAAAGGCAATGATGATAATATCAGACTCTATATTCAAAGACCGAATTCAAATTCGTACGCGTATGTCCGCGATTCTGTCCTTGACGGACTGCCTTTCTTCGATAAAGCGCAAATTTGCTCCACATCGGTGCAGGTACTTGAACTCGTCAGGGAAAAGAAAAATGCAATAGGTTTTGTGAATATGGGATGGCTTTCAAAAGGAAATCAGGATGTTATCGATACTACCGTTACTGCCGTCAGGGTATCTAAAATATGGAAAAACGGCAGACAGGATGACTTTGCACAGTTCCACCAGGGTTTAATATATGCAAAGAAATATCCGTATTACAGAAAAATTATTCTCTATTCAACGGATATCGGTATTCAGCTTTCGACCGGATTTATTACTTTTCTTCTGCATAACGACGGTCAGAAGATATTTCTTGAAAATGGTTTTGTCCCGGTAAATCAACCTATCAGGACAATTCAAATTGAATAAAAAAATTATTGTTAAATTTAATATTATATATATTATGAACAAGCTAATGAAAAAATATTTAGCAATTTTAGTTGTCATTTTTGTTTTCGTGGCAAATACAGCTTTCTCCCAGGATAATGTTGACAAGGGAATGAATGCAGTGAAAAAAGGGGATTATTTATCCGCGCTTAATCTGCTGAAAAACGAAGTTAATAAAAATACCGGTTACGATGCAAACTGCTATTACGGAATTGCTCTCTTTAAAACCGGCTCGCTTGCAGATGCTGAAAAATATCTGAAAATCGCATTAAAAGACGACGATGAAGGCATCGAAGCACTCAGAAATCTCGGCGAACTCAATACACAGAAGAAGAAATATTCCGAAGCAGACGATTTATTCAGAAAAGCAATGAAACTCGACCCTGAAAATATTCCAGTTTTGCTTTCACGTGCCGAAAATTTCTCTGCTGAGGGTAAAATAGATAAAGCAATCGAAACCCTTACACTTGCAACTACAATAAGCAAGGAAAACCCTAATGTTTATGTGGGATTGGGTGAAGCATATACCATCCGCGGCTCGTATAAACTTGCTAAGGATTATTATGATAAGGCAGTAAAAATAAATCCGAACCTTGCCTCAGCTTATTACGGTCTTGGAAAAGTTTATTTCAGAATGAAGAAGTATAATGAATCCCTTGCATCTTTTAATACTTCTATTCAGAAAGACCCTAACTTTGCAGAAGCATATCTTGAAAAAGGGAAAATTCTTTACTTCGGAGATAAATACGGCGAAGCAGCAGAATCATTTAAAAAATATTCACAGCTTAAACCCGGCTCTCAGGAAGGAAATTCCTATTATGCAAAGACTCTTTATGCTCAGGGAAAATACGATGAAGCTCTTGCTATGTTAAATGATGTATTGAAAGCTGACCCGAAATCCATTACAGGTAACCTTTATACAGCTTATATTTATACAGAAAGGGAACAAACAGATTCACTTGCACAGGTTGAGCAATATCAAAAAGCTATTGAGTTCTTTTCTAAAGTGCCTCTAAAGGAATTTGAAGTCGAAGACCTTATAAAATATGCAAAAGTTCAGGTCTCTCTGAGAAACTTCTCAGACGCTTATCCGCTCTTCGATAAGGCAATTTTAAAGGATAGCGCCGAAGCTAAAATTTATTACGAATACGGTAAAGCATATTTTAAAGGCGAAGAGTATGAAAAAGCAGATGCTATGCTGGGAAAATCTATAGAAATGGGTCTGCAGGAGAGATCTGCATTCGTTTTTAAAGGTTTTGCAAATTTCTACCTGAAAAAATATGAACAGTCCCTTGCAGATTTTCAGGCGGCTATTAAAATTGATGATAAATACATACTTTCCTATTCGTGGGCTGCAAAATGCTATATAGTCCTGGGAAAAAATGAGGAGGCAATAAAAATGTTTGAGGAAATCCTTAAAATTGACCCGGAAAATGCTGAAGCAAAAGACAGAATTCCGCGTTTAAAATTAAATCTTAATAATAATTCAAATAAGCAATAATATTTAATGAAAAATCTCATAGATTTTATAAATAGCAATAATGTCAGATTTATTGAAGAATTGAAGGAATTCCTTAGAATTCCTTCAATTAGTAATAACCCTGACCATAAACCGGATATGCAATCCTGTTCAAAATGGCTCGCAAAACATATCGAATCCATTGGATTCGAAAAAGTTGAAGTATATAATACACCCGGACATCCTATTGTATATGCAGAATATATGAAGGCAGGTAAGGATAAACCGACAGTCCTGCTTTATGGTCACTACGACGTTCAGCCTGTCGACCCGCTTGAACTCTGGACTGACCCTCCCTTTGAACCGACTATTAAAGACGGCAAAATTTTTGCCCGTGGAACTACTGATGATAAAGGTCAACTTTTTATTCATTTAAAAAGCTTGGAAGCGTATTTGAAAAACAATAATTCCTTGCCCGTAAATATAAAGATATTATACGAAGGAGAAGAAGAGATAGGGAGCCCTAACTTACCTAAATTCCTTGAAGATAACAAAGAACTCTTAAAGTGTAATCTGGTAGTAATTTCTGATACATCTATGTATACAAAAGGACTTCCTTCTATCTGCTATGGTCTTAGAGGTTTGGCATATATGCAGATTGACTTGGTTGGACCAAATAAAGACCTTCATTCTGGTTCATATGGCGGCGGTGTTGATAATCCGATTAATGCACTCGCAAACCTGATTACTAAGCTTAAAGATGAAAAAGGGAAAATACTTATTGACGGATTTTATGATGATGTAGTTCCTCTTTCACAAAAAGAGCGTGATGAGTTTAAAAGACTGCCTTTTAACGAAGAAAACTTTAAAAAAGAGCTTGAAATAGACGAAGTATTCGGCGAAGAAGGTTATACCACCACTGAACGCCTGTCTGCGCGTCCTACGCTAGATTGCAATGGTATCTGGGGTGGATTTCAAGGTGAAGGTGCAAAAACAGTGCTTCCTTCAAAAGCTGGGGCAAAAATCTCTATGAGACTGGTTCCGAATCAGATGCCGAAAAAAATTGCACAGCTTTTTGAGGCTTATATTAATAAAATTGCCCCAAAATCAGTTAAAGTTAAGGTAACTGACCTTCACGGCGGTAAACCTTCTGTTACTCCGATTGATACACCTGCAATAAATGCAGCCGTTGAATCCCTTAAAAAAGGATTCGGAGTAGAACCCGTTTTTATGAAAGAAGGAGGGTCAATTCCTATAGTAAATTCTTTCAAGGAGATTCTTGGCGCAGATACTGTATTGCTTGGATTCGGATTGCCCGATGAAAATGCTCATTCTCCTAACGAACATCTTGACCTTGATAACTTTCATAAGGGCATTTTAAGTATTACGCATTATTTCAATGAATTATCAAAAATTAAATAATAAATAATGGCAAAAGCAAAAACGAACATTAGATCAACTAAAAAAGCCCCCCCAAAGGCTCATATAAAAATTGCTTTTACGAAAAAGAATTATATGATTCTCGGTCTTGGTATTGCTGTAATTATTTTGGGCTATATACTGATGGCTGCAAATTCAGTTGATGGATTCCTTCCGACAACTGTAGCACCAATATTGCTGGTAGCAGGATATTGTGTCATTATTCCTTTTGGAATACTTTTTAAGGATAAAGAAATAACCGCAGAAGATGCAGCGATTTCTGCGGATAAAAGCGGAAATGTAACCGCCTCGAACATAAAAACAAATTAATTTGTTTTTACTATTGATTGTCATTCCGGCATCCCGTTATGTTTTAAAATGGGATCAAGGCCGGAATCCAGTTATAAAAATTAGAAGAATTGTTCTTTAAATCTTTTTTATAAAGATTTGTACATTGAACATTGTAAATTGTACATTGAAACATGGGAATGTAACGGCTTCGACGGGATGAAAGAAGGTTAAAACAGCATATAGTGTTCTCAGCAAGCACTTTAAAAAGGCTGAAAGGCTATAAATGCCGACTATAACTATGCAATGGCTGCTTAATTAAAAAAGCAACCCGTTTTACTGCACCGTCTCCGCTCACCGGACAGCAGTAAAACGCCAAACAGGTGAGATAGCTTAAACTCCTGCCTGTGTGGTTTAAGTGAAGCTAAAGCGGGCTGGTACATAAAAGGTTTGTTTACTGTCCTGTTGTGTGCGAGGAGATAATACAATAAACTAAATATGTAGACGTTTTAATGGTCTTCGTTTCGGACCCGGGTTCGACTCCCGGCATTTCCACAAAACTAAATTTAAATCAATATATAATAAATGCGGCTAAATGCCGCATTTATTATTCTGTTTCGCCCTCTATGCAGACGGGGTAAGAATGGATACAAAAAAGATGCTAATGATAAAATAAAAACAATAACCCCAACACCTTTGTCATCCCTCATGCTTTAGGCAGGGATCCCGTTTCTCCCGTCGCGGAGGGTCTCCTAGCTCTTCAAAGAAATACTCGAAAATAAAACTATTTCCCCATTGACATTTCCCATATAATACCTTATATTATTATGGGTATCGTTCTTTAATATAATTCTATTTTCACCCGAATAAAATTGCACTATTTTTGCACTTTGAAAACTAAAAAAGTGCAATTATTATGTAAAGTAAATCCTGCGTTTCCCGTGTTTCCCGATACTGCAACACTTGTTGCTCAAATACGGCAAAATAAAATATGATTTATCATATATTAATCTGACAGAATAACAAAACTGCTACAAATTACAACGCGGAAACGTTGCTCTGGACCTCTTTATTGAATTATCAATAATTTATTAGTAGTTTAATTTACTCATTGTTTCCGCCGAACTTTTGTTAATTGTTATTTCGGATTTGTTTGGAATTTAGATATTCGTATTTCGAATTTGTAATATTATTTCTTTTAGCGCAGACACAACATCAGACACTTTTACATCCGAAATTGAATCTTTTTCTTTTGAAATGATTACACGGCTTGTTTCCGAAAGGGGAGCGTAACGCTGCAAAACCCATTCGACATTGTGAAACATCGCTACAATGGGCTTGTTAAAACAAGAGGCAATATGAACAATTGAAGTGTCCGGAGTGACTATAACATCACTGCTCTTCACTATCTCTGCGACTTCAAAAATGCTTGCCGCATGTATGTATGTTAAATTTCCTGATTTGTAATTTTTTTCTATTTTTTCCGCAAGATGCCTGTCTTTAAAATCCGATATCATATAAATATCATTGCCCGTATCTATGCTGTGCATCAGTTCCAGCCACTTTTCTGTTTTCCAGTATCTGTTTTCGGCTCCTGCAGAAATATTTATCAAAATCTTTTTCCTGTCAGTACTGCCGAAAATATTCTTTATTTTATCGCGCACTGCTTCCGGTATATTTATCCTCGGTATGAACTGCTTTAAATCAATTTCATTATTAAAATATGCAACGGGTGAAAGGTTAATATCAACAGTGTGTGTTCCTTTTACAAAATCTTTCAGAGATATACCAAAGAGATTTTCTTTTGTATTAAATCCAAGGGATTTTTCAAACTTGCCGAACTTCAAAAGTGTTTTTGAAGTGGATGAAAATTCGTCTTTGGTGTCTATCCAGTAATCGAATTTTATTTTCTTAAGCTTTGAAATGAGTTTTAATACTGAAATAAAATTCTTCTTGTAAATTATCGTTCCTGTTACATCTGGATCTCTTTCGGCAATTTCATTGTTGACCTTGCTGGTGAGGACATATATTTCCGACTGAGGAAAAATTTTTTTAAGCCCGGAAAAAAGAGGAGTAGTGAGAATCATATCCCCGATTTTCCCGACCTGTACTACTAAAACCTTTTTTTTTTCTGATTTAATCAACGCCTTCTTTTTGATTGCGATTTACGTATTTCTTCGCTTCTTTTCATCAGCTTTTCAAAAAATCCTGGCTTAACTGGCTTCTTTTCCTCTTCAGGATCCGGCTTCCTGATTTTTGTTTCGTAATATTGCTGACCTATTGAAAGAAGGTTGAATATGAAATAATATAAATTAAGTCCCGAGGGAAAACTGAAGAATAACAGCGTCATCATCACGGGCATCATATAAACCATGGCTTTCTGCTTCGGGTCTGTCACAGTCATTTTCTGCTGAAGGAACATTGTTATACCCATCAGCGTTGCTAGACCTGCAATTTCATTGATTCCGAAAATCGGTATTTTAAAAGGAAGTTTTAAAACGACATCCGGTACTGATAGGTCTTTTATCCACCAAATAAAATTTGCCTGTCTTAGTTCGATTGTCGAACGGAAAACTCCGAACAGTGCGTACAATATCGGCAGCTGAAGAAGCAACGGAAGACATCCGCCTGCAGGATTGATTTTCTCCTCCTTGTATAAATTCATTATCATCTTGTTCATCTTGGTCGGGTCGTCCTTGTATTTTTCCTTGATTGCTGTCATTTTCGGATTTAACTGTCCCATCTTTTTCATGGACTGCATCTGCTTCTTTGTCAGCGGATTTAATAAAATCTTAAGTGCAATTGCAAAAATTATAATCACTAATCCGTAATTCGGAATGAACTTGTGAAGAAATGTGAAAAAGGGGATTATAAAATACTGCGCTATCGGCCTTACGATAAAATCAAGAGAAAACCTCATCGTCTGCTCGAGGTTTTTATCGTATGCCTTCAGTAAATTGTAATCTATGGGCGATAGCAAAATCTCGAATGAATTTTTTTCGTATTTTTCATCCTTGATTTCCATCTTTATCCCGATTGAATAATTATTCTTAACACCTTCATCCGGAAGATGCTCCTTGTATCCGGATAAATATGCTCCGTCGCCTTTCCTTGTCAGCGGAATAATAAATACTCCGAAATATTTATTCCTCGTGCTTACGTATTCGGTCGTACCGGTGTATTTCTTGCTTTCGTTCTGCTCGTTGTATTCATTTATGAATTTGCTCGCCGAATATGTTTCGATATCCTTTCCCATAAATGCGTATGCTTCGGAGAATGTTGCTTCTTCAGTGCTTAAGTATTCCGACAGGTTCAGCGATGTACCCCATACTACCTGGTATTCATTGCGGGATATGAACTTACCTGAATTTACTAATTCATAATCTACAGTAAATTCGTATGTTTCATATTTGAAAGTATATGTCTTTATGATTTTCTGCGAACTGTCACCGCCGACAAGCAGTTCGTATTTTAATTTGAAGTCGTTTGTTTTGCTCAGGTCAACCCTTTCCCATTCACTGTACTTTGCATCAAATACCAGGTCCTTTGTGTTGATAAGCTTGCCCTCGCTTGAAGTAAAGAGAAGGTTTAGCTCCTTGCCTTCCTTTCCTTTTTTCCATTCGATAAGCTGTAGCGTATCGCCGTTATACATCTTGAATTCCCGTGTCACAAATTTTCTTATTGTTCCTCCGTAATTTGTGAATTCCATATATGCTTTTTGTCCCTCTATCATAATAATCTTTTCCTTTACGGGAGTATTTGAAAGATTATGCATAATAGAGTTCTTGTAGAAATTATTTCCGAATGAATTCCTGATTGTGTCCGTTTTAAGTGAATCGGAAGAAAGCGTTACTTCAACTTTCTGTTTCTCCTTCGCTTCCTTTACAGGAGTTTTTGTGGTATCAACCTGCGTTTTCACCGTATCGCTCTTTATCTTCTCGTTCAACCGGCTTTTCTGCTGGTTTGATGTCCATACCAGCCATGCTATCAGAATTACACCTATAATTACAAATGCCGAAACTGTTCTTTTATCCATTTATATGATTTAAATTGTATTTTCTTTAATTTTATTTTTTTCAGGTACCGGATCAAAACCGCCTTCGAAAAAAGGATTGCATCTTAATATTCTTTTTACACCCAGGTAAAACCCGACTAAAAACCCTCTCTTCTGCAAGGCTTCGATGAAATAACTCGAACAAGTGGGATAAAACCTGCAGGACTTCGGAAGACCGGGGGATATGAATTTCTGGTAAAATTTAATTATGTAAATAAATATTATAGACAAATTAATTCTGCTTTTTTAAAATTTCCAGGACTTTCTGTATCAGCATCCTCATGTTTGCTTTTACTATTTCAATCTCAAGATTACCAAGACTTTCCCTGAATGATTCATTGTACCCAAACAGAATTTTCAAATCGCCTGTGCGGTAATTGTACAGCAGGTTCTTGTTCTGCCTGTATGCCTCACGCATTAGTCTTTTTAGCCTGTTACGCTTTGAAGCCTTTCTAATAATCCTCTTTGAAACAACAAAACCCACTTTAACATTTGTAAGTGGGTCTTCTGAAATTTTTCTGCCTTCGTTTTCCTGTGAATCTTTCTTTACCTGAATATATGCTCTTAAAAAACTGTTAGTTACTAATTTTGAATCGGCTAAGATATCTCTGAAAGAATTGTATCCCCTTATTACTTCGCTTTTCTTTAAACAGTAAATACCGTTTACCCTGGTCAATGTAATTTATTAAAATTATATTACACGCGTACGAATTCGTCGCTGACAGTAAGCTTCTTTCTGCCTTTGGCTCTTCTTCTCGATAATACTTTTCTGCCGTTCTTTGTTGACATTCTTTCACGAAATCCGTGTTTATTTTTCCTCTTCGTATTGCTCGGTTGATATGTTCTTTTCATCTTTAAAGTTTAAATTAAATATAAACTATAAGATAACCTTATTTTTTGAAGTTTTCAAGGCTATTTGGTTTATCATTTGGACATTTTTAAATCATTTTCACGGTTTCTGCTGATTATAAGCATTATTACACCTACTAAAATCATCAATATCGAAATAATCTGCGCCTGGCTCAATCCTAAGATTACACGGGGATTTAGTCTGATATATTCTATTAAAAACCTCGGAATCCCGGTTAATATTAAATAAATGTAAAAAAGTTGACCTGTGTAATGCATTTTTTTTCTTAAGTTCCATAGTATTAAAAATGCTCCTGCTGCAAATACCAGTTCATATAATGAAGTTGGATGTACCAGCTCTCCTATCTTTGTCGGAACAATACCTTTTGAATATGTTGCCCCGAGAAATTCCCAGAATGTTCCGTTTACCCCTACACCGTAACAACCATCACCGGAAAGATGGCAGCCAATCCTCGCTAACCCGTACCCCAGAGTGGTTCCCGGTGCCATTGCATCCAAAATCTGCAATAGTTTTACTTTTTTCACGCGGCAGTATATAAAGATTACAACAAACGATAAAATCAAACCGCCATAAAAAGTAAGCCCGGAAGGTGAGAATAAATTCTCAGGCGTAAGGTAATATCCAATCGGATTACCGCTTCCAAAATTCCATTCTTCTATAATATAAAATAATTTGCTTCCGGCAATTCCGCAGACTATAGCTATGAATGTAATTACAATTCCTACGTTTTCCTCAATTTTTAATCTTTTTAACTCTTTTGAAAATAATGAACTTGCTATCAGAAATGCTATTCCAAGCATTAAACCGTAACTGTACACTGGTATTGGACCAATCTCAAATAATTTCGGGTGCATTAATCTAAAATAATTTTTATAAATCTGTTAGAAGGTTGTTTTAAAATTTTTATATTGTTCTTTGTAATCTTTAACTTAAAATTGTTCTTTTCAATTCCTGGCTTCGTCAGCTTTAAGTCATATTCGGTATTCCTGAAATCATATAGCCTGTATTGGAAATTTGCATAACCCGGATTAGAAAGTGATATCTTCGGTGCTGATAATCCCTCAACCCTGAAGTTTATTTCTTTCTTCTCGGAGTTTATTTTTTCGAATACGTTTATTCTGTATATAAAATACTCGAAAATCTTCGTTGTCCTGAAATCGAACAGAATAAAATCCTTTCCGGTAATTTTATCAGTTTCCTTCGAAATGTATAGTTCGTATTCAAATTCCTTTGGTTCGGGTCTTACCTGCTTTGTTCTCATAAAATTTTAAGAATTACTTTCCGATTTTAATTAATTTTTCCGCCAAATCATCTGACCCTGTACATTCAACAGATGATTCACTGCTGTTCTTCATGTTCCTGATCCTGAATTTCATTTCCTTAAGCTCTTCCTCACCGATTACAATCACTTTCCTTGCTCCAATCTTATTTGCTTCCTTCATCTGGGATTTTATGCTCCTGTTTAGAAAATCTGTCTCGCAGATAATCCCTTTTTCCCTGAGTGAATTCATGATTTTAATGGAAAATATCTTAGATTCTTCGCCCATTGTTACAAAATAATATTCAACCGAATCCGTATCAGGATAAGGATAATTATTCTTTTCTAATATCAGCATTAACCTTTCGAGGCCACAGGCAAATCCAATAGCAGGTGTAGATTTGCCGCCAAGCTGCTCTACAAGGTTATCGTATCTTCCGCCTCCGAAAATAGCATTCTGTGCGCCTAAATCACTGGAAAGAACTTCGAATGTAGTAGATGTATAATAATCAAATCCTCTAACAAGCCTGTAATCTATTTCATAATTAACTCCAAGACTGCTTACCGCATTAAGTACATTGTCAAAATGTGCCTTTGTTTCGGGATTAAGATAATCGTAAAGGACAGGGGAGTTTTTTAGTATTTCAATTTCTTCATCTAATTTTGTATCGAGAATTCTCAATGGATTAAGCTCAAGTCTTTTAATACTGTCACCCGAAAGCTTATCCCTGTACTGCATTAAATATTTCTTCAGATCATCGAGGAATCTTGCCCTCTCTTCTGTAGAACCTATTGTATTTATCTTAAAAATTATATTCCCGATCCCGAAATCACTGAGCATTTTGGCTCCGAGAGAAATTAATTCCGCATCTACAAGATAATCGCTGCTGCCAATTGCTTCTACTCCGAACTGCGAGAATTCTCTGAATCTTCCCGCCTGAGGTCTTTCATGCCTGTACATATTTGCAAGATAATAAAGTTTCTGAAGCTGTGATTCATTCTGAAGATTGTTTTCGATATAAGACCTTATTACCGGTGCAGTCATTTCTGGCTTTAACGTAAATTCATCATCTCTGAAAGAATACATCTCCTTAGAAACTACGTCAGTCTCTTCACCAATACCTCTTTTAAACAATTCTGTTTTTTCAAAAGTTGGAGTTCTGATTTCTTTGTAATTATATATTTCAGCCAGCTTTCTAAGTTTATCCTCAATATGCCGCCTTTTTGAAGAATCCTTTGGCAGTATGTCGATTGTTCCTTTTGGTCTTTGTATATTCATATTTTTTATGTATTAACATATAAAATACGCAATTGAATCGCAAAAAAAAATGTCATTGTATAAACTGTATTGATTTCTTTTTTGTTTTAATTATATTGGTATTTTGCAAGAATTAGAATCAGTATTTTAAGCTATTATTAAAAGGAGGGATTTTTAATGAAACTATTTATTACTGTTTTTCTTTTACTGTTAATTTTTTCCGCTGCTTTCTATTCCTGCGGAAGTAACACAAATCCTGTCGGAGGAGGACCCGCTGCAAATTATACAATTACAAATAATTACAGAAGAGAAATTAATAAAGGTATTCCGACAGTCGATACTATGGCTATTCAGGACAACGGTTCATTGATGTCGCTTGATTTCCAGCTGGATACTGTACTTTCTATTGACGGGAATCAGAAACTTGATGTTGTTCTGCTTCATAATAACATTGCAGACACTCTGATAAAACAGTTTACAAATCCGGGTTTTCCGAATTATAGTTTCAGAGGCTGTATATTTTCTGATTCAGCATCGGGTTTACTGACACCCGGGCAGGCAGAATATAACCTGCGTTACAAACCATATAGTCCTCTATCGGTTTACAGCGGTCAGACTTTGAGCGGTCCCTGGTATTTGATATTCAGTTATCCGACTCTTAATAAAACCGGAGTTATAAAATCCTGGAGCATTACAATCACTTATAATTCTCCCGATCCGCCGCCTTCAACTATTCATCCGCTTGCATTGGGAAATTACTGGACTTTTGCAGTAGATACGGGAAATATTCAGAATGTATATTCTGCAACACTTTATGTTAGCGATTTCCTGAAAGTTCACGGCAGGGAAGTCTTTAGATGGCATTGGTCCGGTACTCCGTATTATTGGTATTTGAAAGCCGAAGCCGACGGCTTATGGTGGTATGGACATTTTAACGGTACATATCTGGATACATTCACTTATCCTTCCCTTTGGATGAAATATCCGATTAATCTGAATGAATCCTTCATCTCAAAACAATGGATTGCAGCTGTTGATACACTCAGATGCTCGGGATTAGATATTAATTTCTATGCTATGGACGGTTGTGTAAAGTATTCTGAAACATCAACTACAGCAAGCAATGATTCCAGGGGAGCTGATTTGTTCCTGAATCCCTTCGGTAATAAAGGTGTAAATAAAACAACTACCGGAGATTTTTATTTTAAACCTGGTGTCGGTTACTCCGGTAATGAGTTTACAGTGACTACTCCTACTTCGGTGAATTTTACCCGCTACAGACTCGTAAAATACTATGTCCAGTAAGTAATACTTGATTATTTTAAAAGCTTTCATGATTTTCATGAAAGCTTTTTTTATTGTATGACAAATTTCTCAATTTAATTTCCAATTTATTAATTCTATATTTATGGATACTTCAAACAAATAAAATAATCCAATGGATAATATTCTTTCATTTGAAAAGTTTTCATCCCGTCACAACGGACCCTCTGAAAAAGATGTTCAGGAAATGCTGAAAATAATAGGGGTAAATACTCTGGACGAATTGATTAATGAAACTGTTCCTGCTGATATTAGACTCGATAAGTCCCTGGAACTCGAAGAACCAATGAGTGAATTTCAGTTCTTGAAGAAATTAAATGCAATTGCTGAAAAGAACAGAATTTTTAAATCATATATCGGCATGGGATATTATGATACCATTCTTCCTTCTGTTATCAGAAAAAACGTATTCGAAAATCCGGGCTGGTATACACAGTATACTCCTTACCAGGCGGAAATTTCACAGGGAAGACTTGAAGCCCTCCTCAATTATCAGACGATGATTATTGACCTAACAGGACTTCCGATTGCAAACGCATCTCTCCTGGACGAAGCTACCGCAGCAGCCGAAGCAATGCACCTGTGCTATGCTCAGAGAAAAGGAGATAAGGCAAAATCAAATACTATTTTCGTTTCTGATGAATGTTTTCCTCAAACTGTAGATGTTATAAAAACAAGAGCAGTTCCTCACGGCATAAATGTGCAGGTCGGAAACTATAAGACTCTCGAGCTTACTAATGATTTATTTGCAGTCGTTGTTCAGTATCCTGCACTTAACGGTGACGTATATGACTATACTGAGTTCTTTGAAAATGCAAGTAAATTGAAAATTAATACAATAATCTGCGCTGACCTCTTAAGCCTTGCACTTCTTAAAACACCTGCGGAAATGGGAGCTGATATTGCCGTTGGCTCAACTCAAAGATTCGGAATCCCTATGGGTTTCGGAGGACCCCATGCGGCTTATTTTGCCACTAAAGAAGATTTCAAGAGAAACCTTCCGGGAAGAATAATCGGAGTTTCAATAGATGCACAGAATAACAAAGCTTACAGAATGGCTCTGCAAACCCGTGAACAGCATATCCGCAGGGAAAAAGCGACCAGCAATATTTGTACTTCACAGGTGCTTCTTGCAATTATGGCAGGAATGTATGCTGTCTATCACGGACCTGATGGAATTCAGAAAATTGCCACAAGAATAAATGCACTCACGCATATTTTATTTGAGTCATTTAAATCTCTTGGCTATAAGGTAATGAACAATAATTATTTCGATACTGTAACTGTTGAAATTGAGAATGAAAAAGTGGATGATGTAAGAAAACTTGCTGAAGGACTTGGAGTGAATTTCAGGTATATCGGTAACCGGCTTTCTGTTTCACTCGACGAAACTTCTTCTCTGGAAGATCTTGCTCTTATTCTTGCTATATTTGACTTGAATAAGCAGCTTAAACTTAACGAAATAAATTTTGATTTATATATTCCTGAAAATCTTACCAGAAAGTCAGCTTATCTTACCCATCCTGTGTTTAATAAATACCATTGCGAACTGGATATGATGAGATATATAAAATCCCTTGAGAATAAAGACCTCTCACTTACAGGTTCAATGATTCCGCTTGGTTCCTGCACAATGAAACTTAATGCTGCAACTGAAATTTATGCCATCGGGTACCCTGGTTTTTCTGGTATTCATCCTTTTGCCCCTGCAGACCAAACCGAAGGTTATAAGGAAATGATAGATTCATTCAATAAGGATATATGTGAAATAACCGGATTCAAAGGCGTATCTATCCAGCCGAATTCAGGAGCTCAGGGAGAATATACAGGACTTATGGTGATAAGGCAGTATCATATCAGCAGTGGAGAAAACCAAAGAGATATAGCCCTGATACCCTGTTCTGCTCACGGTACAAATCCCGCATCTGCTGTAATGGCAGGTATGAAGGTCGTCGTTGTAGATTGCGACCCATACGGAAATATTGATACAGAAGATTTAAAGAGAAAAGCAGAACAATATAAAGATACTCTTTCGGCTTTGATGGTCACCTATCCTTCAACTCATGGAGTTTTTGAAGAGAACATTATTGAAATTTGCAACTTTGTTCACAAATGTGGAGGACTGGTATATATGGATGGTGCAAATATGAATGCTCAGGTTGGACTTACAAGTCCTGCAAAAATCGGCGCAGATGTCTGCCACCTTAATCTGCATAAAACATTCGCAATTCCTCACGGAGGAGGCGGACCCGGTGTCGGACCTATAGCTGTAGCTGAACATCTTGTGAAATTCCTGCCTGGACACAGTGTCGTAAATATTGGAAATGAAGATTCTATTTCAGCAGTATCAGCAGCACCATTTGGAAGCGTTAGCGTGCTTCCCATTTCTTTTGCATATATCAAGATGATGGGTGCTGAAGGATTAACAAACGCAACAAAAATTGCAATTCTGAATGCAAATTATGTTAAAGACAGACTTAAAGATTATTTTAAGGCATTATATACTGGCTCTAAAGGCAGGGTAGCGCATGAACTTATTTTTGATGTGCGGGAATTTAAAAATACGGCCCATATCGATGTTATTGATATTGCAAAACGCCTTATGGACTATGGCTTCCATGCTCCTACCGTTTCATTCCCGGTTGCAGGTACCCTTATGTTTGAGCCGACTGAAAGCGAATCAAAATTTGAGCTTGACAGGTTCTGCGAAGCTATGATTTCAATCAGAAAGGAAATAGAAGCTATTGAAAAAGGTGAAATGAGCGAAACGGATAATCCTTTGAAAAATGCACCGCATACATCTAAAGTCGTGACTGCTTCAGAATGGAATCATCCTTATACTCGCGAACAGGCAGCATTCCCTGTTGAAGGACTGAAAAATAACAAATTCTGGCCCTCTGTAAGCAGAATTAATGACGCATACGGCGATAGAAACCTGGTATGCAGTTGCGGCTCAGTTGAAGATTATAGGGTATAACATAGTTCTAATATGTAATTTTTGAATATATATCGTTCCCAAACGCCGTTTGGGAACGTTTTTTAATTTAAATAATTAAATTTATCGTTCAGGCAGTAAAAAATAATAAATTATTCTATTCTGTTTTCTTAAGTTTTATTTTCCTGCATATATTCTGGATTGTTTATCTTAGAATTCTGCCCTTTATTGATTTACCGTTCCATCTCGCTGAATCAACTATTCTGAAGGATTTGTATAATCACGCTTACTGCTTTTCAGATTATTATTCGATACCAACACTGATAAAATCCAATATATTCCATATGGTTTTCTGCAGCCTGAATATATTTCCTTCTGTTGAATTCGCAAATAAAGTCTATTATATTTTTTACATAATTATTTTTCCTTTATCTTCTTTATTTCTTATAAGTTATATTAAAGGAAATAAATGGTTTTCTTTGCTTTCCTTTCTCTTCATTTACAATCACAGCGTGCACTGGGGATTTACAGGATTTACTTTGTCAGTACCATTCATAATCATTTTTATTCTTTTTATTATAAAATATTTTGAAAAACAGTCTACAGGAAATGTAATCACACTTATGATTCTTCTGCTTTCAATATTTTCAATGCATTTCCAGAATGCCATATTCTGTATTTTGTTATTTACGATTGCGACTTTATTAAACCTGAAAAAATCGTATATATATTATTTGAAATACTTAGTTACTATTTTACCTGTTCTTTGCTTTATGTATTATGCTTATACATTCGATACAATATCTGAAAAACAAAATCTATTTCGGTTCCTGATGGCGTATTATAAAAATTGCTATTTAGATTCTCTGATTGATAGATTAAAATCGGTAACCGTAATAGATAATTTTTATTTTATTGAGGGATCTTGGGGTGCACTATTCGCAGTAATTTTTGTGTTATCATTTATTATTCCTTTGATTTTTTATTTGTATAAGAGATCAAAAAAAGTTTATGGTATTATTCAAACTGATAATTATTCCTGGTACTTATATATTTTTATTTCAAGCTCATTCCTCTGCTATTTCTTTCTTCCTGATATTATACCCGGGCAAAATATAGTATTCGAACGGTTTTCAGTTTTTTTAATGCTGGCTCTTATAATTTACTGTGCTTATTGTTATAAGGGTATATTACTCGGCAAAATATCCAGAACAGCAGTAATTTTAGTTGTTCTTCTTCACTTTATACTCGTGTCAATATATTTTAATGATTTCAAAAATGAAACGTCGGTATTTACAAAGGAACTTCTTCCTGATGATGCATCCTGCAAGAGAATATCCGGCATTATTTATACAAATACTTTTAAGAACCGGCCTGTTTATATTCATTTTCCAATGTATTTTATCGTTTGGAACAAAGGAATTTCCACCGGGCTTGTAGATTACAGATTCGGAGTTATTAAACGTAAAGCAGATTTCGAAAAACTTCCGTATTATCGTGAGTGGATAGGGGATTCACGAAATTATTCGGATGAATATAAAAATATTGAATATGTCCTCCTGAAAGACAGTCTAAAGCTTGAAATAAAGGGATTTGATCTTTCAAAACAATCAGGTGACTGGTATCTTTACACTAATAAAAATCCGAAATAACAACCGAAAACTAATTTTTTTTCCTTATTCTTTATATTTCTAATTAATTTTAAATTTGATAACTTTTAGATTATTTTAAAAAATATGACCATAAAAGAAATTCTAGAAAAGTATAGGAAAGTTGCGGTAATAGGTTTTTCAGATAATCCTTCAAGGGATAGCCACAGCATTGCATTATATTTGAAAAAATATGGTTTTACTGTATATGGAGTTAATCCCAAACTCGGCGGAAAGATCGTTGAAGGTATTAACTGCTACAAAACTTTGGCGGAAATTCCCGATGAAGTGGAAATTATTGACATTTTCAGACTTCCCATCGCAGTACTTCCAATTGTCCGGGAAGCAATGAAGCTTAATTACAAACCGCCTGTAATCTGGACACAGTTCGGAATTATAAACGATGATGCAAGAAAACTTGCACTCGAAAACGGTTTCGAATACGTGGAAAACAGATGTATTCTTGTTGAACATTCAAAAATCAAATAACTTGGAAAAAAATAATAATTTTATCAAATCGAAATTTTTTTTTACAATACTTTCTTTCTCAATTCCTTTCGCAGTTTATTTAAAAACTCTTGCTCCAACGGTTTCTTTTATAGATACGGGCGAACTGGCTGCAGTTTGTGTAAAGCTAGGTATTGCACATCCTACCGGTTATCCATTGTTCACGTTAGTCGGTAGATTGTTTACTCTTCTTCCTTTTGGAGATGAAATATTCAGGCTGAATTTCATGTGCGCAGTTGCATCTTCAACAGCACTTGCCTTATTATTTAACCTGATTGTTTTTATTTTGCGAGATTTCGACGGTGAAATATTTTCCGGCAATACCAAATCTGAAAAGCTTGCAGGCAGTCTGAACGAATTTTCGGTTTATGTGATTTCGCTCTCAGCCGTTCTCATACTCGGTTTTTCCACTACCTTCTGGAATATTGCCAACTCTCTTGAAGTATATTCATTTCATCAGTTCTTTGTTATTGCCATCATATATTCAATGCTGAAAGCCGTAAACGAAACAGGGAAAAAAGATTCCCGCTCTGATATATACTGGCTTATGTTTGCATTTTTGCTCGGACTGAGCTTTGCTAACCATCTTTCGACAATATTTATGAGCTTGGGATGCCTTTACCTGTATTTTTCCGTTAATAAATTCAGTGACGTTTCTTTTAAACGCATTGCTTTAATGTCAATTCCTTTCCTGATTGCCTTCTCTGCCTATATTTACTTTCCCGTAAGGGCAGATAATTCCGTGCTAAGCTGGGGTTATCCGGCAAACTGGAATAACTTTGTCAGGCACGTTACGGGAAAACAATTCAGCGTCTGGATGTTCTCATCAACTGAGGTTACTTCTAAACAGTTCAAGTATTTTGTTGAAAGCTATCCTAAAGAATTCTTTTATGTACCGCTGATTTTTGCATTCTTCGGTGCAGCAAACCTTTTCACCAGACAGAGAAAACTTTTTTATTTTACATTCCTGCTTTTTGCATTTAATGTGTTTTATGCAATAAATTATGACATACACGACATCGATTCTTACTTCGTGCTTGCTTTTGTGGTTTCTGCTGTCTGGATTGCTACTGGAGTATCCTTTTTTGCGCAGAAATTTTCAAAGTCTTCTTTGCAAATTTCCGTTTCATCTCTCGTACTTGCAGTTTTTCCGCTTTATGCAAACTACAGCACAAATGATGAATCAATTAATTATTTCGTTAAAGATTATACACATAATGTTTATAAATCAGCAAAACCTAATGCACTGATACTATCGACTCAGTGGGATTTTTTCGTTGCGGCATCATTTTACTTTCAGGATATTAAAGGAGAAAGACCGGATATTACTATCATCGATAAAGAGCTTCTCAGGCGCAGCTGGTATATCAGACACATACAGATTAGAAATCCGCAGGTTTATGAACGCTCAAAATCAGAATTCGAGACCTATTTGGTCGAGCTTCTGAAATTCGAAAAGGAAACTTCAAGATATACCAACCCTAAATCTGATTTTGACAGGCAGGAAAGTGCTAAAATTAATGCAGCTTTTATAGCTCTGCTGAACAGCCTCGTTGATAAGAACTTTATTGACAGACCTGTTTATACAACTTTTGAAATTGAAAATGTACAGGCTGAGAAATTTGCAAAAGATTATATCCGTATACCTGAAGGAGTTCTTTTGCGTGTTACTAAAAACTTCGAGAATTATAACGAATACGAGGAACCGGATTTTACTTTTAACCTGACGAAGGAAAAAGATTATTATCACAGTTTTATAATGAATGCCTATTACAATTCATATCTTTCAAGGGCAAATTTCCTGATGAATAAATCTAAATTCGAAACAGCGGAATCTCTTGTCAAAAAAGCAATGGAAATTAATCCGAATGATAAAACTTCTTTGCAGCTGCTTTCCAAAATTAATCAGCTTAAGGATCTTCAAAAATAATTTTTGAATTCGAAAATCTTAATATTAATTTCCGCTGCTCTGATTTGCCTTTCTGGTCTGAAGACTTATGGCAACAGCCCCAATTTTTATCCTGAACGGGATTCTGCAAAAATATTTATCGACAGGATTATCGTATTCGGAAATGAAGTTACTAAAACTGAAGTCATCCGCAGGGAAATGGAAACAAATGAAGATTCATTTCTGGATATCGAAATACTAAAGGAGGATATTGACAGGCTTTACAACCTTGGGCTTTTTAATAAAATCGATGTTATGCCCCTTCCAATCGGGGATAGTAAATACAATTTGATGATAACCGTGGAAGAAACATTCTATATTCTTCCGATACCTGTAGCAAATATCAAGGAAAGCGATTTAAGCAAGATTCAGTTCGGAGCAAATATTATATGGAGAAATTTTCGCGGATGGAACCAGACTCTTGGACTTAACTTCGCAGTTGGTTATGAACCGTATGTTAATCTTTATTACTTCAATCCGTGGCTCGGCGAAAAAAGCCATTTCTTTACTGCTATGAGCTTAAGGTACAGCAAAATTATGAATAAAAGTATCTCAGAAGCAGATACTATGAACTATATCCATGACAAGGACGAAATTTCGGAGTTCAGCAATAATTTTTTCTCTGCTGAGTTCTCACTCGGAAAATATTTTTCCAAATATTTTTCCGTTGCTGCTACGGCAGGTTTCAATTCTCTGATTGTATCAGATTACAGGTACGGAAGAACTGTTTCAAATGACGGAAAAGACAGATATCTTTCACTTAGTTTAAACGCTAACTTCGACAGGAGAGATAACGTATTTTATACAACTTATGGCTCTTTTTATAATGCAAGATATATGCACTATAATTCCTTTAACGGTGATATCGGATTTAATAAATTCTCACTCGATTTGAGAAAATTTGTTCCCGTTAAATTCACAAAGGATTATAGCATCACCCTTGCTTCTCGAAGCCTGTTTTCTGTTCCTTTCGGCGGTAATGTGCCTTCTTATATGCACGAAGTAATAGGGTACGACAACCTTATCCGCGGCTGGAACGGAAAAGTGCTCGATGGCAAATCACTTCTTTGCTTCTTTAATGAAATAAGAATTCCTGTAATTAAACCATTTTTCGTTGGCGGCAATGACCATATTGTTATAAAACAACTTCCTGTTTTTAAAAATATGTCTTATAGATATGGCCTTTATCTGTCTCCGTTTTTCGATATCGGAGCAGTTTGGGATGAAAATATTAAGCAAGCTAGATTTCATCCCGGGTATGGAGCAGGTCTGGATATCATTTTACCTTTTAATGTCATTGGAAGAGTGGACTTTGCCTTCAGAAATGAAAATAATAAGTACTATTCTCAAATATTGTTCTTCCTTAATTCATCTTTTTAAGCTATGGAATATTATTATACACCAAAATCGAATATAGATTTAAATAATAATACACTTTTTCTTGAGGATTTTGAGTATAAACACCTTGTGAAAGTACTTCGAAAAAAAGAAGGGGATTTGCTGAAAATTACTGACGGATTAAGGAACATTTTCGACTGCAGAATAGTAAATATATCAAAGGGTAAAGTAATCTGCACTATAGAAAAAAACTATTTTAACCTTTTTGAGCCGGATGTAAACCTTAAACTTTATATTGCTCCGCTCAGAAACAACACCAGGCTTGAGTTTGCTCTTGAAAAGGCAGTCGAGCTTGGCGTAAGCTGTATTCAACCCGTTATTACTGAATTTACAGTAAATAAAAGTTCTTTCTCAAAAAATAAAATGGAGAGAATTTCGAAAATTATAGTTTCTGCTATGGGACAATCACAAAGATGCCTTCTTCCTGAATTCAGAAATACAATCTCTTTCGGGGATATGCTGAAATCAACTAAGAATGACATTAATAAAATTGTAATGTATGAATATGCCCTAAGTACGGAAAAATCAAAAATTAATAGAGAAATTAAGGAGATCAACCTTTTAATTGGTCCCGAGGGTGGTTTTTCAAAACAGGAAATCAATATGCTCGTAAGCAATAACTGGCAAATCCACTCTCTCGGAGAAAGAAAAATGCGCTCAGAAACAGCAGCAATTGTATCTGTTTTTGAACTTTTAAAATGATTTTAGAATTTATAAATTGAAGATAACTAATAGAATTTTTAAATAATTAATTAATAACATCATGAAAATCAAATTACTATTTTTAGCTCTTGTGTTAACAATGTTTTCATCTTTTTCTTATGCTCAGTTCGATAAACCTGTATTCCAGCTTGGTGTTGGTCTTGTTAATCCGGATATGCAAATGAGAGGCAATGATTATCTTAGCTATACTAACCAGTTCAGGTATGTAAACCAGGTTCTCAATGTAGATACTACTTTCACACTTCCGTACCAGATTGCTCTTGTTGATTCATCATTATTCGGAAAAAATATGGGTGCAAAGACAGGTTTCTATATTAACGGTACCGCGAAAATCAATGTAGATAAATATGATGTATTCAGACTTGTAGGTTCATTAAGTTTTAGCTCTTTTAATTCTTTCCAGCCTACTAAATCCGGATATATTCCGGTATTTACAACAACATATATACAGCAAAGACCTATTGATTACGATTATAGCTTAAACAACTTCGGTCTTGCACTTGGTGTTGAAGTAGCTCCTACAGCTTTTACGAAAGTTGTTTCACCTTTCGTCGGGGCAAACCTTACTTTTAATTTTCTGAATGCAAAATTATCCAGAACAACGGGACCTAATGACTCTACAAGTTTCAATGTTACTGATTTTCGTATGGGCTTAAACCTCAATGCAGGTGTTGAATTCAGGGTTAATCCTCAATGGGGATTCGTACTAGGAGCAAAGTATGATTTCGGAAACTTATTATTTAAAAATATCGACAGAACAGGAATGTATGAATGGGGAAGAACTAATGCATCAATAAATGATGAAGAAGGATATTACACTGCAAATATTTATGACCCTCTTGGACTGCCTTACAGAAGCAATGTAAAAAATGAAGCAAAAACCCTTAACTGGGCTACATTCTATATAGGCGTTAACTTCTATCCTTCGATGAAGACAACACCTAAGAAGTAATATTAAAAGATTGTAAAAAAAAGCCCTCCGATGTGCATCGGAGGGCTTTTTTTATTTATGATTTTTTTTTTTGATTCCTAAAAGAAAATAAAGTATGCAATTATCAGAACAATTCCTGCAATTGCAAAAGTGGCATAATCCTGTACAACTCCTGTCTGTATCTTTCTCCATTCATTACTTAGCTTGCTGAAGTATGTCGCTATCCCGTTTACCGCTCCGTCTATTATTTTTACGTCAAAAATTTTCCAGAAGAATTTCTCGGAAGTAACCTCTATCGGTTTTATGATTGCTGTATCATAAATCTCGTCCAGATAATATTTGTTCTCCAGAATCTTGCCAAATCCTTTTTCTTTTTCGAATTTTTCCTGCACGGAAAATTTTCTGAAAGAAATTAATATTGATATTGTTGCAACAGCAATTGATATCAAAACAAATACAAGTTCAATAGCAATTGAATGTTCAGATGAATGCCTGTAACTTTGAGTAATTGTATCTGAATATTTGAAAACGGGATCGAGCCAGTGATCGAATAAATTCGGAAGCCCAAGATAATGGGGGAGTCCGATGAATCCGCCTGCAGCAGAGAGTACTGCAAGAATAATAAGCGGAATGGTCATCACCTTCGGCGATTCGTGCGGATGAATATGGTCTTCATCATATCTCGGCTTGCCGTAAAAAGTCAGCCCGATAAGCCTGAACATGTAAAACGCCGTTAGTGCCGCTGTAATTAATACAATGGCATATGAAATTAATCCCGCATTCTCAAATGTCTTCCATAAAATCTCATCCTTGCTGAAGAATCCCGACAGTGGCGGAATTCCCGAAATTGCAAGCGCGCCGATGAAGAATGTAATATATGTTACTTTCATTTTGTTCCTGAGTCCGCCCATCTTTGTTATGTCCTGCTCTTCGTGCATTCCGTGAATCACAGAGCCGCTTCCGAGGAACATAAGCGCCTTGAAAAATGCGTGTGTTACAAGATGAAATACTGCAACTGCATAAGAATTAGTTCCGAGTGCTATGAACATAAATCCAAGCTGTGAAACGGTTGAATATGCTAAAATCTTTTTAATGTCGTTTTGCTTTAATGCGATTGTTGCCGATATGAGCGCCGTGGCAATTCCTATCATTAAAATTACATTAGATGCCAAAGGGGTGAGCGAATAAAGTAATGAACACCTTGCCACCAGGTAAATTCCGGCAGTTACCATAGTTGCGGCGTGAATAAGAGCAGATACTGGTGTAGGTCCTGCCATTGCATCGGGAAGCCATACAAAGAGCGGTATCTGTGCTGATTTTCCGGTCGCTCCTACAAAAAATAAAAGGGCTATTGCTATCAGCAAAGCATCGTTAATAGGCCTTCCTGCAATGTTTCCCATGAATAAAGTTATATTAAGCGTACCGAAATTTATGTATACCAGAAACATCGCAAGCATGAAACCGAAATCTCCGATTCTGTTAACGATAAATGCCTTCTTGGCTGCATCTCCTGTGAATTTCTTTTCATACCAGAATCCAATCAGCAGGTAAGAGCACAGTCCTACGCCTTCCCATCCTAAAAAAATCAGGAGAAAATTATCTGCAAGTACAAGATTCAGCATTGCAAAAATAAAAAGGTTCAGGAATGCAAAGAACTTCGCAAATCCCTTGTCACCGTGCATGTAACCGATTGAATATACGTGAATCAGAAAACCTACACCTGTCACAACCAGAACCATCACCAGCGAAAGGGGATCAACAACAAATGAATATGTTATGTTAAGACTGCCTGTCGTTATCCAGGAAAAATATGTCAGCACAACTCTTCTTGATTCCACCGGAAGCCCTGATAACTCAATAAATACATAAACTGCAATTAGGAAGGGGATAAATACTGCCGTTGAACCTATTATACCCGAAAACTTCTCGGATTTTAGTTTACTGCCCAGCAATCCGTTTATTAAAAAGCCTATAAGAGGTAAAACCGGAATTAAAATGAAATAATTAGTCATCCTCAGTGTTTTTTACCATTTTAAAATGTTGATTTCATCTATGTTCAGCGTTTCCTTGTTCCTGTATAATGATATTACTATCGCAAGACCTACAGCCGCCTCCGCTGCCGCTACTGCCATTACAAAGAAAACAAAAACCTGACCTGTGGCGTTTCCTAAAAACGAGGAAAATGAAACCAGAGAAAGATTAATGGAATTAAGCATCAGCTCTATTGACATGAAAATAATAATTGCATTCCGCCTTACGAGTACGCCAATTGTTCCGATTATAAACAGAACTGCGCTTAATATTAAAAAGTAATTTAATTCATACATAATTACCAAAATAAAAAATTATATATTCAAAAAAAATCTATAAATTGAATTTATGATATAGAAACTGCAAAAGATATGAAGTGTTGGTATAAAAAACTTTGAAATAATTATAAATCATAAAAAAAGTATTATGCGCTCTTTTATCTTAAGCAATTTGTATAATAACTATTTTCATAAATTAAATACAGATGAGAAAAGTATTTTTGTTGATGCTTTGATATATCATTCAAAAGGGAGTAAGTACATATACAAATGACTTTACATAATATATATTATATAACATTTATTATATAATTTTTGCTTTATTTTCAATTTTTATAATTATGCATTTTACTTATATTTGTATGTGAAGCTCCTTGACCGATATATTCTCCGAAACTTTGTGCAGAATTTCTTCTTCGGATTATTCTGCTTTATACTTATATTCATCCTTGTAGACCTTTTTGAAAACCTGGATAGATTTATCGATAAGAAATTAACTGTTTTCCAGATTGCACAGTTTTATTCGTATTTTATACCGGATATTCTTAAGCTTATTACACCGGTCGGTATGCTTCTTGCCTCTTTGTTCACTATAAGCCGATTTATTAATTTTTCGGAATTTACAGCAATGCGCTCTGCGGGAATCAGCATTTACAGATATCTTGTGCCTGTAATGACTTTCGGACTGATTATCACACTTTTTTCCATATATTTTAACGGCTGGCTGGTTCCTAAATCAAACAGGCTTAAATATTCGTTCGAACGGACAGTTTTAGGACGACATCCGGTTGTTAACATTATTCCGAATATCTATATTCAGGATAAATTTAACAGAATTATCGTGATTGGAGCTTATGATAAAATCGGACAAAAATGCTCCGATGTTTCTATACAGATTTTCAATAAAGACACTCTGAACACGGTTTCTAGCCGCTTTGATATTAAAGAAATGACCTGGGATTCATCAAAAGCTGACTGGCGTATAAAAGAAGCCTATAAACGCTCTTTTTTGTCTCAAAACCGCGAATCTCTTGAGATTTTAAACAATATCTATATCGCAGATGTACCTGAAATTAAGAAAATAACCGTGGACCCTGAATTAATTCTGAAAAAAGACTTTAAACCTGAGGAACTTCCTCTGACTGAATTCAAGGAATTTATAGAAAATCTTGAAGCGAGTGGTCAGGATGCTTCAAAAGAAAAAGTTGACTATTATTCTATCATTTCCTTTCCTTTTGCAAGCCTTGTAACCATTATTTTCGGAGTTTCAGTATCTTCTAACCGTAGAAAAGGCGGCGCAGCGCTTCATTTTGGAATCAGTATAATGGTAAGCTTCCTATATCTCGGATTTGTCAAAATTTCTCAGGTTTTCGGCTATAATGGTGATATGAATCCCATTTTTACTGCCTGGCTGGCTAATATTATTTTTCTGTCAATATCTATAATCAATTTTCTTCGAACTCAAAAGACTTAATACCCTATTTATTAGGCTTATTAGTCCTACTTATATTAAGTTCTACTTTATATGCTATTATCTTTGAAATTAATCTCTTAGGTATTGGCCTCTCAAATGAAAATTTAATAGTCCCCTTGCTGGTTTCGTATTCCTTTAGTTCACTTTTAAGTTCATTTATTACACTCGGTCCCGGGAATAATGAATAGTGATTCTTGAATGCTGCACAATATATGAGTATTCTCCCTGATAGCTTATAAGCAGGCATACCATAACTTATATATTCTTCTGCTTCCGGTGCACTTTTCTTTATTAAATCTGTTAAATCCTTAATGAATTTACGCGATTTGATCGGTAATTTTCTTATATATTCTTTTACTGATTTCGCTTTATTTTCCATTTTCTTTGTATTATTCTCCTTTAAACGCTTTTTCTAAAACAGCTATCTCGAGTTTCTTCATTTTAAATAACACATCCATAACCATTTTATAATTAGGCGTATCACAGAAGTATTTATCGATATTTTCCGGAACAACCTGCCAGGTCACTCCGAATTTATCCTCGAGCCAGCCACATTGTACCTCTTTTCCTCCATTTTCTGTCAGTTTCTCCCAAAAATAGTCAATTTCTTCCTGATTCTTGCATTTTATTAAAAATGAAATTGCAGGTGTAATCTTATAATACGGTCCCCCGTTTAAAACTGAAAAATCCTGTCCGTTAATTGTAAAGTTTACTGCCATCAAAGTACCCTTCGGCATCATTGCATTTTCTCCGTAATAACTTTTGGATGTAATTTTACCATCCTTAAATACTGAACAGTAAAACTCGGCTGCTTCCTCCGCTCCCTTTTCAAGCCATATAAATGGAACTATTTTCTGCATTATTTTTTTACTTTATTTTAATTTACTATTCAAAAGTTATTTTACTTATTTTTATGTCATTTATATTATTATATACAAACAATATTCTATTATATACTAAATCTGTTCTTCTACCAACTACTATCTACTAACTACTGCTCTTAATTTATCTTCTCTTTCCCGGGTACCTGGAATCCGAGAGCATTTTCATTCATAGCTCCCATAACCGGAATTTCCCCGAATTGGTTCTCATACTTTTCTATATTTTCTTTCAATGCTGCAAGAAACATTTTTGAGTGCTGAGGAGTCATAATTATTCTTGAATGCACCTTGGCTTTCGGAATACCCGGTAAAAGCCTGGTAAAATCTAATATAAACTCAGCCGGAGAGTGGGAAATTATTACAAGATTCGAGTAAGAACCTTCTGCTTCCTTTTCTCCTAATTCTACATTTATTTGCTGTTGTTGAGGATTGTTTTCTGCCATAATTTTATTGAATTATTTAAATTTATTTTTATTTTAAAATACTATTTAGAAATTAAATATTCAAAGCATATTTGATATTCATGGCAATTTCAGAGAAAATTAGTGATTTTAATCCTGTTTTCTATTTATTATATCTTTATTGCTATTTATACTATTTTTTTCTAATTTAAATTAATATTTGCGTTGGAATTTAATAATAATTAATATTAAAAGAATCGATAAATTCTACTTCGCTAAAAACTTAATTTGAAGCATAATGAACGCAAAAATCATTTCATTAACATTTATCTTTATCGGTTTTTTATTCCTTAATACTTATGGACAGTTAAAAAAAGATGATATTTTATTAGGAGTCTCAGGTACCTATGAAACTGATAACAAAGTTGCAATAACATCATTTAATTTTGAATATGAAAAATTTGATTTTAATACTGCTATTTTAAGTTTAGGAGCTTCAGCAAATTATTGCAATTTTACAGGTGAAAGTAATAAGAATTTCTTCTTTACACTTCACGCTAATTTGAATTTCAATAATGTTCCCGGCAGTAAATTTATACCGTTTATTGGATTTTCAGGCGGAACAAATCTGGCTTTGAAAGATAATTTATATGGAGCTCACATCGGGTGCAGATATTTTATAGAATATAATGTCCTGCTTTTTGCAAAGTATGGATTAACCAACAGAAGCCTTACTTCACCCGAAATTGGAATCGATTTCAGATTTTGATTTTTCATAGTAGTTTAAGCTTTTACCCAATAAACTCTATACACTCAACACACTATACGCACTATTTACTCTGCTCTTTTAACATTGAATAAACCCCCGATAATTTTTATTTTTACAAAATTTTATTATACTTTAAATAAACTTAAACTTATATGAGCCTTTTAGTAATTGGTACTTTAGCACTCGACACAATTGAAACACCATACGGCAAGGAAGAATATACACTCGGCGGTTCGGCTACGTTCATTTCAACTTCTGCAAGTTACCTTACAAAAGACATCCGCCTTGTAGGTATAGTTGGGCACGATTTTCCGCAGAAAGAACTCGATTTTTTCAAATCAAGAGGCATTGATACATCCGGCTTAGAAATCATGAAAGACCAGAAAACTTTTCACTGGCACGGAGTTTATCATACCGATATGAATCAGCGAGATACGATTACTACAGATTTAAACGCTCTTGCTTACCTGAATCCTGTGCTTTCTGATAAATTCAGACAGACGGAATATGTATGCCTTGGAAATATAGACCCCGTTATTCAGGAAAAAGTAATAAAGCAGATAGACAAGCCGAAGCTCATAATGATTGATACAATGAACTTCTGGATTGAAGGCAACCGCCCTGCTCTGGATAAAGTTCTGAAGCTTGTAGATATTATTATGGTAAATGATTCAGAGGCAAGACTGATTACAGGCGAAAATAATTTATTCACTGCGGCAAAGAAGATTATGGAGTATGGTCCCAAAATCCTTATAATAAAAAAAGGCGAGCACGGTGCAATGCTATTTAATGAAAACCACGTTTTCATAATTCCTGCCTTCCCTCTTGAAAAAGTTTTTGACCCGACTGGTGCCGGTGATTCTTTTGCAGGTGGTTTTATGGGCTGGATTGACAGAACAAAAGATTTATCATTCGAAAATCTAAAGCTCGCTATTGTATTCGGTACTGTGATGGCTTCCCTGTCGGTCGAAAAATTCTCTCTGGAAGGACTTAGAAATCTTGAAAATGATACTATTATGAAAAGGTTCAAAGAATTTAAATCAATAACCAATTTTAAGGATATAAGCCTTTAAACGCAACATTTTTTTTATAATTTTCGTATGGCATTATTAGAATCGGAAGCATTCGTTCTTAATGGTTTCAGGTACGGTGAATCGAGCAAAATTATTACTCTTTACAGCAAGGAATTCGGTAAGTTCAATGCCATCGTAAAAGGCGTAAGAAATGTTAAGGCAAGGCACAGCGGCGTTTATGAAAATATGAACCTGATTAAGATTTTCCTGAATAAAAAGGAAAACAGAAGCCTTCAGGTAATTTCTAAAGCGGAAATTATAAAACAGTTCGAATGCGTAAAATCCGACCTCGATAAGCTCGCAATCGGATTCAGCATGCTGGAAATACTGAATAAAACTTCTGAGGAATACGATACTGCATATAATGCATTTGCTCTTTTAAAAGAAGTTTTTGAAAAACTTGAAAATCTGAAAACAAATTTCGGATTAATATTGTTATACTATTTGTATAAACTTTCCCTTGTGCAGGGTCTTGACTTTCTCTCTTATATTGAAAACGGAACCTTTGTAAGGGATTCGGCATATAAAATCAGTAAGGAACAGGCTGAATATCTCGAAATTTTCAGAGATAACGATATTTCAGGGATTTCACCTGAACTTATTGACGGAAATGACGTAAAATACTTATGTAAAGTTCTGTTTGGTTTTTACTCGATGAACTATAATAAGTTTAATTTTTTAAAAACAAATAATTTTTTAAACGAAATCTTGAATATGTAAATTTTTATTGCTTAAATTTTTTTAAAAGCAAAAAAATATAAAGGAGAATATTAAAATGTCTAAGAAATCCATTATTGCAAGCGCAATTGCAGTCGTTGCAGTTCTATTTTTCTCTGCTGTTTTAATTGCCAATTTCAGCGGCATTAAAAAGCTGATAGCAGGGTCGCAGATTGATTTCAAAACCGACCCACCCATTCAGAATTCAAATCCCAATATAAAGGGCCTTAACGATGCCTTCGTGGAAATCTCAAAAGCCGTTACCCCTTCAGTGGTTTTTATTGATGTTACAACCGATGCTAAGAAAAGCGATGATAAAAATGACAAGGCATTCGAGTTTTTCTTCGGACCGGATTTTAAAATGGACCAGCCTCCCCAGCACGGCTCAGGCTCGGGTGTTATTATAAGCAAAGACGGCTATATTATGACAAATAATCACGTGGTAAAAAATGCATCAGATAAGGGAATTAAAGTTATTTTGACGGATAAACGCGAGTTTAGTGCAACACTCATCGGCACTGACCCTAATACCGATATTGCCGTGATTAAAATCGAAGCGGATAATCTTTCTGTTGCTTCTGTCGGTAATTCCGATGAAGTTCAGGTAGGACAATGGGTTCTTGCTATCGGAAACCCCCTCGGTCTGAATAATACCGTAACTGCTGGTATAGTTTCCGCTCTCGGTAGAAATGTGAACGTAAGCGGCGATACTTATGCAATCAATAATTTTATTCAGACTGATGCAGCCATTAATCCGGGTAACAGCGGAGGTGCACTGGTTGATATTAACGGTTTTGTAATCGGAATTAATGCCGCTATCCAGACAACAAACGGGTATTATCAGGGCTATGGTTTTGCAATTCCGATAAATATTGCAAAAAGTGTTGCAGCAGAACTGATAAAATCCGGAAAAATTGAAAGAGGATATATTGGCGTTTCAATCAAAGACGTGGATACAAAAGAAGCTAAAGGACTCGGCCTCGATAAGGCAAAAGGCGTGCTTGTTCAGAATGTAATAAAAGGCGGTGCAGGCGACGAAGCCGGAGTTAAAACAGGTGATGTTATTTTATCGGTCGACGGCAAGGAAGTAAACGCAGCAAACCAGCTCCAGACCATCATTGGCTCCCATAAACCCGGTGAATCCGTAAATCTTTCGGTTTTCAGGGACGGGAAAACAATTAGCATTCCCGTTAAATTAAAGCCAAGAGATGACCAGCAGGCAAATTTTGTTGATAACGGAAAAAAAGAAGATAACTCTGAACTTAAATCTAAGAAATTTGAACAGGCAGGATTCACGGTTTCAGATATTCCTGCAAGCATGAAAAGAGAACTTGATATTGAATCCGGAGTTGTTGTAAAAGATGTAAAGCAGTTTTCCGAAGCTTTCAACAGAGGATTAAGAGCAGGATATGTGATACTTGAAGCTGATAAAACAAAAATTGAATCAACAGACCAGCTCTCATCGATTTTAAGCAAAAAAGATAAAAGCGATATCCTTGTTCTTAAAGTAATTACACAGAATAAGGAAATAAGGCTGATAGCCCTTGAAATTCAATAATTTTGAGGAAATTAATCTCCCATTCCGGAGTTAAACCTCCGGAATGGTTTTTTTGTCTTATTTTAAAGGTTTTGGGCTGATTTTTTACTTGAATTAATAAATAAAGATTCGTATATTTTTCTCAACTTTTATGATAAAAGCTAAATATTTTAATATTGTTTTTGTTTTGGTGTTTCTTTTTATCGGATTCAATTATGCTTCCGGTAGTAATAAACACTTCTACAATCCTATAAACGGAGACGGCGGCTCTGATATTACAATCGGTACTGCAAATGATTATAAATTATTTCAGAACTACCCTAATCCGTTTAACCCGACCACCAAAATCAGTTATAAAATAAACGTAGAAGGATATGTTGTCCTTCAGGTTTATAATCTGGTTGGTCAAGTCATAAAAGTGCTGACCAGCGAAGTTCAGGCACCGGGAAGATACGAAGTCGAATTTGACGGATCTGAATTAACATCAGGCGTGTACCTGTATAAGCTTCAGATTAACGGTTATACTTCGGTGAAAAGAATGACGCTGCTCAAGTAATTCACACTATTTCCATTAACTAAAAATTTTGAAATGAAGAAAACAGTATTTCTTTTTCTTTCTTTATTCATTTTAGTTTCTGCCGCTAAAGTATTTTCACAGGGCACAATTTATGATGACTTTTCCAAAAAAGATATGCCCGGTTGGATTTGGGGCGGTCTCGAAATGAAATATTCCCACGAAACCGATAATAAAGAAAACGGATTCGCGGATTTATATACTACAAATACGGTAAAGGCAAAATCCCTGATAGGTAAAATCACAAAAAGTAATCCTTTCCTTTTTTCTGCAGGTAACTATATCAACGTTATGTTCAAAGGCGTCAGTAACGACGTAACAGTAAAGTTTATTTTGCAGTATGATATAGACAACAACGGAAAATATAATGAAGATAAGGATATTCTCCTTATATCAAAACCTCTTTCAATGAACTTCAGCGGCTGGAAAGAAATTAAAGTTAAACTCGACCAGGAAAATTTCAAATTGATTTCAAAGTTCGATGACGACTTCTCCGTTACGGAAGAAGAAGCACTTGCAATGCAGTTCGAGTTCGATGCGGGCAAAGATTATAAAGAATCTAAATTCGAGTCAGGCATAGCTCTTATCTCAGAAATTATCAGCAAGGATAACCTTAATGACTTTGCAAAGGATGATAAAGAAACTAAAGAGGCTGAATCTTATTTCGATGCAAAAAACTATCCCAATCCGTTTAATCCGGTAACTACTATAAGCTATACGCTTAAAGAAAACGCAAGCGTCAGACTTACGGTTTATGACAGGCTTGGACGTGAAGTAAAAGTTCTTATCGACGAAAACCAGGGAGCGGGAACCCATACAGTCGAATTCAATGCTTCTAATCTGCCCAGCGGAATTTATTTCTACAGGATTAAAGCTAATGACAGAACGGAAGTCAAAAAAATGATTTTAGCAAAATAGTTTATTACTACTACACACTCTTACAAAAGCGGGCTGTAAACTTATTAAGTTTCCAGCCCTCTTTCTATTATATAAAAAACTTACTGCACTTCAACCACTAAACACAAATCACTAAGTACAAACTAATATCTGGTATTTGTTATTTGTTATCTGTTATCTGCAATTTCTTCCCTTCAAAATTTTCCATTTCGATTATAAACTTTTCTTCAATAGTTTCGGGCTGATTTGTTTTCGGATTCAGATTCACTAGTATCCCCTTCCCTTCGCATACAATAGTGCCGTCTTTTACTTTTTCGATTTTCTGCTCGAAACAGAAACTTGAATTTTTTATCCAGGCAATACGGGTGAAAATATTCAACTCTTCATCAATGAATGCAAATCCCTTGTAGTCAATCGAATTGTGTACAACCACTACCTTCAACCCGTCGTCAAATAGTCCGTTTTTCAGAATTTTATAACCCAGATTTCTTTTATATTCCACGCGGCCGATTTCCAGATATTTCAGGTAATTCGAGTTATGCACGATTCCCTGCGAATCAATTTCGAATGTCCTCACGCGTACGGTTGTTTTGTGCTTAAATTCCATATTATTAGTGTTATAAGTTATCTTCTCGTTCCCAAAGTCCTCTTTGGGAACGCATAATATATATTCTTTTTGCCTTATTTCTAAATTTTATAATAGCTATATTTATCAAATTAACACTTTTTTTTATTAATTAATATTTATAAATGTAAAAACTATTTTATTTTATGGACAAAATTAAAGTTCTAATCATGGGTGCCGCAGGCAGAGATTTTCACAATTTTAACGTATTCTACAGAGATAACCCCCTCTATGAAGTTGTTGCGTTCACAGCCACACAGATTCCTTACATCGACGACAGAAAATATCCCGCAGCTCTTTGCGGAAAATTATATCCCAAAGGTATTCCGATTTTCCCTGAAGAAGAATTGCTCGACCTAATTAAAAAATACAAAGTAAAGGAAGTCGTATTCGCATATTCAGACGTTAATTCACAGTATGTGATGGCAAAAGCCGCAATTGTTAACGCCGCAAACGCTTCTTTCAGAATTATGGGCTACAAGGAAACTGCTGTAAAATCCACAAAACCCGTCATCGCGGTAGTTGCGGTTAGAACAGGCGCCGGCAAAAGCCAGACTTCCAGAAAAGTAGTAGAAATTTTACAGAGCCTTGGCAAAAAAGTCGTGTCAGTTAGGCATCCGATGCCCTACGGCGATTTAGTTAAACAAAAAGTTCAGAGATTCGCTACAATAGCCGACCTTAAAAAGCACAAATGCACAATCGAGGAAATGGAAGAATACGAACCGCACGTAGCAAGCGGTAAAGTGATTTATGCAGGAGTTGATTATGAAGCTATCCTCCGCGAAGCAGAAAAAGAAGCAGACGTAATCGTATGGGACGGCGGAAATAACGATATGCCATTCTATCAGGCAGATTTAGTTATCACAGTTGCAGACCCGCACAGACCCGGACACGAATTAAGTTACTACCCGGGTTTAACCAATATCAATATTGCCGACGTAATAGTATTAAATAAAATTGATTCCGCATCACCGGAAAATATTCAGATAGTAAGAGACAGCATACAGAAAATAAATCCAAAAGCAGTCATAGTCGATGCCGCTTCACCGCTTTCACTCGATAAAGAAGGCGATATCAATTTAATAAAAGGCAAGAGAGTCCTCGTAGTTGAAGACGGTCCGACACTCACACACGGCGGAATGAAATACGGCGCAGGTACAATAGCCGCAAAGAAATTCGGCGCAAAAGAATTAGTTGACCCGCGTCCTTATGCAGTAAAAAGCATCCGCGAAACTTATGAGAAATATCCCGATATCGGAATATTGCTCCCCGCAATGGGCTACGGCGATCGGCAGGTGAAAGACCTCGAAACAACGCTCAACAGGGTCCCCTGCGATACAGTAATTATCGGAACACCAATTAACCTGAAGAGATTAATAAAAATCAAGAAACCTTCAGTGACAGTTAATTATTCATTGCAGGAAATCGGTAAACCGGATTTAACTGATATCATTACAGATATGTTCAAGAAAAAGAAAAAATAAATATATGTTGTTGGTGACATTCCGGAGAGCGAAATTAAACACCAACAACGGCGGATTTTAATATCCCATATCCCTTTACTAATAAAAGCCGTTTTCAAAGAAATTTGAGAACGGTTTTTTTGTTTCATAAGTCAGCGGAAACACCGGTCATTTTTAATAAAAATAAATAGCTGATAATTCAACAAAAGCACTCAGAACAACGTTTCCGCGTTGTAATTTGCTGCAGTTTTGCTTTCCTCACTTATTATTTTCTGTTTATTTCAGTAGTTATACAGCGGTTAAAACTTAAAAAGTGTTGCAGAATCCGGAAACAAGAGCAATGCAAGATTTACTTTACATAATAATTGCACTTTCTTTCATTCTGAAGTGCATAAATAGTGCAATTTTATTCGGATAAAATTGAGTTATTTAAAAGAACATATACCCATATTAATATATGGCTATTAAATTGAATTGTCAAGAGGATATTTTATATTTTGATTTGATTTTTTGCACTCCGGAGGAGTGGAATATTTATAGCACAGAATTCCTCTGCCTTGCGGCTCCGGAGGAGACGGATATAAAATTATCATTATTTTTTTTTAAAATAAAAAATATAGTGAAATTATACTCACAAATGTATTGAAAAATAAATTAGCCCCGGAGGGGCTGCCTGTTTGTAGATGATTTGATGTTTCTGAAAACAAAGCTCCGTAGGAGCGACCTATGATTATAATCTCATAAAACAATTGTTACAGGTCGCTCCTACGGAGCTTAGAAATTTTTTTCATTCATATTCTACAAACAGTTCGCCCCTACGGGACTCTTTTTTATTGAATATTATTGCTAGAGTTTTCTTGAAGAGCAGGGAGATTCGACGAGACGAGAAAAATTGTCAAACGAATATGTTGATTAGCTTTTTGCACTCCGAAGGAGTGCAATATTTATAGCATAGAATTTCCCTGCCTTGCGGCTCCGGAGGAGACGGATATGATTTTTTTGTAAACCGTTGAAACGGTTATGATTTCGATTGAAATTTTACCCATGGTTAAAACCGTGGGCTACATTTAAAAAACAATAAAAGCCCCTACGGAGCTCTTTTTTATTGAATATTATTGCGAGAGGGAGACTATAATACTTTCACCCCTTCGGGGTTTGTATATTAGATTCAATTTTTTCTATAATATTTTCACCCCTTCAGGGTTTGCGGTTTTATAATTTTGCAGATTCTTCTTGAAGAACAAGGAGACTCATCGCGACATAAAAGAATATATATTAAGAGCTAAAAATAAAATAAATATTTTCTAATTTATTATACAATAATTTAGCCCCGGAGGGGCTGCCTGTTTGTAGATGATTTGATGTTTCTGAAAATAAAGCTCCATAGGAGCGACCTGTGATTATAATCTCATAAAACAATTGTTACAGGTCGCTCTAACGGAGCTTAGAAATTATTTTCATTAATATTCTACAAACAGATCGCCCCTACAAGGCTTATATTTTTTATTTTTCCGAAAGTCCCTTTTAAGAGCAGGGAGATTCGACGAGACGAGAAAAATTGTCAAACGAATATTTTGATTATCTTTTTGCACTCCGAAGGAGTGCCATATTTATAGTACGGAATTCACCTACCCTGCGGCTCCGGAGGAGCCGGATATTTCAATTAGCCCCGGAGGGGCTGCCTGTTTGTAGATGATTTGATGTTTCAGAAATTAAAGCTCCGTAGGAGCGACCTTTGATTATAATTTCATAAAAAATTGTTACAGGTCGCTCCTACGGAGCTTAGGAATTCTTTTTATTTATTTTCTACAAACAGATCTCCCCTTCGGGGCTTATCAATAAAAAAAGCGGCTCGACTGAACCGATTTTAATTGTACATTGTACATTTGAAATTGTAAATTGAGCTATATCAGCTTTTTCAGTTTCTCCAGCTTCGACACCGCATCTTCCCTCTTGGCTTTCTCTGCTTCTACCAGATTTGCAGGCGCTTTAGCAACAAAACCCTGATTGGATAATTTCTTGTCGATTCCTGCTATATATTTTTCGAGGTTTTCTATTTCTTTTTTATACTTTTCTATTTGCTTTTCATTTATTTCAAACGGAATGTGAATTTCGAAATCCGCAAGGACCTTGCTGAGGTATTTATCGCCGTCGAGTTTCTTTATCTTATCCAGAGATTCAAGATTGCAGAGCTTGAAAATATATGCATTATATTCATCGAGAGTCTTTTCGGCTATTTCGCTCGAGCAGACTGCATAGACTTTGCATTTTTCGGAGAAAGAAATGTCATTTTCCGCTTTCAGATTTCTGATACCGCTTACTATTTCCTGGAAGATTTCGAATTTCTTTTCGCTCTCTTCGTTGATTTTCGATTTATCTATTCCGGGAAATTCAGAGAAAGACACGCTCTTCCCGTCCCTGTCGCCTTCGAGTATATGCCATATTTCTTCAGTCACGAAAGGAATCACAGGATGCAGTAGTTTTACAATGCTTTCATAAATATGTAGAGCTTTCGTGATTATATTCTTTGCCGAATTCGGATATGTGTTAATCTTTACTTTTAAAATCTCAATATACCAATCGCAGAAGTCGCTCCAGACGAAATTATAAAGAGATTTTGTATAATCATTCAGCTTGTATTCGGAAAGATTTTTTTCAACTTCATCCAGCACGGTATTGAACCTGCTGTCTATCCATTTATCGATAAAATCATCTTCGATTACTTCATCGCCAAATTCACCCGAAGTGAATATCTTTTCTTTATTCATCAAAAGGAACCTGCCCGCATTAAAAAGTTTCGTAACAAAATTTCTACCGATTTCTGTCTTTTCTTCATCGAAGAGCACATCATTCCCCAGCGGAGCGAGGTAAACCATTGTAAACCTGAGCGCATCGGTGCCGTATTTATCCATTACAACGAGCGGGTCGGGAGAATTTCCAAGCGTCTTGGACATCTTTCTGCCTTTTCCGTCCCTGACTATGGAATTGAAATACACTTCCTTGAAAGGAATCTGTTTCCTGTATTCCAACCCGGACATAATCATCCTTGCAACCCATAAAAATATGATATCGGCTGCTGTAGCGAGGAAATCAGTCGGATAGTAGTAATTTAATTCTTCATTTTTGTCCTCATCGGGCCTGTTTTCCCATCCGAAAACGCTAATCGGCCATAGCCAGGAAGAAAACCACGTATCGAGCACGTCGGGCTCCTGAAACCAGTTCTCTATGTCCGCCGGAGGCTTCACGTCACAGTAAATCTCGCCCGTATCCTTTTTATACCATATCGGAATCTGATGCCCCCACCAGAGCTGACGCGAAATGCACCAGTCCCTGATATTATCCATCCAGTGGAAATAAACTTTTGTGTATCTATCCGGGAAAAACTTCACTTTTCCGTCTTTTACGACCTGAATTGCGGGTTCTGCAAGCTTTTTCATAGAAACAAACCACTGGTCAGAAACCATCGGCTCTATTGTAGCACCTGATTTTGAGGCTATCGATACGTTGTGCACATATTCGTCTTCTTTTATGAAAAATCCTTCTTCTTTGAGCTTTTTTACAGTCCTTTTACGGGTTTCATTCACGCCCATACCCTTAAATTCCAAACCGTATTCATTCAGTTTTGCATCTTTTGTGAGAATATTTATCTGCTCCAGATTGTGTTTTTTGCCAAGTTCAAAGTCATTCATATCGTGTGCAGGAGTAACTTTCAACGCACCCGTACCGAATTCCGTATCCACATACGAGTCAAATATAATAGGTAGTTTTTTGTTTACTATTGGCAGTATAACAAACTTATTTTTAAGGTGATTATATCTTTCATCGGAAGGATTTACTGCCACAGCCGTATCGCCGTACATTGTCTCAGGTCTTGTAGTGGCAATCGTCAGAAACTCATCCGAATCCGCAACTGGATACTTTACATAATACAGTTTGTCCTTCATTTCCTTGAACTCAATTTCATCATCACTCAAAGCCGTCATAGTAACCGGGTCCCAGTTTATAATCCTCTTTCCCTTATAAATCAAACCCTTCTTGTATAGGTCAACAAATACCTCTTTTACCGCCCTGGAAAGTCCATCATCCAGTGTAAACCTTTCTTTTGACCAGTCAACCGATACTCCGAGCTTTTTTAGCTGTTTTAAGATAATTCCGCCGTGTTTTTCCTTCCATTCCCAAACTTTTTTGGTAAATTCTTCCCTTCCGATTTCTTCTTTTTTTATTCCCTTTGCAGCAAGGTCTTTTTCAACCATAAGCTGTGTAGAAATTCCTGCGTGGTCGGTTCCGGGCACCCAGCATACTTCAAAACCCTTCATCCGTTTCCATCTGCAATAGATATCCTGAATCGTATTGTTTAAAATATGCCCGATATGCAAAATTCCCGTAACATTCGGCGGAGGTATTACGACTGAGTACTTTTCTCTGTTTTTATTAACTGATGATTTGTAAACTTCATTATCTTCCCAAAAGCTCTGCCACTTTTGTTCGACATTCTTTATATCATATTTATTCGGTATTTCTGCCATTTAGAGAGTTGTTATTATTTTTTAGTATTAATTCGTGTGCAAGGTTCAAATATGCTATTGCTCCGAGTGAATTTATTTTATATAAACAAAGCGGCTTGCCGTAAAATGTAGCTTCATTCAGCAGGTTGGAAGCCGGTATATTTGATTTCAAAAGATATTCACTGTACTTTAATTTTAATTCCCTTTCCGATATTTCCGTTACTTTGGAATTCTTCTCGTACATTGTCATTATTATTCCTTCTACATCCAAATCAGGATTCGAAATTTCGTGTATCCAGGAAATGTATTGAAATAATTTATCCACCGCATCGAGCGATAAATGTCCGCATTTAACAGGAATCAAAACCGAATCGGATGCAGTCAAGGCATTCGTAGTAATTCCTCTTAAAACAGGCGGACAATCTATTATAATATAATCATATAAACTTCTTATTTCTTTCAGAGCATTCTTCAGTATTATCCTGTTCTCCGATGACTTTGCAAATTTTTCATCCAGGGAAATTGAATTTATATTTGCCGGAACAAAATCAAGAAAATCCAAATCCGTTTTATGAATTGTGTACTGAATTGACTTTGTAAAGCTGAATATCTCGTATATACCGCCTTTAATTTTATCGGAAGTAAATCCAAGCGCAATAGCCGCCGAGCCAAACGGGTCAACATCAATAAGGAGTGTTTTCTTTTCTGCTACTGCAAGCGATGCCGCAAGATTCACAGCTGTCGTGGTTTTTCCGACTCCCCCCTTCGATATGCAGACTGAAATTATTTTTCCCATTTTATAATTTGCAATAATGAATTTTATTATTGTTTATTGCCGCAAACGGTTTACATTGCACTTTGTAACCGTTAAACGGAGTATTAAGGCTCTTTGTTAAAAATTTATTTTTATCAATTACCCATTCTTCATTCTCATTTAAAATTGTCAGGTTTGCCTTTTCGCCTTCTGCAATTTTTATTTCGGGTAATCCCAATATCCTTCTCGGATTCGCCGACATCATATTTATCATTTTTTCAAAACTTATCACGCCTTCTTCCACAAGATATTTATAAGATAGTCCCACACACGTTTCCAGTCCGATTATCCCGAACGGCGCTTTTTCCATCCCTCTTGCTTTTTCTTCTTCTGTATGAGGTGCGTGGTCTGTGCAAATTACTTCGATTACATTTTCACTTATTCCTTTTTTAATCTTCTCAATATCTTCTTTTGTTCTTAATGGAGGATTCATCTTTGCATTTGCTCCCTGCTTCTCGATCTCATTATCCGTAAGTATAAAATGATGCGGACAGACTTCCGCAGTAATATAATTATTTTCTTTCTTTCCTTCTGCAATAATATCCACGCTTCCTTCGCAGGAAATATGCTGTACGTGATATCTCGAATCCTTAATCTTCAGCGCATTTGCGACGTCCTTTTCTATCACTATTGTTTCGCTTTCAGAAGGTATTCCGGCAATTCCAAGCCTCCTCGATACTTCTCCCTCATTCATCACGCCGTTTTTCATCAGCGCGTGGTCTTCGCAGTGCTGGAGTACGGGAATTTTTTTCTCAGCACTTACTTTAAGAATCTCTTTCATTATTTCTTCATCATTCACGGGACTGCCGTCATCTGTAAATGCTCTTATTCCTGATTTAATAAGTTCATCAATTCCCGAAACTAATTTTTTTCCTTCCCTGTCTTCGGTAATGCATCCCGAATAATAAACATCAACCAAGAAATCTTTTGCTTTCTCTTTCAAATCTTCAATTACTTCTTTTGAAGCCATCGGAGGTTTTGTATTTGGCATGCAAAGCACACCTGTAAACCCGCCGTTCATTGCCGCGTTGCTCCCGCTTACCAGGTCTTCTTTATGAGTCTGTCCCGGTTCCCTGAAATGCACGTGCATATCGAAAAGACCCGGAACGCTGGTAAGATTTTTTCCGTCTATTACTTCGGCATCATTTACATTTAAATCTTTTCCAATTTTTTCAATAATACCATCGCGGATATATAAATCAAATCTTGCATTAATTTTATCACCCGGAGATACTATCAGGATATTTTTAAATAGGAGATTCATCGATTTTTGTGGGCAATACTGGACTCGAACCAGTGACCTCTTCCGTGTGAAGGAAGCGCGCTAACCAAACTGTGCCAATTGCCCATTATGTTACAAAGTTAATCAATTTTCAAATTAACTTAAATGTAAAGTTTGTTCTTATTATTTCAAAAATAATCTGTTATTTCTGTTTCTTTCTGCTCTTTCTGTTTGCAATGTCTTCCGAAAATCACCCAATCAGGAAGTTCCAGAGCAGAGCATCGAGAATCAGAATCGTAGCCGCACAAATAACAAATGATTTAATTGTCGAAAGACCAACTCCCTGTGCACCGCCTTCAGTATGAAATCCAACGAAACAGCCTATTGTAGAAATTGAAAATCCGAAAAACAGCGCCTTGATTGCACCTGAATAAATGTCTTTATATTCGAGGGATTTTCTGAAACCGTTCATAAAAACTTCGCCCGACACATCGAGGAAGAGAACTGCAACCAAATAACATCCTAATATTGCAATTGCACTTGCATAAATTACAAGAACGGGCATCATAAGCGTAGTCGCAACGACTCTGGGCATTGCAAGATATCTTGCGGGATTTATTGCCATAGATTCCAAAGCATCTATCTGTTCGGTAACCTTCATCGTTCCGAGTTCTGCGGAGATAGACGCTCCCACCCTGCCTGCCAAAACTATAGCTGCAAGCACCGGACCAAGCTCGATTATGATTGCTTTTGGAGTTGCAGAACCAAGATAACTCAATGGCATAATTCCCCTTATCTGATATGCAACCTGCCAGGCAGAAACGGCACCTGTAAACAATCCGATTATCGAGACCAGTACAAATGAGTTCACTCCGATGTGAACCATCTGTTCTATTATCAGATTTCTGTCCTTGAAGACTCTCGGAAGACTTTTAATTACATTGAAGAACAGTATAGCATAATTCTGCACATCTTCAAAAAAAGTATAAGTCTTTTTTTCTATTAAATTCAAAATCATAAAACCATCCTTTGTATTTTAACCTGTAAAAGTGTATTGCCTGCTTTTTTCATTACAGTGAAAATTAAATCTTTATAATCAATTCTTTCGTAAATTTCGGGTATATGTCCTGTTACCATCTGAAGAAAACCGCTTAGAGTCAGGTACTCATCTGGATTTTCGGGAATGTCGCTTTTGAATTTCCTGTTAAACTCTTCAATCTGTATTTCAGGATTTACCAGGTAAATTCCAAGCTTGTCTTTCGCGATATCCCTTGTTTCGGTATCATATTCATCCTCGATTTCACCCACAATTTCTTCAATAATATCTTCAAGCGTTACCAACCCTTCCACTCCTCCGTGCTCGTTTACAACTATTCCCAGATGCACATGCTTTCTCTGAAACTCTTTCAGTAACTCGCCGATATGCTTCGTTTCAGGTATAAAATTCGCAGGCCTTAAAATATCCTGAAGCAGAATCAGTTCCCTGTGCTCTGCGGCGCTGATTAAGTCTTTCGAATAAAGCACTCCGATAATATTATCGATGGTTTCTTTGTAAACGGGAATTCTGGAATATCCTTCCTCAATTATCGTCTGCAGAATTTTTTCTCTCTGGTCATCTATGTCTATTGCAACTAATTTATTCCGCGGTACCATGATGTCTTTCGCAGTCTTGTCATTGAAATCAAAAATTTTTTCGATAAGCTGATGCTCCGTGGAATCAATCACACCTGTTTTCCTGCCCTCATCAATCAGGAAACGTATCTCTTCTTCGGAATGAGTCATCTCGTCCTTTGTTACAGGCTCAATTCCGATTAATTTTAGAAATCCGTTTGCACTGACATTAAAAGACCAGATAAGAGGCTTGAATATTTTATTGAACATTATCAAAGGAATTGCAAGCCATAAGGATACTGTCTTCGGATATTTTATTGCTATTGATTTCGGAATTAATTCTCCGAATGTAACGGCAAGGTATGTTGCTATTAATATTCCTATTAGAAGAGAAAGATTGTGAACATAAGGGAAATTAATATCGAAGTAACTAAAAATCGGACCAATTATTTTATCTGAAATCAGTCCTTCGAAAAGCCACCCTAAAATTAAACTGACTACCGTAATACCCAATTGGGCTGCGGATATGTACCAGTCTATGTGCTCTTTAATTTCTTTTACTTTCTTCGCCTTTTTATTGCCTTCCTCTATCAGCGGCTCGAGTTCGGAATTCCTTACTCTTATAATGGAAAATTCCATCGCAACAAAAATTGCGCTCAGGAATATCAATACCACGACTATTATTACTTCAAAAAATATATTCTGTATTTGCTGCATAATATCATATAAAATAAGATACTTAAAACGAAAAATATCTTCAATCTAAATTGCTGAATTCTGTTACTTTGTGAAAATCATTTTCTTGATATCTGAAGAATGATTCGTCCGAAGTTTATAAAAATAAATCCCGCTTGAAAGTTCCGAATTTTTTCCTGCAGAAAAATCTACTTTGAATTTCCCCGGCTGCTGGAATTCATCCACCAGAGTTTCAATTTCCTTGCCGTCGAGAGAATAAACTTTCAGGGTTACCTTAGCTGCCGTGAATAACTCGTAAGAAATGCTCGTTGTCGGGTTAAATGGGTTTGGTGAGTTTTGAAATAAATTGAATTCCGTTATATCCGATACGCCGATTTTTATTTCGCTCTCGCTTATTGTTCTAAAGTTCTTATCGTTCAGTCTGATTCTGAAAATATAAACGCCGTTTATGTCCGGTTTATAAGTATAGTCATATTCCGATGTTGTTTCCGATTCCGCTGTAATTTTCTTTGAATAATTCTCTGCAGCTATTTCATCAAGATACCTGAATGCATTTTCATTCGGGCTTTTAACTTCAATTCTGATTCTATTTAATTCGGTTTTATAATTAATTTTCCAGTGAAGGTAAATCTTCCCCTTTTTTAATCGGGCTGAGAATTCCGAAATTGAAGATGTGCTGTCCTGCATTGAAAAGACATTTATAGCAAACAACATAAGAAACGGTATGAAAATAAATTTTTTCATATTATCTGTTTTCCCGAAGGAAATTCAGCCTCTTTTCCAGCTTCGCCTTCGGAATTAGTAATTTATCCTTGCCGAACAATGCTTCTTTCTGGGAAGAAAAAACAAGCTCGAATTCATCGCTCATAACTATCGCTTCTTCAGGACAAACCTCTTCACAGAATCCGCAGTAAATGCATCTGACCATGTTAATTTCGAATTTCTCAGGATACCTTTCCTTTTCATCAAGCGTTTCAGCTGCCTGAACTTCAATTGCAAGCGCCGGGCAAACTCTGGAACATAATCCGCACGCCACGCATCTTTCCTTTCCGTTTTCCTCCATAACAAGAACAGGTCTTCCCCTGAACGAATCGGGAGAAGACCATTTAACTTCAGGATACTGCCTTGTGAATTTCTTGCGGAATATCTGCCTGAATGTCAGAACAAGCCCGCTGAAAATCTGAGGTATATAAGTCTTTTCGAAAAAAGATAAATCTTTTAACTTTGTTACCGGCATATACTACTTTGTTAGTATCATCTTCTTTGTTATCGAAAAATCGCTTGTTACCAGCTTATAGAAATAAACACCGGAACTCAGATTAAAGTCACCTGAATTAAAATCATATTTATATGTGCCGGGCGTAAGCTTTGTATTGTTGATGAGTCTTGCTACTTCCCGTCCCATTATGTCGTATACAACAAGGTTCACTTCCGCTGACTTAGGTAATGAGAAATTAATCGATGTGCTTGGATTAAAAGGATTCGGATAATTCTGAGTCAGTTCATAATCCTTTACAACCGATGAAATCTGGCTGATTCCGATATGTGCTCCCAGATAAACCCTGACTGAATCCTGTATGAAATTTCCTGGATTTGTTTCAGGAAATGCTCTCATTACTACCCTTCCGTATCCGATAGTGTTACCGAGAAAATCGATAATTACCGTGTCAACTGCTCCGGCAGAAAGAGTATACTTTCCGGGAAAACTAGAGGGTGGTACTGTATCCACAAAACTCGGAAGACATCCTATCAAACAGCATATGGAAGTTGTCCAGGATGCAGGAATATCATTTACAACTCTGACCAATTTAAAATTAATTGCCGTTGAAGAAGTGTTTTTTAACACAAAATGCGCAGGGACCAAATTTATCATAGATGTGTCTCCTGATATGTTATAGTTGCCTACCCTGTAAAACAAAAAACTCTGGCTCATTCCCATCGTGGCTGTGAATAAAATAATCGCGGAAATTATTATTAATTTTTTCATTTATTTTTTTTTAAATTAATACTTTAACTGTAAATTTACAAAAGTTTCATCAAAGAAACACTGCAATTTTAGTTTAAATTTATGTTTAGAATATACACAAAAAAATCATTATTTTGAATCCTATGAAAAGAATAGGCATAATACTTGGCTCAGGACTGGATAAATTTTCCAAAGAACTGAAAAATGCAGACCTTTTATATGAAGATTCGGTCGGAATTCATCATAAGAGAATTACCAGAGGATTCATCGGCGGAAAGGAAGTTACGATATTCCAGGGCAGAAACCACTTTTATGAAACGCAACTGCTCAATAAAATTTATTTTAATGTTAACAGCGCAAAGGAACTCGGAATCGATTTGCTGATTATTACAAATGCGGCAGGCGGAGTAAATCCAAACTTTAAAGTAGCTGACCTGATGCTCATAACTTCACATTTAAATTTTATACTAAAAAAAATCAGTTTCAGAAAGCACAAAAAACTTTATGATAAGGAACTGATTGGCTGGGTAAGAAATGTTGCCATGAAAAATCACATAAAACTGCATACGGGAGTCTACTGCTCGAGTACAGGACCTGTCTATGAAACAAAATCTGAAATCAATCTATGGAAAAAAATAAATATTGACTCAGTGGGAATGTCAACCATTCCTGAAATTCTTCTAGCCGGTAAACTGGGATTGAAAACCATTGCTATATCGTGCATCACAAACCTGCTGAGCGGAAATATGGAAGAAAAAATAGACCATTCCGAAGTAATGGAAGCCGGAAAAAAAGCTTATCCTGTATTTTCAAGATTATTAAAAGCCATCATCAATGATTATTGATACTCACGCACATCTGTTCTATGAAGATATAGTAAAAGATATTGATAGTGTGCTCGAAAGAGCTGCTGAATCGGGCATTTCGAGAATAATTATTCCTGCTGTCGATTATAAAACATCAATACGAACTTTAAAGCTCTGTGATAAATATGAAATGCTTTACGGTGCTGTCGGATTTCATCCCTGCGATATAAAAGAAACTAATCCTGATGACATAAAGCTATTGGAGGAGCTTACATCGCATCATAAAATTGTTGCTATCGGAGAAATAGGACTGGATTACTACTGGGACAAAACTTACATAGACAAGCAGGTTTTTTTCTTTAAAGAGCAGATGGAGCTTGCAAAGGATAAAAACCTTCCTGTAATTATTCACACCCGCAATTCAACTTCAGATGCTGTGGAAATCATAAAGCAAAGCTATAATGAAAAACTCAAAGGACAATTCCATTGCTTCAGCGGAAATGAAACTGACCTGAATGAAATCCTCAAGCTTTATGGATTTTATTTGTCTTACTGCGGAAATGCTACATATAAGAAATTCGGAGACCTAAATTCACTTCTGAATACACCTGTTGAAAGGATGCTGTCCGAAACCGATACGCCATACCTTACTCCCGAACCGCACCGCGGCCGGAAAAACGAACCTTCATATTTAAAATATACTCTGAAAAAAATTGCCGAACTTAAGAATATCGATAACAATGTACTCGAAGAAACCGTATATAATAACTGTATGAAGTTATTTTTTACTATTTAAATTAATCTTTTAAAATTATATTTTTAAACGATTTAAAAATTAAATCAAATTCTATGAATAATAATGTACTTTATAGTCAGGATGGCAATATGGGCGGATATCAGCCTCCTCCTCCGCCGCCACCACCAACAGGTTATGCTCCGCCTCCTCCACCGCCTCCTCCAAGCTATGGCGGTCAATATACACCTCAGGATAAAGCAAGCTCTGCCGCAATATGGGCGCTAGTACTCGGAATAGCTTCCTGGGTTCTTTGCGGAATAATTGCTGCAATTCCCGCCTGGATTATAGGTAAAAAGGAATTGAATGCAATCAACGAAGGACGCTCTTCGCAGGCAGGTAAAAGTATGGCGCAAGTAGGAATGTGGCTCGGAATTATTCAGGTTATAATCGGAGTTCTGGCCATTATAGCAGTTATAGTTTATTTCATTTTTATAGCAATTTTAGTTTCTAATTAATTATTTAACCATTCCGGCATTAAAACCGGAATGGCTTTTCCATATTTATCTTGAAAATTTTTTATAAAAAATTCGACGACACAAAAGATGCCGTAATGCCTGTTTATATGTCAGAGCATGCGGCAGGAATGGACATTTGCTCTTCATCGAAGGAAAAAATTACCATTCAGCCGTCTGAAACATATTTGGTTCCTACAAATCTTATAATTGAACTCCCTGTTGGTTATGAAGCTCAAATCCGCCCCAGAAGCGGACTTGCGCTTAAGCATAAAATTACAGTTCTTAATTCTCCCGGCACGATTGATGCGGACTACAGGGGTGAAGTAAAAGTACTTCTGATTAATCACGGCAAGATTCCTTTCGAAATTAATTTCGGCGATAGGATAGCCCAAATGGTAATTGCTAAACACGAAAGAGCCGAATTCGTCTTTTCAGAAAAACTTAGCGATACATCGAGAGGTGAAGGCGGATATGGAAGCACAGGACATAAATAATACTCAAAACGCTCTATACCTTGTTTCTACTCCAATCGGTAACTACGCAGATATGACTATTCGCGCACTTAAATCTCTTCAGGAAGCAGATATTATTGTTTGCGAAGAATACAAAGAAGCCGCAAGGCTCCTGAAATTTTTCGATATAAAAAAAGACCTGCTCCAGCTTAACGAGCATAACGAATCAGAAGAAGCCGAAAAAATTGCTATTGAAATCCTGAACGGAAAAAAAGTTGCCCTGATATCAGATTGCGGAACTCCCCTTTTTGCCGACCCGGGAAAACTCCTGCTCGAAAAATGCTTAGAGTTTAATATCAAAATCGAATTCCTGCACGGAGCAAATTCTGTTCTGACAGCTCTTGTAATTTCAGGCTTCGATATCAGCCGCTTCCATTTTCTCGGATTCCTTTCTCCTAAAAAAGACATACGCGAAAGAGAATTGAAAGACTTAAAATATATCGAGCGCACTTTCGTAATCCTCGATACTCCGTACAGACTTACTACTTTAATTCAGGATATGGAAAAACATCTTCCCGATAGAAATATATTTCTCGGAATTGACTTAACTATGAATAATGAAATGCAGTTACGCGGCACAGCCTCTAAAATCCTTAGCGAGATTAATACCCTCTCACCCGATAAAAAACTCAAGGGAGAGTTTGTGCTGGTGGTGGAGAAAAAGAATAATAAAATTTAAAGATTTGCAATATTGCAATAACACCCTTTCAGGGTTTTAAATTTTTGTATTTCATTTTTCTATAATAATTACATCCCTTCGGGATTTTTATAATCTTATCCCGTTTACATCTTTGTTGTAAATTATAATAATTTTAATTCTCCCAGACGTTGTAAATTGTAATATTTTTTACTTCTCCCGGACTTTGTTTATTTCGGCTTTGATTTTTTGTTCGTAATGATTTATGAGAATTGCGAATTGTAATTATCTTAATCCCGAAGGGATGACACTATTATAGAAATGTGATTTGCAATATATTCAACCCAGTAGGGGTGGCATTGTTATAGGAATGTTATTATTATAGAAATGTAAATTGTAAAAATCTAATCCCGAAGGGATGACACTATTATAGAAATGTGATTTGCAATATATTCAACCCCGAAGGGGTGGCATTATAAAAAATTTATTCATACGGATTCACAATCCAATCAAATAAATATTTTTCATTAAAATCTACTTCATATTTTTTCAAAAAATCATAATATTCTTCTTGAAATGTTTTTTTCTTGTGATGCTTTTCCTGATTTAATATATAATTATATACGACCGCAACTTGTGATTGCGCATAAGAAAATGCACCATATCCCTCCTGCCACGAAAATTTTCCACTTACAAATTTCTTATCATTTATAAAATTTGTTGAATTATTTTTTACATCTCTGACCAAATCTGAAATTGCCATAACCGGTTTCAATCCAATGAATGCGTGAACGTGGTCAGGCATACCGTTTACAATTATAGATTTCTGACCTTTTGCTTTTATTATGCCTGCAATGTATTTATTTAATTCGTATTTCCAATTTTCACCGATTAAATTTTCCCTTCCTTTAAAGGCAAAAACAATTTGTATATAAATTTGTGAAAATGTACCTGCCATAAATCAATGTCACCCTTTCAGGGTTTTAAATTTTTGTATTTCATTTTTCTATAATAATTTTATCCCTTCGGGATTTTAAAATCTTATCCCGTTTACATCTTTATTTTTATATAATATTTTTGTTTCTCCCAGACTTTGTTTATTTCGGCTTTGATTTTTTGTTTATAGAGCTTTAAATGTCACCCTTTCAGGGTTTTAAATTTTTGTATTTCATTTTTCTATAATAATTTCATCCCTTTGGGATTTTAAAATCTTATCCCGTTTACATCTTTAAAGTGATATAAAATTAATATAATATTTTACGAACTTTCGATATTAAATAAAATACAAAAAAAACAATAGCGCAATAAAACTAAATACTCGACAGAATAATGGATTTCCGCACCCCCAGGCGCATTTTCGACTTAAAATCGTGCTATATCCTGCTCTTTCTGAATTGAATTAAATGTTTAATTTAGATAGCTTTGTATATGTCTATTTCATACAAATCTTCCGGCGTAAACATCAAAAAGGCGGATGATTTTGTCCACAGAATAAAGCCACTTGTAAAGAGTACTTTTTCAAAAAGCGTTCTGAGCGGAATCGGAAATTTCGGAGCATTTTTCAAACCTGACCTGAAGAAATTCAAGAATCCGGTACTGGTTTCGAGTGTGGATGGAGTCGGTACAAAAATCAAACTTGCCGCAATGTTTAACCGCTTCGACACGGTCGGAGAAGACCTTGTCAACCACTGCACAAATGATATTGCCGTTTGCGGTGCGGTTCCCCTCTTTTTCCTGGATTACTACGCTATGGGCAAGCTCAACACGCAGAATGCTGTTGATATAGTAAAAGGACTGACCAGGGGAAGCAAAAATAATAATCTCTCGCTTATCGGCGGAGAAACAGCCGAAATGCCCGGACTCTATGATGAAAATGACTTCGATCTTGCAGGCGCAATAGTGGGTGTGGTCGATAAACACAAAGTCGTTAACTATTCCAAAGTTAAAAAAGGCGATGTACTGATAGGGCTTAAATCAAACGGACTGCATACAAACGGCTATTCGCTCGTGAGAAAAGTTTTCGACACAAAAGTAAAACTGAATAAATTCTATCCCGAACTGAAACATAAACTGATTGATGAATTTCTGAAAGTTCATAAATCATATTTAAAAATTATACAGAGTTCTTTAAGCAAGTTTAATATCAAATCAATCTCACATATCACCGGAGGAGGAATTGTAGGCAATACATCGAGGGTTATTCCAACTAATACTTCCCTATCGATTGACTGGAATTCCTGGGAAAGACCTTTCATATTCGATTTAATCCAGAAGAAAGGCAATGTTCCCGAAAACGATATGCGCCGCACGTTTAATCTCGGCATTGGTCTGATATTCATAGTATCAAAAAATGAATCGGATAATTTTAAATCATTTCTTTCAAAAAATAAAGAAGAGAGTTACATTATCGGACACATAAAGTAATTTATAACCCAAACTTTTTAAACGGAGAATTATGAATAAAGGTATTTTTATCAAACCCGACCAGGTACAGGAAGTACTAAAGAAACATATGCTGGTTGACGGATTCGACATTACAATAGATTTACAGAAGTCCACAACGTCCCACATCACTGATTCAAGAACAGGAAATAAACTTCTCGATTTTTTCACTTTCATAGCTTCAAATCCCCTCGGATTGAATCACCCGAAGCTTAATAATGAAGAGTTCATCAAAAAAATCGGAAAAGTCGCTATATCAAAACCATCACTTTCGGACGTCTATCCCGTGGAGCAGGCTGAATTTGTAGATACATTTTTCAGAGTTGCTGTACCCGATTATTTCAAGTATGCTTTTTTCATTGAAGGTGGAGCGCTTGCAGTGGAAAACGCATTGAAGGCGGCATTCGACTGGAAGGTAAGAAAGAATTTCAAAAAAGGATATAAGGAGGAAAAAGGAACAAAGATTATTCACTTCAAGCAGGCATTCCACGGCAGGTCGGGATATACGCTTTCCCTGACAAATACAGACCCGAATAAGATTATGTACTTCCCGAAATTCGACTGGCCGAGAGTTACAAATCCGAAAATAATTTTACCGCTTAATGAAGAAAACCTTGCGAAAACAATTCAGGCGGAAAACCAAACAATCGATGAAATTAAAAAGGCAATATTAAATAATAAAGATGATATAGCCGGATTAATCCTCGAACCAATACAGGGCGAAGGCGGCGATAACCATTTCAGAAAAGAATTCTTCCAACAGCTTCGCCAGATATGCGATGAAAACGAAATTCTTTTCATACTCGATGAAGTCCAGACCGGAATAGCAATGACAGGAAAAATGTGGGCGCATATGCACTACGTACAGCCCGATATTATTTCATTCGGAAAGAAAACACAGGTTTGCGGAATTCTCTCGACAAACAGAATTGACGATATAGAAGAAAATGTATTCCATAAATCAACAAGAATAAACTCAACCTGGGGCGGTAACCTCGTGGATATGTTCCGCTTTAAACGCATACTTGAAATAATCGAAGAGGACAATCTCGTCGAAAACTGCGCAACGGTCGGCAAACATCTCCTTGCTAAAATGACGGAGCTTTCTGAAAAATATCCCGATAAGGTATCAGCACCGCGCGGACTCGGACTCTTCTGCGCATTCGATTGCCGCGATGCTGAAATGAGAAATAAGATTCATACCGAATCAATGAAAAACGGAATGCTGATACTCGGCTGCGGAGAAAATTCAATCAGATTCAGACCTCCGATTACCGTGAAAAAAGAACATATAGATGAAGGTATTGAATTACTCGATAAGATAATCAAAGATATCTAATAGTATATTAGACCAAAACACAAACCCCGTCAAAGAACGGGGTTTTTTATTTCTCCGTGCCTCTGTGGCAAATAATAAAACCAAATAAATGTCTTTAGCACTAAAATAATTATTTCTATATTGAAGTTATGGTTTCCGAAGAAATAAAAAATGTATTTATTAAATACCTTAAAGATAAAAACCACCGCATCACGAATGAGCGATTCCTCATTCTGGATGCCGCGATTAATATGGAAGGACATTTCGATGCGGATGAGCTTTACCTGAAAATGCGTAAAGATTTGATGAGGGTATCTCGCGCGACGGTTTACAACACGCTCGAACTGATGAGCGACTGTAAAATCCTTACAAAGCATAACTTCAAAGGCGACCGCTCACGCTACGAAACAAAATACGGAAGAAATAATCACTATCATATACTCTGCCTCTCCTGCAATATGATACTGGAATTTGAAAATAACGACATTGAAAATCTGCTTGAAAAAACCTGCAAGAAGCACGATTTAAAACTTATGGACCACTCGCTTCAGGTCTTCGCCTCCTGCAAAGATAATTCGAACTGCAAGAACTGTAAAATCTATCCGAAGAAGAAATAAGGAATAAATCTTCTCGTGAACATTTGTGATTCTCTGAGTTAAATGCACTCTCCCTTTCCCCTTGAATCTTCAATTCCTTTTATTTAGATTAAGTCTAAATAAGAATAACAAAATGACTGCCGCTGATTTAAAATTCGGACAAAAAGCAAAAATCGATTCACTCGATGTGGAGCATCCTTCATCTTTCAGACTGCTTGAATACGGTTTTACGCCGGGCGAGGAAATCGAATTAATCAATACTCCCCTTTTCAAAGACCCTATTCAGCTATCCATAAGAGGCGCGCTTATTGCCATAAGAAAATCAGATGCAAAATGTATTAACATAAAATTGAACTAACGCAGACGTGAATATTTAAAGCATTTATGCCTGATAAAACTACAATCCAAAAAACAAAATTAATCTCCCTTATAGGTCCGCCGAATTCCGGCAAAACCACAATCTTCAATTACCTGAGCGGACAGAATTACCGTACGGTTAATTATCCCGGCGCAACCGTTGAATACTCGGTTTCTGATTTTCTTAAATCGTTCAATATAAACGCAAAGCTTCTCGATTCTCCCGGTATTATCAGTCTCAGCCCGAAATCACCCGATGAAAAAGTAACGGTAGATTCTTTTTTCAATCACCCGAAATTCGGAGTAGCTGACCTTGTGCTTCTGACAGTAGATGCATCACAGCTTTCGAGACATCTTTTCCTTGTCGAGCAGGTTATCCGCTCGGGTTATAATGTTATAGTTGTGCTGACCATGTGCGATATACTAAATTCAAAAGGTTTCGATATATCTCTCGATAAATTAAAATCAATGCTCGGATTCGATGCGGTAAAATTGGACGGAAGAAACGGCGATGGACTTGATGAACTTGTAAATAAAATAAAATTAAACCACGAAAAAAGTGAAAATAAAAAAATCGTAAAGCACGAGTTTAATGAAAAAGATTTGATGGATATTTTTAATAAGACGGGAAATATCGAACAGGAAGTTCTTTTCAGCCTGAACGAATATGTTCCCGATGTCTGCAAAGCCAATCTTCAGTTAAATGTCATCTCTGATGCAAAACTCAGAAATAAACCGGACGCTAAGACAATTCGGTATGATAAAGTGTTTCTACATAAATACTGGGGCATAATTATTTTTATTTTAATAGTATCGCTTACTTTTACATCTATATTCTGGCTTTCCACTCCTTTGATGGATTTGATTGATATGTTATTTACATTTCTTTCCGCTCAGGCAGATGACCTGCTCGGAAAAACTATTTTCGCAGATTTTATTTCGAATGGACTTATATCCGGCTCAGGTTCTGTGCTTGTATTTCTACCTCAAATCATAATTTTATTTTTTATTCTCGGAATACTCGAGGATACAGGCTATCTTGCGCGCGGCGCAATGCTTATAGATAAGCCGCTTTCGAAAATCGGACTTAACGGACGCTCCTTTGTCCCTATGCTTTCGGGTTTCGCCTGCGCTATACCTGCAATCATGGCAGCTCGTACAATTCAGAATAAAAAAGAAAGATTGCTTACTATATTCATTATTCCCCTGCTAAGCTGCAGCGCGCGTCTGCCGGTTTATTCCCTGCTTGTAGCTTTTTTATTCCCCGGAAGCCCTTTTTCAAGCGGACTGGTGCTTGCTGCGATTTATTTATTCAGCATAATAAGCTCTGTAATTGTTTCCGGCTTTGTGAATAGGTTTCTCCCAAAAATAGTCAATGTAAGCGATAAAACTTCTTTCATAATGGAACTTCCGGCTTACAGAGTACCAAAATTTAAATTTGTATTAAAAAATACACTCGATAATGCAGGGCAATATCTTAAAAAAGCAGGTCCGGTAATAGTTATTTTTTCGACAGTTTTGTGGTTCCTGACTTATTTTCCGAATACAAATCCTGTTATTGAAAATCAGGAAAATATTCCGCAAACCGAGCTTGAGCATAAAATTAATTCGGAAAGAATTTCTACTTCCTATGCTTCTAATTTAGGAAAAGTGCTTGAACCTGTGATGAGACCAATTGGTATGGACTGGCGAATCGGAGTATCTTTGATTGCGACTTTTACCGCAAGAGAAGTTTTTGTAAGCTCGCTGGCGTTAATACTAAAAGCGACCGATAGCGAAGAAGACCTTCAGCAATCCATTATCAACCAGATGAATCAGGCGAAAATAGAATCTACGGGAAATAAAATGTTCACAACTTCCACAACAATCGGCTTGATAGTTTTCTTTGTTTTTGCTCTTCAGTGCATCTCTACAATTGCCATTATAAAAAAAGAAACCGGAGGATGGAAAATTCCGGTTATACAAGTTTTAGTTTTCACTTTCGTTGCTTATCTCTTTACTTTCCTGACAGTTAACGGGCTCCGTTTAATGGGGATTCAATAGGTAAGAAATTACTTTTTTTTCAATCTCTAACCACTAATCACAAACCACTTAACTACACATTAAATCTGAAATAGACTATATCTCCGTCTTCTACGATATACTCTTTTCCCTCTACGTGGATTAGACCTTTTTCCTTAACAATTGATTCTTTTTTATATTCAAGAATATCTTTATATTTCATTATCTCAGCTCTTATAAATCCATATTCGAAGTCAGTGTGAATCTTCCCTGCTGCCTGAGGTGCTTTTAATCCGTTAAGGATAGTCCAGGAATGCAATTCCTTTTCATTTGCCGTAAAGAATGTAATCAGATTCAATAAATTATAGCTTTCTTTAATCAACCTGCTCAATCCCGATTCTTCGAGTCCTAAATCCTTCAAAAACTCCTGCTTTTCTTCTTTTGTCTCCAAATTTGCAATTTCTGCTTCTATCTGAACCGATAAAACAAGGCATCTTTCGCCTTCTTTTTGAGCAATTTCTTCAACTATTTTGGTATATTCATTGCCTTTTACGTGCTTTTCGTCCACATTTGCAACATATAAAACCGGAACATCGGTAAGTAATCTAAGGGTTCTTACAATTTCCCTGTCTTCAGGTGTTAACTCTTTTGTGAAATAATGAGCAAGTCTTGAATCAGATAAGTGAATTTTTAATGCTTCGAGCAATTCGAGCTCCCTTTTTTGGCTTTTATCTGCAATTCTGACTGCCTTGGATACTTTTTCAAGTCTCTTTTCAAGCGAATCCAAATCCCTTAGAATTAATTCAGTCTCAACGATTTCAATATCGCTTGCCGGGTCGATTTTATTATTGACGTGAATAATATTTTCATCTTCGAAGCACCTTACAATATGGATTATCGCATCTACTTCCCTGATGTGAGATAGAAACTGGTTGCCAAGTCCTTCGCCTTTCGAGGCGCCTTTCACAAGTCCTGCTATATCCACAAATTCTATTGTGCTCGGAACAACTTTTTTCGATTTATATATCTCAAGAAGTCTATCGAGTTTTTCATCGGGTACAATGATTGTCCCTACATTCGGCTCGATTGTGCAAAACGGATAATTCGATGCTTCAGCATTTACTGATTCAGTCAGCGCATTAAAAAGTGTTGATTTCCCAACATTAGGCAGCCCTACAATTCCTGCTCTTAAAGCCATTTTTCTCCTTTAAATAAAATATAATAAAATTGTGTAAATAATTCCGAATGAAACAGGTATCATCACATTATCATCCAGTTCCCACGGCAAAGCTTCAATCGCAGTTACTGCAAGCAAAGCAAACATAGCAAAAATATATTCAGTAAAATCTGCCGTAACCTTGGGAGTTAAAAATATTATCACTGCTCCAGAAATAAAAAACGCAATGCTACCTTCAAATGTCTTGTTCCAGAGGCTGTGCTTGCCGTAAAATTTTCCCACCAGTGCCGCAAGTGTATCGCTGATTATCATTATCATCAGCGCAGGTGCGGCAATCTCTTTTTTAAATAACAAAAGAGTCAGGAAAAATCCGATTGCATAAAACGTTCCGCCTGTGAAAAAATGCTTCTTCACATCCGTTTCGTGTTTCCTTAAAACAAATCCCATCACTTTTACATAAAAATCATTTATAACCGGATTTAATTTCCTTGCCAGGTCCAGCAAAATCATAAAAGCAGTGCCTGCTCCGACTATTGCAAGCAGGAAATTTTTTTCAAGAAAATAATAAGAAATTGGAATTACAACAGAACTCAGATGAATTGCTTTTCTAAGCAGTTCATTCTTAAGCCCTATTTGTTGATTTTTGTCTTCCAAAAATATGAGGCTTAGTATAAGTATTAATTTGCTAAAGCAGGATTATCCTGAACTTTAGGTTCCTGTTTATTCTCTTCTTTCACTTCTTCTTTGTGCGCACCGTTATTCCCGTTGCTTTTTTCAACCGGAGGAAGTTCTTTTCCGTGCATCACCAGGTCAATTTCTTCTGCATCCAGTATTTCACGCTCGAGCAATACTTCTGCCAGCCTGCGCATCACATCGATATTGTCCCTTAATATCTTTTCAGCCCTGCTCATTCCCGCTTCGACAATTTTCTTGATTTCATCATCTATCAAAATCTGAGTTGTCTCGCTGTAATTCTTGTGCTCGTGCAGTTCCTTTCCAAGGAATACTTCTTCCTGTTTGTTTCCGTAAGTAATCGGTCCCAGCTTTTCGCTCATTCCGAATTCGCACACCATCTTTCTTGCTATGGAGCTTGCTCTTTCTATATCGTTGCTTGCACCCGTAGTATATTCATTGAATACTATCTTTTCAGCAGCCCTGCCGCCCATTGCATATGCTATCATGGCTTCGAGATATTCCTTCGAATAAGTATGCTTCTCGTCCATCGGCAGATACGTGGTGACGCCCAGTGCCCTGCCTCTGGGAATGATTGTTACTTTATGAACTGGGTCAGCTTCGGGTATCATCCTTGCCACAAGCACGTGCCCGATTTCGTGATAAGATGTTGTCTTCTTTTCCTTTTCAGAAATTATCAGGCTCCTTCTTTCAGTTCCCATCAGCACTTTGTCCTTTGCATCTTCGAGGTCTCTCATCGCAACTGAATCCGAATTCTTTCTTGCCGCAAGCAGTGCTGCTTCGTTTACAAGGTTTGCAAGGTCTGCTCCCGAAAATCCCGGTGTTCCTTTTGCTATCACTTCAATCTTCACATCGGGTGCAAGAGGAATTTTTCTCGTATGTACTTTAAGTATTCCTTCCCTTCCTTTTACGTCAGGTCTGTCTACGACAACCTGCCTGTCAAACCTACCCGGCCTTAACAATGCGGGGTCAAGAATATCAGGCCTATTCGTTGCTGCAATAATAATTACGCCGCTGTTCTGTTCGAATCCGTCCATCTCTATCAGAAGCTGATTAAGTGTCTGCTCTCTTTCATCGTGTCCGCCGCCGAGTCCTGCGCCTCTGTGCCTTCCGACTGCATCTATTTCATCAATGAAAATTATGCACGGAGCGTTTTTCTTTCCCTGGTCGAATAAATCCCTTACTCTCGATGCGCCTACTCCGACAAACATTTCCACAAAGTCCGCGCCGCTGATTGAAAAGAACGGCACACCAGCTTCGCCTGCTACTGCTCTTGCCAGTAATGTTTTTCCCGTTCCCGGAGGTCCTAAAAGAAGCACACCTCTTGGAATCTTTCCGCCTAATCTCTGGAATTTTGCCGGGCTTTTTAAAAATTCTATAATTTCTGTTAACTCCGTTTTCGCTTCATCTGCACCTGCAACATCCTGAAATGTTACCTTTGTTGCATTTGCACTGAGCATCTTTGCCTTTGACTTTCCGAATGAAAATATTCCCTTGGTCCCTCCTGCGCCGCCCTGCATCCTGCGCATGAATATTATCCATACAATAATTATTAATATCCAGGGAAGTGCTCCGAGCAGCGGTCCCATCCAGCCGACTTCCTGCTTTTCAACATTATATGTCCTTATATTTTCATTCCACGATTTTATTATGTTATCGTCTATGTTTGTGTACGGCAGGTAAAGATAAAACTTATCCACGTTTAATGTCTTGCCGTTAATATTTATCGTCTCAGCTGCTTTCAGCTTTCCATGAAATTCATAATTATTATCGGACTTTTTAACTACCGCATAATCAATTTTTTTCTCGGTTAAAAATTTCTGGTACTGGTCGAAAGGAATTTCCATTCCTTCGGTGTCTGTACTCTTCGTGTATATCATTATCAGGAAAAAGCCGACAAGAATTGCGCTCCATCCCAGTACAATCTTAAATACACGGTTCCAGTTGAAATCGTCACCGCCTTTGTTTTTATTTTCCTTTTTTGGATCTTCCATGTTTTCTCTGAAAATGTTTAAAAATTATAACACATAAATACCATTTAAATTCCTGTATTTCTGAGCAAAATCCAGCCCGTAACCCACTACAAATTTATTCTCTATTTCAAATCCTATATAATCAATTTTGAATTTTAAATTTGATATATCTTTCTTGAATAACAATGTTGCTACTCTGAATGATTTCGGCTTCTGCTTCATTATTATCTTCCTGATGTATGTCATCGATAATCCCGAATCAATAATATCCTCAACAATTATTATATCCCTTCCTTTCACTTCGCAGTTCAAGTCTTTCAGCATCCTCACTTCTCCTGATGAAATTTTGCTGTCTCCGTAGCTTGACAACTTGAAAAAATCTATTTCGCAGTGAATATTGATATCCCGGATTAAATCTGACAAAAATATAAAAGAACCGTTCAGCACTCCAATAAATATCGGAATGCTGTCCCTGTAATCGTGGTTAATCTGCTTTGCCAGTTCCTTTATACGCTTTTTTATTACAGACTGTTTTATAAATATTTGCGGTTTGCCTTTTTCCATATTGAGATTTTATATAACAATATATTTTTTTTATATCTTAAATTCAATGTATCACATAAAGCGCTGTAAAAATATAAATCAGCACAAACAAAAAACCCACAGAAAAACTCAATCTCCTGTGGGTAAAAATTCCTTTTTTATAGCCTATACATTCTCTTCATCAATGATTCTCTTAGCCTTTCTTACGGCTCTTTCTTTCAACATCTTCTTTTCAACCGATGGTTTTGAGAAGAATTGCCTTTTCCTGAATTCCTTTAAAATTCCGGCTTTTTCGTATTTCTTTTTGAATCTCTTAAGAGCCTTGTCTAATGACTCATTGTCCTGTACAACTACTTTTATCAAAGAAAATTACCCCTTTAGGTTTAATTAAATTTTTAAATAATCAATAAATTTAACATTTATTTTAATTTCTTTCAATATGTAAATTTATGCACTAATTCCCTGGTATTTTTGTCATATATCAGAAATTAAACGATGTTTTCACATAGAAATTTCTCGGCATATATGTACCACCGAACATTTCATAGTGCTGTTCGTTTAGAATATTAAAAACATATAATCCAAGCTGTAGATTTTTCATTAAATAATATCCTGCATTGAAATTAAATATTTTATATGCCGGAACAACTCCGGTATATGCACCTGCCAGCCAGTCGAATTTATCCGAATACTGGAAGCTTAGTGTTGCATCTAATTTATCGGTTTCCTGGTATGTTGCGGATAAATTGGCTTTATTGGGCGAAGCATTCGGAAGTATGCCCGGGTCTGTGCTGTTTAATTCAATACTATATTCGTACCTGGAAAAATTCCCGGTTACAAAAAAGTTTTTAGAGAAATTATATTGAAGCGTTAAATCAATTCCGTACTGCCTTACTGTTCCGATATTTGTATTCGATACTATGAATGCAGGTGTCCCATTCAGGCTCGATAATCTCTGCTTGTCCCTTGCAGAAAGCTGACTATAAACTATTGAAGTTGCAAGTCCGTTCCACTTTGCAAGCGAATCAGGTAAATTCGCTGACCACGAAGTAAAGTTCTTGTTTACTGCAGGTAAAAAGTTCGTGATAAAATCATTTAGCACATTGTAATATACATCAACTGCGATGAATAATTTATTTTTAATATTACCATTATAACCGAATTCAAAACCCAGATTTTTTTCAACCTTAAGCTCGCTGTTCCCCACTGCAAATGACCTTGTTCCGTCAAGATTAAGATTAATTAACGGGGCAGTTGAATACCCTGCAACTTTCCTGATGGAATCCGCAACAATATTATTGATTCCGAGCAGTGCAGGTTTAGGCGGTCCCGGATTATTAATCGCAAATGCAGGCGCATCAGGCGTCTGCCTGTATAAATCAGAATAATTCGGTCTCTGGAACGAACGGCTTACCGTAAGCCTGAACTGATGCTCTTTCACGGGAGAGAATACAAGTGCTGCCCTTGGAGAGAATTGTGCATCGTGAATGTTTGTTCTGTCAAATCTTATTGTTCCTACGAATTTGAACTTCTCACTGAACCTGTGATTAATCTGTCCGTACATACCCGTGAAATTTGCGTGTACGGCATTCGGAATAGAAGTGCCGTATGTTTCGATATTCTGAAACTGCTGTGATAATCCGAATATAAACTGCGACCTTTCTTTCTTATCTGCGAAGAAATTATACTGAGCATCTACAAATATATCGTCGCTGTTATCCAGCAGAGGCGAGCCTAATTTGTTTCCTGCTTTCGGAAGCAGAAGCCACATTGTATCAAGCGTGTGCCTCTTCATGTAATGAGCGTGAAGATACAAATTATCCGAACTAAATGTAGTCGATATCGACGGTCTTTCTGTATTCTTCACAAGTGTTCTTCCCAACCCGAATACGAATGCCTCATTTCCATTATTTGCATACGAACCTTCCACAGATAGTTTCCTGTTGCTTGTTAAATCATAATCAAGTCTCGCAGTTCCGTAATTCGAAAAAGTTTTTCTTTCATCGGAGCTTATCGGTCTTGCTTCCACAATCAAACCCGGGTATTCAAGATATTTTACCGAGTCTCTTCTGTTTGCAAGATTTTGCGACTGAGAGCGGCCAAGAGTCAGCTTGTATGAAAACTTCTCACCAATTGTACCAGCGTGCCTTATATCTCCTCTGAATGTCTGATAATCGCCACCGAGCAAGGAAATTTTCGTGCCTTTTGACTCTCTTGGCGAAAGTGAAATTAAATTCAAAACTCCGTTAAATGCATTTGCCCCGTAAAGCGATGTTGAAGGACCTTTTAGAAACTCCATGCGTGAATACTCATCAAGCGGCAGCGGAAATGAATTCCATTCAATCGCACCAAGCAGCGGCATTGCAACATCCCTTCCGTCCTGAAGCACGAGTATCCTTCTGTTTAATCCCGAATTGAATCCCCTTGCATTTACTATGTAATCCGACGAGCCGTTCCTTAAAACATCAACTCCTGAAATCCCTGCCAGCGCGCTTGCAATCTGGTTTCCGCGTGACAGGCTGTTGATTTTATCCTTATATAAAACAACGACAGATGCAGGAGACTCGGTTACTTTCTCAAATGATTTCGTTACACCGTAAACATAAATCTCATCGAGATTGTATTCTTTTGGCTTTAACTGAACAGACAGAAAATGATTTTCGGAATTGTCAACTTTGAATTTTGTCTCAAATGCCTCGTATGAATTATCGGAACTTCCTGCATATTCAAGAGTATATTCACCGGGTTTTACATCTTTAAATATGAAAATGCCTTTTTCATCTGAAAAAGTTTTCAAATCCGTGTTCTTAAGCGTGAATGTTATTCCTTCAATATTCTTTCCGCTGTAAGAGTTGCTTACAGTACCTGTTATGCTGCTCTGTGAATGTGAAACCGTATAAGCAAAAAGTAAAATAATAAGTAAATATTTTGTCATAATTAATTTATTCTTTATCTAAAAACTGAGATATAATTAAGGTCAGCAGCGATAAAGCAGACCCAAAATAAAAAATATAGCTATATCTTTCAATTGAATTTGAGAACATATATAACACCAATCCCGAAATCAGCGGTCCCGTAAACTGTCCCAGCAGTGTACATGTTCGGTTAATAGAAACTATTGAGCCTCTCTGATTTTCGGGGGAATGCTTGATAATCAATGCCTGCATGTTCGGCAGGTTTAAGCCGAATCCGACTCCGAATATCACCATCGGTATAAAAAGCATGTACCACGATGACGCAAAGTTGACAAGCACAAGCGCAATTGCATTCATCAAGAATACAAATGCAAATAATTTCCTGTGTCCCGTCCCGGCCGAAATCTTTCCGTAAAACATAGAAGTAACAGCAGCGGTAAAGGATAATGAAGAAATCACAACCGCATTTACTACTGTCGATGAGACAAAATTCTTCTCTATAATGAATGAAGTATAATTCCAGATTGAACCGAAGAAAATTATGTATGTCAGGATATTGATAATATACACGAGAAATATTGTCTTTTCCTTTATGGCCTTTATGAACTCCCTGAAATAATTCAGGGATTTTCTTGAAGTAATTTCAGGTTCTTTAAAAGAAAAAATCATCCACATTCCGAGTAAAACCGCAAGTGATGGAAGTATGAAAACATAGTTCCAGCTTATCTTTGCAAGAAATCCTCCAAGCAATGGAATAACCGTTGTGCCTAAATTCAGTACACCGTTGTTATAACCCAGCACTTTTTTCCTGTCAGCATCGCTGAAAAAATCCCCTATCAGCGTCACGTTCAGCGCTCCCAGCGACGCCGCTCCCGTCCCGGATAAAAATCTTAAAATTAATAGAAAATTAAAATCATTTACGAAAAAAGTAAGCGTACCGAATATTCCAAAAACAAAAAGTGAAGGAACAATTACTTTTTTTCTTCCATATTTGTCAGCAAGAAATCCATATACAGGCGTGAAGATAATTCCGGGCAACGCGAACATCGAAACTACAAGCCCGATTCTGTCTTTTGGAATATTCAATGAATTGCTGATTTCGGTAAGGGCAGGCGTTACTGCTACAATGCCCAGAATTGCCATTACTGATATGGAGTATATGAAAACGATATTCCTGCGATGCGATATCAAGCTCTATTTTGCCATCCTATTTAATGAAGAATAAAATTGAACTTGCTATGCCGTAAAGTACAAGCAGCATACCCGTCTGGGCAAGAATCCTGTTCAGCCTTGCACCGGAACTCCTGAAAAGATTCAAGCAGATTAGAATTGAAATAGGAAACACCAATAACGGAAGCAGGAAATATGCATTATCGAGAGTGTAATATAAAATCACAGGAACAATGAAAGCGGACAGGTTTATCACAACATATAATATCTTCGATGCCCTTTCGCCTATCCTGACGGCAAGAGTCATCTTGCCCGCTTTTCTGTCTGTTTCTATATCCCTGATGTTGTTTACACCCAGTATATTCATCGATAAAAATCCGGGTGCAAGAGAAGCAATCAGAACTTCGGGAATAAGCCTGTGTGCCTGCAGATAATATGTTCCCGTGACAGCTACTATTCCGAAAAATATTAAAACAAAAATATCACTCAAACCCTTGTAAGCAATAGGATAAGGTCCACCGGTGTACGCCCAGGCAAAGAATAAGGAAATCAAACCTATTATAAAAATGAAAACACCGCCGCCGTTTAAAACAAGATAATTTCCTAAAATCAGTGTAACTAAAACAAGCACCGTAACAACCTTAATCATCAAGGCAGGTTTAATTAAGCCAAGTGCAACAGCCCTTCTTGGTCCGAGCCTTTCCGGTGTATCCGCTCCGCGCCTTGAATCATATACTTCATTTAAAAAATTTGTGATAACCTGAATTAACAGTGCGCAGATAAATGTCAGCAATAACGTTAATAAATTAAAATATCCGTCGTAATATGCCATTGCCGTACCTATCAGCACAGGAATTACACTTGCCGGTAATGTCTTGAGCCTTAAAGCCCCTATCCAGATTTTAAACATTAAATATTAATTTTTATTTATATCCGTTTTTCTTGTATAACTCTGCCTGCCTGTGAGTATTGAAATCTTTCATGGACAGCACCTTATCATAATAATCCTCCGCCTTTCCGTGATTCCCCTTTGCATCATAATAAGCTCCCAGCAAAAGAAAAGTGTTAGCGGTAAAAGATGATTCATTATTCCTGTCTATTTCACTGTTGATTGACTCACAGTCTTTCAGGTATACTTCTGCCTCGAGAATCCTCTTCATATTAAAAAGTGCTACGGCTATGTAATAATTTGCCTCGCGCAGGGTGTGCTTGTTGTCATATCCAGTCTGCTTGTTTGCGCCTTTCTCAAGAACTTTCTTCCAGCCGTCAATCGCATCAATCAGCCTGCTCAAACCAATATAACTAGTATACAGAAACCTCTCAAATACTGCATTCTCGGAAAATTCAGTAAAAAGCTTTTTTGAATATGCTTCTGCTTCCGAATAATTTTTCTCGTAATTTATGTACAAATATGCCAGAATATAATTTGCCTCTGTTTTTGCAAACCTGGAATTTATCGCAACTTCCTTTATCTGCAAAAGTCCTTTGACCTTATCACCCCTGGGAAATAGCAGCATCAGCGGCTTTACAACGGGATACCGGTCAGGGACATATTCTGCAAAGTAATTGTATATACCTATTCCAAGCAGCGCATCCTTATTATTCGGCTGTAACTCTGCGGCTTTATCAAGCAGATTAAGGGCCTCCCTGCCGTCTTCCGCTGCCCTCAGCCAGCTTTCCCTTATGCTCTTCAAAAGTCCCCTGTAACCGAGCGCTCCGCCTTTGTAAAATGTTGCCCTGAAATCATTATCATCCTTGTCGAGAATCCTGTCGCATACTTCCAGTACCTTATTTACTTTGTTTGTAAAATTCTCGTCGTTCGATTCGTTGTTTTTATCAAGATTAATCTTCCACCATTCCAGCATTGCCTGAAAAAAATATCCTTCGGGAGCATCGGGATTCTGTTTGGTGAATTCAGTAAACTGCAACTGTGCTGAATCGAACTGAACACGGTATATGTAATTTATCCCTCTGTCCAGAAGGTAATCATTTACCTGTGAATAGGAAGCCGTGCTGATTAAAAAAAGAAAAATGTAAATTGCAATTCTCTTCATAAAATTATTTTATCCTTTTTATAACCACCATAGTTTTATCATCTGAATATTTTCCCCTCGCTGAAAATTGCTGCACTTCCTGAATAATTTTCTCGCACATTTCCTTTGCGCTTCTTTCTTTATATTTCAATACACATTCCTTAAGCCTTTTATCACCGAAAAATTCAAACTTCCTGTTTGCCGCTTCAACTATCCCGTCAGTGTACAAAACCAGAAAATCTCCTTTGTTAATGTAAATGCTGTCCGTGTTGTATTTTTGATTAGGAGCAGGTCCTAACACAGGTCCCGTTGCGGGAAGCTCTTCCACTGCTCCGGTATTTGAATTGTAGTAATACGGCGAATTGTGACCTGCGTTTACATAAACGCATAAACCTTTAGCATCATTGTATAATTCGCAGAAAAATAATGTCACGAATCTTTCATAGGGAAATGTGTCATTCACAAGGTCGCTGATTTTTCTCATCAGAGAAGTCATGTTTACCTCATAACCAACTCCCATCTTCAGAGCACCGGATACGTATAATGCCTGTGCCGCCGCTGATATTCCCTTCGATGCCGCATCACCAATAGCCACACATAATTTGAAATCGTCCGAAGTGGTCAGGTAATCGAAAAAATCCCCGCCTACAATCTGCTCTGGCACCGATATTCCGAATATTTCATAATTCTGGAATGTGTATGAATGTTCAGGCAGAATGCTTCTCTGTATCTCGCTGGCCTTTTCCAGTTCGACTATGTTTTGCCTTGCCTTTGTCTCTATCTTTCTTGTTCTGATTATTGATGATAAAGTCGTGCTGATAATATTCAGGGTGTATAAGAATGCATCGTCTATCATACGTGCATTTATTGCAAGAAGAAATTCATATAAATAATAAAATTCATTTTCTGTCCTGAATTTATACCTGTCGCCGACTCCGGTCGCCGTGTACCTGTTAATTCCTTTAGTCCTTAAATACCTGTCCGTTTCCTTCCCTATTATTGTCCTGTTTTTTCCGATATCTTTAAATGAAGGAGAGTTTTTAACCTTTAGTTCATAATTGCTTTCTATTATATCCACTTCTCCAAACTGCTCAATTAAATTGTAGGCGTCCCTGGATTCATTTAATTTCCAGATTCTGCCGCCCATAATATTAATCTCTTCGTTCTTTATTATTTCATTTAAAACATATATCAGCAGTTCCTCTGTTGTATTAAAATTCGGCGCTGCTTTTGTAATGCTGTCTATTGTTCTGTAAAGTTTTCTCTGTTCCATTTTTTATGATTTTTTCCTTTTATATGCAGGTTTTAACCCATTTTTCTCAAGGTAAATGCTTCCTATTGCAGCCGAAGTCGAAAAAATTACCGAAATGTAATAAATCCAGAATATCGAAATGACAATGAATGCATAAGCTCCGTAAATTCTTTTAAGGCTAGAAAACCTAAGTACATATAAAGTATATAAATACTTCATTAATTCAAACAAAATTGTCGATAATAAAGTTGACAGCTGAATAACTTTTATCGGAAGCTTAAACTGTGGTATATATTTGTACATTACCAGAAACATAATGTATGTTGTTATTAAAGATGCTATTATAGTTATAGCGGTACTTGTATATACCGAAGGTATTATTTCTCCAAAAAGATCTTTTGAAATAAGCTCAAAAATCTGAAAAATTGATGTGAAAAAAAGAGATATCAGAAATAGGGTTAAAGTTACCAATACCAGTGCAAAATCCCTCAGTTTTCCGTAAAAAAAGTTAATATAACCATCAAAAACGAATATTCTGTTTAAAACATCCCTCATTGTGCTGAATAGTCCGCTCATCGTCCACATAAGTGCAATAATCCCAATACTGCCGGTTAAAAATGTATTGTTCGTTAGCTCCTTTGCAAGCTCGAAAATCTGCATAATGATTTTATCTTTGTGTGTATCTTCCATCGGAAGTATGTTTGTGAGGTAAGAATTTATCTTCTCAAGCACATTTGAGGAATCGATATATATTCCAAGTACCGTTAAGGCAATTAACAGAAAAGGTATTATGCTGATTAATATATTGAATGCAATACCAGACGACAATACCCATATGTGGTCTTTTTCAAATTTTTCATATAACTTTTTCGAATAATAAATTGTATTCGAATAAGTTGAACTGAAAAATTTTTTTACCTTATTTTTATCGAAGTTACTCAAGTTTACCTGATACCTTTTCTATGCTTTTTAGAAAATCTTTATCGAAAATTACCAGCATTGCATTTTGTATGTCATCCGAAATTATCCTGTCTTCGTCAAGACTGCTTACTTTCTTTCTTATTAATCCGTATGCCCGCTCTATACCTTTACCGGCTTTGAGCGGTCTTAAAAGAGTTATTCCCTGCATCGCACAGAGAAATTCGATTGCGATAATTTTCCTGACGTTGTTCACAATATTCAGGCATTTCCTCGATGCTATCGATCCCATCGAATTATGGTCTTCCTGGTTTGCGCTTGTGGGAATCGAATCCACGGAAGCAGGATGGGCAAGAACTTTATTCTCGCTTGCAAGGGAAGCGGCTGTATATTGAGCAATCATCATACCTGAATTTATCCCGCCTTTCTTTGTCAAGAACCTTGGCAATCCGCTCAAACTTCCGTCCACAAGCCTTGCGATTCTTCTTTCTGATATGCTTCCAAGTTCGCTTACTGCTATTCCCAGAAAATCCGCTGCCAGTGCAAGCGGCTCACCGTGAAAATTGCCTCCCTCTATATGCTCCCCGGTTTCCGGAAATATCAGCGGATTATCATTCGCAGAATTTATTTCCGTCTCAAGAACTTTTTTACAGTATTCAATCGTGTCTTTTACGGCACCGTGTACCTGCGGTATGCACCTTATTGAATATGCATCCTGTACTTTTGCGCATTCCTTGTGACTCTTCATTATTCCGCTTCCTGCAAGAAGTTTTCTTAAGTTTTTTGCAGTTACGATTTGCCCTTTATGCGGTCTTGCCTTCTGCAAAATATCTGAAAATGCCTTTGATGTTCCCCTGGATGCTTCTACAGATGCCGATGCCGAAATATCCGACAGCTTTGAGAGTAAAATCGAATCATATAATGACTTGCAGAGAAATGCGCTCATCATCTGTGTTCCGTTTGTCAGGGCAAGCCCTTCCTTGCTCGATAATTTTATGGGCTTCATTCCGCATTTTTTCAATGCATCCCTGCTTCCCATAACTTCACCGTTTAACTTGCATCTTCCTTCACCAATAATAGTCAGAGCCATGTGAGAGAGAGGTGCCAGATCACCCGAGCTTCCGACCGAACCCTGAGATGGTACAAGGGGTACAATATTTTTATTGAAAATATTAATCAAAAATTCAATTAGCTCTATTCTTATACCTGAATTCCCTTTTGCGAGAGAATTTATCCTGAAAAGCAGCATCAGCCTCACTATTACATCGGGTAGGTATTTTCCGATACCCGATGAATGAGATAAAATCAGATTTCGCTGAAGCTTTTCTGTGTCCTCAGGCGAAATTATTATATCCTTAAACTCACCAAAACCTGTATTAATGCCATATACGACTTCCTTTTTGCGTATCCATTTTTCCACCAATTTTCTTGACGCATTAATTTTACTTACCGAACTCCTGCTAAGTTTTAATTTAATATTGTTTTCAACAATTTCTGCCGAGTTCTCAACTGTTAGTGATTTGCCATCGATATAAAAAATCTTTTTCTTCATCATTTCAATATAAATATTTAAACTGTAATGTTTATGATAAAAATGTTAATGTTTTGTTATTTTACCTGTTCTCCTGAACTTTAAAAATCGAAAACAGCATTTCGTATTTCCTGGTCAGTTCCTTGTTAATCTCCTTGTTCTGCTTTATGTCAGGAAGGTATCTCCATTCCTCAGACAAAAGCTTCAGCCTGTCTGAAATCTGCCAGTTGTGCTTGAAATATTCATTGTGGAGCTTCTTTACAGTTTCAATCTGCTCCCTTGAAAAATAATTCGGGCTTAGCTTTTGAATCGCTAAATTGGAATCAATCCTGTAATTTTCTATCTTTGCTGCCTGGAAAATCTTGAATATTGTCCTCTCCTTGTCAATATTTATCTGGTTTAAACTTTGCCTGAATTCAGACTGGTTCTGGTATTCTTTCCCTTCAAGCTTGCTTAATTCCGCTGTCGAAACTCCTGAGTTTTCAAGTTCAGCCAGAACTGGAATTGTAACTTCGAATTTAATCGGATTAACTACTTTCTGCTGGAATACATTTTGAACAAAAAACAGGGATACAAGACAAATCAATGCCGCCGAAACCGGAGTAATCAGCCATCCAATTGCAATCTTTCCTAATATTTTATAGTTAATGTACCTTCCCCCCTTTGCAAAACCTATTCCGGTAACAGCTCCTACCATTGCCTGGGTAATTGAAACAGGAACAAGCGGAATAGCAGGCAGCCCTGCAAAAAATAACAATTTAGACAGACTGTCTGAAGAAAATATGAATAATACAACGGAAGCCGCCGAAATCGTGGCAAATGCAGATATCGGAGTCAGCTTGAATATCTGACTACCGATTGTGGAAATCGTCTTGTGAGAATATGTTATTACACCAAGAGCCATCGATAAGGCGCCTACAAGATATAACTGATTGACTCCGGATATGTTAATGAAATCAAAAAAAACCATATCCTTGAATGGTGACGATGTTATATACACACCTACTACTTTAGCTATGTTGTTCGCTCCCAGACTGTATGAACCAAATGCCGCTACCAGTATAAGTCCGTATCTTGTGTAAATATCTATCTCGAGCATATGTATTTTTGACTTAACAACAGCATATTTAACTATATTAAAAATAAGGAAAGAAATTCCGCACGCTAAAGCCGGACTTACTATCCAGGTCGTGACAATATTCAAAAGTGATTTAATGTCTGTGGGCGAGGCAGTAAAAATATTCCAGCCGATAATTGCCCCAACTATTGCCTGTGATACGGAAACCGGCAGACCTCTTTTAATAAGAAGTGTTACGGAAACAGCCGCCGCAAGAGCTACTGTAAAAGAACCTGCTAGTGCATTTACATCACCAAGAACTCCAAGAGTGTGAGTAGCTCCCGAACCGTCTACCATCGCGCCAATTATGATAAAAATACAGGCAATTCCGGCTGCAACCCTGAATTTTATCATCCTCGTGGTTACCGCGGTTCCGAATATGTTTGCCGCATCATTAGCACCCAATGACCAGCCTAAAAACAATCCTGATGTAATTAAAAACCAGATCAAATCTTTTTAAATATTTTTTTAACCATACCTCTTTATGACTGCTATAGCCAGCCTGTCGCATACGTCTTCTGCGGCATCGGCTATATTTTCGATGTGATATGCATAATACCGCATATGTATCTTTCTTGCAAGCTCGATGTTATCATTCCCAAATATCATTCTCTTTATCTTATCACTTAGCTTATCAGATTCTTTTTCGAAAAAAATTGTCTTATTTATATAATCCCTGACTAAATTCACATCCCTGAAATATGAGCGAATTGCCGATACCATAGATTCAACAGCAGAAATGGATACATCCGTTAATTCAAGAAAAAGCTGCTCGAGTTCGGGCAGTATCTCAGGTGATTCTACATCAAACTGATATAATGTCTCCTGCGTAATATTAAGAACTTTATCAGAACTCTCCAGCAGGCCAAGTACATCGCCCCTGTGCTCGGGAATCAGCGTATGCATGTACAGCTTTGTCTCAATTGTCCTTCTCAATGTATCAGCATCATTCTCAAGCATTGCAATTTCCTCAAGCCTTTCCTGGAATAAATCATTCTGCTTCATCAGGTAATATTTTACGCCCTGCTTGAATACGAGCGCTCCGTTTAATACCTTGTCAAGAAATTCATCTATCTGAATTTCCAGTTTCTTAGTTTTGTTCGATAATACTGCCATTGCCTTATTATTAATATTTATTTTTGCTTCCTGTATGTTTCAACATACATTAAATAATTTCTCGAACTCCTGCTTATCTTATCAATTTCCTTTTCTGTAAGGTCCCTTACAATTCTTCCCGGCACTCCGGCAACAAGAACTCCTTCGGGTACTACAAATTTCTCTTTTACAAGTGTTCCTGCCGCTATAAATGAATTCGAATTAATCACGCAGCTGTCAAGCAATACCGCTCCGATACCGATAAGCACCAGGTCTTTTATCGTGCATCCGTGAATCGATACGCTGTGCCCTATGGTTACATCGCTTCCTATTATAAGAGGATATTTCTTGTAAGTCACGTGCAGCATGCTTAAATCCTGAACGTTAGTTCGCTCTCCTATTTTTATGTAATTCACATCGCCCCTGATTACCGTATTGAACCAGATGCTCGAGTTCTTCCCGATTTCAACATCGCCGATTATCTTGGCTCCTTCACAAATAAAAACACTCTCATCTACTTTCGGTTTAATTCCGTTATAAGGTATTATCATATTAATTCTATTTTTATGTTATTCTCGTTATTAAATGAAATATCCGGTTCTCCTGACCTGATGTTCGTGCTGTCGACAGGAAGAAGATTTTTATTTTCTCTAGCCCACTTTGCAGCAATCCCGTTCAGCGGATTCTGAATCCCGTAATTTTTGTATTGAATCATCTCACCTATCTGATAAATTATATCAACCAGCGTTTCCCCTGATGCCCAGAAATCTCCGATGCAAATATCGTGCGGATGCGCCATCCTGAAATTCGGATGGAATATCCCGGTATGTATGTAACACTGAGGTTTTAACCTTGGATAATCTATGTGTAAATAAATCTCGATTCTGTGCTCGCTGATAAATTCAATAATCTTATTCTGAGGACCGGAAAGATTTGAAAGCTTAATTCCCCTTATATTCCTGTAATTCACGAAATACCTTTCAGGCACGGAATCTTTCTTATTCTCAAATTCAACGGTTATAAAAGGATGCCTTATAAACTCGTTCATTAAATTTTCATAATCCGCATTTAATCTTCTTTGTCTTGGTGTCATTTTTTTACTTCTCCGTAGGAATTTCGATTTCCTGACCTACCGTAATATCATTTTCGTCTTTCAGGTTGTTGTGCCGTATTAACAAATTATACTTGCCTTCATCTTTCAGATATGCAGATGCTATCATACGCAGCGTTTCACCGTGCTTAATCTGGTGTTTAATGATATACTGACTTGATAAAACCGTGTCTTTTTCTGTGTTCAGTAATGATATTATATTCTCGAGCTTTGTATTAAGTTTTGTATTTTCTTCCTTTTGTGCCTGAATCTTTCCGCTTAAGTCGCTTATTTCCTTTTTCAGCTTTTTTTCTTCATTATATTTTACAGCAAGAAAAAAGGATAGAACAAGCACAAGCAGTGATAGTGCAAAAATCAAGAATAATGAAATACTATTTTTCTTTGTTTTTTTTTCCGCATTATACTCTTCCTTTTCCTTTTCCGGATTTAAACCGCTTGTCCGAAAATTTGAATACACGTAATAACAACCTGCCTTAACCAGACCTGCTTCTTTCATAAAAAAGAATCCGTCATCGTTATTAACCGGGTCAAAAACATATGCAACGTTATATTCCTGCGTGAAAAAGTTCTCGTGAATAAATTTATCATATGAAGATAAAAATACCGTGTGACCGGGATGCGAATGAAACCATCCGAGAATCTTTTTTCCCGGATACTCCTTGTCAATTTTATTGTTCATGTATTCCCACGAACTGTGTGTGAAAGTCAGCCTTGTAATGCTTGCCTCTGTATATAATGCGATAACAAATTCATTCAGTATAATAAATATCCTGCCGTCAAAATCAGTATATACCTCCCCTAATAATACCCCTCCAAGTTCCTTTTCCTTATCACTCGATAAAAATGCCTTGATATCATTTAATACAATATCATTTATAAAAATCCTGAAATCCTCATCTCCGCTTCCGATTTTATTGAAATCAGCAGGATAACTGCCTTCGGATATTGGATTTCCAATATTCTTATCTTTTATTTCAGACATTTTGAAAGATAATTAGATTGAATGACATAAGAAATCACATTACTCATTCCTTATGATTCTTCAAACAGCTGTAATTTTAGTGGCTTAATCGGCAGTGCGGTTAATTATCAAGAATCATCAGCCTTCTTGGAACATATCCCGTACTGTATGTGGCTATCAGTGAATTATCGAATCCGAATATATGTATCCATCCGTTTGAAGTAAAAGTTCTTGCATTTGCGATGTAATGCTTTTTCCTCTTTGAATCAAATATATAACCGTAATAATAAGTGGATGCAGGGTTGCTGTTGTGAATCACTATTTCTGCGATTTTTGTGGAAAGATTCAGCCTGCAAATTTCATTTGCAAATGATATGAAATATATATTATCCGAATTTTTATCTATTGAGATATCCCTCGCGAATCCTCCCGTCGCTCCGAGCGAAACAGAATCGAGAATCGCAAAAGTGACAGGATCAATCGTAAAAACATACCCTGTGATGCTGTAACATCCAACCAGGATTTTATTACTCCTGCTTAAAGCTATAGATGCCGGTTCCCTTTTTAATGTTATCCTGCTGATAACCGTATCCGCATTTGCATCTATAACATATACAGTCGAATCATATGGACCTCCCCAGTTGCTCGTATTGCAAACAAATACTTTTCCGTTGAAAGACAATATTTCCTGCGGATAAATTCCGGTGTTAATCGTTTTCAAAGTTGCCAGACTGCTAAAATCAAGCACGGATACATTGTTTGCGGGTCCGTTTGTAACATAAATCTTGCTGTTTGATGTGCACAGGGAATAAGGATTTGTTCCGACAATCTGTGATTGCTTTACGGTTCCGCCCGTATCAATCCTGTAAATCTTTCCTGCGCTGTTAAAATTTCCCTGCTCCGTTATTAAAATATCCGAACCGTCGTAAATCATCCCGTCAGACGCATTACCTAAATTACCCGGCCTGAATATATTCTGATAAAATGCAGTGTCAAAATCGTAAAATGACAGCATAGATGAACCGGTAACTGACATCGAACCTTCCGATAGAATGTATAATCCTTTTTTTGAATTAATCGCAATGGGATTGTTATTTGAGCCGACTATCTCCTCCCTGCTGCATCCGCCTATTGTTAATAAAAAAATATAAGAAGTAAAAATTAAGATTACTTTGGTCATTTTCATTGATTATAAAATTTTAAAATTCAATTCCTTCCCTTGCGGGAATTCCTTTGTCAAAATAGTGTTTTACTTTTTTCATCTCCGTAATTAAATCCGCACAGTCTTCAATCTCCGGCCATATTTTATGACCTGTCATTACAAGCTCGAACCTTTTATTCTTATTGAATAATCCGGCAAGCTCTTCGATGTCTTTCTTATCAAGCAAATTATAAGCGGCGGCGGCAATCACCTCATCGAGAATCAATAAATCCTGCTTGCCTCCGTTTATATATTCTTTCGAAATCTTCAGTCCTTTTTTTGCTTCGGAAAAATCACTTTTTGTGTTCTTGAACCTGAATGTTCCGTCTGAATTCATCCTCTCGCAACCCGTTGCGATCATCTCAATTGGATAACCGTCTGCTTTCAGCTTCCTTAAAATATTTCTCTCGGAATAATGCTCGTTTCTGCCATCGTATCCCTTGTCAAACTGAATCATAACAACTTTTTTTCCGGCTCCCAGTGCACGGATTGCCAGACCGATTGTACTGGTTGTCTTCCCCTTGCCGTAACCATAATAAATATGCAGGCAGTGCTTGTCTTCTTCGCTAAGATTTTTATAACCTTCTATTGTCTTGAGCATTTTCTCGCGAAGCTTCTTTCCTCCATCGGCTTTCTTTAATGTTGTTTTCATTTTAGTATATTAAACTTAAATTAATTTTGTAATTTCTGAGCGGCATAGGGTATCCTTGAATTATAATGTAATCTTCATTCAAAACGTTATTTATCTCGAATTTCGTATTAATCGTAATTTTGTTAACTTTTATTGTGTACCCTATATTTCCATCAAGCAAATCAATCACGGGAAGCCTCTCCTTATTTTCAAAATCCGAATACCTCTTGCCTGTAAAGCTGTAAAAGAAATTTAGAGATACATTCCTGTAATTAACTCCGAGATTCATTTTCGATAATTCAACCGGAATGAAAAATATCTGCTTTCCGTATGAAGCATCACCCGGATAATCGTATGATTTCTTTACTGAGCTGTTGTATGTATAACCATATCCGATTTCCATCTCAAAATCATCATTAAACCTTTTCCTTGAGTTTATCTCAATTGAAAAAATGTTCGATTCGGATATATCAATGTTGAATGGCTTCCATAATCCGAATTCCGCCGGCTTCCAGACAATCTTGTCTTCCAGTCTTATCCTTGTGTAATTCAACTCAATTATATTTTGCGTAATTAAGTCAAACCTGTAAATCAATCCCGCATCGAAGTTGACCGAACTCTCAGGCCTGAGATTCCTGTTTCCTATATTTTTCCAGTATAGTTCATTGAATGTCGGAGCGCTGAAATTATTCCCGATGCTTGTCCTTAAATTCAAATTTATTCCTGTAACAGGCTTGAAATTCAGCCCGAACTTTCCTGTATAAACATCCCTACCTATGTCAGAAATATAATCATACCGTAAAGACGGAAATAACTTGAGGAAATCAGAAACATTAATTTCTCCTGCTGTGAATATGCTGCATTGCTTCCTGCTGGCAGTTTCATCAAAACTGCTTCCGCTTATATCCGCATATGTGACTTCAAAACCGGATGTATTTTTGAAATATTTATTTTTAAATGATAAAGTAGTAAGGCCCGTAAGAACCCTGTTTCTGTAATGGCTTTCATCCAGCCCGGGTTCAGTGTATTTCATCAGGTTATTCTGATAATTCAAATCGGATGAAATAGAAACTGCTTCATTTAAAAAATGGCTGTAACTCAGGTTGTTGTTCCAGTTGATATCCCTTTGCTGTGCAGAGGAAGACGGTGTCCCTGCTTCTATTCCCGGCAAATCCCTTTTCTGTGAAAAAAATCCCGAATTAAATCTTATTTCATTCTTTTTTCCTGTCCTGTAATTCAAATCGAGGTATAAATTGTCCGCAACGAATCCGTTGTTGTTTCTTTCCCTTTCATTCCTGCTTGTTCCGTCGTAGTAAATGTATTTGAAATTCCCCTTCGACTTTTCCCTCGAATAAAATAAATCATACTTTAAGTTCCCTGTCGAATTTCCGTAATTCACCGAATATTTATTGTAACCGTAAGAGCCGAGTGTACCGCTTAATTCCGCTTTTGGATTATCGTTCCTTAAAGACTTTGTTATAACATTTATCACTCCTCCGATAGCGTTGCTTCCGTATAACGAACTTGCTCCGTTGCTCATTATTTCAATTTTTTCTATTTTGTCTTTCGGTATCAAAGACAAATCCGCTTGAGAATTCTGGAATGAATTAATTTTTTTCCCGTCTATCAGCACGAGCGTATGCTCGGCGCCCAGCCCGTTTAATGATATCGTGCTTAGCGAGCCGTCTCCTCCGTATGTTTTCATAAATACATTTCCGGTTGTTTTTAAAATATCCGACAGCCTGCTGCCGTTTACAGTCGAAATCTTCCTTTCGTCCAGTACCTTTACAGATGAGGGAGACCAGTATATTCCCGTTTCGATGCGGCCGCCTTTTACAACTATTTCTTCAATACTGTAAACGGTATCCCTCGAGGATGCAACCTGAGAAGATGCATTACTGCAAATTGCAAACAATAATATTTGTATTAATAATGTTTTCAATTTTATACCAAAAAAAAACTCTTTTCTTATTCATATTCCCGTTTGAATCGTGCCTATGAAGAAAAAAAGAGTTATTCTTGTTTAATCCATATATCTTTTCCATCGAAGAATATGAAATTGCATATTCTGGCAGGTCTCCTGACTCGTGTGCTTTTTTTAGTCTGCCTTCCCATCCATTTAAGAACAGTGGCAAAAAGTTAGACTAATCTTCACACTTACAGTTGCGTGGACAGTCCCGGATTTTCACCGGATTCCCTTTTAATCACTACAACGAGTGAACCGGAATATTATTTAAAGAACTTTTTCGAAGTCTAACTTAATCAATTTATTTTTTATTATCAACTGCCTTTCCTTTACACTGGCTTTCTCAAACATTCTTCTCGATGCCTTCACCGAATCTGTATCTTTGTATTTGTCCGATAAATATATAATCTCAGTAATACCTGACTGGATTATCAGCTTGGCGCATTCATTGCAGGGAAACAACCCTACGTAAAGTTTTGCGCCGTGCAAATCCTTCGTCGAATTTAAAATTGCATTCGCCTCCGCGTGTACTACATACGGGTACTTGGTTGCATTTACGTTTTCTCCGGTTCTTTCCCAGGAAAAATCATCATCACTGCACCCTATCGGAAATCCGTTGTATCCGATACCAACAATCTTGTTGTTCTTACCCACTATGCATGCTCCAACCTGTGTATTCGGGTCCTTGCTTCTCTGCGCTGAAAGCAAAGCAATGCCCATGAAATACTCATCCCAGCTTATGTAATCTTTTCTTTTCAAAATAATTTCCCCAGCTTTATTTTTAACTCTTCCAGAGTCGAATCGTTAATCAAAGTATAATCCGCATATGCTATCGGTCCGCCCTTGTCAAGATTCTGTATCTCGCTTAAATCTCTCGACATCGCTTCTTCATTTGTAAGCGGTCTGAAATCCCGCCTGCCAAGTCTTTCATATCTTAAACTCTTAGTCGTATATATTGCCAGAACTTTAAAATCTTCTCCGAATGCTTCTTTAATAATCTTAAACTCTTCCCAGGAATACATGCTCTCGATTACAACATTATCGGTTCTGAAATACTCTTTTATTCTGCCTATACTTTTTATTGCCATCACACCCATTCCGTATTCAGCTCTTAATTCTTCTCTTATTTTTCTTTCGTTCTTCTCGTTTATTTCGAGTCCTCTTTTTTTCAGTTCGCTTATGACCACATCGCCGAAATATACTTTCTTAAAACCCTTATCTGTAAAGTATTTTACGGCTTCGGATTTCCCCGAGCCGCACATCCCTACTACTGCAATTATTCTATTCCCGCTCATTGTTTTAAAAATTGTTTTACAGCGTCGCTCTGCACATCGCGCTTTTCAAAAAAATATTCATCCTTTAAAGGATTGTAAAACTTCTGTATAAGTATGTTCCTGGTATTTCCTCCCTCTTCATACTGGAATAAATACAGCGACGAAGAAACCCTGTCTATCGTTGCCTTGCTTGATTTTGAAGCCAATGGATAAATTGTCTCTTCAAGATATACCTGAAGCTCTTCATCATAATCATTCAGTATGTTTGTTGTCAATGCATCACTGAAAATTTCTGCGGGAGTCATTACCGTTGTATCACTTTCTTCTTCATCGTTTTCCGTTATTATCTTTTTTTCAATTTTCTTTACTTCTTCCTTGCCGCAGGAAAAAAATCCAAGAACCAAAAATCCGAATATTATGTATTTTAGATATTTTGTCATAATACTGTTTAAAATCTCTTTAAAATTTATTTCTTTAAAAATTGTTATGTAAAAACAACCAATCCATAAAAAAACCCCCACCGGAATTACCAATGGAGGTTATATAATTAATAATATTCTACTTTATTATTCCCATTTCTTTTCCGATATCTCCGAATATTTCCAATATCCTGTCCAGATGCTGTTTTTCGTGTGTTGCCATATAGGATGTACGCAGCATTGCAAGATTCTGTGGCACTCCCGGAGATACGAATGCGTTGACAAATACTCCTGCATCGAATAGCTTTCTCCAAAACTGGAATACTAGCATATCTTCACCAAGAATTACAGGGACTATCGGAGTCTGTCCTTCGAGCGTACTAAATCCCATTGCCTTAAATCCGTCTCTCATATATTTTGCGTTCGAGGAAAGCTTCTGTACTCTTTCAGGCTCTTCCCTTAAAATCTCGAGCGCCGCTTCCGCCGCCGCTACTGCTGCCGGTGTTGGAGATGCGGAGAAAATTAAAGCAGGTGAATGATGCTTTAAAAAATTTATTACCGGCTTTTCAGAAGCCACAAATCCCCCAAGTGATGCAAAAGTCTTCGAGAATGTTCCCATTATCATATCTACATCTTTTGTAATTCCGTAATGAGATGCTGTTCCCCTGCCGCCTTCACCGATTACACCTGTTGAATGAGCATCGTCAACCATAATCCTTGCATTGTACTTTTTGCAAAGCGCAACCAGTTCAGGCAAATGAACAATTTCACCCGTGGTTGAAAAAACACCGTCAGTTACTACTATTTTTCCCGAATCGAGAGGAAGATTTTTCAATACCGTTTCAAGACTCTTCATATCATTGTGATGATACCTTCTTACATCACCAAAAGCACCTTTTGCCATTAAATTAGCTGAAACTATGCATGCGTGGTTATCTTTATCCGATACCACATACTCTCCTTTTGTTATTAAAGTCGGAATAATACCCTGTGCTGTCTGAAACCCTGTCGAGTACAGCAGAACTGATTCTTTCTGGAGAAAATCAGCCAGTTTTTCTTCGAGTCTTATGTGCAAATCCAATGTACCTGTCAGGTATCTCGAACCCGAACATCCTGTTCCGTATTGCTTTAACGCCTTTTGGGCAGCTTCCAGTACCTTTGGATGTATCGTTAAACCGTGATAATTGTTTGAACCTGCCATTATTACAGGTCTGCCTTCAATATTTACAACAGGACCTTCGTTTTGCTCAATTGCCCTGAAATAAGGATATACCCCAAGCGCTTTAACCTCATCGGCTCTTGTAAAACTGTAACATTTCTGAAATAAGTCCATTATATAATATGTGAAATTAAATTTATTTTAATAATATGAAAATTATCATAGAAAATACATAATAAAATCAATAATTTCTATGTTAATAGAAAAAAAATATATGAAAGCGTTAATTACAGGTGCAACGGGATTCGTCGGCAGTCATCTTGCTGATAAATTACTCGAAAAAGGATATGATGTTTATTGCCTTACCAGAAAAACATCCAACCTTCAATGGCTTAAAGGAAAAAATGTGCATTTAGTCGAAGGAGATTTGTTTTCCAATGACGTGCTGTCGGAAACAATAAAAGACATGGACTTTATTTTTCACGTAGCAGGTGTTGTTAAGGCAAAAAATAAAGAAGGATTCGAAAAGGGAAATTACCTCACAACCAAAAATCTTCTCGAACTTACTCTGAAATTTAAACCGGGTATTAAAAAATTCATTCACATATCTTCCGGTGCCGTCTGCGGACCAAATCCGGATGATAGTCCTATTGTTGAAACCTATATCCCCAATCCTAAAACAACTTATGGCAGAACAAAAAAAATGGCTGAAGATGAAGTTGCGAAGTTTAAAGATAAATTCCCGGTCATTATAGTCAGACCTCCGGCTGTTTTTGGTCCCCGTGATACCGAAATATTCATTTATTTCAAGACATTCGCCGGTGGACTTAACAGTGTTATCGGTCTTAGAGAAAAATATCTCAGTCTCATTTATGTTGAGGACCTTGTTGATGGAATAATCCTTGCCGCAGAAAAGGATACTCTAAGCGGAAGTATTTACTTTATCTGCTCAGATAAGGAATACAACTGGAATGATATCGGAAACGTAACTTCAAAACTTCTCGGAAAAAAAGCATTTAAGGTAAGAGTCCCGCACTGGATTGTATATACAGTCGGCGCAATCGCACAGTTTTTTTCAGTGTTCTCTAAAAAAGCTGCAACCCTTAATCTTGAAAAATGCTTCGACATTACAAGAAAAAAATGGGTGTTTTCAAATGAAAAGGCAAAACGCGAACTCGGCTTTAAGGAAAAATATACTCTTGAAGAATCGTTCGGCAAGACTATAATGTGGTATAAAGAAATGAAATGGCTAAAATAAATTAAACAAAGACAAATTGAAAGATTATATCAGAAATTCCATAATTGCCGTATTAAATGAACTCGGATACCCCGTAAAGGATTTTGTGATAGATGAACCGAAAGACAGCAGTTTTGGAGACCTCTCTGCAAATATTGCATTGGTAATTTCAAAAGAACTCAAAAAAAATCCACGCGAAGTTGCAGGAAATATTCTTGAAAAACTTTTGTTCGATGAATCTAAAATATCAAAGTCCGATATAGCCGGACCGGGATTTCTGAATTTCTTTGTTTCCGATGATTTTTACCGAAATGAACTGATTAATATTCTTTCAAATGAGAATTACGGCAAGATGAATAAAAATTCCGGAAAAACCGCAAACCTCGAATGGGTAAGCGCTAACCCAACCGGTCCGCTCCACGCAGGACACGGCAGACAGGTTTGCCTCGGAAAAGCAATCGCAAACCTGCTCGAATGGACTGGCTTTGAAGTCACAAGAGAATACTATTATAACGACGCAGGAAACCAGATGAATAACCTCGCTAAATCAATTAAAGCAAGGTATGAGCAAATAATGAATCCTGATTATCCATTCCCCGAAGACGGCTATGTCGGGGAATACATAAAGGAAATTGCTGAAAAAATTTTTTCTGATTATAATGATAAATACAGAAATTCCGACGACCTCGGATTTTTCAAATCTGCCGGTGAACAGGAAAACTTCGGCAAGATTAAAGCTACTCTGAAAAGCTTTGGAATACAACATGATGTGTTCTTCAACGAAACGTCCCTTTATAAAGATGGAAATATCGATAAGCTGAAAACAATATTTAAAAATAAAAACCTTTCATATGAAAAAGATGGTGCTACCTGGTTGAAAATGAATGAGAAGAAATTCGATAAGGACAAGGTTATCGTGAAAGCTACCGGCGAACCTACATACAGACTCCCCGATATGGCTTATCACATTGATAAAATTCTTCGCGGATATAATCTCATTGTCGATATATTCGGCTCCGACCACTTTGACACCTATAAGGAAGTCCTCTACGGCGTGCAGTCTGCTGGCTTCAATACCGATAATATTAAAGTTATTATTCATCAGATGGTTACTTTTAAAAAAGGAAATGAATCGGTAAAAATGAGCAAGCGCAGCGACAATGTTTATTATCTTGATGATTTGATTAAGGATGTCGGGATTGACGCTACACAATTCTTTTTCATTATGCGGGCTGCCAATACACACCTCGACTTCGATATCGAACTTGCAAAAGATCAGTCAGATAAAAATCCCGTGTATTACCTGCAGTATGCCCATGCAAGAATCTGTGGAATACTTCGAAATGCTGAGGAGAATTTCAGTAATATTAACAGTATGAACGTTAACGAACTTGATACATCTTTATTAATAAACCAATCGGAAATTAACCTGCTGAAAACATTGTCAAAATTTCCGTTTGAAGTAGAAGATTCTGCCAAATCACTGGAACCCCATAAATTAATAGTGTTCCTTAATTCGGTTGCAGAGTCTTTCCATAAATTTTATCACAACAACAGAGTACTCGATAACGAAAATCCAAAGCTTTCATTTGCAAGATTATTAATCTGCAATGCCGTAAAAAGAGTGTTAAAAAATGGTTTCTGCATTATAGGAATAAACGCCCCCGAGCGTATGTAATTATTAAATGAACCTGACTTTTGGTATAAATATTTATTTTTATGCAATATATTTTATTTATTTACGTCAGAAATTTAATTAAAATAACCGTTTCGGTTTTATTATAAAAAAATAAATAATTTCCTTATATTGAAAGTTTTGTATTGATTTTTTAAATATTTTTGACAATCTTGATATGTATTATATTAAAAGAATATATATTTAATCATAATTTAATTCACAACTATTTTATTAACAAAAAAAAAAGACTATGCTTGACAACCAAAAATTAAACAGGAGACTCAAAAGAATCATCAAAGATTTAAAAGAAAAATGGGGCATAACACCTTACAGGATTGCTGTTGAATCCAACATCCCCCATTCAAGCCTTAAGTATATGCTTGATGGAAAATTTGAGTGGAAATTAAACCACCTTTTATCTTTTCTTGATTTCTTAAACAGGAATAATGCAAAAGTCTCTCTTGAAGACTTGCTTGATTTCGAGAACAAAAAATCACTTTCTGAAATTATGGACGCTAACAAGGCGGATTTCAGGGAAGTAATTTACGCGGCTAAGGATGATTTCAAAACCACTAAGAGCGGAAAAATAATCAGACAGCAAAAGCCGGTTGACTTCATCTATGAAGCCGAAAATCTTTGTAATGACATAACTGATGTGCTTAAAGAAAGCGCATTATTTAAAAATACCAAGATTATTGTTAATATAAAGCTTACAGGCAAAAGCCAGGAATATTCAAAGGAATTCGGCTTTGCAAACGCAAAACCTATTAAATGATAATATAAATAATTTATTTAATACGGTGTATTTTTAACCGCCGGTTACGATTCTTTCTCTAAATCACTTCTAGAATCCTGACCGGCTGTTTTTTTTATATAAAAAAAACGGCGGTATAAAAACCGCCGTTTTTGTAAAAACAATTATTGTTTGATTATTTCTTCTTTTCGTCTTTCTTTTCTTCTTTCTTGGTTTCTTTCTTCTCTTCTTTTTTTGTTTCTTTCTTTACGTCTTTCTTTTCATCTTTCTTCACTTCCTTAGTTTCTGTAGTGGTTTCGTCTTTCTTTACTTTTTTGACTTTTTTCTTCATGCTCATCTTGAAGAATTTGTCTTTCATCGGGGTAAATTTTGTTACCTGATCTTTGTTTAATACCTTTTCAATATCACCTAAAGCTGTTTTCTGCATGTTTGCACATTCTGTTTTGCATTTATCATCGCATTTGTGACCTTTTGCATGGCATTTACTTGCAACCTTTGTTTCATAATCAAATAATACCTGATATACTTTTGTATACTGGTCATTTGTAAGTGCAAGTTTTTTGTAAAGATAATCGGCTTTCTTTCCGGCTTTGTCTCCGGGAAATTCTTTTGCTAACGTTGTTCCTACGAAAGCAATCAAAATTGCAAAAATAACTAATAAGGATTTTGCTTTTAACATAAAGTTTTTTAAATTTTAATTAATTAAAATGATTAAAATAATCAATAATAAATATCTTAAAATTTATTTTAAAAATAAAGTATTTTTTTAATCCCACTGCTTAATTGATTTATTTTCTTTTTTTATTATTAGTGTCCATTTTTTTATAATATAATTCTAAATTCAACATGGATTTAATCGGGATATATCTTTATATTTAATATTAATTTTATATGTATGCTTGATATTTTGATAAAAGAACCTTTCCTTGGCTTTACTGAAGAAAGCCTCGGATTCCTTAAAAAACTTGAAAATAAGAAATTCAATAATAAAGATTGGTTTGATAAAAACAGGGATGTTTATGAGCAATTTATAAAACACCCTATGAGAACTCTTATCGATACTCTCGCAGGCGAACTCTATAAAGTTGATCCGGATATTGTTGTAAATTATAAATCAATTTTCAGGATAAACAGAGATGTAAGGTTTTCCAAAAATAAGGAGCCCTATAAAAATATGACATCAGCTTCATTCTGCTTCGGAACAATTAAGAAACCCGAACTGCCCCAGTTTTATTTTCATCTTTCCCCTTCTGAATTCCTCTTTGCGGCAGGTCAGTATAGTACCGATCCGGGTTATCTTAAAAAAATCAAGAACCGCATTTACTCCGATTTTGACCGCTTTAAAAAAATTATTTCAGATAAAAAACTTGTATTTGAACTGGGCAGTATCTGCGGAGATAAACTTTCAAATTTTCCCAGGGGATTTCCCGGTATCCCGAAGGAAAACAGTCTTCTTGCAGAACTGCTTAAAATGAAACAATACTATTTCTACAAGTCCTATAAACCGGGTGTCGCCCTGAATCCTGATGTCGTAAACCTGATTGTGGATAATATAAAAATCAGTTATGACTTCACAAAATTCTTAAATGATTCTGTAAAATAAAAATAAAGTTAAAATTAATGAAGGAAATTTATTTCAACAACCTGAAAATCTCAGATTACGAAGGCAGTGGAAAACCTCTGGTTTTTATACATGCGTTTCCGCTAAGCAGTGAAATGTGGAATCCCCAGACGGAATATTTCAGCAGTAAATTCAGAGTTATCACTTATGACGTCCGCGGACTCGGAAAAAGCAAATCGGAACATAACCAGTTTACTATGGAAACATATGCCAATGACTTACTTTCCGTATTAAATCACCTGAATCTTGAAGATGTTTTTGCTTGCGGACTTTCAATGGGCGGATATATACTTCAAAGAGCATATATAAAAAAACCCGAATCTTTCAAAGCACTGGTACTTGCTGATACCAGGTCCGAACGTGATGATAATAACGGTCTGATTAACCGCTCAAACGTGATTGAAAATCTTAAAGCAGGGAAAAGAAAACAATTTATTTCGGAATTTCTGCAAAAGCTTGTAAATAAAAAAAGTTACGAAAATCCCCTGATAAGAAATTTTCTTGAAAATATTATAGAAGGAAATTCAACGGAAGGTATTTGCGGTGCTCAACTGGCTCTTGCAACAAGAATTAATGCAACAGAATATTTAAGAGATTTTAAGGTGCCTGTTTTGATTCTGGTCGGTGAAAATGACATTCTCACTCCCGTTTCTTCTGCGGAATCTATGAAAAGCCGGATTCCCGAATCGGAAATGAAAATCATTAAAAATTCCGGTCATCTCAGCAATATCGAAAATACAGAAGAATTTAACAGATGCCTTTCGGAGTTTCTGGAAAAGTTTGTTTGAAATTACATTGAAAAAGAATAAATAATAAGCTATTTTTGTCTTTTATTACGGCGAGCATAGCTCAGTTGGCAGAGCATCAGATTGTGGCTCTGAGGGTCACGGGTTCGAGCCCCGTTGCTCGCCCTCTTTTTTTACCACTCTACTGTATTTATCCCAATTTACATAAAAAATAATATTTATTTGTAAATACTATTTATTGTAAAATGTAAATAGTAAATCGTAAATAGATTATACATCATTTTTCACAATTTACTATTTACAATTTACTATTTACAATTTACTATTTACGTTTTATAAATTGCCGGATTTCTTATTATAAAAAAAGACTGATTAAAAGATATGCAAGAGCTCCGCATAATCCAGAAATAGGAATGGTTAATACCCAAGCCCAAATTATTTTACCGGCAATTCCCCATTTTACTGCAGTTAACCTCTTAATTATACCAACACCCATAACGGATCCTGTAATAGTATGTGTAGTGCTAACGGGTATTCCGGCTAAAGCAGTTCCAACCAATACTACAGCCCCGGCCGTTTCAGCACAAAATCCTCCGACAGGTTTTAAATGAGTTAGTTTCATTCCCATAGTCTGAATTACTTTCCATCCACCCGCTAAAGTTCCTAATCCAATAGCAGTATGCGAAATTATTACAACCCAAAAAGGTACGTAAAATTCGCTGCCTAAATAACCGTTTGTAAACAATAATATCGATATAATACCCATCGTTTTTTGTGCATCATTTGTTCCGTGTCCTAAACTGAATGCTGCCGATGATATTAGCTGTCCTATTTTGAAAACCTTATCAACTTTTCTGTTACTTGAATTCCTGAATATCCAGGTCACAGCTATCATGAAAATTGAACCAAGAATAAGCCCGATTATTGGCGATAAAAAAATAAAAATTGTAACTTTAATTATTCCGGAAGATATCAATGAGTTAAATCCTGCCTTAATAATTGCTGCTCCGGCTAATCCTCCTATCAATGAATGCGATACACTAATTGGAAATCCGTATTTTGTGCATCCGTGAGTCCATATTACAGCACCTATTAATGCTGATAATATTATGTATTGATCAACTACTTCCGTTACAACTATTCCTTTACCAATAGTATTTGCAACATGGACTCCAAAACCAAATGCTGCAGCAAAATTGAAAAACGCAGCCCACAAAACGGCAATCTTTGGTGTAAGTACCCTTGTTGCAACAACCGTTGCAATTGAATTTGCAGCATCATTCATACCATTTAAAAAATCAAACAATAATGCAATTAAAATTATAAAGAGTGTTAATTCGAACATTTTATTTGGGATTTTTGATTATTATACTTTCGATTGCAATTGCAACTCTTTGACATCTGTCAACTGCTTTTTCCGTTATCTCTAATATTTCCTTTTCTTTTATTAATTCTATAACATCATTTTGCTTCTCAAATAAATTCGCTAATGCATCTTTAAATACTTCATCACCTTCTGTTTCCAAATTTCTTATTTCAACTATCTTTCTCATTGCATCCTTATTATCATGCAAATCCTCTATTATTTGAACTATTATTTCCGATTGTGAATATAAAATCCCGGATAATTGCGGTCCAAGCATAATATTGTTCTTTAGCTTATATATTCTCAGCCTCGTAACTATTGTGTCTATACTGTCTATAATATCATCAAGTGAATTCGTAAGATTATAAATATCCTCTCTGTCCAGAGGTGTTATAAACGTTTCATTTAGTTCGTTTATAATTTTATGGGTCAACTCATCACATTTGTTTTCCAAAATATGAATCTTTGATGCATTTTCAAGCAGTAAATTCTGGTTGTTCATGGTTTCATGAAACAATTTCACTCCTTCATGAATATTTTTTGCTAATTCATTTAGTAAAATAAAAAACTTTTCTTTTTTTGGTAAAAATTTTCTAAACATGTTTTTATATAATTTAGTGAAATGAAAATTGAATAAAAATAAATATTAAATAATTATAAAACAATTATTAAATAATTATTATTTTATTGTAAAAATACAAAAAAACTTTATAACATCTTTGAAATTATCAATTCATTTACGATTTTTTTATTTTTCGGGAACTTAAATAAAATAAATTACTTCTTACCTTGATAAATTTTCTATAAATAAGTAGTTTAACTTGTTGATAAAAGATGAATAAAACAGCGGAAAAAATAAAAAAGCAGAAAAAGGAAAAGAATAAACAAATTCCGAAGAAAGATGTTCCCTTAAAAGAGGAAGTAATCGAAAATGAAGAAGGATTTCTCGAGGATGAAGAAGATGGGTTTTTATCCGATGCGGAAATCGCTGATTTAACGGAGGAATTTAAAAAGGAAGCTCTGCCTCATATCGGCATATTGCGGAACTATGCCTATAAAATGACCGGTAATGAACTCGATGCTGACGATTTGCTTCAGGAAACCTATTTGCGGGCTTTCCGCTTTTTCCATAAATTTGAAAAGGGTACCAACTGCAAAGCCTGGCTTTTCAGAATAATGAAAAACCTTTTCATCAATAACTACAGGAAAAATCAGAAATCACCAGGTAAGGTTGACTATGAGGAAATTGAAAACTTCTTCGAAAATATTAAATCGGATAAAATTGACTCCTCCGACCTTCAGGAAAAAGTTTTCTCTAACCTTCTCGATGACCATGTGACAATTGCCCTGAATTCCCTGCAGGACGATTTTAAAACCGTAATCATTCTATGCGACCTCGAAGGACTTAGCTATGAAGAAATTGCTGAATTCGTCCAGTGCCCTATCGGTACTGTCAGAAGCAGGCTTCACCGTGCAAGGAAACTCCTGGCTCAGAAACTGTATAAATATGCTAAGGCCAAAGGCTATGATGTTGATAATACTCCCGATTATTAATATTTTTAAAAATTAATTTCTTTTTTATAAAATAAAATATAAAATAATGAGAAAAATTCAAATCCTTTCTTTCTTAATCGTTGCGGCTCTTCTGTTCGGCTGCGGCAAGAAAGAAGAAAAAAAAGAAACTCCTAAAGATACTCCTAAAACAGAAACTAAAACTGAAAATAAAACTTCCGACCTGAAACTCTATAAAATGGAATCGGTCGAAACATCAAAAGAAAAAAATGTTGCACCTAACTTCACCTGGACTGAAAATGGTACAAAAAAATCACTTAATGATTATAAAAATAAAGTTGTGTTCATAAACTTCTGGGCTACCTGGTGCGGACCGTGTAAAAAAGAAATGCCGGACCTTTCGAAAATTTCCGAAGAACTTAAAGATAAAGATTTCGTTATGATTGGCTTAAACGTATTCCATCAGCCAAGTGCTCCAAAAGTAGAAGATTTCCTGAAAGCAAATCCGGTTTCCTATATTACCATTGACGGAAATGAAGACCTTGTAAAAGCTTTCGCGGCTGCAAGCGGAAACGATTTATCCGCAGTGCCTACGACTTTCATTCTTAAAGACGGCAAGTTCGTTGAAACAATAGTCGGAGGTAGAGATAAAGCTGCATTCCTGAATTTGATTAACAAATATCTAAAATAATTTTTTATTTAATATTGCGGGACATTTATTTTATGTCCCGCTTTTTTTAATATTATTAAATTGAATAAACGAATCGGCATTCTCGGTTCAACCGGCTCCATCGGCTGCAATTCGCTGGAAGTGATTTCTAACCTTAATGAAAAAGGATTTAACTGCGAAGTTGTATTCCTTTCAACAAATAACCGCACTGAAATCCTGAAACAGCAAGTCGATATCTTTAAACCGAAATTCGTATTTATTCAAAATCCCGAAAAGTCCGCAGAATTCAGGAAGTTATATGGTCACCTTACAGAAGTAATTCCCCCTGAAAAATCCCTGTCAGATTTTATTAAGCTGCCGGATTATGACATCCTCGTGAATGCACTGGTCGGATTCGCCGGACTTGCACCGACTCTCGAAGCCATAAAATGTAAAAAATACATTGCGCTCGCTAATAAAGAAGTCCTGGTAGTAGCCGGGGAACTGGTGAATAAACTTATCGACCACCATAAAATTCAGCTAATTCCTATTGACAGCGAACATTCTGCAATCCTTCAATGCTTGCTCGGTGAAAATGAAAACAGCATTTCAAAACTGATTCTTACTGCTTCAGGCGGTCCGTTCAGGACTAAATCTAAAGAAGAAATTAAAGATTGCTCCATTATAGATGCGCTTAACCACCCTAACTGGAATATGGGCGATAAAATAACAATTGATTCAGCTACAATGATGAATAAAGGACTGGAAGTTATTGAAGCTAAATGGCTTTTTAATATGGATGTTAAGGAAATCGAGGTTATAATTCACCCGCAGTCTATAATACACTCTTTTGTTGAATTCAAGGATTCATCTGTTAAAGCTCAGCTCGGTATTCCCGATATGAAAATCCCTATCCAGTTTGCTCTTACTTATCCCGAACGGGTTCCTTCGGAATTTCCTAAACTGAATTTCGATACCCTGAAAGACCTTACGTTCGAGCGCCCCGACCTCGATAAATTTGAATGCCTGAAAATTGCATTTGAAACTATAAAAGAGGGAAAAACGTATCCGATAGTAATGAATGCCGCTAATGAAGTCGCTGTTCATTTATTCCTTAACGGTAAAATTGGGTTCTATGGAATATCGGATTTAATCAGAAAAAGTCTGGATTCACATATCCCGTCCTCTGATTTTGACCTTGATGATATAGTCAGAATTGACCAATCAACCAGGCAGGAAATTTTTAAATCATTTTAATTGTATTATATATATATATAATATTAACTATATTATGTATTAACTTAATTATTTTATGGAAATTATCAGCACAGTCTTTTATTTTTTAATAGTAATCGGTATTCTTGTATTCATACACGAACTTGGACACTTTCTCGCAGCAAGAGCCTGCGGAATGAGAGCCGATGTATTTGCGCTCGGAATCGGATTCCGCCTGTTCGGATATAATAAAATTACGGGCTTTAACTTCGGAAAACTTCCGGTCGAAGCCGACCTCCAGGGTCATACCGACTACAGAATCTGTGCATTCCCTATCGGCGGATATGTTAAAATCGCAGGGATGATTGACGAAAGTATGGATAAGAACTTTATAAAAGAAGAAGCCAAACCCTGGGAATACCGCTCCAAACCCGTATGGAAAAGAATGATTGTAATAACAGCCGGTGTTATAATGAATATCCTGCTTGCTTTTTTTATTTTTTATGCACTTACATTGATAAAAGGTAAAACAATTACTGAAACCACAACTATCGGATATGTTTCTAAAAATTCTGTCGCAGGTGAATTTGGTCTGCTCGAAGGCGATAAAATACGCAAAATTAATAATGAACCTGTCACAAACTGGGATGAACTTCAGAATAAGATTTATCTCGATAACCTCGGCGAAGCTGTTTCATTCGACCTCGAAAGAAATGGACAGAATACAAAAGTAAATATCCCTAAAGAGAAACTCCGCGATATAACAGAAAAAAATATCGGAATATACCCCGAAAAGGTTATGCCCCAGATTAATAATGTGGTGTCTGGAAGACCTGCTGAAAAATGCGGTATCCAGAGAGGCGATATTATAATCGAATTCAACGGTGAAAAAATTACTCATTCGCAGAAACTCGTTGACCTTATTAAACTTAATGTTAATAAGGAAACTCCGATTACCTGGAGCAGGAACGGAAATATAATGACTTCAAAAGTCACTCCACAGCTTCCTGATTCGACTATCGGAATTGAAATAGCAGCGAAATATGAAGGACCAATTAAATACGTTAAATACGGAATTTTTTCGGCAATACCAAAAGCTACATCAGACCTGTATTATTTCGGCTTCGAGGTATTCTTTAAATCAATTGCAAAAGTAATTAAAGGCGATATTCCTTTCAAAAAAGCTATAGGCGGTCCCGTGAAAATCGCACAGGCATCTGCCCAGTCTGCTGAAATGGGTTTCCTCTCATATATAGGATTCCTTGCTATGCTCTCTATATCTCTTGCAGTGATTAATATTCTGCCCTTCCCTGCTCTCGATGGCGGACATTTTGTAATACTTTTAATCGAAGGCATCTTCAGAAGACCTGTTTCCTATAAAGTCCAGATTGCATTGCAGAATATCGGATTCATCATCCTCCTTGCTTTTATGCTCTTTGTGATTTATAATGATATAATATCAATCAAATAAATTCGTAAGATTCATAAGATTCTTAAGATTTGTAAGATTCATAAGATTTATAAGAAAAATCTAATATTTAAAAGAACGATTTAAAAGATAAAACCTTAAGACTACTCTTAAGGTTTTTTTGTTATATTCTTTCTTTTTTCAATTCACTATTTACTATTTACTAAGTTCTATTCTTATCTTCTTAACTACTTAACTACTTAACTTCTTAACTTCTTAACTTCTTAATTTCTTAACTTCTTGAAACAACTGCCGCGCTTGCCTGACACTTAGGCAGAATAATAATCTCTGCAATATTCACCGAATCTTTTCTCGTAATAATATACTCTATAGCATCGGCAACATCATCCGCATAAAGCGGTATGAGTCCGTTGTAAACCGTCTTTGCTCTCTTGTCATCACCCCTGAATCTCACTATGCTGAATTCCGTCTCTGCAAGCCCGGGGTCAACTGTTGATACTTTTATGGGCGTGCCGTTCAAATCCATCCTCATACCCTTTGTAAGCGCATCTACGGCGTGCTTGCTGGCGCAGTACACATTCCCTGCTACGTAAACCTCGTGCCCCGCTATAGAACCGACATTTACTATATGCCCGCTTCCGTTTTCAAGCATCAGTGGAATCACTTCCTTCGATACATACAGCAAACCCTTTACATTCGTATCAATCATTTCTTCCCAGTCCAAAAGCACTCCGTCCTGAATTTTATTCAATCCTCTCGAAAGCCCTGCATTATTAATCAGTACTTCTATTGCTCTCCAGTCCTTCGGTAAACTTTTCACTGCTTTCACAACGTCTTTTTGTTTCCTCACATCCAACTGCAAAGACAGAACTTTCACTTTGTATTTTTTCTTAATTTCAGTTGCAAGTTTTTTAATTCTGTCAATTCTTCTCGCGCAGATAATAAGGTTCATACCGAGCTTTGCAAGTCTTAATGCAGTTGCCTCGCCGAATCCGCTCGACGCCCCGGTAACAAAAGCAATCTTCCCTTTTAGTTTTTTCATAAACTGTTTTTTCTAATTAAACATTTTGGATTCCCTAACAATGTCACCCCTGTACGCTCACCACGGCGAGTCTTCGACCGCAGCGCATCTTCGACATGCTTTAGGCAGGGGTCTCGTTCTAAAGACCGGAATCCATTTAATTTCCTCAAAAATAATTCTCCCGAACTGAATATAAAATGAAAATAATTAATCACAAAATCTTTGCACACGGAAAGCGCCGAAAGGATATGCTATGCACGCAAAGGAGAAACTTTCAACCCCGAAGGGGTGAAACTATTATAGAAAAAGAAACAACACGAAACACAAACCCCGAAGGGGTGAAATAGGAAATTCTAAATGTTGTCCCGATAAATCGGGATGCAGAAAACGCAAATTATGAATGAGGAACGAGATCCCCGCTTAAAGCATGCGGAGATGACAATTTAGGATTTCCGCCGCGGCGGTCACTTAGGCGACCTTAAAGAATAAGGATTTCGCAAAAAAAAAGCGCTCAACATCCCGGGATGACAAGGGGTAATCAGGCATTTCTAAATATATTGACTTCGCAATCAAATCTTATTATTTTAGCACTATCTATGAGCGAGTGCTAATAGATTTATATAAATAACTAATTATCTTAAACTTATAAAAAGGAGTAAAATATGAAAATTAAACCATTAGCAGACAGAATAGTTGTTAAGTCCGCTCCGGCTGAAGAAAAAACAGCTTCAGGCATTATTATCCCCGATTCAGCAAAAGAAAAACCTATGCAGGGCGAAATAGTTGCCGTTGGTGCAGGTAGAGTTTCCGATTCAGGCACTTTGGTAAAGCTTGAATTGAAAGTCGGCGATAAAGTTCTTTACGGTAAATATTCAGGAACAGAAGTTACAATTGACGGCGAAGAGTACCTCATTATGAGAGAATCTGATGTTTACGCAATTATCTAATTTAAAAAATTAAAATAAGGAGATTAAAATAATATGGCATCAAAAATGATTAACTTCGACACAGAAGCAAGAGCATCCCTCTTGAAAGGTGTCGATAAACTTGCAAATGCAGTTAAAGTGACTTTAGGTCCTAAAGGCAGAAACGTGCTTATTGACAAGAAATTCGGCGCACCGACCGTAACAAAAGACGGCGTGACCGTGGCTAAAGAAATAGAACTGGAAGACCCGATTGAAAATATGGGCGCACAGATGGTGAAGGAAGTTGCTTCCAAAACTTCAGACGTAGCGGGTGACGGTACAACTACTGCAACAGTCCTCGCACAGGCGCTCTACCGCGAAGGTTTAAAGAATGTGACAGGCGGCGCAAACCCGATGGATTTGAAAAGAGGTATCGATATCGCAGTAGAAGAACTGGTAAAAGGACTTAAAGAATTATCATCCCCGATAAAAGAAAATAAGGAAATAGCACAGGTTGGCGCAATTTCAGCAAATAACGACCACGCTATAGGCGACTTGATTGCCAAGGCAATGGATAAAGTCGGCAAAGACGGCGTGATAACAGTTGAAGAAGCAAAAGGTACAGAAACAACACTCGACGTAGTGGAAGGAATGCAGTTTGACAGAGGTTACCTTTCACCTTACTTCGTGACCAATCCGGATTCGATGGAAACAGAACTCGAAGACCCGTACATTCTGATAAACGAGAAGAAAATCTCCACGATGAAAGACCTTCTCCCGATACTTGAAAAAATAGCCCAGGCAGGAAGAAGCTTGCTCATCATTGCCGAAGATATCGAAGGCGAAGCCCTTGCAACTCTGGTTGTGAATAAATTAAGAGGCACACTGAAAGTAGCCGCAGTAAAAGCTCCCGGATTCGGCGACAGAAGAAAAGCAATGCTGGAAGATATTGCAGTGCTTACAGCCGGTACGGTTATCGCAGAAGAAAAGGGATTCAAGCTTGAAAACGCAACAGTCGGTTACCTCGGCACGGCAAAAAGAGTCGTGATTGACAAGGACAATACAACAATCGTCGAAGGAGCAGGAAAATCAGATGATATCAAGAAAAGAATCAACGAAATCAAGAACCAGATTGACAAGACTACATCGGATTACGATAAGGAAAAACTTCAGGAAAGGCTTGCAAAGCTTTCAGGCGGTGTCGCAGTTCTGAAAATCGGCGCGGCAACGGAAGTAGAAATGAAAGAAAAGAAAGCAAGAGTGGAAGACGCACTCCACGCAACACGCGCGGCGGTTGAAGAAGGTATCGTACCCGGCGGCGGTGTAGCTCTTTTAAGAGTCGCATCGAAACTCGACAAAATCAAAAATGATAATCAGGATATTATGCTCGGTGTCAAGATTGTAAAGAAAGCAATCGAAGAGCCAATCAGGCAGATAGTTATAAATGCAGGCGAAGAAGGTTCTGTGATAGTGAATAAAGTAAAAGAAAATAAAGGTAACTACGGATACAATGCCGCATCAGATACTTATGAAGACCTTGTTAAAGTCGGCGTTATCGACCCGACTAAAGTGACAAGAGTAGCCCTCGAAAACGCAGCATCAGTCGCTTCAATGCTCATTATGACAGAAGCCACAATCTGCGAGAAACCCGAAAAAGAAAAAATGCCGATGATGCCTCCGGGCGGCGGTATGGGTGACATGGGCGGAATGTACTAATCGATTAGAAGATTCATAAGATTCGTAAGATTTGTAAGATTAAAAGAAAAAACCCCTGTTTGAAAAGACGGGGGTTTTTGTTTATATGAAAATACTTTTTAATTTGTACCTTTTACATTTTAATTTTTACATTTTACTTTTTACTTTCTACCTTCTACTTTTTACTTTCACCCGTTTACAATTTGTTTTTTACATTTAACACTTAACATCTAAAATTTAACATTATTTTATAAGTACCATCCTCTTAACTGACGTATAATCATTTGTTGATAACTTATAGAAGTACATCCCGCTGGCTAAGTTCTTTCCGTCGAATATCACCTCATAATCCTGCGCTGAATAATCACCGTTGATTAAAGTCTGCACTACCCTGCCGAGCAAATCATATACCTTCATTACCACTCTCACCGTCCCCGTCTCGCTTCCGTTTATTTTCGGCACGTGGAATTTTATCCTCGTCGATGCATTAAAAGGATTCGGATAATTCTGCTCCAGCAAAAATGATGTCGGATAAATGATAACAGGAGTAGGAGTGATTACAAACGGAAAATTCTGCTCATAGAAAGTCCTCACCGACCTGCATAAATTTTTAAGTTCCGTCACAGAATTCAGATTACTCGTGCCCCTGGCAATCAGCTGTGCTACCACGAATCTTTGAGTATCTCCTGGAGCAACAGTTAAATCTTCAGCTCCCGAATTCAGCATGACTCTTATATCAGCAGGAGCGCACGGTACATATAATGTGCCCGTTGAATCATGGTTGCAGTTATTAACATAACCTCTAAGTCTCGTCCATCCTGTATTTGTTTCCGGGTCCCCGCTGTATGTATATTTTGTTTTTCTGTAAGGTGTAAATGTGGGGTCTAAAAAACATGTTGAATCTTTTTTGTATCCACTGAACATTAAATGAGCACAGTATGGTTCACCGTTTGGGTCGTTCTCGCACGAAGAAATATTCTTGTAATAACTGATTGAAGAAGTCATTCCGAGAGGAAAATTTGTTGTTCCGTATTTAACTGTAGGACTATTTAAAAGCATAAACCCAACTGCCGGTGGATTTGCTCCGTATATCGGGTCATTATTATCCGCATTATAGCAAAAAGTAAGTTTCAAACTCGTATCGCATCCGGAATAATCATCAAGAGCTTCTCCTAAATCAGCATCTGAAAATATAGACATGTGGGTTCTCGTCCAGCTGTAATTTCCTTTGTTTATTACCGAATAATTAATGAATTGTACATCCTGCAAACCGGGAGTATCGTAAACCCAGGCAGTAAGGTGTACTTCCGCATAAAGCGGTTTTGTACCTGCACCGAATCCTTCACCCCCATTATGAAAACTTGAGTCCGCATCCGTCATACAGTAAAATATGGTTTGTACTGCATTCTTCACTCCGGGAGTATCTATCTCCGGCTCGTATCTTCCGTTTGCATTTGCATCAACGAAAGGAGCGCCGTACGGCACCATCAGTCCCCAGTTAGCCCAGTCCCAGCTGTTCAGATAACTGTCACCTCTACATATTTTGTAATATTTGAATTCAGAACCTTTTTTATAAACCCCATATTCACAATATCCTTTAACATATTCTCCTTTATATGATGCTATTGCCTGACGAAGTTGATTATTATAAAACGCACTTATACAAAATCCCGCGGTGAAGATTGCGTATTTATTTGATCCTTTCGGCCATTCGAATCCGCAAGAGTTTTGATATCTGAAATCCTGGTCAAATACGCCGCTTCTGTTAAAATAAGCACTGATATTATTTCCGTCAAGCTTTACATCAATATTCGGATGATAAGTTGTATCAAGTGTTTTCTTATATATTTTACCTGAATCACCTGCAAAAACAGGTACGTTTGCTTTGAATTTCGGACTATAGAGAAAATTTACAGAATTGAAATTGTACTTTGGCGCCGCTGTGTCTATGCTCCAGTTTTCACCTCTGTTATTTGAAATCAAAACAACTTTATCTCCTGCAATAAACATTGTTGTATCATTATACTTTGCAATACAATTAAGATTCTGAAATGTACCGCTGTACTTTTGTGTCCAGTTCAGTCCGCCGTTAATCGTCCTTAAAATAATCCCTCCGTCTCCGACCACAAATCCCGTATCCTGCGTCCTGAAAAAAATACTGTTTAAATTATTTGATGTTCCGGAATTTAAGACAGTCCATGTGTTTCCCGTATCTATTGATTTCAGTATCCTGCCGCTGCTCCCGGCAATATAAATTTTTTCAAAAAAATTATAAGAATAGATAGATTTTAAATCGCTTGATGTTCCGCTTTGCACTATTCGCCATGCAGAATCATTCGTTGGAAAATATTTTCTGTAAATTATTGTACCGTTATTTCCCACTGCTATTGTCCTGTAATTGGATGGCCACCCTGCTTTTATATAAACTCCGCTGTTTAAACTTGAAGGAAACCCGGTATTTTTTTGATACCAGTTCCCGCCTGAATTTGAAGTGCATAATAGCATACCGTTATCCGCAAAAAACATTGCAGGATATAAATAAGTACCTGCGAACCTGAAAAAACTGTTCAGATTAAAAGAAACACCTGCCTGTACGTTCCTGCAATTCGAATCAGCACCTGCAATAGATAAGAGTGTCCCGTTATTCCCGCAGATATAATATAAATACGGATTCGATGTTTTAAGAGCACCTATGTCCCTTAAATCATTTGTCGTGCCGCTCTGTACGGGATAATACTTGTATGCCACCTGCGAACCTGCATTCGCAAAAATAACAAATAAAAGTACAAACAATATTTTAATCATAGACTATTTATTAATATTATTTTATCATTACCATTCTTTTTACCGCCGAATAATCACCTGCTGTGATTTTATAAAAATAAATTCCCGATGCCGGTGCATTTCCTGAGCTTCCCGGGAACTGAACTTCATACACCCCTGCCTGCTGGAATTCATTTACAAGCGTTTCAACTTCCCTGCCGAGAATATCATATACTTTCAGC
>JACREY010000009.1 GCA_016218085.1 Ignavibacteriota bacterium
CCAGCCCCTTGCGATATCGATGGAGCAGTGCGGAGCAACAGGAACAACAACCGGTTACAGTCTTTGTTTCACGACTGCAACGGGAAGCAGAAGAATATACAGTGTAGGCGGATGTCCTTTCGTATATTCCGGTGTAAGCACGAACATCATAAATGTCGGCGTGAATATTTCGACAGCTCCGGCAATTACTTTACCTGATTTAATATACTACAAATTCGAAAATAATCCTTCACCCACATTAACTCCGAATTTTGCAGTACCGGGTTCGGGAACAAATCCGGCTCCGTTAACAACATTAACTTTAACATCAGGCGGTCAGTTTGATACTTGCTTATCAGGAACTGCAACTGCAAGTGCAAAAATAGTTACGGGTTATAATTTAACTACAGGTACCAGCAGTTTTACAATCAGTATGTGGTTAAGTGAACTGGTGACACCTTCCACAACAAGGTATCTGTTCGGTGATGCAGGGCATTCATTCCGCTGTTTTGTGGGTGGTGTTGCTCCATCAGGCGGTGCAGTTCTCAGAGGTACGGGAGTTACTGACGTACCGATAAATGGTATTTTCCCCGGTCCTAATGTAATACATATAGTATATGATTCAGCGGCATCAAATGTAAAAATATATAAGAACGGAGTGTTCCAAAATGCCGTTTCGCAGACACCGTTTAACTTTACAGCCGGAACAGGTTTCTCAGTCGGCGGATACAGTTCATCAGCGGGATTAGAAGGAAAAATGGATGAATTCAGATTTTACAAGCGTAAATTGGATTCGGCTGAAATTGCCGCAACCTGGAATCAGAATCTTGGAGTAATTACAGGAATTACACCGGTTAGTTCGATTATTCCTAATGAATATTCATTAAAGCAGAATTATCCGAATCCGTTTAATCCTGTTACAAAGATTAGCTTTGACTTGCCAAAATCAGGTTTGGTGACATTAAAGATATACGATGTTGTGGGAAGGGAAGTGAAGACTCTTGTAAATGAAGTTAAGAATGCCGGAAGCTATGCAGTACAGTTTGATGGTGCAGCATTCTCCAGCGGAACCTACTTCTACAGACTGGAATCAAACAATTTCGTTTCTACAAAGAAGATGGTACTGATTAAGTAACAAATATTTATAATAAGTTTTTATCTTGACCCCTGATTGAAGAAATCAGGGGTTTTTTATTTATATTTCTCAGACACAAATTTAATAAATCGGTTAAAAATAACATTTTATTTTTATATTGCATTTTAAAATTATTTTATATAATTAATTGATATAAATATACACCGCCATATTCGCATCTTACAAACAAAGATATAGATGTTTTGGATTTTTTCAGGCTTTTAAGAAAATTATAAAATTGATTTACGGGTATTTTAAAAAATACTAATTAAATCATTTAATAACTTAAAAGGAGAATAAAATTGAAAAAAGCAATAACGTTCTTTGCTCTAATGTTTGCCTTAACTTCATTAGTCCTGCCACAGACTCCTCAATATTATAATTTCAATACTGCAGGAACGGGCAACACAATTCCTTTCGGTAGTACCGGTGTGAGCGGTTACAGGTCACAATGGCTTTTAATGCCAAATGCTTACAATCAACCGACTCCCGTACCCTCAGGGAATAAGATTACAAAGCTTTATATTCGCGGAACTACTTCTGCAGGTCCAATAATTTGCACGAATTTGAAAATCAGACTGGGTCAAACGGCAGACACTATATTGCCTACATCAGGAGCTTATGCAGGACCGATGGATTCGGTTTATTTCAAAGTATCAGATACAGTATTCACGAATTCGAGCGGTTATGCAATTTTCACATTACAGACTCCATATACATATAATCCCTCACAAAGTCTGGTAATCGAAATATCACATTGCGGTTTTTCGGGCTCGGGATTCAGTGTATATCAATATACTGCATTGCCGAGCAAGAGGACAAATTCGCCGGGAACAACGTCCTGTGTTTTTACCTATTCATCGACAGATTCACGAACTATACATTCGGGAGTGGATGTAGTACCTGCATCAGTATTTTATTATAATTATAGTAACGGCACTGTAAATAATATGTTTCCGTTGAATGTACCGGGAGGTAAAATGTCTCAAACAGTTGTTCCGGCTAATACATTTATCAACCCAACTCCTTCGCCCTATGGCAGTATTACCAAGCTGCATTTCCGCATAGCTGCAACATATCCTTTAGGTCCGGCACTTTATTCAACATTTAAAATTATGTTACAGCACGTGCCGAGTGAATTTGTAACGGCAGGTTCATTTATTACCGGAGCCTGGGATACAGTTTTTAAACGCGATACTATTACTCTACAGGCCGCTGTTAATACCTGGCTTGATTTTACATTAGACCATCCGTTTATTTACAATCCTGCTCAACCGCTTGCGATTTCGATGGAGCAGTGCAGTGCAACGGGAACCACCACGGGGTACAGTCTTTGCTTTACAACTGCAACGGGAAGCAGAAGAATATACAGTGTGGGCGGATGTCCATTTGTATATTCCGGAGTCAGTACGAACATAATAAATTGCGGAATAAGCCTTGTTACTATTACAGGAGGTTCAACACCGGTAACGCAGGTTCCCGGGGAATACAATCTCGGCCAGAACTATCCGAATCCGTTTAACCCTGTAACGAAAATCAGCTATGATATTCCGAAATCGGGATTTGTATCACTGAAGGTTTACGATTTACTTGGAAGAGAAATAGCAGCGCTTGTGAATGAAGTAAAAGCACCGGGAAGTTATATAGTTGAATTAGATGCATCTGCATTTGCCAGCGGTACATACTTCTACAGACTGGAATCAGGCAATTTCATTTCTACAAGGAAGATGGTACTTATCAAGTAAGAAATGCAATTAGTTTATGAATAACAGGGAGCCGTTTAAAACGGCTCTTTTTTTTATATGCAAAAAAAGCGCTCGCAATATTACTTGCGAACGCTTTATAATATTAATTTAAATTATTTATTTTTTAACCGGTTCTTTTTTAACATCTTTTTTCTCATCTTTTTTTACTTCAGTTTTAGTTGATGAGATTTTTTTATGATAGGTTCTGCCTTTTTTCCAATCAAGCCATCCTCTTGCGCGGTCGAAAATTCCCGACTTTTTAAGTGATTCGGATATTTTTGGAATTCTGAGAACCTGTCCCGGGTAAACAAGATGAGGATTTTTTATTGTTTTCGGAATTCTTCCGGGAGCGCTGATAACGCCGTTTTCATTTGCTTCCCATATAATGGGCCACATATGCTTGTTGTTGTAAACTTCTTTTCTGGCTGCAATGATAAAGAGGTAATCGCCTTTCTGAACAGTATATTCAGGAACGGAGAAATCCTCCCATTTTGCGAGGCATTCCTTGATCATTCTGAATTTAGTAGCAAAATCAGGATGGCATTTAAGGTTTGAGCTGTTCAATGCGTCGAATTTTTTCATCACATCATCTTTTGAGCCTTCTTTATTTTTGCACAGCTTTTCGACTTTATCCAGGTCGCTCTTGAAAGCATTGTAAGTTTCTTTCCCGCCTACTTCAGTCCAATATGCATCTTCGGCTTTTTTAATTTCTTCTTTTTTTGCCTCGACTTTAGCCAGCAGGTCAGTTTTTTCCTTTTGAAGCTCAGCAACCTTTGAAGTCAGTTCGGTTTTCTTTGCAGTCAGATCCTGAATCTGCTGTTCCCACTGTTCGTCTGTCATTTCTTCCGGTTCATTTTCTTCTTCATCCTGAGCGCGGGAAATGTTAACTGCAAAAGCCAGAGAAAGAGCAAGAAACAAGATAATAAATTTGTAGAATTTCATTTTTATAAATCTCCTTATTAGGTTAAATTAAAATTTTATTTGCAATTCTTAACGGCATCGGTCAATTTATTGAAATTTTTGATCGATTCGTCCTGCTTGGCAATTTGTTTCTGCAAATCTGCTTTTTCGCTTTCGAGTTTACTCACGTCACTTTGAAGTTTTTCGACTTCTGCTTTAAGGTCGGCAAGTTGTTTAAGCTGTTCTTCGTCGGGACCGCCGCCGCATCCGGCGAGGAAACCGCTTAAAAAAGCAAAAGCTGTTAAAACAAAAAAGAAATTCCTGATTTTTACCATTTCGTACCTCCGGTGATTTTATATTGTTTATTAAGAACTTAATAATTTCTTCAAATGTAAAGCGATTTATTTTATTTATCAAGTTATAATATCATTGCTTTTATTTTGGCAGTAATATCCGTATTTGCTGTTTTAATTTCCAAATTTGAATCCGAAACAAAAAAATACCGGATTTCGTAATATAAATTGATGAATTATAAGATTAATTTAATTTATGGAAAACATATTTTTAGTACTTAGTCTGTTTATACCCAGGATTACACTGGTCATATTCTTTTTCATGCATTCAATCCCGTTCAATAATGTTCCATTAATCGGTGATTTTCTGCTGGCAGTTTTTCTGCCGAGAGTCCTGATATTAATTTATGTCGTGGAGAATTACGGAGTAGAAAGTCCGTGGTTCTGGATACATCTTGTCATGGCGGTACTTGTTTACATTTTCGGAGGCAGGAAAGTATCCAAAAGAAGGATGAGAAAGAAAGTGAAGATAATTGATAAATAAAAATTATTATTTTTTGTTTCTTGGTTCATAATTGTTTGAATTTGAATTCCGTTAACATTATTTTTACTATTTAATGGTTAAAACATACAAAATGAAGAGAATACTGTTACCGGTGATTTTTATTTTTTTATTAACTGCTACGGTTGCATTTGCACAGGAGCAGATAACATCCGGAGAAGCAAAAGATAATATTGGGAAAACGCTGCATGTAAAGGGGAAGGTTGCGTCCGTTTTTATTTCGGATAAGGGTAATAAGTTTATTAATTTCGACGGGAAATCTCCAAATCATACTTTCACTGCGGCTATATTCAGCAAGAATGATATAGACATAAGCAGAATCAAAGAAGGTTGCACTCTGACAGTTTACGGGGAAATAAAAGAATACAAGGGAAAGCCGGAAATTATTATTGAAAACAGCGAACAGATAATAAGCATAGAAGAATGAGTTTATTTGCCTGTAGAAATTTTATTCAGCACTGTCCGGAAAGGTTCTGACGAAATTCCCGAATTAAACCTGTACGGATGATCAAGAACATATATCAGATAGAATATCAGTGTATTAATAATTATAAAAGTAATAACGAGTAAAAGGTGAGCTTTCCTTTGTTTTGTCATAAAGAAATATGCATATGCAAGGGAAACCGAAAAGCAAACCGCCAAAACAACCCACATAACTCCCGGAGTGGTCTGCTGCATATCGAGAATTCTTAATCTCCTGTACTGGCTGATATAGTTTAATCTTTCGAGAGAAACCTGGAAAAGCTGCTGATTGGGAATTTTATCAGCGGGGATATTAAGATATGAATTCCACAGATTATCCAGCAGTGTATCAGTTTTTGTGCTGGATTTTCCTTCTGAAAGGCAGAACCATTCATCTTCGAGTACAGATTTGGTATAATTTATCAGTTCACCGGTAATAATTTTCTTAAGTGAATCCTGCAGTGTTCTTGTGTCCCTGTAAAAGTTTGATATGTAAGATACTTCATATGCAACATTCTGATGTGCCCTGTTATTGTCATACCAGTTTGCATAAACGACGAAAGCAAGAAGAACACCGTATGAAATTGAAAAAGCGTTAAAAATATAGCTGGCTATAGTATGGTTCTCCGATACTTTTTCGTGTGTAAATTTTTTTCTTATAAAAAAAAAGATCGTGATTGTAACTGCCAGACATAAAACAATTAAGCCAATCATTTCCAGTGCAATAGGAAGCGTAATCATTTTAACCATATTGTTTGTATTTAAAATATTTTAATTCTAATCAAATTCTTTCTCTGTAAAACAATACGAGTGAAATTACTGCAGATACAGGAAGCATTACATCCTGGTAGACACCGAATTTTATAGCCGCAGAAAATCCGATAAAAGCCCAGATAACAGGGATAATAAGCTTATACAGGGTGTAATTTTTCCTTGACAGAACAATAATTCCGAAAGTATAAATTACCGTCGGGCACGGCAGTCCGAGCAAGATAGTCCGATTTATATCATTTCCCAATAAAAGACCGATTGCAGGATAAATAACCAGTCCGAAAATAACCAGGAAGTAACCGGTTATCATATCAAATTTATTTTCATAAGAAAAAAACAGTTGTTTTTTTACAACGAATTCAATCAGGAAGAAAGCTGCCTGTAGTATGAACAAAACGCCGAATGCAATAGCGGCTTTATTGATTTCGGAAAAAAAATACAGGTGATAGACAATTCCATTCCATAGCCAGAGCAATACAAGAAAGTATGAAACAGTTTTAGCGGCTGATTTTGATTTCAAAAGAATTAACGACAGGCAAAATGAGCCTGCAATAAAGAGCAGAATCTGAAAAGGAAAAACAAATGAGTTATATTTTACAAAAACCTCAAAAAACTGCTCCTGAGAAAATGGCATAAGATATTATTTTTATAAAGATTAAAGATAGAAATTTTTCATGGAAATATAAATGATGTAAATTTGACTTAAATTAAACCCTGCCGTCAGAGAAATGCCCGTGCAGTCAGACAAAAATATTAATTGATAACAATATGATAATATGTTATTTTATGTTTTCTTTCAAGAAAATTATAATCAGAAAAGTATGGTACAAAATTTCGGAAGATACTCAGACAGTTACAAAACGAAAGATAAGATAAATTTCTGGACGAATGCTTCAAATCTCTTCGACCGTAAGAATTATCTGGAAAGCTACAGGGAGTTTATAAATTACCTTAGGGATGATGCAGCAGGTAATGTAACCGCCTCAGGAGGGGATAATTTTGTGGAATTCAAGCTTATACAGGGTTCCAAATCAGTAAAGGTTCACGCAGAAGGAGACAGGGTAATAGCTGAAAGTGAAATCGCAAAATTCGAGAAGCTAAGCATTCCTTTCATGAGAAAGCTTCTTGAGGTAAATTATTCCCTTTACTATTCCCGATTTGCCATAAAAGACAACAAGATTATAGTAAAATTCGACAGTAATATTTTCGACTGCTCGCCGAATAAATTATATTTTGCACTAAAGGAGCTGGCAATAAAGGCAGACAAGCAGGACGACCTGTTAATAGACGAGTTTTCGGTTTTGCAGAACGTAGATGACAGTATAATTGAACATATACCTGAAGAATTAAAGGAAATGAAGTTCAGGTATCTGCAAAAATGGATATCGGATACACTTAAAAGAATCGGAGAGTTGAACGAAAACAGATTTGACGGAGGAATTTCATATTTACTGCTTTCACTAATATATAAGATAGACTATCTGCTTGTTCCCGAAGGGAGGCTCACAAATGATATAGAAGTTATGAGCGGGATTTACTGGGCAAATGATAATAAGAAGCTTGTAGAGAAAAATGTCATAATTAAGGAAGAACTAAGAAAACTGCTGGAAAAACCAAAAGATTATATTTTAAAATCATTTTACAGGGTTAAGGCAACATTCGGAATAGTAAATCCTGCAGCTTATAACAGCGTGACCGGTGTAATTAACGACAATATGGGGAATGTGAAATGGTATACTGAGAATAATTATGAAGATATTGCTCTTGCCATACTGGAATACATTGCAGCTTATTGTTTCTTCATGTACGGCATGCCAAGACCTGTAAGGGAGCTGTTGAATCTTGTTATGACAGTACTGAATCCGGATTTTGCAAAGGAATTCGGAATTAAAGAAGAGTACTTTGACCTGCAGTCCGGCAAACTGAACGAAGGCTTGATTAAAAACAAGATAGATGAAATTTTCGAGAACGGCAGGCAGCAGTTTCCCGAGCTGAAATTTGATACAGGCAAGGCAGATTTTTCCGGAAGAGTTATGTTTGTAAGTTCAGTTTACAAAGAAATGTTAAATTTAAACTTCAACAATTAGAATGCAGACAAAAGAGATTATAGATTTATTCCAGCCAATATTAGTGCAAATAGCGACACCGCAGGGAACGGGCACGGGATTTTACCTGTCGGATTACAATGTAATAGTTACGAATAATCATGTGGTTCAGAACAATTCTGAGGTAGTCATCAGCGGCAAGTTGATACCCGAATGCATGTCTCCGGTTTATTTCAACGATCCAAAGTACGACATTGCTTTTATCAGGGTTCCTCAGGATATTAACGTAATACCTGTCAAACTGGGAGTAAACAGGCAGGTCTCTGACGGAGAAAAAGTAATAGCAATCGGTCATCCTTACGGGCTGAAGTTTACGGCAACAGAAGGCATAGTATCCAAAGCAAAAAGGCTTCACAACGGATTGAATTACATTCAGATTGATGCAGCGATAAATCCTGGTAACAGCGGCGGGCCGCTTGTAAACGAATTCGGAGAAATTATCGGTATCAATACTTTCATAATAGCAGGAGGGAACAATCTTGGTTTTGCCCTTCCGGATGAATATCTTCTCGAATCGCTTAATGAATACAAAGAGCATTTTGGAAATGTTGCAGTAAGGTGCTCATCTTGCATGAATATCATAACACAGCAGAACATCGACGGAGAATATTGTCCATTTTGCGGAACTAAAGTTACTCTTCCGGTACTTAAAAAAGATGAGGAATACAAGCCGGCCGGTGTGAATGCGCTAATTGAAAATATTCTAACTGAGCTTGGGAAAGATGTAAAGCTGGCAAGGAGGGGGCAGAACAGCTGGGAAGTAAAGGAGAACAGCGCTGTAATCAGGATGAATTATAATGAAAACGGGTTCATTGTAAGTGACGCGTATATTTGCAGACTGCCGAAAACCAATATCGGAAACGTTTACGAATTTCTATTAAAGGAAAACAACAATACGGAAGGCATACTTTTCTGTGTGCATAATCAGGACATAATTTTATCCTCTCTGATTTTCGACCAGTATCTGACTTTCGAAACGGGAAAAGTAATATACAGTAATCTGTTCAGTAAAGCCGATTATTATGATGACTTTTTAATACAGAATTTCGGATGCCTGCCGAGAGTAACGGAAGAGCAGTAATACATCCGGCAAAATAAGTTTTTTTAAAAGTCCCCGCTTTATGCGGGGATTTTTATTTTTTTGCCGAATGAAACAATGAGCTTTTTTTTTCGTATTTCAACTTAGAAAACAAAATCTAATAATATGAAAAAAATCACATTATCATTAATACTCCTCGCTTTAATTTTCGTATCATTTTCAAGTTCATATTCACAGGATAAAAAGGAGGGGACTGTATTAAAGGGGGTGGTAGTGGACAAAACATCCGGAACCGCAATGGAATCCGCTACTATACAGGTTTTTAAATCCGAAGATTCAACCCTGTACAACGGAGCATCTACGGATAAGAGCGGCAGTTTTATAATTAACGGCATTCCTGAGGGATTGTATACGGTTAAGGTAAGTTACATAGGATATTCCACAGCAGTGGCAAAAAATGTAAAGGCAGGAAAGGACAGGAAAGAAATTAATCTCGGTACTGTTCAGCTCGAGGTTAATTCGGAAATGACGCAGGAAATTAATGTCGTGGATGAAGCTCCCACTATGACATTCGAGAATGGCAAGAAAATATATGATGTAAAAAAGGACCTTACTGCCCAGAATGGAAATGTACTGGACATGCTGAAAAACGTTCCTTCTGTTAACGTGGATAATGACGGCAATGTCAGTTTACGTGGAAGCGGTAATGTGAAGATTTTAATAGACGGAAAGCCTTCCGCACTGCTGAGCAACGGAACCCAGGTTTTGCAAAACATTCCCGCAAACATGATTGAAAAAGTAGAAATCATAAATAATCCTTCCGCAAAGTATGAAGCAGAAGGAATATCAGGAATTATAAATCTTGTTATGAAGCAGGGTCAGAACAACAACGGATACAACGGAAATGTAAAGGTAAACGGCGGTACTGAAGACAAATATAATTTCGGAACCGGCGGCTCGGTGAGGAAGGGAAAGTTCAGTTTTAATGCGAATTACAGCTACTGGAATTACTTCTTGCCCGGGCATTCAATAATAAACAGGTCGAATTTTTCCAGCATAGAGACAAGGACTGTAAGTCAGGACCTGAACTGGAAGTACAAAGGCATTTCTCATTACGGCTCATTCGGTCTGGATTATGATATCGACAAGCTAAACACACTTTCGCTCGTGGGAAATATATTTTATTACAAAAGAAGCATACTTGCTAAAAATTATCTGAATTTCTTCGATGCAAGCGGGAATAATACGGGGTTTTTCCGCAGCGATAATAATGACGGTAGGAACGGGAACAATCTGGATTTAACGCTTACATATACAAAAAAATTCGAACAGAAGGAAAAAGAATTCTCTACATTCGTTAATTACTCGAGAAGAAGGGAAGACTCTCCGATTGAATATACAAATTTCGATAACAGCAGCACGGCATATTTAACTAAAAAGGATTCATATTACACATTCAATTTTATTAACAGTCAGGCAGATTATATTCATCCTTTTAATGAAAATTCAAAGCTCGAAACCGGGTTAAAGTCCAATCTCAGACTTATAAAAGGTGAGCTAAGCTATATATACCTTGATAACAACACGAACCAATGGCTCCCAATAGCAGGAAAAGACAATGATGCGGATTATAAAGATGCAATATCTGCGGCATATCTCACTTACTCGAACAAATACAAGGATTTCAGTTATTCCGCAGGACTGAGAGGCGAGCATTCATATCTTGATTTTTCAATCCTTCTGGGTAAGGAAAAATACGACCAGAATTATTTTGATTTATTTCCGAGTTTAAGCATGACGCAGAAGCTGGGTAATGAAAACCAGTTCCAGCTTACATACAGCAGAAGAATAAACAGGCCAAACCTGTTTTTACTAAATCCTTTCACGGAGCAGTTCGACGAATTCACAAAGAGGTCGGGAAATCCTTATCTGAAACCCGAGTATATACATTCTACGGAACTCGGCTATACAAGGTACCTGCCGATAGGTTCGGTGACACTTTCGGGATACTACAGGAATACTAACAATGTCATAAACTTTGTAAGCAATGTGGATACGAATGGAGTGACTTCATCGCGTCCCGAGAACAGAGGCAAGTCAAACACATTCGGACTGGAGTTAATCCTTCAAGGCGGATTTGCAAAATGGTGGACTTACAACGGAAGCCTGGATTATTTCTCAACGAACATATTCGATAACAGCTCGTCATACAGTTTTGACAAGACATATAATGCGTGGTCTGCAAGATTCTCCACCAATGCATCCATACCTGATTTATTCGATGTTCAGTTATTTTATTTTTATATGGGCAAGCAGGTGAATTCGCAGGGGGAAATAAGGCCGATGCAGATGATGAATATTGCGATACAAAAAGCATTTTTCGAGAAGAAGCTTGTTCTTGGATTCAGGGTAAACGATTTATTCAACCAGCAGAGGTTTTACCTGAACACATCAGGGTCGGATTTTTCACAGGTAATAAGCCAAAAAACAAATTCGAGAGCCGCGTTTTTTACTGTAACATTTAATTTCGGCGAACAGAGTAACACCACTTCCAAACGTACATCACAGAGGAAGCAAAGGGAAATCGAATCCGAAATCCAGCAGACAGGAAATTAATAAATAAACCAAAAATCTCCTTTTGGTTAGGAAGAAAACCCCGGGTAAAGCTATCCGGGGTTTTTATTTTATTCGGGTTTTTATTGATAACAATATTGTTATTTTTGCGTATATATATATTAATAAATTCAAAAATTGGACGAATATAAAAAAAATTATACCGAAGAACCAAAACTCAGGAATACAATTAAAGAAGACTTAAAAACCGGCGGGCTTTTCAGAACGCTGAAAAGGGACTTCAAAGAGCTTAAGGAATTTTACATCAGCGAAGAAAAACACAGGCGGCTTAGCCGTATGAACCGCGTGAAATACGTTTTTGTTTTCTGGTGGTGGGTGCTAAAGAGCATGATTCTGAAGCTTACCCCATTGAGAAGGATTCTATTGATAATAGGGCTAATTTTTTTAATCCTCCCTGAAAATTATAATCTTCACAGCAAGGGTGTGAATGTTTCATTCGAAACAGGGTACCTGGGAGCGGCAATTATTGTTTTTGTCCTTATGCTGGAACTGAAGGATAAATTGCTTGCGCACGATGAGCTGGAAGCGGGCCGGAAAATTCAGAGTGCCCTTATGCCCGAAGAAAATCCTGCCTTCGAAGGGTGGTCTCTTATGCTTTTCACACGTTCGGCGAATGAGGTCAGCGGGGACCTTGTCGATTTCGTAAAAATTGAACCAAACCGTGCAGGAATATTATTATCAGATGTTGCGGGAAAAGGTCTAAAAGCCGCCCTGCTTACTACAAAGCTACAGGCTACAGTCAGGGCTTTTGTTTCGGATTTCGGATTGTCAGAACTTGTTTCCAAAGTGAACAATATTTTTTACAGAGACAGCCTTCGAAATATTTTTGCGTCGATGATTTTTTTTGAGATTGAAGAAAACACTTCGCAGATAAAATATATTAACGCAGGACATCTTCCTCCTCTAATTGTAAGCGAAAACGGAATAAGTGAGCTTGAAAAAGGTGATATGGCGCTGGGATTAATGAACGGCTCTTCATATTCAGAAAAAGTTATTGAAATGAAAAACGGAGAATTTCTTTTTGCATATTCCGACGGGCTGACCGAAGCGCGTGATGAAAAGGGCTTTTTCTACGGAAGTGAAAGACTAATGTCGAAACTCAAGGATTTGAAAAAATATTCTGCAAGAGAGATTGGAAATTCGATTATTAATGATGTTGATAAATTTATAGGTGACAATAACTTCAGCGATGACCTTTCGCTTCTGATTATCAAGAAAGTTTAAAAAAAGCAGAGGGGTTTTTCAGATTTTCTTCGAGTTTGAAATAAAATTTTGCAACGTGTACACCGTCCATAAGGCAGTGATTAACCTGAACGGAAAACGGCATAAGAATTTTACCTTCCCGCCTGAATTGTTTTCCCCATATAATTCTCGGAACCGAATCCGCTGGGTTTCCTGTCATTGGATTTGTGACACTTGTGAAAGAAATCCAGGGGAGCGCGGATATATAAATCAAGTCATCCCTGCTTTTCTGACCCTCGCCGACTATAATATTTTTCTTTGCATTATTAACAGATGATATATATTCCCTTAGGAATTCGTAAAAAGGTTCCTTAAAAGTGACAATGCAGTTGCTGTATACATCGTTATCTGAAAGCACTGTAATGCCGGGATGCACAATGTCGATTACTTTTATTCTTTTACCTTTAATTCTGTACCGGAATTCTTCTACGTCATTGCATGCTCTGGTAACTGCAAAAAGAATCAGGGCTGAAATTGAAATTTTGTTTTCTCTTGAAAATTTATAGACAGAGGAAATATCTACATTTGTGCAGATATTGAAATGCGGATTCCTGAATTTCCTGAAAAATTCAAAGTGCCGGCTTCTCTTCCAGTTTTTGGGATCGAAATAATGCATTTGAAATAAAAAATCCCCCGCATTACGATACGGGGGATGAAAATATAAAAATTATTTACAATACTGATAAAGAAGTGTGTCAGCTTCGGGCAGTCCCATATCCTTTGCTTTCCTAATATCGGCGCATCCTTCTTTTTGGTTTCCCATATTTATTTTGCAAAGGCCGATAAATGCATAACTGGTCGGCACTTCAGGTTTTAATTTAATGAGAATATTCATATCTGCCATTGCACCTGCATAATCCTTTAGTCCGTATTTAGTATTTGCCCTGTAAAAAATTGCATTCAGGTTTTCAGGATTCAGTTCTATTGCTTTATCAAAATCCGGCAGTGAATTCTGCATATCATTGAGCTGGAGTTTGCAGAGAGCGCGGTAGAGATATGCATCGGGAATATTCTGATTCAGAGTTATGACTTTATCCAGGTCAGCAAGTGATTCGTTATAGGTTCCCATACCTGCGAGTATAACAGCTTTATTCATAAGTGCATCTGTATTGTTTGCGTCGAATTCAAGTGCTTTTTTGAATTCCGCAAGCGCAGATTCCATAGCTTTCGGGTCAGGCTGGGGGTTATTCATCTGGGCGCTGAATATATCATTTCCGGCTTTAACGTGTTTTTCTGCTTTTCCTTTTTTGTTGATAAACTTTACAGAATCTGAAGAATCTGCCCAGTAATATCCGAAAGCAAGAATTATTACAAGAATTGCGATTATGTAATAAATTTTATTTTTTCCTGATTTTTCCTTACCTGAATATTCTGTCCCGGTTTCGAGTTCTTTCAGGTCGAGTTTTGTAAATTCATTATCGTGGTTGCATTCGGGGCAGGTATATATCCCTTTGTCGATTTCATCGGCATCCAGAATAACAGCGCTTTTGCAGTTTGCGCAAACAGCTTCGTATTGCTTTTCGCTTTTTCTTGAATTGGAGTTCATTATATGTTTTTAAATTAAATAAAAAATATCTGATTATTTTAATGCGAGCTTCCGCCCTTTACTTTTAGCTTGTCGCCTGTTTCTTTAACAATAATTTTATAAAAATCCTTGCTGTAGCCCGGCTGATTAACTTTCGGGTTTTTCTGTCCCGGTACTTTGGATTTTATATTTCCGTCCATAAATTTTGTAAACAGGTATCCGTAAAGATTTTTCCAGGAGAGGAAGGTCTGTTTGCATTTTGACAATGAGTATTCAGTAATGAATTTCCTTGCTTCGTCCGGGTTCTGGTTATACAGAGTCACAGCCTGTTCATCAATGCTTTTCACTTCGTCCATAAAAGTCGATTCAAGTTCTTTTTGAATTGCCTGAATATCAGTAATCATTGCATCATATCTTGTATATGCGAAATTCGAAACCTGGTTGAAAATCCAGAAAGCTGAAGAATCGCTGAAGTCCATCATATCGCCGTTTCCGACTGCGTAATACGGGGAAACTCCCAGACTGCCGCAATATACAGGAGCATAAACGGTACTGTAAGAATCGTCAACTCCGAACCATAATACTCCGCCAATCGGGTCAGGTAAATATCCGCGTGACTGTGCCACGAATGAGAAGCCCGTCTGCTGAGTTGAGATTGCCCTTTCATTGAAGTAAGTATTTGAATCAACTTTCCAGGTCAAAGGTCTCCATCTGTAAGGGCACGCATATGGACCTGCACCGGCGTCTTTGGACATATCCATAGGTGTTCCCTGATAGTGGTCGCGCATAAGCTGCATTACGTCGTGCGATGAAATCTTATTTTCGGGTTTTACCCACAGAGGCATTTTATTTTTCAAGTTTTTGCCCATTGCAAAATCAAGATATTTGTCCATTCCTTTTGAAATCCTGTTAAATCCCGACCAGACTCTGGCTTCGCAGAATCTCGCCGCAGAAAAGTCTATAGGAGCATAAGCATCGCAGAAAGAAAATTCCTCGTCCTTGCCATTGAAATATCCTTTTGACCTTGCAAAGCTGATTACATCTTTTGAATAAATCGTATTTTCGGGGTCATTAAGTGGAAAGGTATGAATTCTTGACTGGTTTGCGTGTCCCGATACATATCCGTCCGGAATTCTTCTTGCAACCCAAACTGCTCCCTTATTACCCACACCCTTTCCTATCATTTCCATTATCCAGCATTCATTCGGGTCGCTTATGGAGAAAGACTCTCCTTCGCTGTAGTATCCATATTCCTCTACGAGGTCAGTCATAATTTTAATCATTTCTCTTGCGGTCTTTGCTCTCTGCAGTCCGATATACATAAGTGAACCGTAATCAATCAGCGCAGTAGTATCGCGCAATTCCTCACGACCGCCGTAGGTAGTTTCACCGACTGCGACCTGGTGCTCGTTAATATTACCGATGACATAAAACGTATGCGGAACCTGTTTTATTTTGCCGATTAATTTCCCTGTATCCCATTCATAAACATCAACAAAAGTATTATCAGGGTAATCTGCCGCCGGCCAGAAATAAAGTTCGCCGTAAAGCGTATGAGAATCTGCCGTATAGCAAATCATACAGGAACCGTCAGTAGAAGCTCCTTTTGTTATAAGAAAATTCGTGCAGGCATCAGAGAAATTATAAATAGAAAAGAAGAATAAGAAAATTACGATGAATTTTTTCATATTTTCGGTAAAAATTTTAGAGAAAATTAAGCTATAAGATAAAGAAATTCATAGGCAAATTAAAGACGAAATTAAGTCTTAGAGTGGATTGAGTGTGTTGAGTCTTTAGAGTTAGAGTGGGAAAGCATAAGACCGAAAACAGTTATTTTTTATTGAAAATCAATCTTCTAATATGAGTGTCGGACCTATTTTAAAGCTGAACATTCCGATCGCCTTAACAAAATTAAACATATTATTGTATTCCATCTGTGGAGAAATCCATAATATATCATAAAGCCTTATATCCATTCCACCTATAACTTTTAGATTAAAATATGAATTTTTTCCATTGTAATATTTATCCTGTTGATTTGTAAAATACATACCTACACCGAGTCCAAGATTAGAGGAAAGATTTCTGCTTCTGAATCTTTTTGTGTAATTAAATGAAAAATTCCATCCTGAAAAAGTACTTGAACTTATTCCCGGATAACGATTGTTGTTTTCATCTTTATTATACCAGTATTCAAAACTTATCCCAAGGTATGCTTCATCTGCAACAGTAGCGTTCACATCCGCTCCGAAAATCATTCCATCATTAAATCCGTTTTCAGAATCTTTTTGATATCTCGTGTGATAGCCGGTTTTCAACGAAATCAGTAAGTTATTATCTCCTCGCTGAATTTTAAGATTATTCTTTGAAGAAAAGGAATTTTGTAATAACTGTGGGAAAGCAATAGTTTGAAAAAATAAAAGGATAGTTACAACGATAAATGACTTTTTCATAAATAATTTTATGAAATAAATTATCTATAATCCGCTATATTATCAAGCAAATAATTTAAACTTAATGCAGTCAGTTTTAGCTGACTGAAAATTATGTTCAATCATCTTTGTCTCCCTCCACGGCGTCTTGTGTTGGGGAGTCTCCGCTCTTTGGACTCCCGACACAAAAAAAGTTTTTAAAACGAGATCCCCGCCTAAAACATGCGGGGATGACAAAATAGGGTGCGTTCCCCCGCCACGGCGGGTCTTCGACAGGACGTTGGGAACGAGGGATGAAAATAACTTATAGTTTTAATCATATTCGTCTCCCTCCACGGCGTCTTGTGTCGGGGAGTCTCCGCTCTTTGGACTCCCGACACAAAAAAAACTTTTAAAACGAGATCCCCGCTTAAAACATGCGGGGATGACAATATAGGGGGCGTTCCCCCGCCACGGCGGGTCTTCGACAGGACGTTGGGAACGAGGGAAAAATATAGCTTATAGTTTTAATCATATTTGTCTCCCTCCACGGCGGGTCAATGACCTCCGGAGCTTTTTTCAAGACACTCTATACACTTTACGGACTCAATACACTCTACGGACTATTTAATTCCATATTTATTAATCAAAAATCTGATTATTTTGTGTTATATTAGAAGAATAATAAAATAATTATATGAAAACAACAAAGTCAATACTGCTTTTCGCCTTTCTGCTGATATTCGGTTCATCTTCTTTTTCGCAGACGGTATTCGAAGATGCAGTTGCATTAAATTTCAAGGCAGACGGAACATTCCATACGGCGGCATTTAATCCGGCCGGGGAGTTAGTCACCGCCAAGATAATTAAATCGCTGGGAGCAACTTTTCTTGAAATAGGGAAGTTCGATGACAAAGGCGCATACACAAAAAGGGCTCTGATTGAATTAAGTGATGAACTGATTGAATTAAAGGCGAAGTTTAATAAGAATGTGGATAAGATAATATTGTTTTCAAAACTCCTCGACGACAGGGTATTTCAGATAGCCGATGCAGTAACGGGTGAAATAATATTCGACCTGGAGCCGGGTGAAATAGGAAACTTCGAATTTTCTCCTGACGGAATGAATATAGCATTTGCTTCGGGAAATAATTCATACCTGTTTGAACTTGTCGAAGGCACGATTATAAGAAGTTACAAAGATAATATTTTTCTCAGCTTCAATAAAGACGGAAGCATGATTTACTGCAAGGGAAAGAACGATGCAGTGAATTACCTCAACACAAAGACAGGCGAAGTCATTAAATCTTACATTCTTAAGGATTTTAAATCCATCGATTTTGATTTCAACGGTGAGCTTATCGCCTGTGCATACCCGCCGTTTCTAAAGTACTTCAAGCTTAGCCAGACGGGAGCCGTGGAAGTGAAGAATCTTGAAAATCTTTTCTCTGTTCCGTCATTCAGCAGCAATTTTGAATATGTAGTTTCAGACGACAACACAGGCGGAAAAAGAAACGTTTACAGCCTCAAGGAGGGATTGATTTATGAAGCAAAGATTGAACAATACCAGACGGGAAAAGATAAAATTGTAATCAGTCCGGACGACAGGAGGATGGTTCTACTTTCAGACAAGAAGATTTACCTGTATGATTTCGAAATGATAAAATATTTTTCCAAAATGTCTAAAAGATTTTCTGACCTGTACCAAACAAATGACCAGTTCCAGACCGACCAGGATTTAATCAACAGGGCGGAGAGGGTAAAGTCGAGAAAGACGGATTTGCTTAATGTATTCAAGGATGAAGTTAAGATAAATGAAATTAACATAAAGAGCACACAGGCCGGAAGTCTCGGAGTGGTGGATATCAAGCTGGCCGGTATCGGTTTTTACGACCCGAATTCGGAAATGTATGATGTCACTCTGGCTATTCCGGTAACATATACAGCGACTAAAAACGTGATTGCGAAGGTTAAAGTACCGAAAATCCAGGCTGAAATTTTCAGCAAGAACTGGCAGAACTTCAAGGTAACCGGGCTGAGAATAATAAATGATAATCTGACAGGAGTTTATGTTTTTAATATACAGATTATAAACGACATCAATTCGACTGTTTACCGCTGCATTATTCACAGGACACTTCCGGTTCACCAGACAAGCTTTGACGACAAATACGCTCTTGCAACAAAGAATTATGAAATGAGGAACTGGTATGATGCGATTATTTACATGTCTGATTTTCCGGATGATTTTCTGAAAAACTCCGTGATTGATGTTATGCTGAAGAATGCAGTAAACAGCTACTTCGACGAAAAATGGAGAACGGTGAATTCGATGAATGCCAGTAATGTTAACCAGATACTTATTTATCTATCAGACTTCCCGCCGACCTGGACGAATTATCAGGATGTGGATGCTTACAGAAAAAGAGTTGTGAATTCTGTTTTCGACACAAGGGTTCAGAAGGTAAGGGATATGGCAGGTGACAAAAGTTACACTGAAGCGCTGGAATACCTGAATAACAATGTACTCAAGGGACTAAAGGATATTTATTCAGGGAATGTTTACGAATTCGAAGGACAGAAAGACCTGGTTCAGCTTAAGAACAAGATGTATTTTGAAATAGGCAAGAGGAGCATCGAAGGCGGAAACTATGACAGGGCAATCGAAATGCTGAAGCTCGTGACGGAGGAATTTCCTGAATATTCGGAAGCACAGAAGTTACTGGGTGAGGCACAGAATAACAGGAAATAGTTTTTAGTGGTTAGTTATTAAAAAAATCTTTTTTAATAAAAAGATTCATATAAAATATTAATAAGGAAAAAGTTATGGAAAAATTAAAAGGCACAAAAACAGAGCAGAATCTGATGGCAGCGTTTGCAGGCGAGTCACAGGCGAGGAACAAGTACACTTATTTCGCAAGTGTTGCAAAAAAAGAAGGTTACGAACAGATAGCTGCTTTATTCGAGGAAACAGCGGAGAATGAAAAAGAACACGCAAAGATACATTTCAAATATCTCGACGGAATCGGAACTACAATGGATAACCTTAAAGAAGCCGCAGGGGGAGAGCATTATGAATGGACAGAAATGTATCCCGAATTTGCGAAGGTAGCGGAGGAAGAGGGCTTCACGGCGATTGCAAAGATGTTCCTGAGAATTGCAGAAATAGAAAAGAAGCACGAGGAAAGGTACCGGCAGCTTTTAAAGAATATAGAAGAAGGAAAAGTATTCAAGCGTTCGGACGAAAAGATGTGGATTTGCAGAAACTGCGGATACATACACTTTGGGACAGAGCCGCCGAAAGCCTGCCCGGTATGCGCACACGCACAGGCGTATTTCGAACTGAAGAGCACGAACTACTAAGAGCAGAATTCAGAAGACAGAATATAGAAACGGGTTTTTATATATAAAAAAAACAGATTGAGCTATCTTCAGTCTGTTTTTTTTAATCTTAAGAATCTTATAAATATTATGAATCTTCAAATCAGTTCACACTCGGGTCCTCGGGAAAAGTGGAAAGAGTGATATACTCACCGCCCATACTTCTGAGGACGTTTTGCCAGAGTTTACCCGGTTCTTTTGAGAAAACAAATTCTTCGTTTGCATCGGTCACGTACCAGGAGTTTTCTTTCATTTCATCATCCAGTTGACCGGCGCTCCAGCCGGAATATCCGACAAAGAATTTAACATCTTCTGGATTCACAGCTTTAGCTTCTGCGAGCAGTTTAAGATTATCGAAATTACCCCCCCAATAAATGCCGTTTTGAATTTCATATCCGCCGTCAATTTTTTCAGGAGTTTTATGTACAAAGTTTACAAGTTCGGTCTGAACGGGTCCGCCAAGAAAGATTTTGGAATCTAATACTGGGAAGTCATCAATAATTTCACTGACGCTGAATTTTATAGGTTTATTCAGTACAAAGCCGACGCTTCCTTTATCGTCGTGTTCGACGAGATATATGACAGACCTTTTGAAGATATCAGTCAGATGAGGGGCTGATATCAGGAGTTTGCCTTTTTCCGGTTTTTGTTCTCCGCTTTCCATGATGCAAGATAGTCTTTTTTGTTTATGAACTCTATGAATTAATCTATGTATAACCCTCATAATTTATAACTCTTGAAATATCAAAAAAATGCCTGAAAGTAATGTAAATATTAGTAAATTTCTTCGTTCAAAAGCCTGATTATTACATTTAATTTCTCATAAAAAATGATTAAAATTATGTGTAATCGGAATTTTTTAAACAAGAATAAACAAATTGGTAATTTCAAAAGAAGAGCTGCGTTCACGTTTAAGCAGGATAAAGTTAGTTGTATCGGATGTAGACGGAACTCTGACGACGAACGAGAACGAACTGGGTGAAATGACAAAGGAGCTGGTCAAAAAGCTGGATTCCAAAGGCATTTTGACTACTTTTGCAACTCAGAGAATTCACTCTTCCATAGTTGATTTTGCCAGAGAACTCGATATCAAAGTTCCGATGGTAACAATAAATGGTGCACTGATACAGGATTTAAAGGGAAATGCCATTTATAAAGCAGTGATAAATCCTAAATACGTGAACAAAGCGATAAAATTCTGTGATGAATTTTTTGTCAGGCTGGCACTGGTTTACAATGATGAAATAATTTACACGGAAAGCAATTCGGTTTTAAAGGATTTCATGTTCAGGATAGGGACAAATTACAGGCTGGTAGATTCATATAAGGATTATGTAAATGATGTTCTTGAAATTATAATGATGGGAAATGAGAAGAGCGTAATAAAGCATATACAGAAGAAGATGAATTTCCCGTTTAAATTTTATGTATATGCAAAATATTACCGTTCGAGTACGAGGCTTGGGATTTACAATCTCGAAATCAGGAAAACAGGAACAACAAAGAGAACGGGACTTACAAAATTAGCAAAGCACCTGAAGCTGAAGAAGCACCAGATAGCGGTAATAGGAGATTGGTACAACGACAGGGAGCTTTTTGAATTTGGCGGACTGAATGTAGCATTGCAGAATGCCGTTGCGGAACTTAAAAACAAAGCACATTACATAACGGAGAAAACCAATAATGAGGACGGGGTCGGCGAATTTTTGAAATTGCTTTATGATTCGGTTTAACATCCCATCTTTATTCTTACATTTCATATAAAACTAAAAATTTTTTAATAAAAGTATGAACAAATTAATCGAATGCGTTCCTAATATTTCAGAAGGAAGAAACCAGGCTATAATAGATGCTTGTGCCGAGGCAGTAAGAAAAGTGAAAGGGGCAAAGCTGCTCGATGTTGACCCCGGAAAATCGACCAACAGGACGGTATTTACTTTTGTAGGCGACCCGGAATCCGTGATAGAGGCGGCTTTTCAGTTTACGAAAACGGCAAATGAATTAATAGACATGTCAACACATCACGGTGAACATCCCAGGATGGGAGCGGTGGATGTATGCCCGTTTGTTCCTGTTGCAAACGTGACCATTGAAGAGTGTGTGGAAGTATCGAAAAAATTCGGAGCAAGGGTAGGTAAGGAATTGAACCTGCCTGTTTATTTATATGAAGAAGCATCAACAAATCCTGCGAGAAAAGCATTGAAGCAGATAAGAGCTGGAGAATACGAAGGAATAAAGGACAAGATTTACAAACCCGAATGGAAGCCGGATTTCGGTCCTCAGGAATTCAATCCTAAGTTCGGATGCATGGCAACGGGTGTAAGGTTTTTCCTGATAGCATATAATGTAAATATACTCGGCACGCGCGAGCAGGCGCACAGAATAGCTTTGAACATCCGCGAGCAGGGCAGGTCGGAGACAGAGCCGGGAAGACTGAAGGCTGTAAAGGCAATCGGCTGGTACGTGGATGAATACAACATGGCTCAGGTTTCGATTAATCTTGATAATTACAAAATAACTCCGCCTCACATAGCATTCGAGGAATGCGCTAAGGATGCAAGGGAACTCAATCTTGCGACCTGCGGAAGCGAGCTGGTAGGGCTGATTCCGCTCGAGGCAATGCTAATGGCAGCGGATTATTACATTGAAAAGGAAAATTTATTTATACTCGACGAACAGCAGAAGATAAGACTTGTAATAGAGCGTCTCGGTTTATCTTCAATTTCGCAGTTCATTCCTGAGAAAAGAATTATTGAATATATGATAAAGGAAGACAGCAACGAGCCGCTTGCTTCTTTGACAGTCAGAAATTTTGTTGAGCTTGTCGGAGCAAGAACATCGGCACCGGGCGGCGGAAGCGTATCGGCACTAATAGCATCGATGGGAGCGGCGCTGGGAGCAATGATGGGCTGGATGAGTTACGGCACGAAGAAGTTCGAGCATCTCGATTCAAAGATGAGGAAAAACATTCCCCCGCTTCATTTCAGGATGAAGGAACTGATTTCGATGATAGATGCGGATACGAATGCATTTAATGATTACATGATTGCGATGAAAATGCCGAAGAATACAAATGAAGAAAAAGTCCTGCGTGAAGAAAAAATGCAGGAAGGAATTAAGAAAGCAATCGATGTTCCGCTTAAAGTGATGAGAACGGCAAACGATTGCTGGGAGTGGATGATTCAAATGGCAAAATACGGAAATATGTCTTCGAGGAGCGACCTTGAAGTAGGCGCTAAATCGCTGGAAACGGGCATCTGGGGCGCATTTAAGAATGTTCAAATAAACCTGCCGCAGATAAAGGATGAAAAATACAAAGAGGAAATCCTGAAAGAAGCGAATGAGATAATTGAAAATTCGAATAAAAATTTTAAGAAGGTGGTGAGTACGCTGGAAAAGCGTTAATTCTGAATTATGAATTCTGAATTCTGAATTAAGAATTAGAACAATTAAATGAAGTACTAACTGATTTTTTAAAACGTTCTCTAAGGTTAAAGAGGACGTTTTTTTTACACCATCGTAAAGAACTCGTTGTTATCAACTCTGTGGTGGCGGATGATTTGGGCACGGACGAGGGTGACAAGAATTCGACTGGCGCGGCGCTCGGAGATGTTTGCAAGTTTCTTAAAACCTTTCACGGTAATTTTTTCATTCTCCTCGAGATATTTCATAAGGGATTTTTCAATCTGTCCGAAATTTATTTTAACAGGATGGCTTTTCGGATTTGCTCCTTTCAGAATATGTATTGTCTCTCGTGATGCGTGAACGCTCTTATCGTTATAGCGTATATAGACTTTTGATTCATCATCCTTATTTTCGGAAATTACCCTGTGGGGTTTATTTGTGCTTTCGGGTATATGTACTATTACGACATCCTTATTTTTTATAGAAACGATTTCATATTCATATAAAACTTCGGGCTCGCAGAAAAATCGTGCGGCTGTATCTATTAGTTCCATTTCGCCTTTTTCGGATTCGACTCCGACAATAGTCCTGTCATCATCGACACCGAAAAGAATTTTTCCTCCTTTAGAATTTGCGAAGGCAATCATTTCCTTGGCAATTTTTTCAGGAGAAGAAAATTTTCTTTTGAATTCGACAGTCGAATTTTCGCCGTCTTCAATCAGGCTGTATATCTCAAGAAGGTACATTGGTTATTTTTTCAGGGGGCTATCCAGGTAATCCTGCAAAATTATTTTAGCGGCGATGCTGTCGACAATTCCTTTATCTCTTCTTTTCTTTTTAGACAATCCTGACTGTATAAGGTTTTCCTGTGCAAGACTGCTAGAGAACCTTTCGTCAAAAAAGACAATTTCAATGTCTTTATTTTCTTTTGCAAGAAGTGATTTAAGTTCGGAGCAAAACTGTTCGACGCTGAGAGTAATTTCGGTTTTTTCGGATTTAAAATTAAGAGGATAGCCGATAATTAATTTTGTTACGTTTTCGTATAAAATAACGGAAACAATTTTTCCATAGCCTTCGGGATTATTAAGCACATAGTCCCTGTAGAAAGAAAACTTTTTCCCGGTATCGCTTATAGCAATTCCAATCCTTTTCAGACCGAAATCGATACCGAGATATTTTGAGTTTTCTTCCAACTAAAATTTAATTCAGAAAAATCTTAAACCTGCTGTTTTAAGAAGTTCTTTAAAATTTTACCGGGTTTAAAGTGCATTTTCCTTCTGCCGGGAACGAATACGAATTCACCGGTTTTCAGGTTTCTGGCTTTAGGTTTCGGTTTGGTTTTCTTCACTTCGAATACGCCGAAATCCCTGATTTCTATTCTGATAACGGGGTTTGCGGACATAATCAATTCCCTGAGAGAATCAAAAAGTGAATCGACTATTAGTTTTCTGGTAACTCTTTTTCCTAAAAGTTTATCTTCCATCTTTTTCTCGACATCTTTGCGAGTAAGAGTTTCGATTCTTTTAGGTCTTGGTTTTTTTACTTTTGCTATTTCTTCGTTCGCCATAGTTAGTTCTCCTATGTTTGATTAAACCTTTTATAATATAAATATGATGAATAAACTATTAAAAAAGTAGATATATAATACAACAAACCACTTAAAATACTTAAAAGTTCAGAATCTTTAAAGATTGAAAAAACAAGAGCAAGCCCGATAGTAAGAACTGCAATTTTACCCGGGTAATTTGACATCAATACAATTTTCTTTTTTCTTTTTAAAATCAGTCCGAATGTCAATATCAGCAAATCCCTTAGCAGGATAATTGCAATAAACCATAACGGGATTAATCCATTTAAAAACATTAAGATAGCAATAGCCCCAACTACAATTTTATCAGCAAGCGGGTCAATAATTTTTCCGAGTTCGCTTATCTGATTAAGACGTCTGGCAAGGTAGCCGTCTAATAAATCAGTAATATACATTGCTATCATTAAATAAAGAACGATATATTTATTTTGGTCAAAATTCTGTAAAAACAATATACAAACCGGTATTACCAGTATAATCCTGAAAACAGAGAGCAAGTTAGAAATATAAAAAAACTCTTTCTTCACCTAAAATAAATAAAATTCGTAATTTATCAAATATAAAAAAATAAATTCTAAAAAAAAACTGTATAAAATGAGTTTTTAAAAGATTATATTGGTTAAATTTTTTTATGGATAATATATATTTAGACAATGCGGCTTCCACTGCAACTGACGAAAGGGTATTGGAGGCGATGATGCCTTTTTTCACAAAGAACGGGAATGCATCATCTATACACTCATTCGGCAAGCCATTCAAGGTTATTTTGGAGGATTCCAGGGACAATATAGCAGATTTTTTAGGTGTAAAGTCGAAGGAAGTTTTTTTTACGAGCGGGGGAACGGAGAGCAACAATACAGTTATAAAGGGAATATGCCTGAAGAATCTTAACGGAAAGAGAAAGCATATCATATCTTCTTCGATAGAGCACCCTGCAGTTCTGGATACCTTAAAATATGTTGAAGAGAAATTCGGATATGAAATTACATTAATAAAGCCGGGAGCAGACGGAGTGGTCAACAGTGAAGAAGTATTAAATTCAATTAAAGAAAATACTCTCCTGATATCATTGATGCATTCAAACAACGAAACCGGGATAATAAATAACATCGAAGTAATTTCAAAAAACAAGGGTGATATTCTTTTGCATTCGGATACAGTGCAGAGCATCGGTAAGGTCAGATTAAATTTAAAGAATCCTTTTCTGGATTTTGCCTCAATTTCGGGTCATAAATTTTACGGACCAAAAGGAATAGGGGTATTATATATTAATGAAAATGTGAAGACTGATAAATTTATTCACGGAGGAGGGCAGGAGCGGAACATAAGAGGAGGAACTGAAAATATTCCGGCCATTGCAGGGCTGAGCAAGGCATTTGATTTGCTTAGGGATGAAATGGATATGGATATTGAACATTACAGAAATCTTAAAAATTATTTTTCGAAAAAAATCAGGGAATTTTACGGAGACAAAGTAATTTTCAACTCAAAAGAAGGAAGCAGTCTTGATAACATTATAAATATATCCTTTGATACCGAAAAGTTTGATACTCCAGGTGATATGTTATTAATAAAGCTTGACCTTAAAGGGATAGCAATATCGGGAGGTTCTGCCTGTTCGTCCGGTTCATTAAAGCCGTCAAGGATCCTGCTTGAGATGGGCAGGAGCGAAAGAACGGCAAAGGCATCACTTAGAATTTCATTCGGGAGGAAAAATAATATTGCTGAGGTAAATTATCTGCTTGAGACATTGAGGGAACTTGTTTTGGAAAAATAATTCAGCGTCTGCTTCTTCCCTGTCTTTTTGATGCAATACGGACTTCCTGTCTTTTTTTTCTGGTGAATACAGTTACTGCGCTCCAAATCATTCCGCTAAATACAAAAATCACGCAAATAATAAATATTGCATATCCTTCAGTTACGAGGGAGATTATGATTGCAATTAAAATTAGTATAAATGGAAGCGGGTTTTTCCTTACGGCATTAGCAGTCAGTTTTGGGAAAGCAGGATATTTAAATCTGCTTACCATAAGCAAGGAGAGTCCAAGAGTAATTATGTTAATGAAGATATTGCTTATTTCTCTATCGAAGACCTTATCGTGATAGAAATATATATAGGCAATAACAGTAATAGCTACGGTGGGAGTCGGCAGACCTGAAAATTTATCTTTATCGTATCCGACAAGAGTAATGTTGAATCTCGCAAGCCTAATTGCGGCAAATACCATAATCATAGAAGAAACGATAATGCCGTAGCTGTTATAATCTTTAAAGTGAATGCTGTAGAGCAGAAATGAAGGAGCAGCTCCGAAAGAAATCATATCCGAAAGTGAATCCAGTTCAACTCCGAAATCGCTCGAAGTTTTTAAAATCCTTGCTACCAGTCCGTCCAGCACGTCAAAAATTGCAGCATACACAATAAATGCGCAAGCCTGTTCATAGTATGCATTCGAAGAATTTACAATAGACATAAATCCGCAGAATGCATTCAGAATTGTGAACAGGCTCGGTACAAATTTTTTTGTTACTATCATTTATAATTCCGCAATTATTGTTTCGCCGGCTTTTACTTTATCACCGACTTTAACATTAAGTTTAGCATTTGAGCTGAAAATAAGATCGCACCGTGAACCGAATTTAATCATGCCGAATCTTTTTCCCGCAAAGACATTATTTCCGACCTTTAGAGTACAAACGATTCTTCTTGCCACGAAACCTGCAATCTGTTTAAATATAATTTTCTTCCCGTTTTCGCTTGTAATCCCTATAACAGTTCTTTCATTTTTATCTGATGATTTATGGTTGAATGCCACCAGATATTCGCCTTTTATATATTCATAATAGCCGACTTCCCCTGTAACAGGAATCCTGTTGACGTGGACATTCAGCGGTGAAAGGAAAATGCAAACTTTAAAAACCGATTCTCCCTTTTCAATGAAACCGCCGTCGGGATTTTCCATATTTTCTATAAGAACTACTTTTCCGTCAGCGGGAGATAAAACATCATCTGTTTTCAGGTTATCTGGCAGCTTTCTCTCGGGATCCCTGAAAAAATACATAGTGAATATGAACAGGAGCAGGGAAAAAGCGAACAGAATAATTTTAAGGATATCCAAATTTATCAGATAGGCTATTGCATCGATGATTAGGGTAAGAAGCAGCATTTTTATTACTACATCTCTTCCGTACTTAGTAATTACGCTCAAGAATTAAATCAGTTTAAAAATTTTAAATAGTTTAATTATGATTTTTGCAAGTTAAGTATTTTAAAATTAATATTCTATTCTATGTGATTTTTAAAATACGCTGACTGCAGTGCATCTTAAAAAAAAGCGTTCCCGCACCATGCGGTACGGGAACGTAATATTGGTTTTTATCTGTCTATTATCAGTTTTTTTTCTCTTCGGGTTTTTCTGCCGGGATATTAGCAGGTGCGGCAGAAGGAACCACAGGGGTTACCGGAGGAATTTCTTCACCGATTATATCTTCGATTCTGAAATCAATTTGCTCAGCTTCGAAGCTTCTTGTTTTTTCAACTATATCTTTTACGTTGAATTTTCTGGGGAGCTTGAATTTAGCAATATACTCGTCGATTTCTGTCTGATCTTTGTCTTTCAGATATTCGATGACGGAAAGAACTATTTTTTTATTTGTTTTGTCGAATTCGATAATTTCAGATTTAAGGGTTTCCCCAAATTTAAATAGTTCGCCGAAATTTCTTACCGGAGCTACTGCAAGCTGTGAAGCAGGAATGAAAGAATCTACTACATCCGGAAGTTCAACGATAATACCTTTTTCAATTGGTTTAACTATCTTACATTCTGTTTCGACTCCGATTTTATATTTTTCTTCTAGTTTATCCCACGGATTATCAAAGAGCTGTTTGTGACCGAGTGAGATTCTCTGGTTTGCAACATCTATTCCGAGAATTACCACATCGATTACTTCATTCAATTTCACGAAGTCATTTACATCGAGGATTTTCTTTGTCCAGGATAAATCCGAAATATGAACCAGTCCGTCAACACCTTCTTCGAGTTCAACAAAGATTCCGAAGTTAGTGATATTGCAGACTTTGCCTTTTTGCTTTGTGCCTACCGGGAATTTATCGAGGAGGCTCTGCCACGGATTAGGAGTAAGCTGTTTCATTCCGAGTGAAAGCTTCCTGTTATCGAAGTCAATGTTAAGAATCTGAGCTTCTACGAGCTGACCCATTGTAACCATCTGGCTGGGGTTTGTGATATGCTGAGTCCAGGACATTTCGCTGATATGGATAAGTCCTTCGATACCTTTCTCGATTTCGATGAATGCACCGTATTCAGTAAGAGATACGACTTTTCCAGAAACTTTATCGCTGATTTTGTATTTGTTCTGGATATTATCCCACGGATGCGGCTGAAGCTGTTTAAGTCCGAGATATACTCTCTGTTTTTCTTCGTCAAATTCGATAACATAAACATCGATTATATCGTCAAGTTTCACTACATCGCTCGGATGGTTGATTCTTCCCCATGAAAGGTCAGTGATATGGATTAATCCGTCGAGGCCGCCGAGGTCAACGAATACGCCGAAGTCGGTGATTGCTTTGACGGTTGCTTTGAGAGTCATGCCCTTCTTGATTGTTTTAAGAAGTTCCTCTCTCTGGCCTGCCATAGATTCCTCAATAAGGACTTTATGCGACACGATAATATTTTCAATCTGGTTATTGATTTTGATAACCTTGAAGTCGAGTACTTTTCCAACATATTCATCATAATCCCTGATGGGTTTTGTATCGATCTGAGAGCCGGGGAGGAATGCCGTAAGACCGCTGAGGTCAACGACGAATCCGCCTTTGATTCTTCTAAGGCATTTACCTTTAACGATGGTTCCGTATTTCTGAGCGTCGACAATTCTATCCCACATTTTGATAGAATCAGCTTTCTTCTTTGAAAGTACGAGCTGACCTTCTTTGTCCTCGATTTTCTCGAGGAACACTTCTATTTCGTTTCCGACTACCAGTTCTTCAGGGTTTGCGAATTCGTTGATAGAGACTCTTCCGTCCGATTTTGAGCCGATATCAATTAAAACATCTTCACCGTGAATAGCGACAATCTTTCCTTTTACAACTTCATTTTCCTTGATAACGCTGAAGGTCTTTTCATAAAGTTTTAGCATAGTTTGGAATTCATCATCATCGTAATCCGTGCTGATGTATTTGCTGACATTAATTTTTTCATCATCGAAATTTTTTGCAGCCGGTTTTACCTGTTCATTCGTAGCATCCTTTGTTTTTTCTAATTCTTCCATAGTATATTGTATTTCTCCGGTAAATTTGAATCCTTTAATTTCTTACCGGTAAAATTAAAGGTTTAGTTTATAATCCCTGCAAAAATTGCAGGCTTAGTTAGAATTTTTTTAATTATTTAAAATATTTAAAGATAAAATTTTCCTGTAAAGGAAATCAACCTGTTCTTCAATAATCATATTCGTGGTATCGACTTCAATAATATCCTGAGTTTTTCTGGTCACACCTCCTGTATGTTTTAAGTCTATTTCATCTCTTTTCTTTAGTTCCAGAGCGATTTTATCTTTCATAATCTTATGTCCGTGGTCAAGGAACTCTTGTTGTCTTCTGGCAACCCTTGCATCGAAATCGCAGACAAGATAGAACTTAGCATTGGCATCGGGAAAAACATTTGTGCACATATCCTTGCCGTCTATAACGAGTCCGTTGTCGAAATGATAATTTTTCAGCTTATCGTTTACAATTTTCCTGAGTTGCTTGATTTTGCTGATGCCGGCCACTTTGTTAGTAATATCGAAGCTTCTGAGTGTTTCGGTTACTTCTTCGCCGTTCATAAACACCGAATCATCCCTGAACTCAAGGTTAATCTTTTTTGCCATTTCGGACAGCTTATGAATGTCATTGGGCTTCAATTTATCCAGGAGTGCCTGATGGGTGATTGCCCTATAATAAAATCCGCTGTCTATATAATCAAACTTCAGTTTATTTGCAAGTAATTTTGCCGTTGTGCTTTTTCCCGTTCCAGTAGGACCGTCAATCGTAATAACAACTTTTTTCATCAGTTTATGTATATAATCTGTAAAGTAAAAATTATTTTATACAAACCCTTAATTTCTTAAATTTAATGTTTATTTTCAAGGGAAAATGAACAAAATAAGGTTAAAGAAATCTTTAAAAAAGGGGCTTTTTTAGAGGAATTTAAATTAATACTAATAATAAACCAAGATTACGGTTAATGTGATAAGATTACTTCATTGATTTATCTGCTTTTATAGGTTAAATTCATCCTTTTAACAAATAAACCATTCAAAATGCCTTCTATTAAATATATTAATTCGAGAGAGATTTTAGATTCAAGAGGCAATCCCACAATCGAAGTGGATGTCATACTTGATGACGGAATAATGGGAAGAGCGGCAATTCCATCCGGTGCTTCTACAGGCGAGAGAGAAGCCGTTGAATTAAGAGACGGTGAAAAGAACCGTTTCTTTGGAAAAGGTGTAAGAAAAGCTGTTAATAATGTTAATAAAATAATTGCTCCAAAATTAATAGGTTTTGACCCGCGTGACCAAAAAGAAATCGATGATTTATTGATTAAGCTTGACGGCACTCCAAATAAATCCGAACTTGGTGCTAATGCAATGCTGGGAGTTTCTTTAGCAGTAGCTTATGCAAGTGCAAACTATTCGAGACTTCCGTTATATGCTTATTTAGGCGGTATAAGGGCGAACACAATTCCTGTTCCTATGATGAATATTTTAAACGGCGGTAAGCACGCGGATAATACGGTTGATATACAGGAATTTATGATTGTCCCTGCAGGTTTTAATAAATTCTCGAAAGCATTAAGAGCCGGTGTGGAAATTTTCCATTCATTAAAAAAAGTATTGAATGAAAAGGGATATAATACTTCAGTTGGTGATGAAGGCGGATTCGCTCCAAGTCTGAAATCCAATGAGGAAGCTTTTGATGTAATAATGAAAGCTATCGAAAAAGCAGGATATAAACCCGGAAGTGATGTATTTCTCGCAATCGATACAGCTGCAAGTGAAATGTTTAAAAAAGATTCAAAGAATAAAAAATCGGGTATATATGAATTTTACAAATCACACATTCCATCAAAAACATCCGATGAAATGATAAAAATGTATGAAGGCTTTGTTAAGGATTACCCGATTGTGAGTATCGAGGATGGTCTGGCAGAAAACGATTGGGATGGCTGGGCAAATTTAACTAAAGCACTGGGAAATAAAATACAGATAGTAGGTGATGATATATTTGTAACAAATCCTGCGATTTTGAAAGAAGGGATTCAAAAAAATATTGCAAACTCGATATTAATAAAGCTAAATCAAATTGGTACTTTAACGGAAACGCTCGACTGTGTAAACCTTGCAGTTTCTAACGGATATACAACCGTAATCAGCCACAGGAGCGGAGAGACAGAAGATACCACAATTGCAGACTTTACAGTTGCAGTCAATTCCGGGCAGATAAAAACGGGGTCGGTTTCGAGAACTGATAGAGTGGCTAAATACAACCAGCTCTTAAGGATTGAAGAAGCTCTCGGTTCCGGTGCATATTATCCCGGCAAAAAAATATTTCGTAATTTAAAATAAACTAAATGAAACTATCACAATTTAAATTTTCGTTACCTAAAAATTTAATTGCAAAGCAGCCGAAGACACCGCGCGACCATTGCAAGCTTATGCTTCTTAGAAGGGAAGATGATTCAATTCAGACCTTGAAATTCAAGAACATTATTGATTATATGGATCCGGGAGACGTGCTGGTGTTAAACGATTCCAAGGTATTCCCCGCAAGGCTTTTCGGTACAAAGGAAAAGACCAAAGCGAAGATAGAAGTATTTTTGCTAAGGCAGCTTTCAGAGGTGGAAAATATCTGGGATGTAGTGGTTGACCCTGCAAGAAAGGTGAGGATTGGTAACAGAATCTTCTTCACGAAAAATTTATATTGTGAAGTAATAGACAACACCACTTCGAGGGGGCGCATAGTAAGATTTAACGTAAAGGATGATTTCAGAAAATACATCGAGCGTTTAGGCAAGACTCCGCTGCCTCCGTACATTAAGAGGGAATCCACTGACAAGGACAAGGAATATTACCAAACGGTTTATGCAAAGCACGTTGGTTCCGTAGCTGCTCCTGCAGCCGGAGCACACCTGACGAAAGAAATGCTGAAGAAGATTAAGGACAAGGGAGTGAACATTGCTTACGTAACGCTGCACATTGGGCTGGGGGTATTCAGGCTTGTAGAAGTGGAAGATTTATCGAAGCACAGGATGGATTCCGAGTTTTATGAAATCACAAAGGAAAACTCTGACCTGATAAATTATTCAATCAACAAGAGGAAGAAGGTGATAGCAGTCGGAACATCCGTAGTGAGAGCGCTTGAGTCAAGTGTAATAACCGGCAAAAACGTAAGGCCGAGCAGAGGTTGGACAGACAAGTTTATTCATCCGCCTCAGTCGGTAAGCATTGTTAACAAGCTGATAACTAATTTTCACATGCCTCAGAGTACATTGCTTATGCTGGTATGCACTATGGCAGAGAGGGATTTTGTAATGAAGGCATACAAGAAGGCCATTAAAGAGAATTACAGATTCTATGCTTACGGCGATTCAATGATGATAATCTGATTTTAAGTATCGTCTTAATCAAAACTAAACTACAAAAACCGCAGCGGCTTTTGTAGTTTTTTACATTAATTAATAATAGTTAATCCAGATGAGCATACATGCCATAATTCCCGCATCGGGTTCAGGGGTAAGGTTTTCGGGAAAGACACCGAAGCAATTTATTAAATCAGGCGGGAAAGAGATAATTGCTTATACATTAAATACATTCAACAGAATCAGAGAAATAGATTCCATAACAATCGCCACACGCAAGGAATATTTTGACAGGTTAATTAAAATAGTATTCGAAAACAGATTTGATAAGGTATTAAAGATTGTGGAAGGGGGAACGCACAGAATGGATTCAGTTTACAATGCATTAATGAATATTAGCTGTGCAAAAAATGATTTTATTATTATTCATGATGCCGTCCGTCCCTTTGTCAGTCCGGATTTGATAAGGAGACTTATTAAAGAAGCTAGAAGGCAGAAAGTTGTAATCCCGGGATTATTGATAAGCGATACCGTAAAGAAAACCGATAATAAGGCAATTGTAAAAGAAACAGTGGAGAGGGAAAACCTTTACAGGGTGCAGACTCCTCAGGTATTCAGATTTGATGTACTGGTAAAGTCTTTTGAGAAAGCATATGAAGATAATTTCACAGGAACAGATGAAGCATCAATCACGGAATATGCTGGATACAAGACTAAAATAATCAACGGAGAAACAAGCAATATAAAAATAACTGTAAAAGAAGACCTGAAAAGCAATTTTAAAAGATAATGAAACCAGTAATATTGTCGACATGGAAACACGGACTAGCTGCGAATGAGGCAGCATTTGAGGTTTTGCAAAAAGGGGGGAATTCACTTGATGCAGTAGAATCCGGAGTAAGGGAAGCCGAGAATGATCCATGTGTATTGAGTGTGGGATACGGAGGGCTTCCTGATGCGGACGGCAGGGTAACTCTTGATGCGGCAATAATGGACTGGAAGGCAAGGATAGGTTCGGTGATATGCATAGAGAACATAAAAAACCCGATAAGTGTAGCGAGGCTTATATTGGAAAACACAGAGCATACTGTCCTTGCAGGTGACGGTGCATACGACTTTGCATTGAAAAACGGATTCAGGCCCGAAAGCCTTCTGACTGAAATTTCGATAAGGAAATTCCAGGAATGGAAAGCATCAAATTCCACCAAAGCCGAAGAGAAGCACACAGATGATTTTATTCTTAAGAGATTTGAATATGACAACATAAACAAGGACGGATTTCACGATACGATAGGAATGGTAGCGATTGACAAAGACGGTCATTTATCTGCTGCCTGTACAACAAGCGGTATGGCGTGGAAGCTTCACGGCAGGGTTGGTGATTCGCCTATAATAGGTGCCGGACTTTATGTTGACGGAGAGGTTGGAGCGGCAGCTTCAACGGGGCGCGGCGAGGAATGCATTCGGGCATGCGGCAGTTTTCTTATAGTGGAACTGATGAGGGGCGGACTGTCTCCCGATGAAGCCTGCCGAAGGGCATGCGAGCGTGTATATAAACTTAATCTTCTTTCTGAAAAGAACCGTGACCACATATACCAGGTTGGGTTTATAGCAGTTAACAAAGACGGTGAATACGGTGCGTGCAGTGTAAGGGAGGGATTCCATTATGCATTATACAAAAACGGCAAGAACGAATTATTTGACAGCAGGTTTTTGCTGGATGAAAAATTTATTTTTGAGAATCTGTAATCATATTCAAAGGATTCATATTCTTAAGTTCCAAAAGGATTATATATCCAGTTGACAAGTTCATATTTAATTAAACCGAAACTTAGTAATTTTCTTTTCGTTGAATATTATTAGAGAATAAATTAATTTAAGTAATTATCAATAAATTATACTCGGACTGCTAATAATTAGATGGATAAACTAATAGTAATAAAGAACGCATTAGTTTTAACTCTGGATGAATCCGGCAGGACGGGTTATTTCAATATTGTCATTAAGAATGACAAGATATTTGATATTGATTATGATAATGAACTTACGAACAACAGTGTAATTTTTTCAAAATATCCCGGTGCTTATATAATTGATGCGCACGACAAGCTTATTATTCCTTCGTTTTTAAATTTAAACATCAATTCCACATATTATCAGTGCAGTTCATTTCTTAAGGGATTCAAATACAGCAATTTAAGCGAAAACCTTTCTGCTTCGCTGGTGGAAAAGTATTTTCTCGAGCCAAAGAACAGGGATGAGCTTAAAAGCCTTGTAACCGTGAATTATTATTCAACACTTCAAAACGGTGAGGCTGTTCTTCTGGAGAGTTCAAGACTGATGAGCAAGGAGTTTTTATCCGAGAACAGAAAATTCGGATTCCTGTCCTACCAGGATATTGTATTCACAGCATATGAAAATCCATTCAGCAGTTTCCTAAGCGAGAAAGGATTTCTTCACTGTCTTGGAATAAAGGACGAAGATGAAATAAATACTTATTCACTGAACGCATTGGTAAGTTCATTTGCCGCCGGGAAAAAGATTTTATTTTTTGAGGTACTGCAAAAATCCAACAGTGTGGAAATTCTAAAAAAGAATTTTTCAAAATCATTGATAAGGCTTTTGTCAGAAGCAGAGCTGATTTCGGATAAAGTGATTTTCAATAATCCGATTTATCTAAATAAAGACGAGATCGAAATACTCGGTAGGAAGAAATCCAATATCGTTCTTTCCCCGACAGACATAATAAAGTTAGGAGAGAAGAGTTTTGACTTTTACGATTACATAAACCGCGACCTTAACATATCTCTTGGAACGGGATACAGCGGCAGGAGCATAATGGGCGAACTCAAACTGCTTGTTTCTTTTCTGCACAAGGATTACTTCAGCTACGATGAAATATTGAGAACGGCAACGGTAAATCCGTCGCACGCTTTGAAAATATCCGATAACTACGGCAGCATAGAAAAGAATAAATTTGCCAATTTGATTTTCTTCAACCTTAACGACTTGAGGAACATACTCAACGTTCCCGAAATCAATTCCGAAAAGGTATGTGAATTTCTGATAGAAAATTTCGACACAAAAGATATATCTGATGTTATAATAAAAGGAATTCCCGTAAAGAGAAATAACCAGTGCAAGTTGTACAATCCGGACAGCATCAAGCAGATTAAGACTTCACTTACGAAGAAAATATATGAAGTCGGAATGTATCTTGAATTAAAGGAAAAGTACCTGATGCGGAAGCGTGTAAACGAGCTGACAGGCAACGAGCCAGAAAAATCAGCAATATTCGATGACAATTACAGTACAGAAGATTATTCTTCGTTTGATTCAAAGGCGATTACAGACAGCGAATTCAGGATAATCGGAGTTGATGATGCAAACGATAAGGTGATAGAGGAAATTGCAGGCGGAGGAGCTGAAATAAACGAAGTTGATTCGCTCAGCGACGGGTTCTTTGTATTTGAAGAAGAAGCAATACAGACGCAGGCAGAATTAAAATCTGAAAATTTAGGGCAGATTGCAAAGCAGGAAATTAAATTGCGATTTGAGGATTCGTCTGATTCGGAAGTTACTACATTGAGGGAAGTAAAGGAAACAAAAGCTGAAAAAGAAGTAAAGAAAGAAGATCCAAAGAAAATCCCGCCACAAGAAGATTCCAAAATACAGTTCAAAAAGGAAAAACTTAGATTCGGATTCAGCCAGGAAGAAGAATAGAGTCCTGCATAATTAACTGACTGGAAAAATGATTACCTGTCAAGATAAGTTTTAAGATATTTTGCCGTATATGATTTGCCGGAGAAATTTTTAATAATTTCTTCGGGGGTGCCTTCGGCGATTATTTCGCCGCCTTTATCGCCTCCTTCGGGTCCGAGGTCGATAATCCAGTCCGCGCATTTAATCACGTCCAGATTGTGTTCGATTACAATTACAGTATTACCCTTGTCGGTAAGCTTATTCAGAACGGATAACAGCATTTTGATATCCTCGAAGTGCAGGCCGGTAGTAGGTTCATCAAGAATATAAATTGTCCTTCCGGTCTGAACTTTAGAAAGTTCAGTAGAAAGTTTGACGCGCTGAGCTTCACCACCTGAAAGGGTTGTTGCCTGTTGTCCCAGCCGAATATATCCAAGTCCAACGTCATATAAAGTCTGAAGTTTTCTTTTAAGTGAGGGGAATGATATGAAAAATTCGAGTGCTTCCTCGACAGTCATTTCCAGCACCTCTGCAATGGATTTGTTTTTATATTTAACGCTTAGAGTTTCCTTGTTATAACGTTCCCCGCGGCAGACATCGCACATTACATATACATCAGGAAGGAAGTTCATTTCGATTTTTTTCAGTCCGTCGCCTTCGCATTCTTCGCACCTGCCACCTTTTACGTTGAAGGAAAACCTTCCGACTTTATAACCACGGATTTTTGATTCGGGGAGTGAGGCATAGATATCCCTGATGTGTGTAAAAAGTCCTGTATAAGTAGCGGGATTGCTTCTGGGAGTTCTGCCAATGGGGGACTGGTCAATTTCTATTACCTTATCGACGTATCTTTCTGTTTTACTTTCTTTTCTTGATGTTAATCCCTCAATTGATTTATATGGCAGAGGTCGCTCTACTCCTTTTGAAAATTTCATCGAAAGGATTCGGTATAATGTGTCGTTAATAAGGGTTGATTTTCCCGAGCCGCTTACGCCGGTAATGCAGATGAATTTCCCGAGTGGAATTTTCAGATTAACATTTTTCAGGTTATTTCCCGAAGCGCCTTTCAGAACAACGGAATGGTCTTTTCCGGTTCTGCGCTTTTTCGGTGTTTCAATTTTTCTTATGTTTTTCAGGTATGCCGCAGTAATGGATTCCCCGTCAATTTTTCCCGGATGGCCTGAAGCAACAACTTCTCCGCCGTGTTCGCCGGCCATAGGTCCAAGGTCAACGACGAAGTCAGAAGATTCTATCATTTCCCGGTCGTGCTCTACAACTATAATCGAGTTACCGAGGTCACGCAGGTCTTTCAGCGAGTTAATAAGTCTGATATTATCACGCTGGTGCAGTCCGATAGATGGTTCATCAAGAATATAGAGAACACCTGTAAGCTGAGAGCCAATCTGAGTAGCAAGTCTGATGCGCTGTGCTTCTCCTCCCGAAAGTGTTTTAGCATTTCTTTCGAGGGAAATATAATCAAGTCCCACGTTGAGAAGAAAGTCGAGTCTTGCCTTAATTTCCTTTATAATCGGTTTTGCGAGGATTTCCTTTCTCTCGTCAAATTCCATAGTATCGAAGTACTTTTTACTTTCTGCTATGGACATTTTTGTAATTTCGTGTATATTCTTTCCGTTTATTTTCACCCAGAGCGCATCTTCTTTAAGTCTTCCCCCTCCGCAGGTACTGCATACGCTGATGGCCATAAAATTTTCAGACCAGTTTCTGACATAAGCTGAGGAAGTTTCTTCGGTTATCTGGTTTATATAAGCGACAATGCCGGTATATTTATGGCTGCAGTCGTGTGTTTTACCGAGTGAGTTTGTATAGGTATAATTAATTTTTTCATTGGTGCCATAAAGCAGAACATCAATAAATTCACTGCTGTAAGATGATAACGGTGCGTCAGCAGATATATTGAATTTATCATAAACACCTTTTATTATGGAGCAGAACCAGGTTTTCTTTGGTTTTCCGACAGGAGCTATTGCTCCTTCGTTAAAGGATAAATTTTTATCCGGAAAAATTTTATCCTTATCGATAATTTTCTTTTCACCAAGTCCGTAGCAGTCCCTGCACCAGCCATAAGGTGAATTGAAAGAAAAAGTATTTGGGGCGGGTTCGGTAAAACTGCGTCCTGTATCCGGGTCGGAGAGTTTTTCATTAAAAATCCTGTCATTTTTGCCGTCATTCACGATGATCAGACCATCACTGTACCTGAGCCCGATTTCAAGAGAGTTATAGATTCTCATTTTGGAAGAAGCAGAAACTTTCACCCTGTCAATCACAACATCAATATCGTGAACTTTAAATCTTTCGATTTTCATTTTCGGTACAATATCTTTTATTTCACCGTCAATTCTTACTTTTGTGAATCCATCGGAAGAAATTTCCTCGAAGAGCTCCCGATAGTGTCCTTTTCTTCCTTTAACGACAGGAGATAGAATGCTGATTTTGGAGTCTTCCGGATATTTTAAAATATTCTCCATAATCTGGTCGAGGGTTTGCCTTGTGACAGCTTTTCCCGTATCCGGAGAGAACTGCGTTCCGCATCGCGAGTAAAGAAGCCTCAGAAAGTCATAAATTTCAGTAACAGTACCAACAGTCGAGCGCGGATTATGCGAAATAGTTTTCTGTTCGATGGAAATAGAAGGGGAAAGGCCTTCGATTTTATCAACATCAGGTCTTTCGATTCCGCCAACAAACTGGCGTGCATAAGCTGAAAGAGTTTCCATAAATCTTCGCTGTCCTTCTGCATAAATAGTATCGAAGGCAAGTGAGGACTTACCGGAACCGCTTAATCCTGTGAAAACGACAAGGCAATTTCTTGGAATTTCCAGGTCGATATTCTTAAGGTTGTGAACTCTGGCGCCTTTAACCGATATTTTATCTAAAAAAGAAATATTAATCCTGATTTTTTGAACTTTAAAGGTACCGCTTATAAATTTTGAATACAATTCAAATGGGAATACACTGGGACAGAAATTTTTTATTTTTAGAAATAAAAAAACCTTAGCTGAAATATATTTCAGCTAAGGTTTTAAATCCAAAAAAGGGAATCTATTTTACCAGTGTCATTTTCTTTGTAGATGTGAAATCGTTTGACGTTAATTTGTAGATGTAAAGTCCGCTTGAAAGTCCAGAAGCATTAAAGTCAACCACATAAGCTCCTGATTTCATATTACTGTTTACAAGCGTTGCCACTTCTTTTCCTGTAATATCATAAACCTTTAAGCTTACAAAACCGTCTTTTATAGTTGTGAATTTAATATTGGTAGTAGGGTTAAAAGGATTCGGGTAATTTTGTTTCAATTCATAATTTTCTACGACTTCGTTTTCATTACGGATAGATGTAGTATTATAAATTTTTACCGGGAATCTGACAAGAAAATTCCAGGTGTCGCCTGAGTTTCCACCGTTCAGGTTAACACTGTTGCCTACTGCATATAAAGTATCCCATCCTGCAGTATTTGGAGCAGTATAATTAAATGTCCATGTAACCGATCCGCTGCTGAATGACCTTGGTGAAACGTGCGTCAATTCGCTTCCGATTTTCTGTACACCTGCATCACTGCCGACATTGAGTATACCATTCAACACTGCAACATTAAAGCCGCCTGCAACTGCCGAGCCACCCTGTATTTTTACTGTTATTGTTTTTGTCTGTCCTTTTCCAACGCTGTCAGCGTTTAAAAACGATACTGTAACCGATGGAGTTGGAGAAGAGCCGTGACAACTGCAACCCTGTCCTCCGGTTCTGTATGTAAGTCCTGTGATTCCTGTCGGATATGAATAAAGAGTAGAGAATAGTGTTATAATAAATGCAAAAACGATTAGTACAGAAAGAATTACTTTTGTATTTTTTGTTTTCATAGTTTTGTTTTTAGTTATCTTAATAATGAAAATGGTTTTTCTTTTATATTAGTTCCACTGAATAATTCACAAATTGTAAAATTATGTTACTGTAAATTCACTATATAAAGCGATAAAGCGGTCTTTTTATACCGTTAATTATTAGTATTAAAAATTAGCTAGGATTTGATTAATTTAGAATTAAAACCCCATAAATGATTAAATTCACTAGTTACGCAAAATGTATTAAGTTTTTATTCGGTCTGGAGAGAGCAGAAATTAAGTATGACTTAAAAAATATCAGAGCACTTTTAAAATCCTGCGGAAATCCGGAAAGGAAATTCAAGTCAATTCACATAGCAGGAACAAACGGAAAAGGCTCTGTAGCATCAATGGTTTATTCCGTATTAACCGAAAGTGGAATTAATGCAGGATTATATACGTCTCCTCATATAACTGATTTCAGAGAGAGAATTCTTATAAACGGAGAAATGATATCCCGGAAATTCGTTATGGATTTCACCAACAGGAATTTAAGACTGATTGAAAAAATAAAACCGAGTTTTTTTGAAGTGAATACAGCTATGGCATTTGAATACTTTGCCGAGAAAGAGGTTGATATAGCCGTAATCGAAGCGGGTCTGGGAGGCAGGCTGGATTCTACAAATGTAATAAAGCCGGTTGTTTCTGTAATTACGGGAATTGCAATCGACCATACGGAATACCTTGGGAATACAATCGAAAGTATTGCATCGGAAAAAGCAGGGATAATTAAAAAGAAAATTCCCTGCATTGCAGGATTAATGGAGAAGAAAGCTCTGAACGTAATAAAAAGGAAATGCGGAAAGGATTCGAGCAAATTTTATTACGCCGAGAATTTATGGAATATAAAAAGGAAAAAAATTACCGACGAATATACAGAATACAGAGTCAGCCGAAAAAGACAAGGAAGTGAAATTATCAATATTGAATTTCCTGTTTCCGGTAAGTATCAGCAGTATAACATTAAGACGGCGTTCACAGCGTTGGATATAATAGGGATTGAAGCAGGAATTACATTTTCTGAAGACAATATTCAGTCAGGAATAAGAAATATAAAGATAAATTCGAAGTTTTTCGGGAGATTCCAGAAGGTTTCGGATAGTCCGGGAACTGTGATAGACGTATCGCACAATGTTCAGGGAATAAAGAACATAAGAGAGAATCTTAAGAGCTGCAGATATAATAAACTGTACATAATATTCGGGATGATGAAGGACAAAGAATACGAAAAATGCATAAGGGAGCTCGAAAAGCTGGATGCCGAAATTATTCTTACAAAACCAGGATACAAGAGAGCCGAGGAACCTGAAGTCTTATTCAGCAAGGCGGGGAAAAAGGAAAAATTTTCAATTTCAGAAAACATTAAAGCTGCAGTTAAATATCTTGAAAAGAACGCAGGGAAAGGCGACATGATTCTAATAACCGGGTCGTTTTATCTTGTAAGTGATTTTGTAAAACTCAAATCGATTCACCTTTAACTTGATGTATTCAATTTTTAATTTTATGAATTATGATTAAAGCAATAATTTTTGATCTTGACAATACACTGGTAGATTTCATGCTGTTGAAGGAGCGCGCAATAGAAGCGGCAATACACTCCATGTTAGATGCAGGACTTAAACTTACTGCAAAGGAGGCAGACAGGAAGATTCATGAAATCTATATGAAGGAAGGCATCGAATACCAGCAGGTTTTCGACCAGCTTTTTCTGGAAGAATATGGTTATGTTGACCATAAGATGGTGTCTGCAGGAATAGTAGCATACAGGACAGCGCGCGAAGCGGCACTGAAGCCGTATCCAAAGGTTTTCCCGACACTGATAGAACTTATTAAACTGGGAATCAAGCTGGCAGTAGTTTCTGATGCACCCTCCAAGGAAGCATGGCTGAGGCTGAGTTATATTAATTTTCATCATTTGTTCGATGTTGTGATTACATATGATGATACGTTCGAAAAGAAGCCTTCCCCTGCACCGTTTAATCTTGCCCTGAAAAGGCTGAACCTGAAACCCGGAGAATGCCTGATGATAGGGGACTGGGCTGAGAGGGATATGGTAGGGGCCAAGGCAGTCGGGATGAAAACGGTTTTTGCGAGATATGGAGATACTTTCAATACACTTCATCCCGGGTCTGATTACGACATAAACTGCATTTCGGAATTAATTAACATTATCAAGAAAGAAAATAATTTATAAATATGATAAAAGGCATTGGCATAGATATAATTGACATTAAAAGAGTAAAGAGAATAATGGAGCAGTTCGGTGACAGGTTTTTCGAGAAGATACTGACAGAGAAGGAAGTTGAATACTGCAAATCATTTTCCAAGCCCGACCTGCATTTTGCGGGAAGATTTGCCGCAAAAGAGGCATACTCGAAATCAATAGGAACAGGAATCTCAAAGGATTTCGGTTGGAGGGATATCGAAATACTGAATGACGGCAGAGGAAAACCCTACATCAATCACACAAAGAATAACGAATATTCAAGCCTTGTATTTCATGTCAGCATATCGCACACGGATGAATATGCCTGTGCAGTTGTTACATGTGAAGAATAATTTCTAATAATAAATCAAAAAAACAATGGGACCCTCAAAAGAAGAATTAGAAAAATATTTCAAGAGCAATAGAAAGTATTTCGATGAGCTTGCCAGGAATTACAAGATATCCGACCCCGATTACTATAATAAATTTATTGCACCTTTTTACGGATATCAGAATCAGGGGACATCGCACATTAATGCACCGAAAAGGAGGATTGTACTGACTGCCGGGCTTGCCTTGCTTGTTGGGATAGGTGCTTTTATGATGATATTTTTTATCAAGCAGAAAGAGGAAGTGGCTCCTGTTATTACCTCCGAGAAAATCGAAAAGCTGACTGAGGAATTGAGTGCCGGTATTGATACAATGAAAGGTAAAAGCAGTGAAATGGAAAAGAAATCCGATACACTTGACAGGATAAAAAAGAATTATAATTTTAATCACGGAAAATTTCTTTTCAAGCTCAGGAAAATGGACGAAGCCGAAGAGTTTTTAAAGAAAGTACCAAAAAATCATCCGGATTACGAGCAGGTTGAATACATGTTAAAGGAAATTAAAAAAGAAAGAAAATCGAAGAAATAAATTACCCGTTAAATCTTTCGGCGGAGAAGATTCCTTCCTGTGAATTGATTTTATCTATTATTGCATTTAGCTGTTTCAGGTTTTCAACAGCGAGTATGAGTGTCCCTTCAAACATTGAGCCTTTTGAATAGATATTCAGGCTTTTAATATTAACATTATAGAATTTTGAAATTGTTTTTGTAATTTCGTTCAGGACTCCCGGTTTATCCTCTCCTATAATCTTGATACCTCCGGTAAAGTCGCCGGTTGAAGATTCGCCCCAGTTAATTTCCACAATCCTCTGAGGGTCAACGAGAAAGAGGTTAACGATATTCTTGCAGTTTTTTCTGTGGATTTTTATTCCTTCCGTTTGAGTAATAAATCCGATTACTTCATCACCCGGAATAGGATTGCAGCAGCTTGCAAAACCGTATTTAATGCCCTGCATTTCTTTTTCATCTGTCGAGCCGCCAATCAGTATTCCTGTACCTGTTGATCTTGCATCTTTAACATATTTATCGAAATCCTGGGAAGAATCTGCCGTAAAGTTTTCCTGATTATCGAGAGTAAGGCTTTCGATATTATCCAGGGCCTGGATTTTGCTTTTATCCAGCAGTATCTTTAGAACTTCTTCGGTTTTCTTTTCATCTCTGGCTATTTCAAAAAAGAAATCCTGCTGGCTTCTGAATTTAAGTTTGTGAAGAACTTTCTGGAAGTCATCTTCATCGACATGGAGCTTGTGTTTCTTAATTTTCTTATCGAAGATTTCCTTTCCTTTCTGTATCAGTTCGCGCCTTTCCGTATTAAAATACTTTCTGATATCGGATTTCGCTTTGTGAGTAACCACGAATTTTTCCCAGTCGAGTTTCGGACGGGAATTTTTTGAAGTAATTATTTCTATCTGGCTGCCGCTTTTAAGCTGTGTATCGAGAGTAACTATTTTTCCGTTTACTTTTGCGCCTATGCACCTCATACCCACTTCAGTATGAATTTCAAATGCGAAGTCCAGTGGAGTAGAGCCGTATGGAAGTATTTTCAGTTCGCCTTTAGGCGTAAAGCAGTATATTTCATCCTGGTAAAGATTAAGTTTAAAACTTTCTATTATCTGGCTTGTATTTTCGTCGTCTTTATTTGTTGATTCAAAAGTTTCCCTGATTGAGCGTACCCATTCCTCAATTTTCTTATCATTAAGCTTAAGGTTTTCCTTATATTTCCAGTGAGCGGCTATACCTTTTTCCGCAATTTCGTGCATTTCCCTGGTACGAATCTGCACTTCGACGAGTTTGCCTTCCTTGCTCATCAGTGTTGTATGAATTGACTGGTATCCGTTTTGTTTTGGAAGTGAAATATAATTTTTAAATCTTTCGGGAATCGGGATATAAATCTGTGAGCAGATGCCGTAGACAGCAAAGCAGTCATATTTATTCTGAGTATCGAGTATTATCCTCACAGCCTGCAGGTCATAAATTTCCTCAAAATATTTCACCCTCATCTGTAGTTTTCTGTAAATGCTATATATATGTTTTGCCCTGCCGTAAATCTCGAATTTATATTTTTCCTTAAGCAGAGCATCTTTGAGAGGCTCTATAAATTTTCTGATGAATCTTTCTCTTTCTCGCTTTTTCTCCTTTATCTTGTCTGCAATTTCATCGTAGGATTTTCTGTCAAGATATTTGAAGGATAAATCCTCGAGTTCGGATTTCACATTTGAGAGTCCGAACCTGTGGGCAAGGGGAGCATATATTTCCAGTGTTTCCTGTGCCATTCTGTACTGGCGGGTATTCGGAAGAAATTCGAGAGTTCTGAGGTTATGAAGCCTGTCAGCAAATTTAATAAGCATAATGCGAATATCGGAAGTCATCGAAAGGAGCATTTTCTTATAGGACTCGATTTGTTTCAGTTCGTAATTCTCGGTAAGTCCTTCTATCTGTGTGGCGCCGTCAACAATTTCCGCAACTTCATTACCGAATTCCGCCTGCAGGTCACTGATAGTGAATTTTGTATCTTCGACAACATCGTGAAGCAAAGAAGCGGCGACAGAAATATCATCGAGGGGGATTTCCTTTGCAACTATCAAAGCGACTTCATACGGATGGGAAAAGTATGGCTCACCCGATGCGCGCTTGTCGTTTTTATGTGCATCGAGCGCAAAGCGGAACGCATTTGTAATCAGATTCTCGTTTACTTTTTTAGTCGAGAGGTTTGTTTTACAAACCAGCAGAAGTTCATCAAGTTTTTTCCTGTAATAGTTGCTCAGCATTCAGTTTGTTTTTATGTTCCGAATAAGCGGTCGCCTGCGTCACCGAGTCCCGGCAGAATATATCCTTTTTCGTTCAGTTTCTCATCCACACTGCACGTATAAATTTTTAGTAATTTTTTCTGTACATTGTTAAATCTTTTTTCAATTGCATTTATTCCTTCGGGAGCGCACAGAAGAGATACAAGATTAATATCTTTAATTCCCATATTCATCAAATACTCTATAGTAAATATCGAGCTACCGCCCGTAGCAACCATCGGGTCGAGAATAATCACTTTAAGGTTATCCTTATTTTTGAATTCGGGAAACTTGAAATAATATTTTATCGGGCGCAGGGACTCTTCATCCCTGTAAAGACCAATATGGCTGACGGTTACGCCAGGAAGGAGCGATGTAAAGCCCTGAAGCAAACCAAGACCTGCCCTTAGAATAGGTAAAAGCACAACTTTATGTTTTATTGTTTTACCTTTGCATTTTTTCAGCGGTGTCTGGACTGTAATATCTTCAGTTTTCAGAGTTGAATATACGTGACTTGCCAGTAAAAAGGAAAGCTTGTCGAGTGATTCCTTGAATTCGGGTTTCAGAGTGTTTTTATTTCTCAATGCAGTGAGGTAATGAGAAACAAGCGGGTGGTCAACAATCGTGTAATTTACCATAAATATAAATTAAATTTTCCCTTACCCGCCCGAAGAAAGCGGGTAAGGTTAATAAGCTGAATTTGCAATTATACTGAAGAACAGATTTTACAGCATATCCACTACAAGAGAAGTAGTCAGGTTCTGCACTGATTTTGCGCTCTGTCCTCTTGCAGACATTTTCATATCCACCATAATATTTGTATTCGTTTCTTTTTTAAAAATACATCCGCGTGTAAGATTGAACAGAATTGTACCCGTACCGCCGGTTTTGGAATCATTGATTTTCACGGTAATTCCCGATTTGTCTTTTTGTTCGGTACTGATGAAATCAATTCCCAGGTTTGCTTCGATAACAGCAATGACATCTCCGTCTTTTACCTGAAATTCCTTAACTTTATAGTTCAGAATATTTTTAATGGGGAATACGAGCAGGCTGGTTTCAACGCTGAAGGTCCAGCTTGAGTCTTTGTAGATGTCTCCTCCGCGGAATTTCTGGAACTGGTTCTGGATTATGCTTTTCAGAGCTTCGGCACCCATAGATTCTTTTATGGTTGCTTTATCCTGAGGGCTAAGTGTATCGCCGAGTGCCTTGAAAATATTATCGTGAATTTTTTCGAGTTCATATACGTCATAGATTTCGCCGAGTGGTGAAACTCTCAGTTTGAATTCCTCTCCGATGAGTGCATTATACTGAATAAAATCAGGCATCGAGTGAACAGAATCCTTTACACCCGAATTATAAGTCTGGGTAATTGAAGAATCCTTGCTTGCTGCTTTTGAAATAATCATAATGCTGTCATATTTCATTTTATAGGTAATCACACCCGAACTGCTGATTTCCGATACTTCCTGTGAATAGAAGTAAATCATATTCTGTTCTGAAGTAATATCCCTGTTGCCGGTAGCCGGGCTGTTTTCAGTAGATACAGTTTTAGCCGACATTTTATATCTGAATTTATCGCCGACTTTAGGGGCAAGCTTCATGTCGGCTTTTTCGCCTTTATCATCTTTCTTAATCAGGTCGCTTTTAGGTTTGCTGTCCTTGCCTGTACCGTCGTCCTTTTTTCCGCAAGAGGAAGCGAGTGTCATTAGGGCAATAATCAGGACAAGAACAATTAGTCCGGGGCTGAATTTTTTAAACATCGTAAAAATCTCCTTGTATAATTTAATTTATTAAAAAATACCATTTTTAAAACCCATTTTCAATTTTAAAGCAGTGCCAAAAATTGGTTTGAAAATTACATAATAAAACGATATTTTGTATATCCCAAACGGAAAACCGGGCGATTAGCTCAGCTGGTTAGAGCACTTCGTTTACACCGAAGGGGTCTGAGGTTCGAATCCTTAATCGCCCACTTAATCTGATTTTTAAATTTATTATTAATAATAAATTAAATACATCTCTAAATTATTCCACGCAAAAAGTTATTTATAAATATTAAAAGTTTTAATTTAATAAAATTTTAAATTATCAATTTATGAAGTACGCAAAAAGAATGGACAACCTCGGAACAGAGACAGCTTTTGAAGTTCTGGCAAAAGCAAAGAAGCTCGAGGCAGAGGGAAAACATATAATACATCTGGAAATCGGCGAGCCGGATTTTGACACACCTAAAAATATAGTAGATGCGGCAATAAAGTCACTGCTTGCAGGCGATACGCATTACACTCCTTCGGCAGGAACGCTTGATGTAAGAACTGCAATAGCAAAATATGTTAGCAAGACAAGGGAAATGCAATTCGTACCGGATGAAGTGGTAATGGTGCCGGGCGGAAAACCGATTATGTTTTATGCCATAATAGCTCTGGTGGATGAAGGGGATGAAGTAATTTATCCGAATCCCGGATTCCCGATTTACGAGTCAATGATTAAGTTCATGGGTGGAAAACCTGTTCCGATTCAGCTTAAAGAAGAAAAACAGTTTGCTTTTGACCCGGAGGATTTACGCAAGCTTATTACGGATAAAACAAAGATGCTTATCCTCAACACTCCGCAGAATCCCACAGGAGGAATCCTGACAAAAGCAGATATCGAAAAGATTGCTGAAATTATTAAGGATAAAGACATCACAATTCTCAGCGATGAAATATACAGCCGCCTGGTATTCGAAGGCGAGCCGTTCAGCATAGCGCAGGTACCGGGCTTCAAGGAAAGGACAATTATTTTAGACGGATTCTCAAAGACTTATGCTATGACAGGCTGGAGAGCAGGATACGGCGTGATGAATGCAGACCTTGCACAGAAAATTGCAAAGCTTATGACAAACAGCAACTCCTGCACAAATGCAATGGTACAGAAAGCCTGCATAGAAGCACTCGAAGGTCCTCAGGACGGCGCAGACAAGATGAGAGAAGAATTCATAGCAAGAAGAGAAATTATAGTTGACGGCTTGAATACAATCCCAGGTTTCTCCTGCATAATGCCTCACGGAGCATTCTATGCATTCCCGAATATCACGAAGACGGGTTATGATTCAAGAAAGCTCAACGACCATTTGCTTTATAACGGCGGAGTAGCGGCATTATCAGGAACAGCATTCGGTGAATTCGGAGAAGGATACTTAAGATTCTCCTATGCAAACTCAAGGGAAAACATAAAAGAAGCTATAAAGAGAATAAAATCAGTTTTATAGAATAATAATAAGTACTTGTTTTTACAGAAATCCGCCTTTGGCGGATTTTTTTTTGTTTTTATCGAAACATTGAAAAAACAAGTATTTATTTTATTGCTTTTGTTGTTTTAACAGTAACTTAATGTTTTTTTCAGGGGGGGAGGGGGTGTATTAATTAATAATTAATAATGAGTAATGAATAATAGAACTGTATTTTAAAGAACTGAATATTATCCATAATAATATATGGCAATTCTTTCAAATTGTCAATGTTAAATTTTAAATGTTAAAAGAAGAGCGGTATGTTTGTTGTTGGTGACGTCCGGAGAGCGGACAAACACCAACAACGGAGGGGAAAATTTTCGTGTTTGGCGTTACCAAGCTGGAGCTTGGTAACGAGGGTTTGATACTGGTAACGAGGGTTTTAAATTGCTAATAATTGAAAAAGGTGTTAAATTAATATAAATCACTAAACAGAGAATTTATACGAGAGTCCCTGCTAAAGCAGGAGACTCTCCGCGACGTGGAGTAATTGCGAATAACAACGGGATGTGTTTCGCGTTACCAAGCTGGAGCTTGGTAACGAGGGTTTTAAATTGCTAATAATTGAAAAAGGTGTTAAAAAATTAATTACTAAGAACTTCGATTCACAGATTTAAAAAAGCCCGCACTGGCGGGCTTTTTTTATCCCTGATAAACTCCCTTTTAATATAGGATTAAAGATAGTAAATTATTTGTTACGTTAGATTAAACTGAAAAATCGCTGAAATTCGGCTAATTTTCTGAACTTACAGTGATTTAAAATCGTTTTATACAGTATGATAACAGATTTTTTAATAGTAGGAAGCGGAATAGCGGGGCTTTCGCTGGCTTTGAAGCTGAGTGAATTCGGCAAGGTATTGATTATCACAAAAAAGCAGAAAGCGGAATCCAATACAAACTATGCGCAAGGCGGAATAGCATCGGTGCTGGGCAAGGATGATAATTTCGAGCTTCACATAGAGGACACGCTTGACTGCGGCGCGGGGTTATGCGACAGGGATGCAGTAGAGAAGATTGTGAAAGAAGGTCCGACACGGATAAACGAGCTGATTGAATACGGTGTCAGATTTTCAAAAGACAAGGACCATTTGCGGCTTGGCAGGGAAGGCGGTCATTCGAGGAACAGGATAGCACACGCAAAGGATTTGACGGGAAAGGAAATAGAGAGGGCGCTGCTTTTTGATATTTCCAGGAACAAAAATATTAAGATACTGGAATACTTTTTTGCAATTGATTTACTGACCGAATCTAATATAAGAAAAGACATTGCGGAAAAACTGCCGAACGGAAAGAAAAGCAGCAAGAAATGCTACGGAATATATGCGCTGGATGCAAAGAAGGAAAAGATAATAAAGATAGTTTCTCAGAAGACAATTCTGGCAACAGGCGGGCTGGGGCAGGTTTACCTGCACACGACCAATCCGGCGATTGCGACCGGCGACGGTTTTGCGATGGCATACAGGGCAGGGTGCGAGCTTTCGAATATGGAGTTTGTGCAGTTCCATCCGACATCGCTTTATGAAAAAGAAGTTGAAGACGACACGCAGGTATTTCTGATTTCGGAAGCGGTAAGGGGTGCGGGAGCGGTACTTAAGCTGAAGAACGGAAAAGAATTTATGCATAAATACGATAAGAGGAAATCGCTGGCACCGAGGGATATAGTAGCAAGGGCGATAGACAATGAACTGAAAAAGAGCGGAGAGCAGTTTGTATATCTTGATTTAAGCGCAATCGGAGCTAAGAGGATAAAGGAGAGATTTCCGAATATATACGAGCAGTGCAAAAAGCGCGGGCTGGATATAACAAAGGAAATGATTCCCGTGGTGCCTGCGGCGCACTATGCCTGCGGCGGTGTGAAGACGGATTTAAGCGGCAAGACAAATCTGGAAAATCTTTTCGCCTGCGGCGAGGTGACTATGACGGGGGTTCACGGGGCAAACAGGCTGGCTTCAAATTCACTTCTTGAAGCTGTTGTTTTTTCGGATGCGATTTACAAATACATGAAATCAAATATCGGGGATATAAAGAAATACGAATTTTTAACAAGGACGGAATTAAAATCACTTGCGGAAAACATTTACGAATGGGACGATTCGGGCACAAAGAATACAGAAGAGTGGATTTTGATTTCACACAATAAAAAGGAAATAAAGGAAATTATGAGCGACTATGTAGGGATAGTGAGGAATACTTACAGGCTTCAGAGGGCGCTGACCAGGATTAAGATGATAAAAAAGGAGATCAAGGAATTTTATAACAGGACAAAGGTGAGCGTTGAACTGCTTGAGTTAAGGAACCTTGTTCAGATAGCACACATCATTATAAAATCAGCACTGAACCGTAAGGAATCGAGGGGACTTCATTACATGCTGGACTATCCCGACAGGGACGATTTTAATTTCAAAACCGATACAATACTGGAAAAGAAAAATAAATTACACGACTGATGGGGAAGGAATACAGAAATACATTATCGATAATCATAGTTACGTGGAACAGTGAGGAAGACATTGCGGAATGCCTCGGTTCGATTTACAACAGCTTTCACGATGAAAGCATACTGAAGGTGCAGACAGTGGTTGTGGACAATTACTCTTCCGATAACAGCGCATCTGTTGTGGAAAACTTCATGAAAGTTTTTCCTCACGATATCAAACTTATAAAGAACAATGTGAATTACGGATTTACAAAAGGATGCAACATAGGAATCAGCGAAGCAACAGGTGATTTTATAATGCTGTTGAATCCCGATACACAGATTCAGAATGATGCTTTGCAAAAGCTTGTTGAGTACCTGAAATCAAGAGATGATGTCGGAGCAATCGCACCTCTGCTTTATTCGAGGAACAAGACAATACAATATTCCTGCAGAACTTTTCCGGGTTATATTGATTTATTTTTTGAAATATCCGCACTGTCAACTCTTTTTCCATCGAGCAGGTTTTTTTCAAGATGGAAGATGAAATACTTCGGGCACAATGAGTTAAGGGAAGTGGAGCAGCCGATGGCGGCGGCACTGATGATAAAAGCTGATGTATTGAAAGCGATGAATTACCTCGATGAAAGATTTTACATGTTTTTCAATGATATAGATACCTGCAAGCAGATATACAATCTCGGATATAAGATAGTTTTCTTTCCCGAAGCCACGGTATATCATAAAATAGGGACAAGTATTTTGAAAGACAGGGTAAGGATGATTAAGGCGTGGAATGAAGACTGCCTTAGGTATTTCAGGAAAAACGAATACAGTCCTTTCTTACATGCTGTTTTGTTTTTGGGTTTAAAAATAACAGGTACTTTAAGAATAATTTTCACAAAACTACTGTATAAATAATGAAGATTGCAGTTGCACAAATAAGTTCATATCTAGGTGACTTCGATAAAAATGCCGTAAAGCATCTTGAATACTGCAGAAAGGCAATAGCGGCAAAGTGCAGCCTGATAGTGTTTCCGGAGCTTTCGCTGACGGGATACAGCCTGAAGGATATTAATTATGAAATTTCCGTCAATCCTTCCAATTCAAAAAAGCTGGATGAATTAAAGAAAATCAGCAAGGACATTTCGATAATATGCGGGTTTGCAGAAGAAGATGAGAATTTCAATGTATTTAACTCTGCGGTATTCATATCGGACGGAGAAATCAGGAAGATACAGAGGAAAATTTATCCTCCTACATACGGGATATTCGAAGAGTTCAGGTATTTTTCAAAAGGGAAGGACATTAACGCTTTCGATACTAAGTTCGGAAAATCCGGAATGCTGGTATGCGAGGATATGTGGCACGTATCGATGCCTTACCTGCTTGCAATGGACGGGGCAAAGATTTTATTCGGAATAGCGGCATCGCCGACGAGGCTGGGTGTGGATACGGACAAGTTCAGGAATTACGAAATAAATTCCGAGCAGCACAGGACATTTGCAAGGCTGCTGTCAGTGTATTTTGTATTCTGCAACAGGACGGGGTTCGAGGACGGTGTGAATTTCTGGGGCGGAAGCGAAGTGATTGACCCGTTCGGAAATGTGGTTGCAAAGGGAAAGATAATGGATGAGGATTTATTTTTTGCCGAAATTGACCTGAATAATGTAAGAAGAGCCAGGCATCAGGCGAGGCATTTTTTGGATGAAGACAAGGAATTTATGATAAAATGCCTTAAAGGAAATAAAAATTGAATTTAAAAAGTTTACTGAATTAATTAAATTTACAGTTACGTAAAAAAATTATCCGATGCAGGAAAATTTAACAAACAGAGAAAAAGAAGTTTTAAAATACATTGTTGAAAATTTCATAAAGTATGCCCTCCCGGTAGGGTCGAGGGCAATTTCCAAGCAGACGGATTTGAATTTATCATCGGCTACAATCAGGAATGTAATGAGCGACCTGGAGGACCTGGATTTTCTTGAAACTCCGCACACCTCCGCGGGCAGGAAGCCGACAGACAAGGGATACAGATTTTACGTGAATTCACTTATGAACAAGGAGAATCTTAACAAAGCGGAAATTAATTTTATTAAATCGCAGATAGAGGATTCAAAAAATTCAGTCGTTGATAATGAAGATTTATTCCTGGAGACTTCGAGGATACTCGGAAAAATTTCCCATCAGCTGGCGGTAGTCACGCAGCCGTTTTTAAGTTCGGGAATTTTTGCAAAGCTGGAGCTGGTGAATATTTCTTCGACAAAAATTCTTGTTATTCTTAACATACAGTCGGGATATGTAAGGACAGTGATGATGGAAGTAGAGTCTGAAGTATCCAGGGACAAACTCGACAGGCTTGCGGATTTTCTTAACGAGAGGCTGCAGGGCCTGACGTTGAAAGAAATCAGGGAGACATTCGAAGAGAGGGTAAACGATTACAAGTATGAAGAACCGGAGCTGATACAGATGTTTATAAATTCGATAGACAAATTATATTGCGATGAAGAAAAAGGAAGAAAGATTTTTGTAGGAGGAACGGGTGACATAATCACACAGCCTGAATTCGACGACCCGAAAAACTTCAAAAGCATAATTGATTTAACGGAGGATAAGAATCTTGTAGTGCACATTTTTCAGAATTCAGGAAAAAGCGGCGACGAGGTGACAATTTCAATCGGTTCGGAAAATCAGGAAAAGAAGTTGAAGGATTACAGTGTTGTGTGCACTTCATACAGCTTCGGTGAAATCAAGGGCAGCATCGGGATAATCGGACCGAAGAGGATGAATTACAAAAAGATGGTTTCGCTGATAGAATATACATCAAAACTTATTTCAGGAAAATAATATTAAAAATAAAAAAGAGATTATAAAATAACTATGAGTAAAAACGACAAACATAAAGAAGAAAAGAAAGAAATAAAAATCAAAGATGCAAACGGGAAGTCCGGGGAAAATAAGGAAGCGGACGAAATCAATAAATTAAAAATTGAGCTCGAGACGTATAAAGACACTCTTCTTAGAAAAGCGGCGGAATTTGAGAATTACAAAAAAAGAACAGAAGGGGAAATCTCAAGTTACATAAAGTATGCTTCCGAGCATCTGATAAAAGCACTCATTCCTGTATATGATGACTTCAGCCGCTCGCTTGATTCGGTGGAAAAGGGAGAAACGAAGGATTTCGAAACACTGAAAAAAGGAATGGAGCTGATATTCAGCAAATTCGAAAGTGTCTTGAAGAATGAAGGATTAAAGGAAATGGAAGTACTTGGAAAGGAATTTGATGTAAACTTATGTGATGCACTTCTTCAGGTTCCGAAAGCTGACATAAAGCCGCACACAGTGATAGACGTAGTTGAAAAAGGATATTTTCTGAAAGACAAGGTTATAAAGCACGCGAAGGTACTTGTATCTGCTGAAGCAGCAGAAGAAAAAACCGGGGAAGCAAATAATGACTAAACGAGATTACTATGAAATCCTGGGAGTTAATAAAGGTGCGACCAACGACGAGATTAAATCTGCATACAGGAAACTAGCGATGCAATTTCATCCCGACAGGAATCCCGGCAACAAGGAAGCCGAAGAGAAATTCAAGGAATGCGCGGAAGCATATGAAGTACTTTCCGATGCACAAAAGCGCCAGCGTTATGACCAGTACGGACACCGGGGGGTAGATTCAACGGGCTTTCACGGATTCGACAATGTGAATGATATTTTCTCACACTTCAGTGATATATTCGGCGGATTCGGCGGCGGCGGTAGCATATTCGATGATTTCTTCGGCGGCGGCGGTTCGCGCAGGGGACGCTCACGCGGAAATCCGGGCTCTGATTTAAAAATTAATTTAAAGCTTACGCTGGAAGAGATCGCAGACGGAATTGAAAAGACTTTAAAAGTTAAAAAGTACAAGCACTGCCCGACCTGCGAAGGAACAGGAGCAAAGAAGGGAAGCGGTTACTCGACCTGCTCTTATTGTAACGGAACGGGAGAGATAAGGCAGGCGACGCGCTCGATATTCGGGCAGTTTATAAACGTGACTCAGTGTTCATATTGCGGCGGAGAAGGCAGGATTGTAAAAGAAAAATGTCAGGACTGCTCCGGCGACGGCAGGTTAAAATCTGAGTCCACGATTAAAGTAAATATCCCTCCCGGAGTAGTGGAAGGGAATTACATTCCGCTGAGGGGGCAGGGAAACGTAGGAACGCAGGGCGGAGAAAACGGGGATTTGCTTGTATTTATAGAAGAAGCAGATCATAAATATTTTACAAGACTGAATGATGATGTGATATATGAGCTTGAGATTGGATTTCCTGATGCAGTTACGGGAATTGAAGTTGTTGTACCAACTTTAAAAGGAAAGGCAAAGCTAAAGATTGATGCAGGGACACAGGCAGGGAGCGTTTTAAGGATGAAAGACAAAGGAATAAAACATCTCAACGGCTACGGCAGGGGAGACCAGCTTGTAAAAATACATATCATAACACCAAAGAAAATCACCGCAAAGGAAAGAGAACTCCTGAAAGAGCTTGCAAAGTCGGAAAACTTTAATCCGAAGAAACCTTCGAAAGACAAGGATGACAAGGGGTTTTTTAAGAACGTTTTCTCTTAGAAGTTTGTAAAGTTTATCAAGTTTGTCAAGTTTAAAAAAGTTATAAAGTTATAAGGTTATAAAGTTATAAGGTTATAAAGTTATAAGGTTATAAAGTTTTAAAGTTATAGGTTAAATAACTTAAAGAACTTAAAGAACTTAAAGAACATTATAAACTTTAAGAACTTGACAGACTTTAGAAACTTTCAACTTTTTTATTCCATATTTTGTTTTAAGCAGTAAATATGAGATATATAATTTTAATATTACTTGCATTAATATTTGGCTGTTCGAGAAGTCAGAACCAGACAGCGAATTTAGATAAAAAAGATTCAACAAAAAACAAAATGAATTACAATAAACTTACGCCCGAAGAGGAAAGGGTGATTATAAACAAAGGCACTGAAAGACCATTCACGGGTGAGTATGAAAATTATTTTGAAAAAGGCACATACATCTGCAAGAGGTGCGATACTCCGCTATACACATCGGACAGCAAGTTTCATTCTGGATGCGGATGGCCGAGTTTCGACCGGGAAATTCCCGGCATGGTAAAGCGCGTGCCTGATGCAGACGGAAGCAGGACTGAAATAATCTGCAACACCTGCGGAGCGCATCTGGGGCACGTATTCACGGGCGAGGGATTCACGGATAAAAACACGAGGCACTGCGTAAATTCAATTTCATTAAAATTCGTAAAGGATACAACTGATATGAAGACAGGCGAAGTAAAAACAGAGAAGGCGATTTTTGCAGGGGGATGCTTCTGGGGTGTGGAATATTATTTTCAGAAGGCAAATGGTGTGAAATCGACTGAAGTCGGGTATATCGGCGGACACAAGGACAATCCGACATATAAGGAAGTTTGCTCGGGAAAGACGGGGCACATAGAGGCGATTGAAGTGGAGTTCGATCCTTTGCAGACAAGCTATGAAGAGATGGCGAAATTGTTTTTTGAGATTCACGATTTCACGCAGACAAACGGACAGGGTCCGGATATAGGCGAGCAGTATCTGTCGGAAATATTTTACTTCGATGATGCGCAGAAGGAAACAGCTGAAAAGCTGATAAAGGTTTTGACCGATAAAGGATACAAGGTCGCAACAAATTTAAGAAAGGCAACGACATTCTGGCAAGCGGAAGATTACCATCAGGAATATTACCAGAAAAACGGGCACGAGCCGTATTGCCACGCGAGAAAGAAGGTGTTTTAGGGGGTTATCTAAATGAAATAACTACAAATTCTAAAATATCTTAAAATGTATATCAAGTAGCTAAATCCTCCGATTAAATAGATTAATGAAACTACTTTTGATGGATTAAATATTGATAATTTCTCAAAACCGTTCGGTTTTTTTTGCGTTGGATACATTAAATATACCTCTTCCAAATCCTCTTTATATTTTGTTTCAATATATTTTGCCTGTTCTATCAAGGTTCCCCACCATAACTTAGTTCTGATTTCCCAGCAAAAGCATAAAAATGATAATGCTAAACCAATAATTGCCAAATAAATTACCGTTTCTTTTGAAATTACATTTATTAAAAAACCATTAATTACCATATATACTGAAACTATTTTGAAGCGCTGATCAGCATAAAACCTCATATCATCAGATAAGATTTTATATTGCTGAATTATTTTGTCATTCATAATATATTATTATAAATTTATTTTATAAATAATATCATTATATCTCATATTAATTTCAAGTATAATTTTAATAAATGAAATATTTGTATAAAGAAAAACCCCGTCTGTTTGAGCAGGCGGTGGTTTTTTTAAAGAACGAGATCCCCGCTTAGTACATGCGGGGATGACAATCGTGTCTTGTGTTTCCGGTTTTTGCCGGGATGACAAAAGTGTATTATAGCTGGATTCCAGCTTCCGCTGGAATGACAAATTAGTTTAAAATCTTTTACAGAAGCTTTTTCAGGCCGAAGCCGACTGACATACCGAGGTCGAAGCAGAACTTCGGAACAAGCGTCATTCCGGCATTAAATCTTGCAAATCTGGTTTCGGCTGTTCCTCCGATACCCATTTTAAATCCGTTTTTACCTTCGTTTTCAAATGCGATAACAGAAGTAATAGGAGTTGTTTGTCCGCTCGGTGTATAGGTCGATTTATAGCTGAATTTTGCTTTTGAGTAATCATATCCGAGCAGGGAATAGAAATTTATTTTCCAGACTCTTTTGCTTACTACTGCACTTACTGTATAAGCATTTACTGAGGCGATATCGCCGAGGTTGAGATTTTCGAAAGAGCCCATAATGCCGAAATCAACCGGCATCGGAACAACAAAATCTTCTGAAAGACTGTGCTGGATTCCCATACCGAATAGTGATATGTATCCGAGGTCAGATATTTTAATTTTAGGAAGCGCTCTGATAGTAATTCGTGTTGCAAAAAGATTTCCAATTGATGCCTGAGGCATAACAACGGGAATTATACCAAGGTCAAATCCTTTTGGATAACTTGACGGGTCGCGACCTGTTCCGCTGTTAATTGGGGTCTCGCTTGAAGAACCGACGGCAGTAGGCACAGTCTGGAACGTCTGGTCGTAAGGCGACTGCATAAGAAACGTTTTATCAGAGCTGGGGACAGGCACGAAGACTGAGCTTATACCCACGTCTACACTAAAAAGGTCTTTCATTGATTTTACGCTTACCCATCCGTTATTCATCATTAGTCCAAGAGCTTCAGTAAGCGGCTGTGAATAGCCAAGGCCGAAGTCGGAATAAAACCTATTCATTCTGTTTTCGAGATTCTGCGCTCCGGTTGTGGAAACTAAAAGGAACAATAAGAAAATAGCTGTAAATACTTTTTTCATAATAACCCCCGGTTAATTTGTAATTAAAAGTAATTTAATGAATTATTTTTATAATAAAAATTTAATTTTATTTGAATATAAATTTCACGAGTTCTTCTTTTGTATGAGAGTCGTTGATTTCGAGGTATGAGTTTCTGTCGCGGTTCAGGGCGAGCCAGTTTGAAATTACTTTAATTTCATCAAGTTCCTCGGCGGAATATTTATGTTTTATGAATTTACTCAATGAGAAATAGAGGTATTCTGTAGTTTCGGTAATTTCTCCCATAATATTTCTCTGGTCGAAGTCGGAATTTTTTTCAAGTGTATAGGTATTCATAAGCTTACCGTTATGTATGAAGAAGACTTCGCGCCTGCCCGTAGTATCGCACTTGATGATTATTTTTTTATTATTTATGGCTGAGGTAATTACTTTCTGGAAGCTCATCACTTTTTCAATATCTTTGAGCCTGTCGCGCAGGGATGCGGCTTTTTCGAAATCCATCTTTTCAGCGAGCACATTCATAAGGTTTTTATATATTGTTCGTGAAGAATCTTTTTTGGTTTCTGTTATATAGTCGTGGGCTTTTATAATTTCTTTCCTGTACTCATCTTTTGAAACAGTAAGATTGCAGGGCGCATCGCACTGGCCGATATCGTAGTACATGCAATTGGAATTACTTTTGGAAGCCTTTATTTTTTTCTGCTCGCACTTGCGGATTTTAAAATTATCCTTGATTTCGCGCAAGAGCTGGTTCACTGTGCGGCGGCTGGAGAAGGGACCGTAGTAATTAGCGCCGTCATTTTCGAGTTCATAAACTTTATCAACTTTCGGAAAATCGTTTTGCACATCGATTTTCAGGAAGGGATGGAAACGGAAGCGTTTAATGGCGGTGTTGAAACGGGGCTTATGCCGCTTGATTAATTTAGATTCTAAAATTAGAGCAGAAAGCTCGGAATCTGTAATTTCAAATTCCAGTCCTCGAATGCTTGAAAGGAGCCTTTTAATTTTATAAGTCAATTCGGAATTATGCCTGAAATATGAAGACAATCTTTCCCTGAGATTCTTTGCTTTACCTATATACAGAATTTCCCCTGATGCACTTTTGAAAAAGTAGACTCCCGGATTTGCGGGTATGTCTTTCAGTTTAATATTAACCCGTTTTAGTGCGGGTGATTTTCTGTCTTCGGTATAGATTTTTTTATTCTGGAAAGTAAGAACTTCATCCAGTGTTTCAATTTCATATTCATCCTGAAGTACTTCGAGGAAATGCAGGAGGATTTTTGTGGTAGCAAGAGTATCGTCGAATGCGCGGTGTTTCCTGTCCATTTTGATTCCGAGATATTCGGATACATTGCCGAGTGATTTTGATTTAAGCTGGCTGAGCAGTCTGCGTGCGAGCTTGCAGGTACACAAAGTTTTAACTTCGAATTTAACGGGTTCTTCGAGCCGCCTGAAAGATTCTGCCACGAATTTATAATCGAAAGAAACATTATGTCCGACGAAGACGGTAAATTCTGAATTAAGATCTTCGAAGAAATTAATTATCTTCGGGGCAACTTCATCGAAGACCGGTTTATCAATAACATCCTCGTTGGAAATGCCTGTCAGGTAAGTGATTTCCTTTGGTATATGCTGTTTGGGGTTAATGAGCGTGGAAAATTTATCAGTAATCTCACCGTCCTGTATTTTGATAAGGGAAATTTCTGTAATTCGGTTATAGACAGGGGAAAGGCCTGTAGTTTCGACGTCACATACGACATATGTCGAATCAAACAGATTAACCGGATTTTTTTCCTTTCTTTTCATTCAGTATCAAAATTAAGATAATGCCTTAAAACAGTAAACTCAATAATTAATCTTAAAAAAACCTTTAACAAATAAAACTTAAAAATTAAAAACTTTATGAGTATAATTCTTGCTTGACATTATTTGAAAAGATATTTATTTTGAATTAATAAAAATAAAGTTTTATGAAATATATTAATTTAGTATTTCTTATTTTATTTGTACAATTTGGAGTGAACATTAACAATTGTATGAGCCAGTGGCTTCTTCAGCCGTGGCCTGTAGTGGGCGGTACATATTCTATAAAATTCTTCGATAATAATTACGGCATAGCTTCGCTGGATAATCCTTGTGTAATAAGGACAACAAACGGAGGAGTAAACTGGAATATTCAGAAATATGTGAAAATGTATAATTTACAAATGATTAATGATTCAATAATGTACGGTTATGGAGGTCCTACTTTACAAACTGACAGGATTTACAGAACTTACAATAAAGGATTAACCTGGGACAGTGTGGCAATTTTTGGTTACAGTTATGCAGGGATATCTTTTATAAATAAAGATACCGGATACGTTAGCGGATTCGATGGAAATGATATCAGGATTTGGAAAACAATAAACGGCGGAATAACTTTGACTCCAATAGCCATTGGAATGGGTCAAGGTAAGATATTTTTCCTAAAATACAAAATAAACGGAGAATATTACGGCTGGTGTGCAAGCGATATTAAAGTATATAAAACGACAAACAGCGGTGCGAACTGGTTTCAGGTAGGGGGAACGGGAGGGCATGGAGTGTGGCAGCTTGAATTCATAAACGAAAACACAGGATTTGCGACCTGGGGAGGAGATTCAATTTTAAAATCTACTAATGGTGGAATGAATTGGATTGCTTATGCTATGCCAAGCGCTTTTAATGTAGTTCTTAACGATATAAAGAAC